>JAEZUM010000055.1 GCA_023421075.1 Bacillota bacterium
TAGGCCACGGTGGCTGTGGCAAGACTACTTTAGTCGAAGCCATAGCGTACACAACAGGAATACTCAAACGTCAGGGAAAAGTGGAAGAGGGAAGTACGATTAGTGATTATGATAAGGAAGAGCAGAAGAGACTCTTCTCGATCAGTACAACAGTAGTGCCTATTATTTTTGAGGATATCAAGATTAATTTTCTTGATACACCGGGATATTTTGATTTCGTGGGTGAAGTGGAAGAAGCTTTACAGGCAGCAGATGCTGCAGTAATCGTTGTTTCAGCCAAGGCTGGTGTAGAAGTTGGAACACTGAAGGCTTGGGATTTTTGTGAGAAGTATCATTTACCGAGAATTTTCTTTGTAACAGATATGGATGATGATAATGCAAGTTATCGTGAAGTGGTTGAGAGATTAACAGAGCTCTATGGTAAGAAAATTGCTCCTTTTCATATTCCGATTAGAGAGAATGAGAAGTTTGTGGGATTTGTTAACGTGGTTAAGATGGCAGGTAGAAGATTTACGACAGCCAGCAACTATGTTGAGTGTGAGATCCCGGATTATAGTCAGGAAAATCTTTCGAAGTTCAGAGAGGTATTGTTGGATGCAGTAGCCGAGACCAGCGAAGAATTAATGGATAAGTATTTTGCAGGCGAAGAATTCACACAGGATGAGATCTCATTTGCGCTTCGAAATAATGTGATAGATGGTACCGTAGTTCCTGTAATGATGGGCTCAGGCGTTCATGCGCAGGGTACCACAATGTTATTACAGGCAATCGAGAAATATTTCCCGGATCCGACCAGAATGAGTATCAGTGGTAAGAGTGTAAAGAATGATGCGGTCTTTGAAGCAAATTACGACGAGAAGAAGCCTTTCTCCGCGAGAGTCTTTAAGACAATTGCCGATCCGTTTATCGGTAAGTTCTCTCTTTTCAAGGTATGCTCCGGTGTTCTGAAGTCAGATATCACCGTTTATAATGCAGATAAAGAGACTGAGGAAAAGGTCAACCGTATTTATGTACTTCGCGGTAAGGAACAGATCGAGGTTGATGAGCTTCATGCAGGAGATATCGGTGCTCTTGGAAAACTGTCCGAGACAGTGACAGGTGATACCTTATCAACGAAGGCAAATCCAATTGTATATGACCGTATTGAGGTGGCAACTCCTTATACCTATCAGCGCTTTAAGACCAAGAACAAGGGTGATGATGATAAGGTATCCCAGGCACTTCAGAAGCTGATGGATGAAGATCTTACCCTCAAGATGGTGAATGATAAGGAGAACAGACAAACCTTATTATATGGTATCGGTGATCAACAGCTTGATGTTGTGGTGAATAAGTTATTAAATAAATATAAGGTAGAGATAGAAGTTATGAAACCCAGAGTGCCGTTCCGCGAGACCCTTCGTAAGAAGGTAAGGGTACAGGGAAGGCATAAGAAGCAATCCGGCGGACATGGACAATTCGGTGATGTTCATATTGAGTTTGAGCCCTCCGGTGATATGGAGACACCTTATATCTTCGAAGAGAAGATCTTCGGTGGTTCCGTTCCGAAGAACTATTTCCCTGCAGTTGAAAAAGGTATTGCAGACTGTGTTTTGAAGGGTCCTGTTGCAGGATATCCTGTAGTTGGACTAAAGGCAACCTTAGTGGATGGTTCTTACCATCCGGTTGACTCTTCTGAAATGGCGTTTAAATTAGCAACCATCAATGCTTTCAAGCAAGGCTTCATGGATGCTTCTCCTGTATTACTTGAGCCGATTGCATCTCTTAAGGTAGTGGTTCCGGATAAGTTTACCGGTGATATCATGGGAGATTTGAATAAGCGTCGTGGCAGAGTACTCGGTATGAATCCGGTAGCAGGCGGTAAACAGGAGATCGTTGCTGATATTCCTGTGTCCGAGCTTTATGGTTATTCAACCGATCTTAGATCCATGACCGGTGGTATCGGTGATTTCTCTTATGCATTTTCACGCTATGAACAAGCTCCTTCCGACGTACAGCAGAAGGTAATGGAAGAGAATGCAAAGGAAGAAGAAGCAGAGACAAACTAATTGAATGGCAATCAGTTCAGTCCGTTTTACGAAAGATTTTTATTTATTATTTATATAATGAAAAGAATGAGGCATGCTTGTACAAAGCATGCCTCATTCTTTTCATCCTTTCGCAATTTAACGCTTAATAAATTGAATATATAATTTTAAAAAAGTTTAAAAATACAAAATAAAATAGCTTATTTTTCGAAGTATAAGCTTAAATTTATTTGATGCTTAAAATCCGCAAAGGCTTGTGTTTGCGAGTTTTTTGGATATAATGCTGAAAAAAAATCATTTCCATAAAAATAATTGTTAAGTTTGACTTTTTGGTCAAACTTTGATAAGATTTTATTGTTATTTAATATCTCAATGGGAGGAAACAATATGTTAGAGAAATTATTCAAGCTGAAAGACAACAAGACGAACGCAAAAACTGAGGTTTTGGCTGGATTAACGACATTTATGACAATGGCGTATATTCTGGCAGTAAACCCTAGTACCATGACAGCATTCAATGACATTCTTGGTCTCGAAGGAGCTGCAAGAATGAACCCGAATGGTGTTTTCCTTGCAACTGCGATAGCATCTGCGTTAGCAACATTATTAATGGCCTTTGTAGCGAATTATCCGTTTGCTCTGGCTCCTGGTATGGGATTAAATGCATATTTTGCCTATACGGTAGTACTTACAATGGGTTACTCCTGGAAGGTTGCATTAGCAGCAGTTTTAGTAGAAGGTATTATATTCATTATTCTTTCTTTAACAAATGTTCGTGAGGCAATCTTTAATTCAATTCCTCATACACTGAAGATTGCAGTAAGTGGTGGTATCGGTTTATTTATTGCTTTTATCGGTCTGCAGAATTCAAAGATAGTTGGAGATAATCCGGCTACCTTGGTGCAATTCCATTCCTTCCATGCAGAAGGTGTACATCAATCAGCAAATGTTGGTGTTATCCTTGCTATTCTTGGTGTTATGATCACAGCTATTTTATTAATTAAGAAGGTAAAAGGCGGTATCTTATTCGGTATCCTTGCAACTTGGATTCTCGGTATTATATGTCAGTTGACCGGTATCTATGTAGTGGATCCGGCAGCCGGCTTCTTCTCCTTACTTCCTGATTTTTCAGCAGGTTTAAATTTTGCAGCACTTGGTGATGTAGCATTTAAGATTGATTTTTCAAATTTCTTTTCTCTTGATTTCCTAGTTGTAGTATTTGCTTTCTTGTTTGTAGATGTGTTCGATACACTGGGAACTTTAATCGGTGTTTCCTCTAAAGCAAATATGTTGGACGAGAATGGCAAGCTTCCTCGCATTAAAGGTGCCCTTCTTGCTGATGCGGTTGGTACAACAGCTGGTGCATTACTTGGTACCTCCACAGTTACAACTTATGTAGAAAGTGCAACAGGAGTAAGCGAAGGTGGTAGAACAGGTCTTACAGCATTCACAACCGCTATATTATTTGCTCTTTCAATCTTCTTAGCACCTTTATTCCTTGCAATTCCTGCATTTGCAACAGCACCCGCGCTTATTGTTGTAGGCTTCTACATGATCGGGTCAATCGTAAAGATTAATTTTGATGATATGACCGAAGCTATTCCGGCATTCATCACAATTATCGCTATGCCTTTCACATACAGTATTTCCGAAGGTATCTCCTTTGGTGTTATCTCTTATGTGTTGATCAATTTAATCTCCGGTAAAGCGAAAGAGAAGAAGATCAGTATCGTAATGTATGTATTAGCAGTATTATTTATATTGAAATATATTTTACTATAAATGATGCTATAGCATTTTAGTAACACAATGGATTAAGTTAAAGTAATATTCCTAGTAAAATTAAGGGGGAGGATTCGTGAAATCCACCCCCTTATTTGATTCTTAACGATGGAATAGTTACCATATTAATAACAAATACCATATGGGAGAACTAAAAATATCTGGTATGTCATTATAATTTATATCATCTGAATTCTGGATTGTTTGAGGAGATATATTTCGTTTGAAAGGACAGTAGTATTACGAAACATCAGGAACTTCTTGTATAAAGAGTTCATGAAGATATATAACATGAATTATGTCGTACCTTCTGTACGCTCTTAAACTCCTTATAAAAATTTATAACGAGTTTACTTATCTTAACAACTATAAAAAGCACTGTGAATTTAATCACAGTGCTTTTGAATGGAGGATAACCTCTAAATAAGTATCTATTTTATTCTTTGTTACTCAGCAGGAGTCTCATCCTTATTCCCGATTGACAGGAGAAGGTTTAATACGATACCGGAAACCGCTGCTGTTGCAAGCGCCGGAAACTGCATACCGAACATCGGGATCATACCGTTTCCTTCAAAGCCGAAGCTTCCACCGAGACCAATTATTAAGATGATTGCGATGATCGCAAGGTTTTTAGAGCTGAACATATCAACTTTACGGTCCATCATAATGGTGACACCCTGTGCTGCGATAACACCGAATAAGTAGATGGAAAGTCCGCCGATTACTGCATTCGGGATAGAGTATACAAGGTTTATCAGAGGAGTGAAGCAGGAGATAACCATTGTGATACAAGCAGCGGCAATTAATACAGGGATAGAGAATACTTTAGAGATAGCCATGGTACTGATATTCTCTCCGTAGTTAGTTCCAGCAGGACCACCGATCATACCGGATACGATATCACCGATACCGTCACCCACCAAGTTCAATCCTAACTTGTCCGCTATGTTATATTTCTTCTCTGACTTCATCTTCTTTGCCAGATCATTTACATAGATATCTAACTGATACACGTGTGCGGTAGATTCCGGAATGGTAGCAATTGCGATTGGCATGATCGCTCCGACTGCTGCTAAGGAAGGCTTCGGAAGAGTGAAGATAGGAAGACTGAAGATACTGCTTGATTCAATGGAATTAAAGTTAACAAAAGGTATTCCGGTAACGAGTCCGATGATGACTGCAGCCACATAACCGGTCAAAAGGCCAAAAAGAATAGGCAACTGACTCAGCTTGCCCTTCAAGTATACTGAATATGCAATTGTGGAAATAAGGGTAATAATAGCGATAACCCATGCCATGTTCTGAGCAAGTGCTGTCTGAGCTTCATCAACGGTGGGGAAAGTAGCTGCGCCACCCATTGCATTTGCTGCAAGTGATAAGCCGATAATCATTGCGATACTACCAGTAACTGTAGGGGGGAGAATCTTGTCGATGGTTTTTCTACCGGTACGACTGATGATAAGACCGGCAGCAATCGATACGAATCCTGACATTACGATACCAAATTGTGCAATAGAGATTTTGTCATCCAGGCTATATCCTGCGAATTGCTCTGCTGCCATAATAGAAGCAATAGCTGCGATATAGGAGAAGCTGGATCCGTAATAGAGAGGAATCTTCTTACCAGTGATTAAGATGAAACAGAGAGTTGCTAAACCGCTGGCAAAAATAGTTGTTGATACGTGGAAACCGGTGATTAATGCAACAAGAACGGTTGCAGGGAACATTACAACAATCTGCTGTAATGCAAATAAGATGAGTTCCACGATCGGGGGTTTTTCATCCGGCAGATAGCCGATGGGTTGATGCTTTGATGCCATAAAATTTTTACCTCCTGGGATTTTTTTTATTTTGACATACTTTTTAAAATTTGTAAAGATGGAATCGTATTAATTTTTCAAAAAATTTTGAAAATAAGAAAAAGAATTACCAAAACTAAAATGAGAATAATTACCATGCTATACAAAATGTATGATAATATAGAACCAATAGTAATAATTCTCTGTATTGTGGTATAATTAGATTAAGAATATTCCATCTAAGAATTGGAGGGGACAAAATGAATAAAAAAATTAGTCTAAGAGAGAGGTGGCAAGGGCTGACGGATACGGTAATGCGTTTTCCACTGACGGTTATATTACTGATTGCTGCGGTTGTTACGAATTTAATTGCCATAGAGTCTGAGTACGAGTTAGTCTATACTAAGTTATTGGTTACGTTTTTACTTGGTGCGGTTATTTTTGTTGTTCTTCAGTTATTGTATGAACGCTTCATGGATAACCCCGTATTTCGTATTATCTTTATGCTGGTTACTGTGGTTGCATCAGCAATATACTATATGACGGTTTATCGATCGGAATGGACGATTATGGTTACGGTACGTACCATTGTGATATTCTTTATCCTGCTGATTGCTTTTTTATGGCTACCGTCGATCCATAGTAAGATTAGCATCAATGAAAGCTTCATGGCCGTTTTTAAAAGTTCCTTTACTGTGTTATTCTTTGACGGAGTATTGTTCTTAGGAACTGTCATTGTCATTGCCGCAACCAATTTATTGATTTTTGAGATTAGTGAAGAGGCGTATATCCATTCAGCCAATATCATCTTTATCCTGGTAGCACCGATCTATTTTCTAACGATGATACCAAATTATCCGCGCCGGAGAGAAGAACGTTATCTTGCTTCTGATGAAGTAGGAACGCTGCCTACTCCGGATGGAGTTTCAACAGAGAAGTCTCCGGAGGACAATAATATTCATGAGGAAATAGCACGTTTAACAGCTCCTACAAGATTTCTTGAGACCTTGATAACCTATGTTATTATCCCAATAACAGCTATATTTACAGTCATTTTATTATTATATATTATCATTAATATTACCGGTGAATTCTGGAGCGATAATCTGATGGAGCCCATGCTGGTAAGCTATTCTGTTACAGTGATTGTGGTATATATACTAGCAAGTACTGTACAGAAGCCTTTTGCAAGGTATTTCCGGTTAATCTTTCCGAAGGTTTTGATCCCGGTGGTTCTTTTTCAGACATTATCCTCGATTCTTAAGAGCTCGGATGTCGGCGTAACCTATGGAAGATACTATGTTATCCTGTTTGGAGTATTTGCTACTTCAGCAGGGGTACTGTTCAGTATCCTGCCCATACGTAAGAACGGGATTATCGCACCAATCCTGATTGTATTATCTTTAATCTCCATATTACCTCCGGTTGATGCCTTTACATTAAGTAAGGTGAACCAGTCAGCAAGACTGGAGCGTACCCTGGAGAGGAACAATATGTTATCCGGTGATGTTATTACACCGAATTCCAACATCTCAGAAGAGGATAAAGCGGATATCATCTCATCCCTGGATTATCTTGATCGTATGAACTATACAAAGGATGTAGAATATCTTAATTCCTATTATTCATCCTTCGATTTTGAGAAGACCTTTGGTTTTACCAGATATGATTACGTTGACAGTGATTATAAGAGCTATTATTACAGCAGAAATACCAGTGAAGCGATTAGCATTACCGGTTATGATGCCATGTTGCAGATGAGTATCTATAATATGGCAGAGGTTCCTGATAACAGCTTTGAAATAGAAAGTGCCAGATATACCCTAAGGATAGACAATACAAATAGGGATAATAAGTTAATTCTTCTGGAGAATGATCAGGGAGTAGAAGTAATACGTTATGAGTTCAATAATCTGTTTACGAAGTTCTCCGGTGTTGATAGTGGTAAGGAGCCATTACCTACAGCACAATTAACCTTCCGACAGGAGAATGAACAGGCTGCAATTACCATTATTGCAAATAACATTAGTCTGAGTGAATGGCCTGAAGGCAATGATAAATCAGCTGATCTGATCCTATTGATTGATATCAGATGATAGAAAATAGGTTCTTAAAAATGTCTGCATTAGCAGATATTTTTAATGTATGACTATATAAAGCTAACGAAGCATTTTTCAACCCGTAATTGAGCCTCACCAGCTGGTTCGAATCATGGCTTATGGTCTTGACAAAGAGGATTATTTGAGTAAGCTAATAAATATGACAATTGATTACTTATCGTTGGAAAGGTTGGAAGGTAATTCATATGAGAAAAGTAAGTTATATCTTGTTCAGTATTCTGGTGATGATCGCATTGATAGCGGGCTGTAATAAGTCGGAGAAGGAAGAAAAGGACAATGATAGCAGTCTATCTTTGGATGAGAAGGTTATTGATGTCGCAGATATGGAGCAATTTAAGCAACCGGAGAAGGGTGATACGGTGGCAGAGATTGTTATTCGCGATCATGGATCGATCTATGTCAGATTTTTTGAGGCAGCTGCGCCAAAAGCAGTTGAGAATTTTATTACACATGCCAAAGAAGGGTATTATGACGGTGTTACCTTTCATCGAATTATTAAAGATTTCATGATTCAGGGTGGAGACCCGACCGGCACCGGAAGGGGCGGAGAAAGCATTTGGGGCGAGAACTTTGAGGATGAATTCTCAGATACCCTACAGCCTTATCGCGGAGCGCTTTGTATGGCGAACTCCGGACCGGATACCAATGGAAGCCAGTTCTTTCTGGTTCAATCCGGACAGACCTTTGACGATAGTGTGATGGATCAGGTAGTGGCGAGGTATCATGTTGATTTTGATGCACAAGCAAGAAAGGCTTACAGTGAAGTAGGAGGTACTCCCTGGCTGTATCAGATGCATACCGTATTTGGCCAGATCTATAAGGGATACGAGGTTCTGGATGCTGTAGCGAACGTAGAGATGGCAGATGCCAACAGTGGGATACCGGTAGATGATGTATTTATTGAGACCGTTAAGGTATATGAGTTCGAATAGGGATTCTTTGAACGAGCTGATTTGGTAAAATCTTGTAGATAGCATGATTTTATAAAAAAGATTGCAAAGAAGACTTTTTTGAATTGACAGAATAATCGTGTTGTTGTAATATTATAGCGTAATTTCATAAGGCCTCATCTTCAAAGGTGAGGTAGAGGCGCGGTATTTAACAGTCTGTAGAGGAGCTTAAGGAGCTTTGATTCTATGGAGAAGGAAATGTCGCCGAAGTTTATAGCATCCCTCGGTGCTATATGCTGGGTCTGCAGTTAAGAGCTGCAGGACTGTCTTGGTGAGCTACCCGGTTTGCCAAGTTGTGCTATCTCATTAGGGATTTTGGGGACTTAGGCATAGGCGTATTTATAACCTGAGTGAACCTCAGGTTTTTTTTATTTATGATAATTCAAGATAAAAACAACGCTAAGTTTATTACCCAAAAATACAATGGCATCGGCATACGAAGGTATAGCGGATGGAGAATTATATCACAATATTATTAAGAAGAAACGGGAGGAAGTATTAAAATGAAGAAGAGAATTGTAATACTAATGATTCTTGCAATGACTGTTGTTATGATGGCAGGTTGTGCGAAAAAAGACGATGGAAAATTCCGTGTAGGAATGGAAGCCGGTTATGCTCCTTTTAACTGGACTCAAGCGGATAACTCAAACGGTGGTGTAGCGATTGAGGGCAGTAAAGAATTTGCAGGTGGCTACGATGTTGAGATCGCTAAGAAGATTGCAGCAGACTTAGGAAAGGAACTGGTAATCGTTAAAACAGAATGGGATGGTCTGGTACCTGCATTAACATCCGGTAAGATTGATGCAATCATTGCAGGTATGTCTCCGACAGCAGAACGTAAGGAAACAATTGATTTCTCTGATAATTACTATAAATCAGATTTGGTAATGGTAGTGAAGAAGGGTGGAGCTTATGAAGGCGCTACATCCATTCAGGATTTCTCAGGAGCGAAAGTAACTGCTCAGCTGAATACATTCCACTACTCAGTAATCGATCAGATCAATGGAGTAGCGATACAGCCGGCGATGGACAGCTTCCCCGCTATGAGAGTTGCTCTGGAATCCGGAGTAATCGATGGATATGTATCCGAGCGTCCCGAGGGTGTAAGTGCTTCGGCAGCGAATGAGAACTTTGCTATGGTCGTATTTACAGAAGGCTTTGTAACCTCAGAAGATGATACCGCAATCGCTGTAGGTATCAAGAAGGGTAGTGAGCTTACTTCGAAAATTAATGAGACTTTAGCTGGTATATCAGAAGAAGATCGCATCAGCATCATGGATGCTGCTATTGCAAATCAACCTGCAGCAGAATAAATGTGACTTTAGAGGCTGTCCAAAGGATATCAATATTTTTGGACAGCCTTTTTATACATGCTTCATAATAGTTTAACAAAGCGGAATAATTGAAAGAAGCAAATATTTAGATTATAATTTTAGTTCTGTTCGTAGACCATTACATAAGGACAGATAAATTATTTGAATAGTAAATAAAGATCACGCATATGGTAATGGATATTGGAGGAACATACCTTCAATTATTTCCTCGATATGCTAAGGTGAATGGAAAGGCTTGGTGCATTATGACTTGGGACTGGTTTGTAAGAATCGTCTCCGAAAATTACCCTATGTTCCTAAGAGGAGCGGGTGTTACTCTGTTAATCTCTATCATAGGTACGATACTTGGTGCGTTAATCGGTCTGTTAATCGGAACGATTCGTACGATACCTATGCCGGAACGAGGGTTTAAGAGAATATTATTGTTGATAATCAATGCCATATTAACCGCTTATGTGGAATTCTTCCGTGGAACTCCCATGATCGTACAGGCGATGGTTATCTATTATGGTTCAGCAATGGCATTGGGTATTGATTTGGATCGTACCGCAGCAGCGATATTTATCGTATCCATTAATACTGGTGCTTATACAGCAGAGATCGTTCGTGGTGGTATTATCTCCATCGATAAGGGTCAGTTTGAAGCAGCACATGCAATCGGTATGAATCATATCAAGACCATGCTCAATGTAGTATTACCCCAGGTGCTCCGTAATATCTTACCTGCAATCGGTAATGAATTTGTTATTAATATTAAGGATACCTCAGTTCTTAACGTAATCTCCGTATCGGAATTGTTCTTCATGGCGAAATCTGTTGCGGGTAATAACTTTAGATACTTTGAGACCATGACAGTAGCATGTATCATCTATCTGGTAATGACTCTGACAGTAACCAGAATTCTTCGTCTTATTGAGCGCAAGCTGGAAGGACCAGAGAATTTTATCGTTATTCCGGGTAATCAGATGCAGGTAGAAAGACCGGAAGATCATGTGAAGAAGCTTCACAGCTAAGAAATGGAGGCTAAGATGGATAGAGTTATAGACGTTCAACATTTGAAGAAATCCTTTGGTGAAAATGAAATCCTAAAGGATATCGATTTCTCCGTCAATCGGGGAGAGGTAGTATGCATCATCGGTGCTTCCGGTTCCGGTAAATCAACTTTACTGCGTTGTATTAATCTGCTGGAGAAGCCGAGTGCCGGAGCCATTATCTATAATGGTGAGAATATTCTGGATGATAAGCATGATATCTATGAATACCGCACCAGGCTGGGCATGGTGTTCCAGCAGTTTAATCTCTTTAACAACCATAATGTACTCAGTAACTGTACCGTAGGTCAGATCAAGGTGCTGAAGCGCTCTAAGGAAGAGGCGGAACAGGTTGCCCTCAAATACCTGAAGGTAGTAGGGATGGATCATTATGTGAATGCGAAGCCGAAACAGCTTTCCGGCGGGCAGAAGCAGAGAGTAGCAATTGCAAGAGCATTGTCCATGGAGCCGGATGTATTGCTGTTCGATGAGCCTACCTCCGCACTTGACCCTGAGATGGTGGGTGAGGTTCTGGCTGTAATGAAGGAACTGGCGAAGACCGGACTTACGATGTTAGTTGTAACGCATGAAATGGGCTTTGCAAAAGAGGTCTCCAACCGCGTCGTATTCATGGATAAGGGCGTAATCGCAGAAGAAGGCAGTCCGGAACAGATCTTCAACAATCCGACACAGGATAGAACCAAGGAATTCCTAAAGAGAGTTCTGAAGGAACAATAGAACAGAACATAGACCTCTGACATTTGAATATAAGGATTTCGTCCTTGTATCGGGTGTTCAGAGGTTTTTTGATTCTATCGGATATCCATTCAATGAAATAAGGAGACTCCGCGCGGGAGAGTACGTCATTGAATTGTTATTATAATAATCATTTAGTATGGAAAAGATAGGTTGTAGGATGTATAATTGTATCAATTGGATTAATCAGAGCTGCTAGTGAGGAGAAGGATAGAATGAATTTGAATGAAATTACGATATTACAGCTACAGGAGTTGTATCAGAATAAGACGTTAACTGTAAAGGATGCAGTTCAGAGTTATATCCGGCGGATTGAAGAAATCGACAGAGGAGAAGAAGGACTAAACAGTGTACTGGAGATCAATCCGGATGCATTGTCCATTGCAGAAGAATTGGACCTTACGGGGTATCAGAAGGAGAAGCTGCTCTATGGTGTCCCCATCATAATTAAGGACAATATTGATACCGCCGACCGGATGCATACCTCGGCTGGAGCACTGGCCTTAGCGGACAATATCGCGGCCTCGGATGCAGAGCTTGTGAAGAGATTAAGGGAAAGTGGAGCGGTTATTCTGGGGAAGGCGAATATGACGGAATTCGCAAACTATATGACGGATCATATGCCGAATGGATACAGCTCCCGTGGAGGACAGGTTAAAAATGCATATAACAGGGAGAAGGATCCCTCGGGCTCCAGCTCCGGTTCCGGTGTTGCGGTAACCGCTAATCTTTGTACTGCCTCCATCGGTTCTGATACCTGCAACTCGATTGTGGGGCCTGGAATTGCCAGTGGTATCGTGGGCTTTCGCCCAAGTACCGGAGCCATCAGCCAACAGGGAATCATACCGATCAGCTTTACACTGGATACCGCAGGACCATTTACCAGAACGGTAGAAGATGCAGCAATTCTGTTCGCAGCCTTGACCGGACAGGAAGTAGTGCGAGATAAGAAGGAAAGCATTAAGGGCAAGGTGATTGCCTATAATACCTGGAAGCCTAAGGATTCTGAGGAATGGCTCGAATATACGGAGGAAGCGGTTCAAAGGCTGGAAGAAGCAGGGGCGATTATCAAGAGGATGGAGATTCCCGAGACGCCTTATATCATGGATGTCATGAAATATGAATTCAAATATGCAATGAACCGGTATCTGAAGGGGCTACCGGAGGGTTATCCGATCAAGACTCTTCGGGATATTATCGATTACAATAACCGCAATGCGGAGCAGGCACTTCGTTATGGACAGACCTTACTGGTGGACGCCGAAGAGAATGCCTCCGGGGATCTTAAGGATGCACCCTATCTGAATATTCTTAAGGATCGTCAGGACTGGATGAAGAAGGTCAGGGAGCAGCTTAAGGGTACGGACTGCTGTATTATGTATAGCTTCAGTAGTATCCTTCAGTATACGGAATTACCTGCAATCACGATCCCTTATGGATTGAAAGAGGATGGTATGCCGGAGGTACTTCAGTTGACCGCATTGACAGATCAAGAATTGCTGGAGAATGCATATATTGTAGAGCGAACCATCGGAAAAAGAATAGAACCTAAGCTCAGGCTGTAACTGCATCTAAGATGTAGAATATTATCTCAAACTATTATAAAAGGGAGTTGTGTTATGGCAAAATTATTATATCAGGGACATGGAAGTTATCGAATTATTAGCGATGATAATGTTGTAATCTATGTTGATCCATATGCAGGGAAGGGCTATGAGGTTCCTGCTGATCTCATTCTGGTGACACATCAGCATGGTGATCATAATCAAATTCAGCTTGTTGCAAAGAAACAAAGCGTTACAATTATTCAGGAAACCGAGGCACTCGTCCATGACGAATACCGGAGCTTCGATATTCAGGGAGTTCATGTTCAAGCAGTTTCGGCTTATAATCGTAATCATAACAGAGAAGCTTCTGTCGGCTATATTGTAACGGTAGATGATATTAAGATCTACTGCTCCGGAGATACCTCTACGACAGAGGAGATGATGACTATGGCGGGGATGAACCTGGATTATGCCTTACTTCCGATTGACGGTATCTACAATATGGATGCAAAAGAGGCAACAGCTTGTGCTGACCTAATCAAAGCAAAGCATTCGATTCCGATTCATATGAAACCCGGTGAGCTCTTTGATATGAAGCAAGCAGAGAAGTTCACAGCCAAGAACCGGTTGATTGTGAAAGCAGGGGAAGAGATTGAGCTGTAATAGTTATGGAACTATGAATAATTGTGAAGCTTATTGTTAACACAATTATCATAGTAGACCAGTGAAACATACATTCGAAAATGTAAAACATACATTCGAAAAAGTATCTTGTAAAATAAAGTATATTATGTTATAATCAGGTTAGAAAATCAAGGACACATCGTGTCTGTTGATTCCCGGTGGAGATAGTTATCCTAGCTATGCCAAGCTTTGAGGATAACTATCTTTTTTTGTACCGTTGATCCAAATAGGTGAGAAATGCTATTAATAATAAAAGAAGAGTTAATACTTCTGTTATTGTCATATGCTCCACCCCCCTTCTTTATGTAGTAAAAAAAGAATAAATAAAAAAGGGAATCAACGGATAGAATGTTATCCTCAAACGTTCTAACCTGATAAGCTTGAGCATACCACACGTATGTTCTATAATCAATAGAAACAGGATAAAAATGTTATAATAAAACATAAATTGTTATTATTATACATAAAATGCTAAAATATTTGTCTATTTTTTACTTCATAAATCTGTTTACAAATAATGTATTCTGGATTATTATAGAAATATCTTTCAATATCTAATGACTTAAATCTAATTATCAAGTTAATTTCCCAATCAAAATTTCATAAGGAGGGTATCAATGTGAAAGTGGCTTTCTGGAGCAATGCTAGCGAGATGTGTACCGTTTCAGCGAATTTAGCTGCAATTAGTGTAGCATGTGCAATTCGTAGCTCTTATTCAATTATTTCAATGGAGAATCATTTGTGTAACCATAACCTCGGAAAAGTTTATAACAGAGGACCAAGAACGAACATATTAGACGAAGTAGGAACGAATTATTACGATGGAAGCGGATTCGAAGGTCTATTACGTAAGATTTATCGTGGAGATGTTCATCCTGGCATATTAAAATCCTACCTGACCGAGATTATTAATAAGCATTTATACTATATTCCTCAAAGTAAAATTATTCATAATGAAATATTTGATTATGAGTTGGCTCACTGCATAGATCCGTTGTTTCGTATGATTGATGAAAATTCAGATATATGTTTTATAGATACAGCAAGTAATAACAACTTAAGTACAAAGATAATTCTTGAAGAGGCAGATCTCATCGTCGTTAGTTTATGTCAAAAATCAAGTATTCTTGAAGACTTCTTTCTGAACTATTCCTCCTTAATCTCAAAAGCGGTTTTTATCATTAGTCAATATAATCATCACTCTTTATATACTCTCAGACAGATAGCTAATCAATATAACATATCCTCAGAACTCTTAGTCCCAATACCCGAAAATGAAAGATATGATATTGCATATCGTAACGGTTATGTTCACGAATTTATTTCTAGAAATATCAACTGTATCAAAGAGAATCCCAATTTTTTATTCATTCAATCTATAAAGAAAGCTTCCCATATTATAATAAAAAAAGTAGACCAAATAGCGAAACAGAGGGAGATTTTCCTGTGTGGTCTATAACAATTGTAAATGTACTCTTAATAATTATGGTTGGAATTATTCTTTTTCTACTATTAATATATCTCATTGGTTTTATGGACAATGGTTATATAAAGCGTCGGGGAAATCGCAACAAGAGATGTTCAAGCAGTAATAATAAAAGTATTACCAAGTATTTTATTTTGGTTTTAATAATACTGATTTTACTTTGTTTCCGACTCATTAGGCAACATGTTAGAGGTGATTAATGAAGATAAAATATCGTATGAAACGCACGACAAAGCAGTATATCATTGTTGCAATTATTTGTATCGTAATTATCGGCGGAGCTTCGTTCCTAACAACAATCTTTGTAACGAACCAGATAAAGGTTGAATACAAGACCCTGTTAATTGATGCAAATAACGATCTGAAATTAAATCAGAGAAGTGTATATGTGGCTCTTAATGATATTACAGCAGGTGATCTCATTACAAAGGATAAAATAAAAAAGGAAATGGTATATTCATCTCAGCCACAGGACTACTACATAACGGATGATGAAATTGGACAACAAGCATTAATGGATATACCTATCAATACGCATATAATGACAATGATGCTAACGGACAATGTCATATCGGATGAACTTCGAGAAGTTGAGTATCAGATATTTAATATTAATGCAAATATTGTTAGTAATGATACGGTAGATATCAGAATTTTTTTCCCGAATGGAGAAAGTTTTGTTGTATTATCCAAAAAAGTGATCAAAGGAATTTCGGAAGGTACAGTAATGTGTTATCTGTGGCTTGATGCCGAGGAGATTTTAAGAATGTCTGCTGCAATTGTTGATGCTGCTTTATATCCCGGGACACAGCTTGTAACTACAAAGTACATTGAGCCGTCGATACAGGTAGCATCTGAAGTGACCTATGTACCGAGTCTTTCAATATTAGAACTTCTGGAAACAGACCCTAATATTTTGGAGAGAAGTTCTCAAAAACTACGTATTGATGTTCGGAAAGCCTTAGAAAATCGTTTGGCTTCCAATATGTCCATCAATGTTTCGACGATTAATTGGGATCTCGACACAAACAGGGAGAAAGAAATATCCTTAAAAGAACCGGTAAATAAGTATAAAGAATATGAATCTGGTGGTAGTCTGAAACAGAAGGATGGAAATGGAGAGGGAAAAGTTACGGAAGAACTGGGTACTAATAAGGAAACAGAATATTTTTATTATGCAGACGAACAGGATGCGAAGGAGAGTGAGCTGGAATATGGCGAATAATATTGTGGCCTTTGTCGGTGTTGAGAGTTTTGATACTATATTATATTTGTCAAGGATTCTTCAGAGGTTGGGTCGAAATGTACTAGTAGTAGATAATTCTGAAACATTAGCATTGACATACTCTATTCCCCAAGTATCCGAAATGAATACTTATACTACAATAATCTCATATCGAAGAGTGGATTTTACGAACATGCCTGTATTCGAAGAGCTTGCTGCAAAGTATGATGATATATTGATTGACTGTGGATTAAAGCAGCCAGCTTCGTCGCCCAACTTATTTACAAAACTAATCTATGTAACTGATTTGTTTGAATACAACATACACCGAATTAAGCAAATACATGATTACTATACCTGTGTAAATGATAAGGAGCTTTTAATTAGGAACAGTATATATACAAAAATATCGATGGGAGAAATATCAAGATTGATTGATCAAGGAATTCCATCTGGTAAAATTGCATTACTTAACAGAGATGATGTTGATTATGAGAGTTCTTTGAATAACCATATTAATAAAGTGTTTACTCTTACCTTGTCGAGAACATACAGGAATTACTTGATTCGACAAGTGACGTCACTGTGTGAGTGTTTTTCTAGAAGGGAAATCAAAGAGGCTTATACAAGAGCCAGGAATGGAGACTAGGATATGAAGGTATTATTTTGGGCACCCGTTCATGGTCAGACAGGTACCACTAGTAATCTTCTTGCGATTGCACTTATTTCAGGTATTTACTTTCGTAAAAAGGGCCTGATAACACAAACCCACTTTAACCTAAATAATTTAGAGTCCCCCTTGCTAGAAGCAAACGCAGATAATAAGCAGTACAGGAAATTCTTTCGCGAGATAGGTATTGACGCTTTAGCACGTAATTTCAAGGTAGAAAAACTAAAAAAAGAATGGCTCGATTACTGTTGCATAGATATTGTAAACACTAATATGACGTTGCTTCCCGGTACAACCCAAACAATTCGTGAATCCTTCGATCATGAGATGGATTTGGTTATAGTACCATTACTGAACGCTATTGAATTATATAATCAGAATGTATTTATCGATGTTTGTTCCGGGTGTAATGCGCTATCAATGAAGCTCTTGCAGGAAGCTGATATTGTAGTTGTAAATCTTAGCCAGAACATGAATATGCTGCAACTTTTCTTCGATCGTTATAAGGATGTTCTTCCGGACAACATTTTTTATCTGATTGGTAATTATGACTATCGATCGAAGTATAATTTGACCAATCTTCGCAGGAGATATCCTAAATACATCAATTCTAATAATTCTGGCGTAATACCGTATAATACTGGTTACCGTGATGCACAGATAGATGGTAAGGCAGTAGATTTCATTCGTAAGAATCTTCTTAGCAAGAAGATGGACCCTAATTATTATTTCATTCAAAGGGCAATCAGGTCAACAGAAAAGATACTCAGGATGGCAGGTATTTTGGTTGAAAAGGAGTAGCATATGGCTTTTAGTGAACTTAACATTGTTCTGATAACATTGATACTTGCTCTTATCCTGATAATGATATATTTCATATTTAAAAAGGACTTTGAGCCAGATGAAGATATCGAAACAGATCGATATTCATTAGCATACCTAAGGGATGGGGTTAAGGCAAAAATTAATGATATCATCGGAGAAAATATATATGAGCTTAAAATCAATAAAAATGAGACTAAAAAGAGAGAGCATCTGAAAGGACGGTTAAATCAGGCGACCAGGTATTGTACACAGGGTAATATTGGGGAGAGAGAGTATATGAAGGATTTCATTAAAAGAATTCTTCAGGACGATTATGGTATCAATGAGAGAACAATCGATATGGTGATATCGTTCAATAATGTGATCAAACTTAACGATCAGGATAAGTTTGAAATCTTATATGCTCTTTATAATAAGGAGAAAGATAATATCGCCTTCTCAAAATTAAACGAAGCATGCAATTTCGATCAAGAGAAAAGTAATGAAAATGGAACTTATTATGAAATCACCTCGGAGGATATTAATGCAGCATTTATAAATTTGGCCGCTCAACTACGGTTTGTAGATAAATTGGAAATAGTGGCTCAGCGCATCTATCAAGACGAATTCGGTAATTCTGTTGCTGATATTTTAAGGTATGATAAGAAAATTGATGGGATTTCAGGTGGTGTTTCAGGAGCCTCTTCTGAACAATATAATTTCATGGAGGAAGCTATGGAGTCAGGAGACCCTACTAAGCTTATGACGTTTAACAGCCTTTGGATATTCTTTAATGGCAAAGCAATCCACCTTTCATTTCTTAGTTTTAGAGACGAGAAGGATTTAATTAGAGTGTGTAAGAATCTATATCGGTTTGGTTCTGTTGGACATCTTACTTCAAAAATTGGATATAAACTTTCTTATCAGTCTGATGGTTGCCGTGTGGTTGTCATACGACCACAAATAGCTACCCATTGGGCATTCTTTCTAAGAAAGTTTGATAGTACGAAAAGTCTTTCTCTTGAAGATCTATTAGTTGATCCGGGAAAAGAATTAGTAATTACTTTATCAAAATGGGCTGCAAGAGGATGTTTAAATATCATTATATCAGGTGATCAAAATTCCGGGAAGACTACATTTTTTAAGGCTTTAGCTATATTTTTTGACCGCAGAAACCCAATTCGAACCATGGAACAGGAATTTGAAATTTGGCTTAATAATACATATACCAGTATGAATGCTGTTTGTCTTAAAGCATCCGAGGAGGTATCGCTATTTGATATCATCACGATCGCTAAGAAAATGGATGCAGCCATCATGATGCTTGGCGAGATTGGTAATTTTGAATATGCCGGAGGATATCTTTCTTTATGCCAGGCCGGCACAAGATCAACGGTTGCAACGATACATACAACAACGACAATGGATCTCATTGATTATATGAAAAATGGGGGTATGTATACCAATCTATTTCGAAATGAAAGTTCAGCTGAGGAACAGATCTCAAAATCATTACATCTGGATATTCACTGGTCTAAGACCCCGGAAGGAAAACGATATATCAGTTATATTAATGAAATAGTTCCATTATCCGTTGAAATTAATGATGATAATGATGACCAATTAACCAAAATAGCAAATTCTTTAAGGTTTATGTCCAGAAAGAGAGCTTATAAAATAAGACCACTTATTACTTATGAGCAAGGGCGTTATCGTCTGTTAAATATCTTTAGTAACAATTCTTTGGAACGAATAGCAAAAAATCTTTCCAGTGGAGATATCGACGATTTTCATAAAGATATAGAATTTCTAATGTCCCAGCTTGATTATAACGGGGAGGAAGAAAATGTCGGTTAAAACAGTCCTTCCTTTTGTACTGGCTTATATTATGGTTGTTATACTATTTGGGTTAATCATATACCGCAAGGATCAATATGAGAAGAAGAAGAAAAATAGCGGTGTTGCGCTATATAAGAATGAAGCAAGGAAAAAACAGTCAGAAATTATCTATAAGTACATGTTGCGAGTTCCAATATTTCGTGGGTATATAGCCAAGATAAGCAGAAGATACGAAATGTTAAGTCCGGTTAGACCCTATGATATTGCTAAGAGAACGATGACTCTGGCCTATCTTAATTTTGGATTTTGTATAGCAGTTCTAGTTTTTATTTATGTTTTGAATCCGAATATAGAACGTTTCGTTTTATCAGTTTATTTGGTGTTTGTAATAAACAATGAGATTATAAACTATTCAGTAGCGGCTGCAGAAATAAAATTAAGAATAGAGCAGGAGGGCTTTATATCCAATATAGGTCGTAATTTCTTTCGTAATTACTATATCGATGATGCAATATTAAAAGCTATGGAATCGCCGATGAGTAATGCAATGAAGATGCATGCCATGGCGATATACAATATCACAATCTCTAACAATATGAAGGAAGAGGTAGAGCTTTATAATAGTACATCACATGACAAATTTATGAAAATGCTCTTATCCCTATGTGTTAGTATTGTTGAGAGAAGTGATGGTAGCGAAAAAGAGAATAACATGTTAGTAGCAAATCTAATTAATCTAAAAAAGGAAATCAATTTAGATTACCTGAAAATGAAAAAACTTCAATTTGTTTTCTCCGGAAGTATTTTCGCAGCTGTTATCGTTTGTGTTCCTTTGTCTGCAATTCAAAAATTTGGTCTCTATATTTCTCCGGAACTTATTACATTTTATAAGGGGACATTAGGAACTATTTATATCGGTTTTGTTTATCTATGTTCTATAGCTGTATACACGATTACAAATAATGCGAAAGAAATTAAGAGACCAACAGTAAGAGATTATTCATATCTTAAGAAAATAGAAAATAATAAAATCGTTAAGAAAGCACTGGATAATTTCAATGAAAAAAATTATTCTCGGATGATTCATATGAGGGATACATTAAAAAGGCTAGGCGAAAACATTACTCCAAACCAACTGTTACTTAAATGTTCGATTATTTCATTGGCTACGTTTCTATTTAGCATAGGATTTATATTAATCATGCATAGTAATGCAAAGAACCTTATTCTTAAGGATGTTTCAAATCTGAATATATTGACAACTGCGGCTACAGAGGAACAATTATTTTTGGTAAAAGAAACTATCCTCTTTTATGCAGATAAATATAAGGATAGGATGATTTCTGAGGATGAGCTGCAGTTTGAAATATCCGGTAGAAATTTCGTTCGTAATAACATGATAGATGAAAAGATTTCACAGGAAGTAGTAAATAGATTAAAAAAAATCAGTTTGGAATATTTTAAATACTACGAATTGCTATTATGTATAGGTATATCTATCATTGCAGCCTTTATACCATACTGGCTTATATTATATAGAAAGAAGCTTATGCTTGGAGCGATGGAGGATGAAGTAGTGCAATTTAACTCCATCATTTATATGATGATGAATTCTGATTCTGTAACCGTTGCTGAAATCTTGGAACAAATGGAGATTTTTGCTGTGGTATTTAAGGCTAGCATACAAGAGTGCCTAAATGAGTATAACAGTGGAGATATTGAGGCGTTAGAGAAAATGAGGGTAAGGGAGACAAATGATTCCTTCAGACATTTGGTGATGAATCTTATTCGATGTGATGACATGCCAATTAGCAAGGCTTTTAATGAAATAACTGTCGATCGGGAAAATTATTTTGAACGTCGTAAGCAGGAAGACGATTTTTTGATACAACGCAGAGCGGACAGCATCAAACCATTAGCATTTCTGCCTGGTGCTCTTGTAATGATTTACTTAATCATGCCTGTTGTGGTTATGTCTCTAAAAGCACTGAAGGATGTAATGATACTATTAAAAGATACCGGCATGTATTAAAACATATAATTTATAAAAAATACAAATACCAAAAGAAAAGAGAGGTAAAATATGTCAACAGCACAAAAAATATTATTATTTGCAATAGGGGCACTGGTTGTAGCTTTTTTTGTGGTTATTGGAATAACAACAGCAACTGAAGGTCAGAAAATAGCAAACTCGGGTACAGCGCAAGCGAAAAATGTATCAAATGAGTACTCTGAAATTGACCGGACAGTTTATGATAATACCGATGTTTTGGGAAGTACGTTGAGAGAGCTTATCAATAAAGTGGTGGAGGAAGAGGAAGAATTGTCGATAATTGTGAAGACTAATGCCAATACAACAGGAGTTGAATACAATTATGATATGAATAACACAAAGCCATATCAGATAACAAAATTAACGTCATCACCATTGATACCAACAAAAATTACAGATACCAATTACATCAATCCTGATGCACAGTTTCGAGGAAAGGTTTATAAGAATTCGAACAATAATATTATCGCAATAGAATTTGTTCAGAACAAGTAGCTAACATTGAAAGGAATAAAGTGAATGGAAAGCACTTCACTTTTGGAGAGGACTCCAACATAAATTTCTGTGGAAATTCTTGTTAGACTCTTTCAGTCGTTGTTTAAGGTGGAGAAAAGCACCATCATGGAGGTGGATTATGAATACAGGGTTAAAGATATTTATGTTTGCTGTTGGAGCGGTCATTATTGTTCTTTTTATTGCATTAGGTATTAGTACAGGAACAACCGGAAAGTCGATAGCAGAAATAGGTACTTACCAAATGAAACAGGCAACCGAAGATAAGATAAGCTTACTTAGAGCAAAATACGACGGAAATTCGGTGATTGGAAGTGAGCTGGTTTCATTAATTGAGGATACGATTGAAGCAGAGGACCCTCTTTCAATCGTTGTTCGAACACTTGATGGATCCAGAACAGATTATAATTACATATACGATGCGGACAATCATTCCATCCGAAGCAACGGCACAAAGGTGATTCTCAAAAGTAAATCCAAGGATGCTTACATTAATCGGAATTCTCTCTTTCTGTGTGATGTGAAAAGTGATTTGAATGGTAACATTATATGCCTTTGGCTGGAACAGGAGAAATGATTATTGAAGAGGTGGTGAATTAGAAATATGAATACAGCTCATAAAATATTGTTATTTGGTGTTGGGGCATTAATTACAGCATTATTTGCTGTTCTACTTTTTATGACCACAAAGGAAAGCAGACAAATTGGTTTCGCTGCAACAGTAAAGCTAGGTGAATTAAATGATGACATAAGAAACAGTGGTATTACGAAGTATGATGATATTGAGGTTTATGGCAGTGATGTTATTAATTGCGTTAAAGAAAACCTAGGTGATTATTCGGAAACCGAAACAGCACCATTATTCGTTCATGTCGAAACGTCAAAATCGATAAATACATATACCAATATTTCGATAATAGATGGTATTAGGGATTTTACAAAGATTAATTATGTAAAACCTACAGCTGTGTTTCAAGGTGATGTAGTAAGAAATATTAATGATGTGATTATAGGAATTAATTTTGTGCAAAAATGATATTATAAGGTTCTTTGAACAGTATGTAGTAATAATGTGAAGGTAATCGTACTGAACTTATCATATAAGGAGCTTAAATGGAAGTAGGACAAAAGTTATTTGTCGGAGCATTATCTGTTTTGACTCTTTGTTTCGGATTGTATTTATTAATATATGAAACAAGAGCAGTATCTATAATGCTTGACGTAGTTAAGCACCAGATAAAGGATGAAGAAATATACCGCCAATATAGTGATAATATTATGGAAGAGATATCCTTTGCTGAAATGATATCAATTTTAATGAATGAGTTGGAATATGATATTGAGATTAATGGAGCATTAATTAGAGTTTCAGAACATGATATCGATAAGATTGATAATTATAGCTTAACGGTTGGCCCATATCTCAAACAATATCAGTACGATGAGAACGGAAATATCTTATTAATAATTTATACAAGTGTAAACTAAGAACTAATCATTGTATTGAAACGAAAATAAGAATAAGCGAGGGGATCCAATGGACTTCAGCCCATTTGGGAAAGCAGTAGCGATTGCTTTAGTTGCCCTACTTCTTTTCCTATTTCCATTACCTTATATTGCAAAAGCAGTAAATGAGACAGTGGAAGATTTAGTGAATACACATGTAACAGAGTTTTCTGATACAGCAAGGCAGCAGGGAACGATAACCAAGGAAGCCTATGAAAAAATGATCCACAATCTTGACCGTACCGGAGAATTATATGATATAGATATCGAGGTTTCACATCCGGTGTCGGGAACTGAGCCGGCGAAGCTTTTAGGGGATAGGATGCCGGATGATGGGAAAGTGAAAATCTTATACAGCAAGGCTGAAGCATCGGAAGATGATGAGTATGAAGGCCAAGAACATAATAATGAAATACAATCGTTTTCAACTCATACACATAACGATATCTGTTATGCAGGACATAGACATGTTCCTGTATATGGAACAACCAATATAACTAATATTCCGGTGTATATGGAAAGAAGATGGGAAACCATAAATGCCTTCGGTGTATATGGTAATGGTTATGTTTATAAAATGTATTGTGCATGCTGCGGTACTTTAATTTATACCTACGCGATCGTATTTGGATATACAAACAGTGGATATGCTGTCTCCTATGATTCATCTGGAAATCCATTGGTAAGTGTATTTTCTCTCACCGGATCAGGCTTTAATTCAACGATTGCAATGACGGTTATGTCTGAATTGGATGCATATGTAGTAGCAAACAGTAACGATCCCACAGATAACAAGACAACCGTGGATTTTTACTACCCAAGCAATTCTATTCCTACCCTTACCTCATCCGGTTTAAGAACGACAGTTCCGATAGCTTGTTATAATACAAGAAAGCACCCAAATACTACAGGCTGTTACAATGTGGGAAAAATTGATGGTAATTATATTGCTTATGCAAGCGGATCATACGATACGTCATATCAATACTATTATAACAACTTTTACATAGAATGTGCTTCATGTCATACTATTGTTCTTCAAATGGGTATTTGCTATTGTGACCTTTATGCGTATGGATACTATAATGCCGGTTCGAATGTTACCTTTCTTGATTATAATAGTAATGGTGTTTCATTTTCAAATGGAGCATATTCTTTGATTCAAACGAATGATTATTACGGTTATAAGTATCTAAACAGAAATGATTGGAGTAGTAAATGGAGGACTACCGCCCAAACAATGAGAAGTCGTGTAACATCACTACCTTACGAATATAATACGGTAAATGGAAACACATATAATTTTAAGTCACTTCCTACAAGGGACCCTATTAATACGTTTCCGGTCTGTTACCGGATAGGAAATCTTGCTCCGATTATCTGGGAGCCATTCCGAGGGTGTACGAAATGCGGAACATACGGCCAACGCTTATCTTGTGGTCAAGCACAGGATGAAACGCCGATCTGTAACCAGGTTGTAACCTCTATAACAGCCACCGAACCTGTACAATCCGTTAGTATGAAGGAGGAATTTGTAAGCACTGCCAATGCTTCTTATCTAGATGGACATATGGGTATGGTAAATTGTTCGAATAATCTAGATACTAATAAAATAGGCGATCAGACTGTGACATTGACCTACAATGGGTTAGTTGGGAATGCTAAGACGATCGGTACCAGAACTTGCACCGTGAATACTACAGTCAAAGATACAAATTTGCTGACGGATATTTTGGTTTCTCCATTATCCCAGGAAGTAAGCAGATATCAAACACCAAGCTTTACCGTAACCGCACAGTATAATAACAATACATCAAAGCAAGTAATGGGATTTACTCTTGTTGGTTTTAACAGCCGAATCCTTGGTAAGCAGGCAGTAACATTGTCTTATAAAGAGGGGGATGTCACGAAAACTACATCGGCAGAAGTAACGGTTAAGAACCTGACAGCCACTTGTTCAACCTGTAATATAGTCTATTACCTCGACGATAACGATATCGATCAAGGCTGTCCGAGTTGTAATAGCACAATCGATGAAATCACTGTCAACCCAGATAATATTGTATTACATCAGGGCGATCCACTGGATATTATAGTAGAAGCTATATATAAAAACGGAATACGGAGCGTTATAACCGAATGGACAAGTAATTATGAACCAACTCAAGCTGGGATTCAGGATGTGACGATTACATATCAGAACTTTAGAGTAGAAATCAGTGTAGATGTAAGACTTGCATTAAAGACCTGCAGCATATGTTCGTTGGAATATGAGTTTAATGATAACGGAACGGATCCGGGATGTCCGTCTTGTAGTAAAACGGTTGTGAGAATCGATGCTTCACCAAGGGAATTAACGATTGATAAGCATCAGACAATACCGATCACAGTCAGAGCCACATACAAGGATGGTCACACCACAGTGATTAATGATTGGGCTTCCAATCTTTTAGCGGATACGGCGGGTATCTATGAGGTTATGATCCTATACCAGAATGTAATTGATATCATAAAGGTTACCGTAATGGAAGATGGTCAGATAGGATGTCCATACTGTGGATTAAAATACCTATTCAATGACAGTCCCAAGGGATGCCCTTCCTGTTATATTACTCTGAGTGAAATAGAAGCTTCCCTCAGGAGCGGCGGCATTAAGGTACCTTATAGGAGTAAATTGAACTTACAGATCACTAAAATCTTCAAAGATGAGCACAGGGAGCTGATATATACCGGATGGACTGTAAGCGATTTTGATCCTGGTAAGCTTGGCAGTCAAACAATCACCGTACATTATGAAGGTTTTCAAGATCTGCTAGACATTGAAATGGTTGACGATCTGCCTGAGGTTACCTGTCGGAATGGTCATACCTACTACCTGAATGCCGATGGTAGTGATCCCGGCTGCCCATATTGTAGTTCGACAGAGAACAAGGTAGAGGCATTATTTTTGTTTGACACAACCTATACTAACTTTATTCTAGACGAAATATATACTCATGGAGAATTTCGTTTGGAAAAAGGTGACTATCTAAAAGTAACCATTAGACCTAAGAAAGTATCGATCTTAGCGAGACTTATTCGACTATTTCATGGTCTCGTTAAACAAGAGTATATATTCGGTGGGGAGGTTTCTTAGTTGCTGGATGTATTAGATCATTTGACGGATATCTTGATCGGTATTGCGATACTATTCCTTGTCCCATTAATATATATAGGCTTGAAGCAAGATGAACTTATAAGAACGGTTGTTTCTGAGCAGACAGAGAAGCTTATGGACGATACCAGTAGCCTTGGTTACCTTTCAAAGGATATGTATGAAGAATTCCAACAAGCTCTTTCTAAAACAGGATTACTGTATGATATAAAACTTGAACATAAACAGAAAATAATCGAACCGGAGTATCGTTTTCGAACAGTAGATGAGGTGCTGGAAGAACAGAATAAGGCGTTTAACGGGACTAACGAGTATCATTACTATCCAGTCAGTACCAACATTCCGGTTGTTACTGATCCAATCGATAACAGTGGACTTACCATGAACACAGAGACCAATGAGAGTGTTCTTGCGGGAACAGTTCATACTCCGGCTGATGGACATGTACACTCAGATGCTTGCTATGCAGGGCACAAACATACAGGCAGTAAGACTTTTACTCACGTTCATGCACATTCTGGATGTTATTCATATACAGGAAGAATTTTTTATGACATGAAGTGTAATAGCTGTAAAAAGACATATAGGTGGCTGACAGCAGTGTATTATTGGAGCCCAGCTACTGGACTCCAGACTTCCTATGTTAATACAAGCGGCATGAACACATGTGTTTATTGTAGTAGTTCAAGTATGTCAGTTGTAACTCAATATAATGAACCCGCTTATTCATGCGGTTATAGCATTGATGAAAACGGGGATGGATTGTATGATACCGTGGCGAATGGGGTTTCTAAGACGTATTATGGTAGATCCACACCTCAATCAACAGCACAAGCGACTTACACATCAGGGTGTTATACTTATCATAATACAACATCGTATAAAGATCTGGGTCAGTGGATTTACTCCCCGTACTATCCTCCATACATGAATAATGCAGCGCAAGTTTTCGGAACTCTTTATCTTGCAAACTTTCAGGGGTATTGTATTTTACCGGCGACGGTCAATAAAACATATAAATATGACGGCATGACTTTTATGGCCATTACTTACACTCCTGTTATTCAGCCGGATGGAACGGTTTTATTTAACTATGCAGGACATCAAACGTATTACCATCAGTGGGGAGGTCCTCATACATTTCCATCCGGCATTACAGCAGCTCAATTAGCGGATATTTTTAATAATATGACAAGCAGTTTTCAGAAATATGTAGGAGAGAGCTATAACACAAATAATGGAACCACCTCGATTTCGCTAGGTGGTGAAGTTACTGCCTGTTCATTTAATCATGTTCTTGGAGTAAATCAATGGATCACCACCTGTGGACAAGTAGAAAATGCAACTCTGGCATGTAATTTAAGGGTTGTAAATATATCTCCAACACACCCGGTACAATCGGTCTATACGAATGAGCCATTAATCACTACGATAACCGCTACCTATCAGGATGGCTCCAAAAAGATAATACTGGCTAAGGCCTCCTTTTCCACGGCGACTCCGATGTCAAATCAAACAGTAACGCTTACCTATACCGATGCACAAGGGAACACACTTACTTGCCCTATTACTGTCAATGTGATTCCGAGAAATAAAACCTGCAGTCATGGACATCTATATAATCTCAATTATGATGGCAGTGATCCAGGATGTCCATTTTGTAAGTCCTGGCTGGCGAGTTTATCCATAGAGTTTCCTACAACACCGACCTTTACAATCTATCGCGGTACAACATTATCTGATAATGGGGTGACACTCCTTGCAACATATCTAGATGGCCATACTGAGCTACTTGAATCAGAGTATCTTGATAACCTTGATAAGAACTATGTTGGATCTCAATATGTTACCCTAAGCTATAAAGGACATTATGTTTATTTTACTGTTGTTACACGAAGGAACATGAAGTTATGTTCGATCTGCAAACGACATTATGAGCTGCATCCGGATGACACTGACCCCGGATGTCCATGGTGTGCTGCACGTACTCCGATTTTTACAGGAAATGTTATGCAATACGATATCAAAAATTATTCAAATGAGATTTTATCACAGCTTTTTGAAGGCGATGAAGTCTATCGATTTTCGGATGGAGATTTTTTGAATATTTCAGTAAAAAGTCGCAGGGGAAGTATCGGTACACGATTATTATCATCACTCTACGATAACAACATTGTGAATACGATACACGTGATAAAAAGCGGATCTATTAGGGAAGACGGATACTATTATAAATAGAAGAATTTTTTAACTTGGTATTACCAGACGGGTATTTAATTTTTGGATTCCAAGGTGAAGGAGGTGGCGACGATTAGGCTCCATAACTTAGTTATTCTTTTTGTTGTAATCGCCATTAGTTTCTTCATTGTTATGGATATAAAAGCCAATACACTACAAGAAGTTGTGAACCAAAAAGAACAAATCGACCGTAATATATCATTAGCCATTGATGATGGAGTTAATAGCTTGATACAAATGGATGAGAATAATAGATTAACAATAAACAAGGAGAGAGCAGTAAATAGCTTTTTCTCTTCTCTTTATTCTTCTTTTGGGGTAAAAGATGACAGAGATAGCTTATGTAAGCTGAACCAATATATTCCTGTAATCGTTATTACAATGGAAGATGGTTATTATATTTTCTATTCGGATGAATATCGAACACCGGATGGTTATCTGAATGTATCAAAAAGGTGGACGGAAAAAATGCCTTATTGCTACGAAGATGAGAATTTTATATATCGGTTTACCTTAGGTGAAACAGTTACACTATATGATAAAAGGAATAGCTTAGGTGATACTTTGCAAAGCTTATATTGTATGAATTATCATGATATACAACATAAAGAGGAATACACATCATTTCGAATCACCAATCCGGAAAGTGTTCTATTGGATGATGAGTTATATGAAATAGTAAGAAAGGGAGCTATTATTAATAGTATTGAAGAGACAATGGCTTATTATACAAGTCATCATAATCATATCGCCCAACAATATGGGATTACCTATAATTTTTCTTTACCTGTGATCAGAGAGGAGGAGTGGGCTCCATATTTGGATGATGTGAGTATGTTCGTAGTATTTCAAGGTTATCCTTATGGCGATCAGGCGGGGACGGTCTATAACCAAGTTGCTTCATCCGGTGCAAAAATGTCAAAAAATAGATTGTTCTATCTGGAACAAAAGGGATGGTATTATATTTACCACAGATTTAATTGTTCGGAGTTGGACAAAGGAGGTGCCATTTTATTGGATGAACCTTTCTATGATATCGAGAGCTGCGCAAAAAGAGGAGCTTATGCTTGCCATTTATGTAATGGTATATCCGGTGCGAGTTCTCCGGAATATAAGCCGTAAGAATGAATAACATGGGTTTTAATTATCAATACCTTAAACTATTAATAGTAAATAGCTATAGAGGGAATAGATGCTGCAATTTATAGAAAAATAAATAGGGATATTGGAAATATCATGATTAATATGGAAAATAATTGCACATGATAAGGAATCATGTTATGATTTTTTTATCAATCATATGTATAATAATCCAATCATAGCCTTGTTGGAGCGTTTGCTAAGGGACGGCATTGATATATAGATGAAGTTCTAATCGTTTTTAGGTTAGTGCTTTTTTTATATCATAAAAGCATTGAACTTGATGGATTTAATAAGTTGATATTGAAATCCATAAGTGATATCAACAAAAGGAGTAAGAGAATAAGAATAGCTGTTTAGGGGGTATTCAAATGGAAAGAGTAATAACAAAAGTAGTAACAGTAATATTGATCGTGGCAGTATTTTCATTAACGTATTATGACAACAAAGTAATAGCAGCTGAGAAAGAAGTTGTGTATATTTCAGTGGAAGATTTTTCAGAGGCTGTCGCAAAAGAGATTAATTTAGAGGCTGTTAACGGGAGTTATGCTGATGGTTTAAAGGGAGCTTACATCATAAGAGATGGTGAGTTTTCCTCCTACACAAAGAATATAACTCGTGGTGATGCAATGTTGATTTTAAACCGAGCAGATGAATATCTTTATGGCGATAAGGTGCAGCCGCAGGTGGCTCAGCATGTAATCGACAAGAGGATATCTGATATCGGTAAGGTGACTGAAGGTAAGAAAGTAGACGTTGCAAAAGCTTACTTGAAGGGATTTATGAAGGGCTTTAATAATGGTGATTATAGTACAGACCGCGAATTAAAGGTCACAAAGAAAATAACTAAGGAAGGCGCTTTATCCTGCATCGCAATGTTAAAGGACAAGGGTAAAAGAGCCAAAATGAGTCCTGACGGCCAGTTGATCAGAACCACCAAGCTTCCCAAGAATGCTAAGACGTATCCTTACATATTGGCGAGTTATCCGAATGCTTATTATGAGAAGAATAAGAGATTTGAAGGACGTACAATTTATGATATGAACGGCAATCTTGTTAAGTTTAAAAGCGGAGTTGATTATTTTAATCCGGTTGATGTTGATAATTTTTCAGCGCCTTGGTATAAAAGTGACTTTGCTCAGGATAAAGCAGTTTATCATAACATATGGGTGGACAAGGCCGAATCTTATGTGAGTCATGTGTTTAATGTGGATTATCGTAAAATCAATGATAATTGGGTTGAGGATGTGGTAAAGCTAAGTGTTTATGATGGAAGTGTTCATAGTGAATGGTATCAAGAAAGACTTGAAAAGTACGTAGGATATATGAAAGAAGCAAAAACCATAGTAAAATCGAGTAGTGTTTCTGCAGATAAATCTTCAATGTATTATTTTAATGGAGATTTTTATATTAGAGTCCACGTTAGATACCAGATCGTTTCTTCGAATATCTCACCTGCTATTAATGAAGAAACACTTGTTGAAGATGACCCATATAAAGCGGTGTTATTTAGCACAGGGTTTAATGATTTACGGAATTATAAACCCGGAAAATGGGTTGATAGTTACTTTGATGTATGCCTAACATATAGCTCTAAATTAGTTAATTTGATGGGTGTATCCACTATGGATATCAACATAAACAATTAGGGGGAACTGATGGCATGCATTCTATAATCAAGAATTATTACAGGATTATATCAGCTATTCTTGTTTTTGCTTTATTAATAGGTTTTACTGGTGTTCAGCCAGTAAAACCTATTAGTGCTGCAACTACCCAATATGAATGGTTGAAAGAGGGAGAATCACATACATTCTTAAGAATATTAACAATTGATGATGAGAAGCTGACCGTTACACTTCAAGGTACACATAATCGTGCAACCTCAAATTACCGTTACGCAACACAACGATTTGCCATTACAAAAAGAACTTATAATATAAATGGGTACTTTCCTTCGGATTTAGATGTTGCATTTATCGAGCCTAAAAGCATTTATGATGATCGGATCGGGAATACTGTTACAACTACCTATATAATCGATTATACAGCATTTATGAAAGCATTGAAAAAAATTAATGCCTCCGGAGCAGATATAGTGAACGGTTCCATCCCAATTTATCTCCATTTCGTATTTAAGACCTATAACGGAGAAGTATGCACCCCAGCGAATACAACCGCAACTAATATCTTAGGATATTGTGAAATGATGGAAGCACCCGTTAAGTATCGACTCGGATACTCCGAGTGGGGTGAAGGTACACAGGAAAAGCTTCGAGATTATTACAATCTTCCGTTCTTTGTAAAGTCCTCCTTTGACTATAAAATAGTTGCTGTAGATAAGAATAAAACCGAATTAAAAGGGGCTGTGAATGCTTCTGGTAATACCATGCCAAGCCCACTGAAAACGGATACAATAATATATGAGGATGATGTGAAATATTCATTATCCAGTGCCAATCAGGAACTTGCATACAATAATAAGATATATAAATATATGAATACCTGGTATTATGAATATCAGAATCGAGATCCGAACGAGATGAAAAATTCCGGCAATAAGACCGGAGCATCAGTGAGTATCAATGCCCCGGATGCGATGCCAGGAAGTATGATGACAATATACATGGTGTATGATTCCGCACCGGGAGATCCTTATAAGGTAAAAGTTGTAGCGGAGACCGAAAGCGGTACTCTAATCCAGGACTTGCAGAGCGCAAGGGATACATTGGGTGGTGCATCTTTTACCTTTAATATGCCTGCAACTCAGAAATACTTAAATAATAAATACACTTATCAAAATAAATGGAAATTGACATACACTAGTCCTACCGGAACTGAAAAATCGAGTAGTATTGTGAATGAGGAACATATCACAAATTACATAATGCCGGATGCGAAAAAGGATAGTACGGCTGTCTTTCATATGATCTATTCAACCTCAGCTGCGCCATCCCCGACACCGACTCCAAAACCGGACGGTTTTACACCTCCGAATATTACTCCACCGCCTACTGATTCCGTATATATGGAGTTTACCACTCCGGTTAATACTGGAGTTATTAATGCAGATAACCGAGGAGGAGAAAAGTTCACTTCCGTCCAAGGGGTACCAACGACAGAGAGCTTATATGGACAAGTTTCAGCTAAGGATTATTTAGTAGGATATACCTTTGTAAAGAAAACAGGAGTGAAATATTATCCGATTACCGTGAAGAAAGACTATATTTTATCCTGGATGACCGCCACACCGACAACAGTTCCAGGAGGGGGACCGAAGCCGGTAAGTGAGATGGTTACGGTAACTCAGACTATAACAGTGGCCAGAGCCTATGCCTATTGGGAGATCCAGAATTTTGAATGTTATAAGATAAGCAGCGCTATTCTCAGAAATTATTCTTTGCCGAATGAGGCAATCACCTTATATCCCAATTTTTCTTATTATAATCCACCATTTGTATTCTTGAACCATTCCAGTAATGAAGACTATCACATCATTCCTCCACGCGAGTATGTGAGTGGGATTATCTTACCCTCGGAGACAATCGCCTCTTCTGGAACATCAAAGCCGACGATCAACAAAGAAGACTTCAGCGAAAAAGCCTGGAGCCTGACCGGTAATATTAACGTTAAAAGCGATTTCCTAAACTTTAACGGTACAACTGTTATGGATGATTCGATGGCACAGATAATCGTTCCGGATATTAATCGAAATGGAGTTACTCAATGTGAATCCTTCATTAATCAAAATGTCTTATACAAACCCAACAATATTATTGAAGCTACAAAACCCAATGGTACATATGCATCGAGTGGAACAATTACCTACACATCGATAGCCTCTGTAAATCCCACAAGGCCATCCAGCCCTCAGTATAGTATAGATGGGATTAATAAGGTAGTTATCCATACTCCCGTAGTATGTATACCCTCGATCACGGCCGATAATGCGAAGCACAGCCAGCTTATTAATCCTACAGCAGGTACCACACAGCTCATCCTGGATCCCGATCCTACTTATTCGGACTTTGTAGTGGAAATCTCTAATACGGGGCTACACAGTAATAAACAAGGTTACTACACGAGAGATTTTTCGAGATGCTTAAGAGATTCAAATATCTCTTATATTGCCGAAGATGATGGTGTCTTAATGAACCAGGTGAAATTCCCGTTCGATGTATATATGGATAAGGGAGTAGCGAATGACCGAACAGATGATAAATTTATTAAGTCGCACACTTGGCTAACGATCGGACGGACAACCCCAAGATTTTACCTGCCAATGACTGTGAATGAAGGGGTGTATACTGTTCAGTTTCGAACCGTGGCGGTAAATGGATTGCCACATATTAATCAGACAGAAGAATATGCCAACAAAAAACTTGCGAACTATGTTGCGACGAATACACTCAACGTAGAGGTATCCGGGCGTATCTATGGACTTACCATATATGACCTTACGGATTATCCTATCTGGGAAGAAGTATTTCGTGTAAAGGACTCCATGGATTTTAAGAAGGATTTCTCGAGATATGCTCCGGGTACAGGACTTTTATCATATAGTAAAAACCGTTCTTATACCTATACCCTTGGAACGAATGATCAGTATGGAGTTGATACCGGAAGAATTACAAAGTATACCTTTCCGTTAGTAAATGGCAGCCATCCTTTTTATAAGAACATGGGAATCCTTAAGACAGGATACCTGGTACGCTTTTTACTGGACACCACCGGCAATATGTTCTCCGATAGCTGTAAGGTATCAATAAAGCCTAAATTCTATTATGTTGATAAAGATGGTAAGAACAGGGTAGCAGTAGATCTTTACTATACGGAGTTGATTAATAATAAAACAAAGCACCTCGTTAAGGTAGGCGGTCCCTTGGATCAGACTAACCTGAAGACTGTTAGAACAGGAGACCTATATCTAGGAATACCCCAATCAGAATTAAAACAGACGGCGAAATTACGTGGTATGACATTTGGAAATTTCATAGCCAAAAGCTCCCCTATGTTCAATTTTTCTGACATAAGATTAAATTGGGCTTTCCGCACCTATATCAATAATGCATATACGAATAAAGTGAAGAGTTATCCTTCCTTTGAGGATATGGAGAATGCAGGGATTAAGGAATCTGACCTTCTTGAACGAATGCAGCGATGGTATGGCCAGTATTACATACCGAATGAGGTGCATGTCGTAGAGAAGGGCTTCGATGTCTTGGATTATGCTGATAAATACGGTGTCGATTACAAGGAGAGCTTTTGGAAGAAGGATGGCTATATTATCGTCAACTTTTCAATCGAGACCATAGGAGAGGATGGTAGCCGAAGGCTTAGTTATATTAATGTAGCGAACTACAGAGATAACGGACATTGTAGTATGTGGCTTCAGGAAGGACCTGTGCAGACAAAGAAGAGTTCAGATGGAGCAGAATTCCATTTCTATGCAGGTGATTTTATAGTTTATTACTGTTCAAAATCAGCAAGCCAAGATTATAGCTCCGGTGCAATATATTAATAGATTTATATAAAAATATAGAAATCATTTGATGATTTATCAAAAAAATTTGTCTTATTTATATGTATCAAATGAGATGGATTAAAGCGCATTAAACGACATGTATAAACTTTTAAAGTGGGATAGAATACCTATAAAACATATATCGACAAAAAGGTCTAGGCATAGTGCTTTATACCCAGAGTTAAAATTGGGTATTTTACATAAATTTGAAAAATATAGTTGACTTTTACAATATTTTGATATTAAAATGAGTTTATAAGGGGCGTTGCAATAAGCAATTGTACTCATTTGGCATTATAATAATTGAGCTGTAGACCTTTCTATTACTTCTAGTTTTTCTTTCATTCTAAAGCATATCAGCATGTTTCCACTTCGACTTTTCAAACCGTTCTGTCTCAACCTTTATTATTATCATGCATTTTGAATGCTACCCAGAATAAAGCGACGAAGTTAAAAAGGATTCTTTTTAACTTCGTCGCTTTATTCTATATGAGGGGGAGGGGAAGTAACAACTTTAATTAAAGGAGCGCTTTAATCTTATCCTCGACTAAGAACATATCTGCGGTAGGCTCAAAGCGCTCTGCTACATTGCCCTTACGGTCGATTAAGAACTTGGTAAAGTTCCATTTGATACTGGGCTTGCTAGCGTAGTCAGGATCATCGGCTTCAAGCTTTGGAACTAATCTTGGAGTGATGGGATGAGAATTGTCAAAGCCTGCGAAGCCCTTCTGGCTGGTTAAGTATTTGAAGAGCGGATGTGCATTCTCTCCGTTTACCTCGATCTTAGAGAAGGTAGGGAAGGAGATGCCATAATTGGACTCACAGAAGGAATAGATCTCTTCATCGGTACCGGGGGCTTGATTGCCGAACTGATTACAAGGGAAGTCCAGAACGACGAAGCCTTCGTCGGAATATTTCTCATACAGATCCTGAAGATCATCATATTGGGGGGTAAAGCCACATTGGGTTGCGGTATTTACAATTAACAGAACCTTTCCTTCGTACTCGGATAATGCAACCTCATCACCATGTTTACTTACTGCTTTAAAATCATATATACTCATATGCTCATTCCTTTCTCAACTCTAAGATTTTATTATTGGGTTAATTTAATATATTTGGTATATTGGCAGCAATAATAGGATGCTGTCCTTATTTCAGTCTTATGCGATTGTTTTATTTTGTATTCAATAATTTCTGGATATCCTTCTCGATGCTTTCCGGAGTATCGGTAGGAGCGTAGCGCTTCACAACCTTACCGTCACGGTCAACTAAGAACTTGGTAAAGTTCCATTTAATACTGCTGCCGAGGGTGCCGCCTTTTTCTTTCTTCAGGAATTGAAATAGGGGTTCTGCATCTTTGCCATTCACATTAACTTTAGAGAATAACTGGAAGGTTGTTCCGTATCTGGACATGCAGAAGTTATGAATCTCCTCCTCTGACCCCGGAGCTTGATTTCCAAATTGATTACAGGGGAAGTCAAGTACTTCGAAGCCCTTGTCGGACAGCTTCTCATACAATGCCTGTAAGCCCTGATATTGTGGTGTAAAACCGCAGCCGGTGGCGGTATTGACAATGAGAAGAACCTTTCCTTTGAAGTTACTCATTGAAACATCATTTCCTTTAGAATCTTTTACGTTATAATCATATAAACCCATTTGGCTCATCCTTTCGGCAGATAAATTATTTACAATTAGATTGTACGCTATTTAAAATGGTTTGTCAATATATAATTATTATTTTTTTATTCGATGGAATTAATTGCATTCATAGGAAGGATACGATACTATGTAGTTAGTAATATCGGTGAGATTATATAGGATGGAACCTCGATTATGGAAATAGCAACCTTAGGTTGACAAAGTTCAACTACGAATTGGTAGTGGCAATTTGAAATTTCCGATATGATTAGGCTTGGAGGTGAGGGAATGTCATTAGGATCAAAGCTTCAAAAGCTTAGAAAATCAAAGAATTTATCACAAGAGGCATTTGCTGATATCATGAAGGTAAGCAGACAGTCGGTATCCAAATGGGAATTGGATCAGACCTTTCCGGAGATAAGTAAGTTAATTGAGATTGCAGATTATTTTCAGATTACGCTGGATGACCTGCTGAGAGATAATCAGGCAGAAGCATTGAATGTAAACAAATCACAAGAAGAGGTGTATATCGGATATCAGGAATCGGTGAGGGCTGCGGACAAGAATTTGCTTCAATACATCCGTTCGTTACCTATGAGAATTAAATTAACACTTTTTATTGTTGTTACTGTTCTTTTCCTCTATGTATCTTATCGTGTAGGAGACTATACTGCATTGATAGCTTATTTATGCAGTGCCTTAGCTGCAGCGATTGTTCGAAGATGGAAGGATGAACGGTATCATAGAGAATGAAATGGTGAAGCATATTGAACGATAAAACTGCCTCCATATGTTAGGTATTTTCAACCTGACTTATGGGGGCAGTATTTTATACTTATCGTTTCTTTTATTTTGATCAAAGGTCCTATCATGTACCTTACTTCGCTTAATCTTCTTCCTTACTCTTATCTTGCTCTGCTTCTGTGTTCTCACCCTTAATTAAGATATGAACCTTATCGACACGATTCTTATCTACTCCGGCAACGGTGAATACAACATCATCGTCGGTTACCGTTTCTCCTTCTTCGGGTAGATGATCCAGAAGATATATTATATGTCCTGCGATTGAGTCGTAATCATCGGACTCAAGCTCAAGTCCAAGTGCTTCATTGATTTCATCAAGCTTGGTAAATCCATCTACCAGATACTCATTTTCGGCGATGACCTGAATGCTGTCCTCTTCGTCGTCATCGTATTCATCTCGGATGTCACCGACGATTTCTTCCAGTAAATCTTCGATGGTAATGAGTCCTACCGTTGCGCCGTATTCATCAAGGACGATAGCCAGGGAGATGGAGTTTCTTCTCATCTCAATCAGCAGCTCTGAGGTCTTCTTATATTCATACGTAAAGTATGGTTCTCTCATGACATCGATAATGTTGAAGTCTTCCTTATTGCCATGATAGAAGAAGACATCCTTAAGATTCACAATACCGATTACATTATCTCTGGTTTCAGAATACACAGGCATCCTTGTATATTTTTCCTCAGAAAAGGCTTGTACCAGTTCTTCATAGGTTAACTCTACGTTAGCAAATGCCATATCGGTACGAGGTACCATGACATCCTTCGCTAATGCATCACCGAAATCAACTACATTGGTTATCATTCTACGTTCTTCGCTTTCGATAACACCCTCCTCATGACTATAATCCAGAAGGTTACGGAGCTCAGTCTCTGTGATTGCTGAGGTCTTGGCTTGTGCATCAATGTGGAAGAGTACCATTATTCCGTTACAGAACTTGTTCAGAATAAATACCAGGGGTGTTAACAACTTGGTTAATAAGTAAATTGGGCCTGCAATTACAAACGCTACCTTCTCCGGATATATGGTTGATATTGTCTTAGGCAATATCGAGCCAAAGGTTAAATAGAGAAGAATAAGTACTCCGATGGATAATCCTACCCATTCGTTACCCCAGTACCGGATCGACATAGTAGTGGCAAGAGCGGAAGCGGTAAGCTTCGTGACGTTCTTGCAGATCAAAATGGTACTTAGCATCTTTCGTGGTTCTTCAATTAGTTTACTAACGGTTTTTGCACCTCTTACATCGTCGTCCTCCAGAGAACGGATGCGAAGTTTATTCACACCGTTTAAGGCTGCCTCTGAGCAAGTAAAGAAAGCGGACAGTATAAAAAGTATAATCAATATAATCGGTTGCGTGGCGTCACCGAGGTCCAAAATATCATCTCCTAATATTCATAATTGTTAAAAATAAAGTTACTTATACAATTTCTCATATTACAGTAAGAGTGACATAATGTCAAGTTTTTGGGTATATTTTCATTGTAATTTTATGCATTAACGCCGGTTTGAGTTGAAGTGTCCCGAGCACGGCTTCCGGGTAGGCAGAATAGGGGGATTATAATGGATTTATGTCGAAATAGGTCTTAGGAACTAAAATGTGCTATTTAGTATCAGTTGATTCCTATTGAGAAATGTCCCAAATTGATGTATGATTAAAAACAGAGTGGTTTTGATTTTTGTCAGCTATCTATGTAGCACCCTAGGAGGAAATAAATTGAGGAAGAAATCCCATATTTCACTTGCGAAGTACTTGATGAATAACTTGAATGTACAGGATTTACATGAACATAAGAAAGCTTTTTACATTGGAAGTATTCTACCCGACATTAAACCATCATTCCTGACGAAGAGACATACAATCGAAGAAACCTTTGACATCCTCATGGATGAGATAAAGAAGATAACCGTAGATTATGATATTAATCGAGGGATCAATGGCTATTATGCCAGACACCTGGGAGTTATCACCCACTACTTATCGGATTATTGTACCTTTCCCCATAATTCAATCTTCACCGGTACCTTAACGGAGCACTGCTTTTATGAGAAGGAACTAAAGCATTCGCTCAGAGAATATGTTCAAAGTGACTCGGCGCAGAGAGAGCGTAACGAATATAAGAAATCCCATACCCTCGAGGAGATCAGTCATTTCATTCAGAAGACCCATAAGGAATATCTGAAGGCAATCAAGACAGTGAAGGGTGATATTCACTATATTATTGAGCTATGCTTTAAAGTGGTTGATGCAATTTTGATGTTTTTCGAGATTGCACTGGAACACTTTGAACATAAGCTGATCAGAGAACATAGCCTGCAAGTAGAATATTCAAGAACATAATTATAGAATGAGAACCCTGTCAAAGTGTCTGACAGGGTTTTTTTGATTTGCGCGTAAGCAAAGTGAGCATTTATAAACGCTCTTATTAAAATGCAAACGCGCACGCGAGCCATAGAAACTCGTGTAGCGTGTTTCTTACGGTTGAAATCTGGTAGATATTGTACTATGATAAGATAGAAAAATGTACAATTTTTCTATCAGCAGATTTGATGGGTGCCCAAATGAGCGGTACTAGTTAGTATGAGGAGATATCCGATATGGAGAACAGCTTATACCGGGGAACGATGATATGTACCTATGATTTGAAGGATGAGAATGGGATATATTATGAAGACATGGTACTGGAGTGGAAGGAAGCAGCAGCAGAGCGAGGATTAAGGTGCGTGGATTGCGGAGCACCGGTATATCTGGCCGCAGGACCGATCAAGGAGCCGTATTTTGCACATTATGATATCCAGGAATGTGAATATGGAATCGGACAAGAATCAGAGGAGCTGAAGAAGGGGAAGAGACTTCTGTATCAACTATTGAAGCGAAGCTTTCCGGATCGTGATATTCAAGCGAGATTCAGATTAGAGAATGGGATGTACAGCACCCTATTCTGTAAGCATGAAGATCAACCGATTGCCCTTGATTACCGCTTAGTCAATAATAGTCTACAGAAATTCCGCCTGAGAGACGATTACTATCAGTCACATCGGATTAAGGTGATCTACATTCTTGGTAAGCGTCAGGAGAAGGATACGAAGCAACTGGATTGGTATCAGAACTTAATCCAGAATGCCATGGGCTATCTGGCCTTTCTGGATACGAAGAAGGAGCAGCTTACATTAAAGCGAAGCTTTGGTTATCGCCTCGGTAAGGAGAGGCATTTTAAATACTGTATAAAAGCTTATCCGATCCGAGAACTAATAATGGAGTCATCAGGAAGGATGCTTTGTGATTTCGAGGCTATGTGCCGTGAGATGGAGCAGCAGATTGAAGAAGAGAAGTCCAGGTATGGACGGACTCAGGATCGGCTTCGTCAGCTTCGGGAGGAAAAGCTCCGACTGGAGAGGGAAGAGCAGATACGCATGGAGGCTTATCGAAGGCAGCAGGAAGGTAATCAAGCAGATAAATCAAATAGACCTGAGCAGGAGGATGCTCAGCCATATCCTGCAGTGGAGGAGTCACCAATGTCCTTAAGGAGGCGCAGTGATGATGAAGTATTGGCATTGGGTCTAAATATCGCCCTTTATCATAAATGTGTCACTATGATTGAACAAGGGGATGGACATCTGGTTGCGAAGAAATATTATGACCTGATTATAGGCTAATAGGAAGCAGAAGGAGAAGATAACATGGCAATTGAGAAAGTCAGAGAATATTTGAAGCAGTGGGGGAAGGATAATGATATCCTGGAATTCGAGACCTCCAGTGCCACCGTTGAATTAGCAGCGAATGCGCTTGGCGTCGTCCCCGGTAGAATTGCGAAGACCTTGTCCTTCAAAACGGAAGAAGGGGCTTTGTTAGTGATCGCAGCAGGAGATGCCAGGATAGACAATGCCAGATTCAAGTCAGAGTTTGGCCTTAAGGCGAAGATGCTTACTCCGGAGGAGGTTCTAAAATATACGGGACATGCCATCGGTGGAGTGTGTCCCTTTGCGTTGAATCAGGGACTTCCGGTATATTCGGATATTTCCATGAAGCGTTTTACTACAGTTTATCCGGCTTGTGGAAGCAGCAATTCTGCGATCGAGCTTACCTGTGAGGAGCTTCAGGAGTATTCGCAAAGCACGGGTTGGGTCGATGTCTGCAAAGGCTGGCAGGAAGAAGAATAATTAGTTAGAAATTATAACAAATAAGGAAGGAAATGATCATATGCTTTATCAAGAGATTAAGATTTCGGTAGAGGGACAGGAAGCAACCTTAACCACCTATCTTCTAAACAATACTTCGGAAATTGATGAGAATAGAACTCGTCCGCTGGTTATATTATGTCCGGGAGGTGGCTATCGTTTTGTATCGGAACGGGAAGCAGAACCGATCGCGATTCAATTAAATGCTATGGGATTTCATGTGGCCATCTTACGTTACACCATATATCCTGCCAAGTTCCCTACAGCATTAACACAGTTGGCGAAGTCAGTGGCTTATGCCAGAGCACACGCTAAGGAATGGAATGTTCAGAGTGATAAGATTATCGTCATGGGCTTCTCCGCAGGCGGCCATCTGGCTGCTAGCATGGGAACCTTATGGCATGAGACATTTCTTGAGGAAATAATGCAGCAGCCGAAGGATAATTACAAGCCCAATGGTTTGATCCTCAGTTATCCGGTAATTACCTCCGGTGAACATGCTCATAGAGATTCCTTCGTAGCCTTACTCCAGGATCGTTATAATGAGCTTGTGGACCAAATGTCCTTAGAGAAGAGGGTAACGGAGTTAACTCCACCTACCTTCGTATGGCATACCTTTGAGGATACTTTGGTTCCGATTGAGAATGCTTTACTCTTTATCCAAGCCCTCAATGAGAAAAAGGTACCCTTTGAGCTTCATATATATCCCAAGGGATGGCACGGTCTTTCTCTTGCCAATGAGGAGACCAGAAGTATTTATGATAAAGGGCCTCTGCCAACCCAGTGCCAATCCTGGATGTCACTGGCAGGAACCTGGATCAATAATCTGTAAAATAAAAATACCTTACCATAGCTCGAGCCTCAGGTACTTCCTGATCGCTGCATTGTTGTGGTAAGGTATTTGTTTCATATTAAGGTACTTATTTCGGATTATTGATCGGTTTTCTTATTCACTGACTTAAATGCATTCGTTACCTCTGCAATATAGAGATAGTGGTAATCGTCATTGGGATAGAAGGTTGATTTAAATCGTTCCTCCAGAATACTGTCACCGTTCATCTGCTGTACATAGAGCTTCTTGCAGATCAGAACATTGTTTGCCTCCAAGAAGAAGGGAGTATTATTAAATTGATCCAATGTCAAACCGCTCTTAGTGATCTTATCCTCGGTACGACCGGATACTGACCCGAGATAATTCAGTGTATCCTTATATTCCTTATCCAGAAAGCTGAGGGAGAAGGTATCCTCACGGTCAAGAAATTCCTTCGTATAACGCTGAGGGCGTACAACGACAAACACTACATTTTTACCATACATAACACCAAGACCACCCCAGGACGCTGTCATTGTATTCACATTATTTTCATCACCGGCAGTAATCAGCATCCACTCCTTACCAATCATCTGAAATGGATTTCTGCGTATCATATCCGGTGAAATTTCTTTAAATTCATTCATATGCATTATCTCTCCTTTATCATTTTTCCAGCTTCGCATGAAACAATATTTAAAAATAACGAAGGCTTCGGTTTCTTATCATAAATCACCCTTAATTTGACATTTTTAGAACCGATATTAGTATTATACGATAAGACTAGCAAGGATGCAACGTTTCAATAAAAATTTCACAAACATAGGAGGATGGCATATACTAATTACATAGCCTTGATAAATCAAAGGATGTTGATTATGACGATTCATGTAGTGCAGACCGGAGATACGTTAAGTTCGATAGCAGAACAGTATGGTATGACGACCGAGCGAATTATTATAGAAAATGAACTCCCGAATCCGGATAATCTGGTAGTGGGACAGAGCTTAGGAATTCGGGTACCTGAAGTAGTTCATACCGTTGCAGAGGGAGATACTTTGTTCAGCATATCGGAGCAATATGATGTGACACCAAATCGGATTCTACAGAACAACCCAAGGGTTGCTGTTGATGAATTTCTTAGCCCCGGTGAGGAACTGGTGATAACCTATGAGGGAGATACCGTGGAGGATACCCTCCTCATCAACGGATATGCCTATCCCTTCATCGAGAGAGAAGTATTAAGGCGTACCCTGCCATTTCTGACTTATCTGTCCATCTTTACTTATGGCTTTACTCCGGAAGGTGATCTGGTTCCAATCGAGGATGAGGAACTGATTGCGATTGCCAATGAGTTCGGAGTCGGTCCAATCATGATGCTTGCGCCTATGAATGCGGAGCAGAACTTTGATAGTGCGATAGCCCATGCTATGTTCGTTAATCCAACGGGACAGACGAATCTCATCAATAATATTGTTGCCAATATGCAGGCGAAGGGATATGTGGGGCTTGATATTGATTTTGAATTTGTACTTCCGGAGGATAAACAGAATTTCTTGAATTTCATAACAGCCGTTAATACAAGACTGGATGCAGAGGGGTATATAACAATGGTAGCGCTGGCACCAAAGACCTCCGGGGAGATGACGGGGTTGCTTTATGAGGCTCATGATTATCCGACCATCGGGGCGGTAGCCGACGATGTTCTATTGATGACCTATGAGTGGGGATATACCTTTGGTCCTCCGATGGCAACAGCACCCCTGAACAATGTACGTAGGGTATTGGAATACGGAGTCTCTGTAATCAGCCCGGATAAAATCCTGATGGGAATTCCGAATTATGCTTATGATTGGCCTTTGCCCTTCGTTAGAGGGGAAACCGCAGCAGAATCAATTGGCAATCAACAGGCGATCGAGCGCGCCGTACAGTACGGGGTTACCATTCAGTTCGATGAACTGGCGCAAGCTCCCTTCTATAATTATACCACGCCAGAGGGAGTAGAACATGTCGTATGGTTCGACGATGTCCGAAGCATGAATGCCAAGTTTTCCTTGATTCCGGAACTGGGGCTGGAGGGAGCAGGGGTATGGCAGATCATGAAGTTCTTCCCGGGTTTATGGTTGGTAGTTGCCTCCCGCTTCGGAGTTACCAAGGTATGAACCATTCGAGGTTAATCGTGGCTTTAAGGTAGTGATATTATCATTTTTATCAATCACATGTGGCATGAAGACTTAATTATCATGTTACATGTGATTTTTCTTTTATACCTAATTCAACGGTAGCTGATACAGAAACTGCTTATTTGGGATAATACGCATTGAAGACATATCGTTTAATTCGTGGTTGGAGTGAATTCGATTCATGCCTGGTTTTATCATATGGATTTATTTCTGGAAGATATAGACTTATTATCTCTCAAGCTTATTTACAAATGTAAGCTTGGAGGGTATAATTGCATATAAGTTCTGCATTCTATTACTAAAGGGGTTCGTCATGAGTAAAAAGGTTCTAAAAGAAGTGGTCAGTTGGATTCTAATCTTTGTATTTGCGATTGTAGTGGCAACCTTAATTAAGGAGTTTATTATATATAATGTTGAGGTACCAACAGGCTCCATGGAAGAAACCATCATGATAGGAGATCGTGTAGTCACCTCAAGAGTATCTTATATTACCGGTGATCCTAAGAGAGGAGATATCGTAGTATTCCCATTCCCCGATGATGAAGAGCTGGATTATATCAAAAGGATTATCGGATTGCCCGGAGAGACCATAGAAGGGAAGGATGGTCTGGTATATATCAATGGGGAACCACTGATGGAGCCATATGTAGCAGAAGCGTTGGACAGTGATTTCGGACCATACATAGTTCCGGAAAACAGCTATTTTATGATGGGCGATAATCGGAATAATTCTCAGGATTCGAGGTTTTGGGAGAATAAGTTCCTTGCAAGGAATAAGATCGAAGGAAAAGCAATTTTAAAATATCCGAAGTTTCATTGGTTTGGTTCAGTAGATTACGAGCAATAAATATCAGCATGAGGGAGACTAAGAGTATGGATAAGAAAGTAATGAAAGAAATATTAAGCTGGGTTTTGGTGATTGCTGCCGCCGTCTTATTAGCAATGGCGATAAACAAATGGGTGTATTATGCAATCAGTTCACCGACACCTTCAATGGAAAAAACCTTTCTTGTGGATGAGAAGGTAGGTGTATTCCGTCTGGCATATCTTTTTAGTAAACCGGAACGAGGCGATATCGTCGTGTTTGCAAATCCGCTGGATTCCGATGAGGATGATTACATTAAGAGAATCATCGGACTTCCCGGTGAGACGGTGGAAGGCAGGGACGGAGTGGTATATATCAATGGTCAACCGCTGAAGGAGGATTATCTTTGGGAATATATGGAGGGGTCCTTTGGACCTTATGAGATACCGGAGGGTCACTACTGGATGATGGGAGATAATCGTAATATATCGGGTGATGCAAGGCTATGGCCGGATAAATATATTCCTTTGGAAGACATTCGTGGTAAGGCACTCTTCAAATATCCGAAGTTCAAATGGTTTGAAAAGATTGATTATGGTATCGATGAATAGGAATAAAACGTGTAGGCTACCCTTTCGGGTAGCCTATTTTTAAAAATAACTTACATTAATACGTTTTCCGATCTTACGCAGACAGTCAGCCAGTTCATCCACCAGGCGCATCTTGATACTGAAATTAATCGGCAGCTTCGGATTCTGATGTGCCGGGTTGATTGCCCTTCCAACATAGAAATTGATATCGGTTGCTTCCTCAAACAACAGCCGGGTAATGAGTGAGGCCCCGTCTTTTTTACTACTCCATTGCAGATAATATGCATTATCCTCCAGATAGCTTTTGGCATAGTGGAGAACCTTACTCATAGTAATGACGCCCTCAGTAACGAGATCAATCCCTTCTACCCTGGAGATGGGAGGAATCTCAGGGTCCGGATAATCAATACCGGTCACCATTTCTTTACCCAGATAATCGGCAGCCAGAGAAGAGGTAGTTCCGCCACAGACGATGTGCTTTCCTTCCTTCGCAAAAAAGAGAGAAAGCATCTTATGTAAGTCTTGGGGATCAGAGGGAGGGCCAATCATCAGATTGATTGGCTGTCGGTTGCGGATTTTCACAGCGGCAACCGTTGTATCATCACCGGGCAGTCCACCGTATAGCTGAGAGCATTGATCGAGCAGTATCGTCGCCACCATCTTAGAGGAGTAGCTGCTTTCATATACCGCTTCTAAGAACTCGACGATATTTTCGCGTTGCCAGCCGAAATTCAAGGTCTTACCAACACCAGCATATACTGCGCCGTCACTCATGGCTACAAGTACATCACCCGGGGATAGCTCTATTTTTGATTTAAAGATATTCTTATCACCAATCTGCATGCTCACCTTATCGTAATCACAATAGACACCGTCTCTCAGTAGGATAACATGTGGATTATCGTATTGAATTACCTCTGCGGACTTATTATCAACAACCTGAATAATCGTAAAGGTAGAATAAGCTATGCCACGTTTCTCGCAGACCGGCAGGGTAGAGGCTACGGTAGTAACACAGTCTTCAATGGTCATATGATTCGCCATCATGGTGGAGATAATCTTGGAGGTAAGGGTAGATAATATATTCGCCTTTACACCACTGCCAAGACCATCGGCCAGTACCATAACAACGGAGCCATCCGAGCCTTCTACGACTTCAACACGATCTCCGCATAATTGTTCGCCATTCTTATTCAAGCTGTGATAACCAATATCGGTACATAGATTATTCATTGCGCAGAGTCTCCTTCAGATTCGTAAGAGCAATCTTTGTCTCAGCCGTTGTCTCGCCAAGCAATGAGGCAATTTCCTGAACGACACGCATCTGCTTCTCAATCACCTTATCCGTGATTTCCATGGTTTGCCTACTGATTTCTTCTTTCTTGAGCCGTGCTTTTTCTTCTGCGGTGATGTCCCTCATAATACTGATGATGATATGATAAGTCCTGTCATAAATGATGGTTTCCTCCACATATCGCTCATAATCGGCCAGATAACTCAGCTTGTCATGAATATTGCGTCCACCGGTCATCACTTCGAGATAGGTAGAGGGATTCAGAATACGAACCACCGGAGCTCCGAGAATATCGCTCTTATGTTGAATATTCAAGATCTGTCTGGCAGCTCGGTTGATTTGCTGTACCTCCAGCTCTTCATTGAGGACAAGAACACCGTTGGGCATATTATAGATTATATTATCGGAGAAATTCTCGGCTTTTTCCTTCAGGAAGGGAAGGCACATAGTCAAATCGGCTTTTCCCTGAAGTACTGCAACGGCTTTTTCACGACAGGTATTATACCCACAGCTTCCACAGTTTAACTCATGCTCCGGACGGGATTTACCCATCTTATGCAGGATTTCGTCGATGGCACTGCTTCCCGGCATCTGATGATGACATCCGAGATAATGGAACTGCTTGATTAACTGTTCCGGGTCCGGGGAAAGAACTGCAAAGTCCTTCTCCTTTGCAAAACGGTTCACCCGAATAAAATCGGAGACAGGCATGCGATGTTCCTTGTCCATAGCGGGACCACCGATACAGCTGCCGGAGCAGGCACTCATCTCAATGAAGCAGTTGCTAAGCTCGCCCTTCGCTATGTTAGTGAGTGCTTTCATACAGTTATCAAGCCCATCGATCGTTATGAAATCATAATCGAGTTCCTCCGTGAACATGGAACGAATGATTCCGCCGGGGATAGGGAAAAGTCTGGCTCTACCCTGGTCTGATCCTTGTTCTGTGGCAACAGGAGATACCTCTATTCCTTCTTCACTAAACCAAGAGGAGAGCTCTTCGAAGGTCAATGCACAATCGACTATCCCCGGATAAAGCTCAGCTTCTTCCTTCTTAGAGATGCAAGGCCCCAAAAAGACAGTATAAGCGTCCGGATGCTCCTCTTTTATTTTCATACAATGGGCTTGCATCGGTGATAAAATCGGTGCCAAGTAAGGGAGTGCCTCCGGATAATATTTCTGGATTAAGATGTTGACCGTATGACAGCAGGAGGAGATAATTGCTTTTCCTTCTCCACCTCGTATCATAGATTCATATTGAGTCTTCACGATTGTGGCTCCTAGAGCGGTCTCTTCCACACCGGCAAAGCCCAGTTTGAGCAGGGCCTTTGCCAAAGCGGACAGATCGGAACCGGCATAATTGGCTATAAAGGCAGGAGCTACACTGGCGTAGACCGGCTTTCCGGATGTCAGCATCTCCTTCACAATATTAATATCACTGCGAATCTGTTTGGCATTCTGTGGACAGGCAACGAAGCATTCACCACAAAGGATACATTGTTCCTTCACGATATGAGCTTGATGATCTGAAAAACGGATTGATTTCACGGGACAATGACGAATACACTTATAGCAATTCTTACAATTTGATTTTTTTAGTTGTATGTAATGATTCATAATTCACGACCTTTGGCTATGCTGCTTGAAGAACAGCCTTTCGATGACAGTGTTATCAGAATGAACACTGAAGTATGATAGAGTTACATTTTGGCAAGAACATATTGATCAAAGAAATCGCGAAAGCATTCCGCTGATACCCCGCATATGATCTCATCATCAATTTTGACAGATACCCCATCCGTACACCGGCCAAGACAGAAAGCAGCAGATAGGCTGACCTTTTCCTCGAGCTGATGCATTTCAATTGCTTCCTTCATAAGTTGAATGATGTTATATGAGCCTTTGATGTGACAGGAACTACCGACACAGATTGCAATATTCATGGTAAAGCTCCTCCTAATTTTAACAGATATCATTTGTATGTAAGTTACAATCCTTATGTATTGATGTAAAATAAACCATATTATAATATAAAAATCCCTCCTAGTATAATACATTGTTAAAAATATGTCAATGTAAAATGTGGACTTTTCACTTCAAAACGATGGATTATATGCGCTTGCGTTATCGATATCCGAGGAATATAATCATTGTATGAATAGAGCGTAAGCTGCATCAAACAAGCCTGATTGAAATAGGAGTGTATGATCATTAGCGAGCTCAAGGTATCTCATAGTATACGAGATAGGATTGTGATTCAAAAATACAGGGAGCAAAGGAAATAAAAGGAGGGGAATAAAGATAACATGAATCAAATCAAGAAAAACTTCTTTCTGATTCTGAATGGAATTTATATGGTGGTTACATTAATTTTTGATGCTTTTGTGTATGGGAAGCTGCCGGAAACCATCGCAACACAGTTTAGCTTTCGAGGCGAGGCAGTTAATACAATGCCTAAGCTAACCTATATGTTGATTACCATAGGATTGATTGTATTATTATTTCTAATGGGTAATCGTAAGGAGAAAATGGTGCAGATTAAGTATTTAGCTGCATCCACAATTCTGGTTATCGCCAATATTGTTATGCTGGCATTTCAGTTATAATCAATAAAACAGACCTAAGGCCCTTCCCTCCTCAGAATAACTGATGAGGTGAAAGCCTTAGGTCTTTTAATACATGATTATAAAATATCCGCAAAGCTGATATTTTTGAATACATGATACATAAAATATCTGCGAAGCTGATATTTTTGAATACATGATACATAAAATATCTGCGAAGCTGATATTTTTGAATACATGATACATAAAATATCCGCAAAGCTGATATTTTTGAATACATGATACATAAAATATCTGCGAAGCTGATATTTTTGTATATTAACGAAAGGGTTAAACAATCTTATTGCTGAAGATATTCCTCATTGATTTGAATAACCTTCGCCATGGCTTCTAAGCCGGGTGCTCCAATGGTGTTTCGTTTGTTGACACAGGTTATCATGCTTATTGAATCATAGATATCTTCCTCGAATACCGGACTGATCTGCTTAAACTCCTCCAGTGTCATCTCCTCCAGAGCAATATCCTTATCGATACAATAGAGAACCAGCTGGCCTACCACTCCATGCGCATCGCGGAAGGGGACTCCTTTATTCACTAAGTAGTCAGCTGCATCGGTGGCATTGGTAAAGCCATTCTTAGCACTCTGTGCCATGTGATCTTTGTGAAATCTCATGGTTGAGACCATGCCATTAAATAAGGCTAGACAGCCCTTCACGGTATCGATTGCATCAAAGGTGAATTCCTTGTCCTCCTGCATATCCTTATTATAGGCTAAGGGAAGACCTTTCATCACGGTGAGTAAGGAGATTAAAGATCCATAGACTCGTCCGGTCTTACCTCTTACCAATTCTGCGATGTCAGGATTCTTTTTCTGTGGCATGATGCTGGATCCGGTAGAATAGGCATCATCTAATTCCACAAAACGATATTCATTGCTGTTCCATAGGATGATCTCCTCGCTGAAACGGCTTAAATGCATCATTATGGTAGAGAGTGCGCTGAGTAATTCAATCAGATAATCCCGGTCAGAGACACTATCCATACTGTTCAGAGTCGGTCCTTCAAAACCCAGCAGCTGTGCCGTATAATCACGATCCAGTGGATAGGTGGTTCCTGCAAGTGCTCCTGAGCCAATGGGTGAGAGATTCAATCGCTTCCTGATGTCCATGAGTCTTAGTCGGTCACGCTTAAACATCTCAAAGTAAGCACCGATGTGATGTGCTAAGGTTACCGGCTGTGCCTTTTGAAGATGGGTAAAGCCGGGCATGAAGGTCTGAGTATTCTCTTTCATTATGGTAAGGAGAGAGTGTAGAAGCTCCTTCACTAAGCCGTCGAGGTCCTGAATCTCATCCCGGGTATATAATTTCATGTCCAATGCAACCTGATCATTTCGACTGCGACCGGTATGGAGCTTCTTGCCTGCATCTCCGATCCGGCTGATCAGATGTGCCTCCACAAAACTGTGGATATCCTCATGCTCCGTTGTAATCTCAAGACTACCGCTAATAAGGTCTTCCATAATACCGGATAATCCACCTATTATCTGATCCCGCTCATCATCCGTGATAATGCCTTGCTTCGCCAGCATGGTAACATGAGCAATACTGCCTTCAATGTCTTGCTTGAAGAATTTCTGATCAAATGAGATTGAAGCATTAAAATTATGAACTAATTGATTTGTTTCTTTTGTAAAGCGTCCGCCCCACAGCTTCATATTCATACCTCCATATTGGCAGTCCATGCCCTGATATACACTCAATTTTTGCTTTTCAATAATATTGCTATCATATTACATCGTTTTTCCAAAGAATGCAATATGAAATTAATAAATATACATAATTATTTATTTTAATGCAATAACACGAGATTAGTCACAATAATTAAGCATTAATATAAGTTACAATATGAAATGTGAAGCAGTAAGCTACAGCAATGTTAGGAGAGGAATGGAACCACTTTATTATAGATTATACAGCTTTTGATATTTTTCCTTCAGGTAGGTTACATAGTATTCGGCATTGAACTCTTCACCACATACATCCTTCAGCAGTTGATTCGTATTTCTAACTGCACCGTGCTTGTGGATATTGTCTCTTAAAAATTCGCGGATCGGGGTTAAATTACCCTCCTTCAGATATTGGTCCACAGGCATCTTTTCTTTCATGCAGGCAAAAATCTGGGAAGCAACGGCTGTACCGATTGCATAGGACGGGAAATATCCGAATTCGCCGTAGGACCAATGAGTATCTTGCAGGATTCCCTCGGAATCGGTGCTTGGCTCTATGCCCATATATTCCTGGTATTTCTGGTTCCAGATCTTCGGGAGTTCGTCCATATCGACCTTTTCATTAAACAGCATCTTCTCAATCTCATAACGTATGATGATATGGATACAGTAGGAGAGTTCATCTGCTTCGGTACGAATTAAGCTGGGTGCCGCTTTGTTAATGCCTTTGATAAAATGATCCAGACTGATATTCTTCAGATTATCAGGATAAGTATTAACCAGCTTATCATAAATAGGCTCCCAGAATTCCTTGCTTCTGCCAAGAATATTCTCATAGAAGCGGGATTGGGATTCATGCATCCCCATAGAGGCACCGCCACCGACCGGTGTTTGCGTAATTGCATCGTCAATATTCATTTCGTAGAGAGCATGACCGCTTTCATGAATGATTGAGAACATTGCACTCTCCAGATTATTCTCCATGTATCGGTCAGTAATTCGAACATCATGATTATGAAGCTGCATGGTGAAGGGATGAGCACTCTCAGCAATTACACCGCGGTTAAAATCGAATCCAACATACCCGGCTAAAAACCGGCAGAATTCCTTTTGCTTTTCCACGTCATAGGACAAGAAATTATAACTCTTATCAACGGTTTCTGCCTTCTTTGCAACCTCCTTTAGAAGAGGAATGATTTCACTTTTTACTTTATCAAAGAAGGTATCCAATTCTTTGATCATAAAGCATTCATCGTAATCACCGAGAAGAACCTCATAAGGCTTCTTGTCGCCTTTCACACGATACCCTGCGAATTTCTTCTTGAATTCTATGATTTTCTTTAAGTGAGGTGCAAAATCATCATATTTGTTATCCTTTTTTGCCTTAGCCCATTTGCGATTGGCAATTGAGGTATATTCGTTAAAGGCACGGTATTCCTCCGGAGGAATACTCTCTAATTGTTCATAGGTCTTACCAAGCTCTTTCACAATAGCTTTCTGTGTCTCGGTTAATTCCTCCTGCTCCTTCTCATCCTGAAGCTTCTTTAGAAGCTTGCGAACATCATCATTGATCATGCTCTTCATGTATTCATCCGATAGGATACCGACAACCTTAGAGGTGTAATCCGCTGCTTCAAAGGGAGCAATGGTTTGATCATCCCATTCAAACAGATTACGGGCTGTCTGTAATGCCATGGATTTATCCAATAAGGGTAGTAATTTCTCAAAAGTTTTACTCATATAACCTCCATTCTGCCGTGAGGCAGTATAAATTGTGCTTAATGTAATTCAGAATTCATTCTTTAGATAGTATATCAATTTTTGAACAGTATAACAATCAAAAATATGCCAAAAAATACTAATTAACGCTTGCAGGGATCAATACGAAACGCTAAAATATATGGTATAAGTACCACATTATACCTATTTATGTGATTCAAATCACTTTAAATTCATTTTATGGTTGTTATACTTTATTTAAAGTACATTGAGTGTACTAAATAACAAGTAAGCTGCTTACATACGTCTTTATGTTCGAAAGTCCGGTATGAGAGCAGGATAAATGTACTTACGAAATAGGAATAGTATCTTAGTAAGAGTAAATAATATAATAAATACCATAGAATGAATGCTGGAAAGGATGGAATTATAATGAAGAATTTAACCATTGAGAAAGTAATTGGAAGAGAAATACTCGATTCGAGAGGTAACCCTACGGTTGAGGCAGAGGTAACATTAGCGGATGGCAGTGTGGGAAGAGCAGCGGTTCCGTCAGGAGCATCTACAGGTGCTTTTGAAGCAGTGGAATTAAGAGATGGTGACAAGAGCAGATACTTAGGTACCGGTGTTAAGAAAGCGGTAGAGAATGTAAATACGATCATTGGTCCAAAGCTTGTGGGCATGTGTGCCTTAGAGCAGGGAGATATCGATGCTACGATGATTGAACTTGATGGTACACCGAACAAGGGTAAGCTTGGTGCCAATGCGATTCTTGGCGTTTCTCTTGCAGTAGCGAAGGCAGCTGCAGCTTCCTTGCATTTACCGCTATATCGTTATCTTGGCGGTGTCAACGCGAAGACACTTCCGGTACCGATGATGAACATTATCAATGGTGGAAAGCATGCGGATTCCAGTCTTAACATTCAGGAATTCATGATTATGCCTGTCGGCGCAAAAAGCTTTTCAGAGGCTCTGGAGCATAGTGCAACTGTATTTCATACCTTGAAGAAGCTGTTAAAGAATGACGGATATGTAACTGCAGTTGGTGATGAAGGCGGCTTTGCTCCGAAGTTCAATAGTGACACCCAGGCGCTCGACTATATCGTGAAAGCGATTGAAGCAGCAGGCTATCGCCCCGGTGAAGACTTCTACATTGCAATTGATGCGGCAGCTACCGAAATGTATGAGGAAGCAGCGAAGGCAGGAAGAAAGGGAGATTATCTCTTCTGGAAAGCCGGAGAATATAAGACAGTGGAAGAGATGGTGGATTTCTGGGATCAGGTATGTACCAAATATCCGGTAATATCCTTGGAGGATGGTCTGGCAGAGGAGGATTGGAAGGGCTGGAAGCTCTTAACGGAGCGTCTTGGCAAGAGGATCCAGCTGGTTGGTGATGATTTATTTGTTACCAACACAAGCCGTATCACAGAGGGCATCACGCAGAATATCTCGAACTCCGTTTTGATTAAGTTTAATCAGATCGGTTCGCTAACAGAGACCTTGGATGCCATTGAGATGGCTAAGAATAACCGTTGGACAGCAGTGGTTTCTCATCGTTCCGGTGAGACCGAGGATGTTACCCTTGCTGATATCGCGGTAGCAACCAATGCAGGACAGATCAAGACCGGTGCTCCTTCCAGAACAGACCGTGTAGCGAAGTATAATCAGTTACTACGTATTGAACAGGAGCTTGGAAGCTCAGCAAGATATCTTGGTAAGGATGCATTTCGTGTTTTTTAATAAGTATATTTAATCTGAAAACGGCTTCCCACTTATCTTGGGAAGCCGTTACTATTATTGAAACACATAGTTTCTTTTTTATTCATGACAACAAATGTTTGTGAAGAATGTTTCAATGGTTCTCGGATGTAATGTTGATAAAATCATAGAAGCTCATAGGCATCTCCGTGACCCGGATATATTTTCTTGACAGAATGCTTTTTAATCATTTCCCAACTGTCATCAACGACGATATCATCATATAACTCAATTAGATCCAAGGCAGGAAGATCACCGGTAAAGGCGCAGCAGTCATCGATGATCAGAGCAATACTGTCATCGCTATGCCCGGGGGTTGAGATAAGCTCTCCATCGATGCCGATGGATTTCAGAAAGTTTCTGCTCTCTGCTTCCGTAAGTACCATATTGTTACTATTGGTAATGTCCTTAAAATTTGCCTTCGGATTCTTCTTATATAAAAGATTTAATTTATTGATATATGGAACCTGATATTCGTGTAGCAATAAGGTTGTTCCCAAATCCTTCAGATTCTGTGTCAAGCCAGCATGATCCGGATGAAAGTGAGTGATGACCAGATAATTTACCTCATGGATTGAGATATTATTCTGGTTTAAGAGCTGCAATAATTGCGCAAATGTATCAGGCCATCCGGAGTCAATCATAAGCCATCCGCTGTCAGATTGTATCAAATAGCTATTCGTTGATTTATGTACTAATGTTATGACATTCACTTAGTTCACCTCTGTGCTTTATTCGTGTCTTATCTCATAAGGTTCATCCAACTGGAATCGATAAGCTTTAATTATGTTGCCGCTGATACACTTGAATACCCGTTCCACATTCAGATCGGCGTCCCAAACATAAGGCATAGCATCATACATTGACCAGTGTTCCCATATCATTTCATCGTAGGGTTTCATCTTTGGAGTATTCTCAGCTTTCCTGGTATCCACGTCAACACCTCTTAAAATATTTGTCCTCTTAACTATATAACGTTTCCCGGGGGATTTCAAGTGGGACGATGGACTATTGTAAAAAAAGAATGAGATTGATTTGGCCGGTGTTATAGCCAATAATCACTCCTTTTTCTTCCTATGCGCTAATCCGGAGGTGTTCTTCTGCAGTTCTACTACAAGAATCGGGACGATGGACATTAAGAGAGTAATAGCCCATTGTCTGGGTGACAAAGGTACAACTTGGAATATCTTGGCCAGAGCCGGTATGGTTAATACAATCACTTGTAAAAAAGCACAAATCAGAAAAGAATAGACCAACTTACGGTTTGTAAAAATTCCGATTTTGGAAAGGGAGTGTTCGCTTCTCATATTAAAAGCATGGAAAAGCTGTGATAGGCTTAACACGGCAAAGGACATTGACCTGCCGACCCATGGAATATAGGTCGCGGGATTCTGAGCAGCATTGGAATCCGGGAGTAAAGACCGGAAGAATGCAGGGGTGTCGTAAAAATGAAAACCGATTACAAAAGCCAGTAAGGATAGGGAGCCAATCATAATGCCTTCGAGAACAATCTGAACAGCCAAGCCATCTGCAAACATTCCTTTCTTCGGTGAGATCGGCTTCTTCTGCATGATATCCTTGGCTGCCGGTTCGACACCAAGAGAAATAGCCGGAAGAGAGTCGGTAACCAGGTTGACCCATAATAATTGCACTGCTACAAGCGGTGTCGGAAGTCCCATTAGAATGGCTACAAAGATGGTAAGGATCTCTCCGATATTACTGGATAGGAGAAAATGTACGGCCTTCTTAATGTTCTCATAAATACCACGACCCTCCTTGACTGCCGAGACAATCGTAGCAAAGTTATCATCGGTCAGAATCATATCGGCTGCATTCTTCGCTACATCGGTTCCGGTGATACCCATAGCACAACCGATATCAGCCGTATTTAGCGCTGGAGCATCGTTCACACCGTCTCCTGTCATCGCCACAACCTCACCTCTGGCCTGGAAGGCTTTCACGATACGGACCTTATGTTCCGGTGATACCCGGGCAAAGACACTGAAGCGATAGATATTATCTGCCAGCTCCTCCGTACTCATCCTGGCTAATTGCTCCCCGCTTATCGCCTCTTCTCCTTCTGCCAGAATACCCAGTTCTCTGGCAATTGCCTGCGCTGTCAGGACATGGTCACCGGTAATCATAACCGGCTTAATACCTGCCTGTCGGCAGACAGCAACTGCGGATTTTACTTCTTCTCTGGGGGGATCGATCATACCAATGAGACCAATCAGGGTAAGATCATCTTCCAAAGTATCTTTCTTCATACTTTTAAAGCTTTCGGGGAGATTCTTGTAAGCAACAGCAATGACGCGAAGTGCTTTCTCGGTCATCGAATTATTCACGGAATTCAATCTTTTTTTGTCTCTGGCAGTCAGTGGATATTGCTTGCCATCGTGATAATAATGGGTGCAACGGCTTAACATAAAGTCAAAAGCACCTTTCGTGACGCTGCGGTATCCTTGCTCCGGGGAGCTGTGTACCGTGGTCATAAGCTTTCTTGCAGAATCGAAGGGTATCTCATAGACACGGGGATATGCTTTGTCCAGTTCGTTTTTGTTCATTCCGGCATGATAGGCAGCCAGAACAAGAGCCTTTTCAGTGGGTTCTCCGGTGAGTGAGACAGTATGATTATCCATTGTTAGAATTGTATCATTACAAAGGGCTGCATGTGATAGAAGAAAGCTGCCAAAGCTGCTGCCCGGTTTTTCTTTGCCATCGATGGAACAGACCTGGGTTACAGTCATTACATTCTGTGTCAGAGTTCCTGTTTTATCCGAGCAGATCACAGTAGCGCTGCCTAAGGTCTCAACAGCAGGAAGCTTTCGGATTACAGCATTCTTCTTAGCCATACGCTGAACACCAAGGGACAGCATGATGGTGACGATAGCGGGAAGCCCTTCGGGAATAGCAGCAACCGCTAAGCTGACGGAGGTCATGAACATATCAAATACCGGTAGGTGCTTCATCAGACCGAGCAAAAAGATTACTCCGCAGATGACAAGAGCGGCAATGCCAAGAACTTTACCGGTTTTGGCAAGACGCTTCTGAAGTGGTGTCATGGGGGTCTCTTCCTCCATGATCAGCTTAGCGATGTGACCGACCTGTGTATTCATACCCGTCTCCGTAACCACAGCCAAGCCTCTGCCATAGGTTATGGTACTCGTCGCCAGAACCATATTGATACGATCTCCCAAATTCGTCTCCGGTCGAAGTACCAGCTCGGCTACCTTATCAACCGGATTTGATTCACCGGTCAGCGAGGCCTCCTCCGCCTTTAAATTAATAGCAGTTAAGAGCCTGGCATCAGCTGGAACAAATCCGCCGGTTTCCAATAGTATGATATCTCCCGGAACCAACTCAGAGGAATCAATCACACTGATTTTACCCTCACGTAATACATGGGCAGTAGGAGCAGACATTTTCTTCAGAGCTTCCAGTGCCTTCTCGGCTCTTGCTTCCTGAAGAAGTCCAAGTGTAGCGTTTATGATTATGATACATAATATAATAACCGGATCTACATAATCCGGATCCCCATCCAGATAAGATACAACAAAGGATATGATAGCTGCTAATATCAATATGATAATCATAAAATCTGAAAACTGAGCTAAGAACTTCACAATAATGCTCTTAGGTTTTTTCGCTTCAAGAATGTTTCGGCCAAAGGATTCTTGCCTCTGTTTTACTTCTTTGGCAGATAAGCCTTGATTATGTGTTACCCCGAGTTGGTCGAGGACTTCGCTGATTGGTAAACTATGCCATTGCATAAGTGGGTTCACTCCCGGTGTCCTTAATCTTCTTTAAAATATATGTGGTTCATGCCATAATAATACGGATACTTGTTCTGTTCCTGACATCATAATTATGAAATAAGACATTTACATTAAGAAAAATCAGAGTATAATACATCGAGTATCCAAAAATTAACCTTACTCTTTAAATCAGCTTACATATCGAAAGGTAATATTATGTCAAAATCGATTACACGTGATATGACGCATGGCTCGCCGGCCAAGCATATCATAAAATTTTCTATCCCAATGCTGATCGGGAATCTATTTCAGCAGTTTTATAATATGGTAGACTCCATTGTAGTCGGTAAATTCGTGGACAGTAGTGCCTTGGCAGCAGTTGGTGCTACCGGTTCCATGGTGTTTCTGATTATCGGTTTATGCTTTGGCTTATCTGCCGGTATTTCAATTGTAATATCCCAGTACTTCGGTGCAAAGGATTATGAAAATGTAAAAAAGGGTTTTGCGACCGCAACCTATGTAGTACTAGGAGCTGCCGTTATATTAGGTATAGTAGGTTTTTGCTCCAGCCGATGGCTTCTGGAGCTTCTGGGTACGCCTGATTCCATTATTAACCAATCGGATATCTATATGAAGATCATCTTTGCCGGTATTCTGGGCACAGCCTGTTACAACGGGATGTCAGCTGTTCTCAGGGCATTGGGAGATTCCGTCACCCCGTTGATTTTCCTGATTGTTGCAAGTGTACTGAACGTTATTCTTGATTTATTATTTGTAATTGTCTTTCACATGGGTGTTCCGGGCGTAGCTCTAGCTACGATTATATCTCAATTTGTAGCAGGAGCCGGCTGCATTATCTATGCCATGGCGAGGGTCAAATTATTAAGGATGCCGTTAAAACAGTTTCGACCGGATCGTACTATATTCGCAAAATGCCTCCGATTAGGAGTTCCGGTAGCTTTACAAAATGCATTGGTTTCCGTTTCACTTATGGCATTGCAGGGGGTAATCAACGGATTTAGCGAAGTGGTTATCGCTGCTCATACCGTAGTGTCCAGGATTGAACAGCTGGTACTACAACCGGGCATGTCCGTAGGCGCGGCTTTATCCGCCTTTGCCGGACAGAACGTTGGAGCCGGAAGAAGTGACCGAGCTAAGAAGGGCTACCAATCAGCTTCTATTATCATGATCGTATTTAGTCTGATCATGCTGCCGGCGATGTATTTTGGCGGCGAGTATATCATGATGTTATTCACGAAGAAAGAGAATTTTGAAGTAGTGACTACAGGGATTATGGCAATTCGGATAACCTGTTTCTTCTATGTACCCGTTGGACTGATCTTTGTCAGCCGAAATTTTCTCAGTGGAACCGGAGATATCAATGTCCCTATGGTAATGGGGATTACGGAGGTTATTTGCAGAGTACTCTTTGCCAATGTATTGACCATGCTGATCGGCTTTACCGGTATCTGGTGGGCTACCGGTTTAAACTGGTTCATAACCTCGCTGGTAGGCATCATTCGTGTGGCTTCGGGAAAATGGGAAACAAAATCCATAGTGCGAACATCATAGGGAGGAAGGGCTCTGGTTTTTCTTCTTACGTTTCTTAATGAATAGATTTATTAATAAAACAATGATACAAAGGCCGGCTATCGGAAGAAGGTTATACTTATACCTTTCGTAATAGCCGGCTACTTTTTGATAATTCTCCTGAAGGGTATAGCCAAGGCCGATCAAGAGAGTGTTCCATACTGTAATTCCAAGAAAGGTATAAGTAAAATAGGTAATCGGAGAAAGTCTGGCAGCACCTGCAACCAAGGATATGTAAGTACGTATGATGGGAATGACTCTGCCGATGCAGACAGTGGCCCCTCCATGTTCCCGGAATTTCTCGTTGGCATGATCAATTCCTTTCTGTGCTTTTGGAAAACGATGTACAATGGCATGGAGGATCGCTCCGCCACCAAACCAGCCAATGGTATAGCAGATACCGGTGCCGATTAAGCCGGCGAGGATACTTAGGGGGAGAATAACCAAAAAATCCGTGTGATTGATTGAGGCGATTGCTCCGGAGAAGGGAAGTACGATTTCACTGGATACCGGGAAGCAGGCGTATTCCAGAAGAATTATGATAAACATAGCTAGAGTTCCGTATTCGGAGATGAAATCCTGAATAATGCTCATGTTTTCTCCTGATTGTTATAGTTACAGAATATATATGCCTAAAAAACCCCATACTTGACTATAAATGGAAGAAACGATCGGAAGCTTTTGGATTTTTTAAGCAAATTCTAATTTAAAAATGGAAAAATAACCTATGCGGAACCAAAATCTTGTGTTAGAATTGTACTGAAAATGATGCAATCAGGAACTAATCGGCATATTTTAGATATATAAAGTGCAGAGAGCATAGTGCGAGAAGAGCACTCACACAGCAAGCTTGCTTGATGGGATGCGACCGGTGCTGCAATTATTCAGGGGGGAAGTGGAATGAAGTTAGTGGCAAAATTCTCAAAGAAGGATCTATGGAGTATTCCTAATATTTTATGTTATATACGGTTTTTATTAATTCCGGTCTTTGTAGTAACTTATATCAGAGCGGACGAGCCGAAGCAGTATATCCAAGCTGCCGCAATCGTATTTTTATCCGGTTTGACTGATTTTCTGGACGGTTTTATAGCAAGAAGATTCGATATGGTGACGGAGCTGGGCAAAATAATCGACCCACTGGCCGATAAGCTTACGCAAGCCTCTTTAATCTTTATTCTGGTCGTGAAAATTAAATGGATGTTTTTGTTGTTAATCCTATTTGTTATTATGCAGCTGTTTCTTTTGATCGCTGGTTTGGTGATGTTAAAGAAGGGTTCTAAGCTGAATGGTGCAAAATGGTTCGGTAAGGTTTCAACCACAGTTTTTTATGCCACAATGCTGGCGTTGGTTGCATTACCTACTCTAAAGGTTGGTATAACCAATATTTTGATGATGGTATGCGGAGCCTTTTTGCTCCTGTCCTTCCTGATGTATGTCAACGAATATATAAAGATGTATCGCAACTTAAAGAACACAAAGGAGTAGAGAATGGAACTTAATAAGAATAATATCAAGAAATTACTTGGTTTGATTACCTTTACGGTCTTGCTTTATGTAGGATTGCAGAATTTGGTACTTGTTCTTGGGGCTTTGTATTTCGTTTTTAATCTGATTTTTCCTTTTGTCCTAGGAGCAGCCATTGCCTTCATCATCAATGTACCGATGAAAGCAATCGAAAAAAAGCTCTTTCGTAAGCCCGGTAAGTCTGTTGGTTTTCAAAATAAGATGAAACGACCGCTCAGTCTGATCATTACATTAATTCTTGTCATCGGAGTGGTCGTAATGGTAATGCTGCTGGTAGTGCCGGAGATCATTCATACCGTGAGGACGATCAGTGATAGCAATGTTTTATCGGAATTCTTCTATCGTATGGAACGAAACTATATTAATTTAGTTCAAACGTATCCGTTTTTGAAGGATTTGATCAACATTAATACAATTGACTGGCCGGGTCTGGTTAAGAATATCTATAGCTTTATTATTGATAGTGGTGCCAATATGATCCAATCGACCTTCAACACAGCGTTCAGTATCTTTGGCGGAATGATCGATTTCTTTCTGGGCTTTATCTTCTCGATCTATATATTGGCTGAGAAAGAGAAGCTGGGTCGTCAGGTGAGAAAGCTGATGTATGCATATCTACCGGAAAAAGCCGTGGCTAAGAGCTTATCCTTGTGTTCGTTATCGGAGAAGACCTTTGCAAGATTCTTGTCCGGACAATGCTTGGAGGCAGTAATATTGGGGTTGATGTTTTTCGTGGTAATGACCATTTTCCAATTCCCATATGCACTGTTAATCAGTGTTTTGATTAGTTTTACAGCATTAATTCCGATCTTCGGGGCATTTATCGGATGCGCAATCGGTGCCTTCTTAATCTTGATGATTAATCCGATTACTGCTTTGTTATTTATCCTTATGTTTGTAATACTTCAGCAGATTGAAGGGAATCTAATCTATCCTCGTGTGGTAGGAGGTTCCATCGGTCTTCCTTCCATGTGGGTTCTTGTGGCAGTAACCATCGGAGGAAGTACGATGGGGGTTGCCGGAATGCTGATCTTTATACCCTTGTTCTCCGTTCTTTATACCTTGCTTAGAGAAGCAGTCAATCGTAGATTAGCGGTTCGCAAGGTCAATTCTAGCAAGTATAACTAAACGATAACAGGAGGTTGATTCTTCACTTTACCTCCGTGTAAATAAAAAGACCGCTCCGATGGGAGCGGTTTTTGTATTCCGTGTGCCCGGTGGGCATACGTTGATGATTAATTCATTATGCTTTGTTATCTTGGCTTATGAGGCGCTGTACTTTCCCTCTGTATGAACTTGGCGCGTAATAGAAGCTTGCTGATTGTTACATTATGGATCAGACCATCCAATAGAAGAAAGGCACTCTTGCCAAGATCGGTTCGATCCTGACGGATTGTCGTCAGAGGTGGTGTAAGATGTGCGGCAATCGGAAGATCATCGAAGCCGATAACACTAACATCCTCCGGAACCTTAAGTCCATATTTATGAATCTCAGTGATAACGCCGGAAGCAATCAAATCGCTGGCACACATGATAGCAGTAGCACCGTTTCTAAGAAAGCCGGGAACATGATCCTTGGCACAATCAGGAACATAATAACCATACTCGATTAAATTCTCGTCAACCTCTAAACCATGCTTGGTCATACTATTGATAAAGGACTGGTGTCTCTGTTCAGAAACCATGGAATTCTTGGATCCATTCAAAAAGGCTATTCTGGTATGTCCCAAGCTATGAAGGTGATCCACTGCAAGGTCGATACCTTCATAATTGTCGGTACCTACATAACCAACATGGTTGTTACGTTCTATATAATTATCAAGGAGAACAGTAGGAACCGTTGTCTTGGTCAGCTGCCAAACCCAATCATCATGAAGTGTAAAACCTAGTAGAAAGGCACCGCTATATCCGTTTTTCAGCATATATGTATCGAATTTTTCAGCGGTCTGCATATTCAGATTTGTCGGTACAACAGTAACATCCCAATGTCTGCGTGCTGCTGATAGCTTAAACCCGACAACAATCTCATAACCGAACTGCTCGATATTCTCATAATCCATATTCTCAATAAAGATACAAACTTTTCTTGTACCTGTTGCCTTCATCTTCTTAGAAGCGTAACCCATCTCAACAGCCGTATCCAATACCAGCTGTCTCATCTCAGCGCTGATATCACTTGCACCGTTTAAACCTTTTGATACGGTACTTACCGCGATTCCCAGCTTATTAGCGATTTCTTTGATCGTTGCCATGGATTTGCCTCCCAGTAATGTTTCACATTATTTTTAGTATAAACCGAAGTTATTTCATTTTCAATATGTGTTTATGAATTTGTATATTCGCACAGATTTATTCTGGCAACTAATCTGTTTTTTTGTGGAATTTGTCTTTTTGTTTTTCGACATTATTTTTAAAACCCCATTATTTATGGATTTGAACTTAATTATTTTCGAAAAAAGCAATATAAACCGTGGAAAAAGGCTGTTTTTATACCGGAAAATTCACTTAAATTTTAAGTTCTTATATTGTAACAAAATAGAATATTGTAAATTTGGACAAATAAATTTAATAATATGACCAATTAAATATATAAATTCACTATATGATTAAAATAATCTATTGACAAAAGGCACTTGTAATGTTATTGTATGTATATAGTTTCGAAAATTTCCGAAAACGTACAATTTTATCCTATTACATTATGCAAAATGATTGAACGGAATATAAATCGTACTTTGTGACATAAGATACATATTAGTGTTGATTTGGTCGTATTTTAAGAGGTGGAGAGAATATATGACAACATTGGTAAAACAAGAATTAAACAGAGGCGCAGGTGTTCTTATGCCAATCAGCGCACTGCCTTCTGCTTATGGTATTGGTACCCTGGGTGAAGAAAGCTTTCGCTTTGTAGATTTTTTAAAGAGGATAGGCTGCTGTTACTGGCAGGTATTACCGGTTGGTCCAACCAGCTTTGGCGATAGCCCATATCAATCCTTTTCTGCCTTTGCAGGCAATCCTTATTTTATTGATCTGGACCTTCTGATCCAGGAAGGATTGCTTACCTCAGAGGATTTGAAGGGATTAAAGTGGCAGAAGTCAGATGACCTTATTGATTACGCCACAATTTATCAACTAAGATTTCAGATCTTAAAGAAAGCATTCGAACGAAGTGCTCATAAAGATACAAAAGAATATAAGAATTTTTGCAAGAAAAATGAATATTGGCTGAGAGATTACAGCTTATATATGGCGATAAAGGGTCATTTTAATAATAAGCAATGGTCCCTGTGGGACGAAGACATTCGGAATCACGAAGAGAAGGCTGTTACTGAATATACGAAGCTTTTATCACAGGAGATTGCATTTTGGGAATTCTGTCAATTCAAATTCCGTGAACAATGGGATAAGGTAAAGCATTATGCAAATCAAGCCAAGATACAGATTATTGGAGATATTCCTTTGTATGTATCAGAGGACAGCTCTGATGTATGGGTGCACGGCGATTTGTTTGAATTGGATCAGCGTAAGAATCCCATCAATGTTGCAGGAGTACCACCGGATGCCTTTTCAGCAGACGGTCAGCGTTGGGGTAATCCCCTATATCGCTGGGACGTACTCGAGAAGAAGGATTTCTCCTGGTGGAGAGAACGCATGAAGATGTCTGCCGGGCTTTATGACATTATAAGAATCGATCACTTTATCGGTGTGGTGAATTACTATTCTATTCCAGTTACTTCCAAAACTGCTGTTGGTGGCAGTTGGAAGCTTGGACCCGGTAAGAAGCTTACCGATGTCATTAAGGAATCCATAGGGGATGCTAAAATTATTGCTGAGGATCTTGGGGTGATTACACCGAAGGTTCGTGCACTCATTGAAGAGACCGGTTTTCCGGGAATGAAGATATTGATGTTTGGATTGGATGGGCCAGCTGAACATGAATATTTACCCCATAACTATAAAGACACCAATCTGGTAGCGTATACCGGCACTCATGATAATGAGACTCTGGTTGGTTATCTAAAGAGTAAGAGTGCAAAAGAATTGGCTTTTATGTACCGCTATTTTAATGTAAGTACCTTTGAAGACCTGCCTTACGCGATTATCCGTGTATTATATTCCAGTATTGCAGATGTGGTTATCGTTCAAATGCAGGATTTGCTGGAGCTTGATAATAGGGCAAGAATGAACTTTCCATCTACCATCGGCAATAATTGGCAATGGAGAATGAAAAAGAGTGAGTATAAGAAGCTGAAGGAAGATGTATTGTTTGAATATGCACAGCTTTTTGCGCGTAACGTGTAAATACCTGCAAAACCTATGTGGGTGAGAGGAACTTGTTTCAGATGATAGATTGGTAAGCAGGTTTTAGTTAGGAGGAAAAATGGATAGCAGTTTTAAAACAAATGTGGCAACAATACTTGATTTGGATTATGGGAAAACGATCAAAGAAGCGTCGACCATCCAATTATACAATGCAGTTTCTAAGGCAGCAATGAAGAATCTGGGTAAGGACTGGGGCTTAAATGCACAGGACAAAAAGGTATGCTATCTTTCAGCGGAATTCCTGGTAGGAAGATTAGTCTACAGTAATCTCTATAATATGGGATTATTTAACCAGTTTTCCGAATTGATGAGTGAGAATAACGTTGATATCCGAGTATTCGAAGATATCGAGGATGCAGCGCTGGGGAATGGCGGATTAGGACGCTTGGCGGCTTGCTTCTTAGACTCCGGTGCCTCCATCGGAATTACCCTGAACGGATATGGCATCCGTTATAAATACGGCTTGTTCAAACAATATTTTGAGGATGGTTTCCAGAAGGAAATCCCCGATGACTGGCAGCGCTTCGGAGATCCCTGGTCCGTTCGTAAGGAAGAAGAGAAGGTTCTAATCAATTATAAGAATCAATCCGTATATGCGGTTCCTTATGATACACCGGTGATCGGTTACGGAGATAAAAAGGTAAATACCTTACGTTTATGGCAGGCAGAGCCTACCAGCAGCTTTAACTTCGAACTCTTCAATGAGCAGAAGTATGACAAAGCCAATAAAAATAAGAATGAGGCAGAGGCGATCAGCAGTCTCCTCTATCCAAATGATAATACAGACGAAGGTAAGAAATTAAGACTAAAGCAGGAGTATTTCTTCTCAGCCGCCACTCTGGTTGATGTTATTGGCAGATATAAGAAGAAGTATGGTGATGACTTCAGTCATTTCTCTTCGGAATATGCAATCCAATTGAATGATACCCATCCGGTCGTAGCTATTCCGGAATTCATCCGATTGATGATGGAAAATGAAAAGCTGACATTTGCGAAAGCACTTCGTATTGCAAAAGAAACCTTTGCTTATACTAATCACACCGTAATGAGTGAAGCGTTAGAGAAATGGAATGCCGGGTTATTCAAAGCGGTGATACCCAATGTCTATAAGTACATCGTAATGCTTCAGAAGGCATTGTTAAAGGAATTAAAGTCCTATGGCAAGGTTACCGAAGAAGAGCAGAGACAGTACTTGATCATTGATCATGACACCATTCACATGGCCAGACTCGCAATCTTCGCAAGTCATTCCACGAACGGTGTCGCAAAGCTTCATACCGAGATTTTGAAGAATGATGCTTTGAAGGAATGGTATGAATTATATCCCGAGCGTTTTAATAATAAGACGAACGGAATTACTCAGCGTCGCTGGTTGGCTCTTGCCAATATGGAGCTCTCAGGATTTATTACCGATAAGATCGGCAGTTCATGGATTACGGACCTCGACCGGCTGAAGGAGCTTGAGAAATTTGCCAATGATAAGGCTGTAATCAAGCAATTTGGTGATATTAAGAGAATTAAGAAAAGACAGTTGTCGGATTATATCTATAAGATGGAAAACATCCGTGTTAACCCGGATTTCATCTATGATATTCAGGTTAAGAGACTTCATGAATACAAGCGTCAGTTGTTGAATGCATTTTCAATTCTTGATCTTTATTTTGGCTTAAAGGATGGAAGAATTAAGGAATTTAATCCTACCGCTTTTATCTTTGGAGCAAAAGCAGCACCGGGATATTTCAGAGCAAAGGGCATCATTAAATTCATCAATGAGATCGCTAAGCTGATTGATCGTGATGAAGAGATGAAGGATAAGCTTCAGGTAGTATTTGTATCGAACTACAATGTTTCTTATGCAGAGAAGCTTACCCCGGCCGCTGATATCTCAGAGCAGATCTCAACCGCAGGAACAGAAGCCTCGGGAACCGGTAATATGAAATTCATGTTAAATGGTGCCGTAACGCTGGGTACCTTTGATGGTGCTAATGTAGAGATCGTTGAGCAAGCCGGAGAAGAGAATAATTACATCTTTGGCGCACGTGTGGAAGATATTGAGAAGATTAAGAATACCTACAATGCGAAAGAGCTTTACGAGCAAAATCCGAGAATTAAGAGAGTATTGGATACTCTGGTGGATGGGACCTTCAGCGATGGAGGAACGGGAATGTTCCAGGAATTATACAATGCAATCCTACACGGTGCTCATTGGCATAAGCCGGATCATTACTTCCTGTTATTGGATTTTATTCCTTACTGCGAAGCGAAGCTTAGAGTAAACCGAGAATTCTCCGATACCTATGCATTTCGCAGAAAGTGCTTTATTAATACGGCAAACGCCGGTAAGTTCTCAAGTGATAGAACCATTCGGGACTACGCAAATGAGGTTTGGAATTAATGTAAATTGCATGCAATTTACATTGGTGTTGAACTGCATCGAAGATGCAGGATCGGGAATTAGTATGCTGTAAGGCATATTCATTCAAGCAGGTTAGATCAGCTCACGGGTTTAGCTTGTATAAATAGCAAAGTTTAGGTGGAAACGCTCCAACTATTTGCACGTTGAGAAAGAGGTGAAAGGATTTTTACAAAGCAAAAATCCTTGGGAAGAACTGCGATGTTCGTGCAAAGGCACTCACACCTTGTTCTTCCGACGTTTTGACTGCATCGATGATGCAGCATGAAAGCTTAGAATGAACTTATGGATGGGGTTCACATGGATTAACATTCTCTATAAGGACGTTCAAAAATTAATTTTAAGAACCGCAATTAGCGGAAAAGGAGGAAGTTATGAAAAAAGTATCAAAACTTTTCGCGTTACTCATGGCTACAATTTTTGTAATCGGCAGTTTCGCAGCATGTGGTAAAAAAGAAGAGACAAAAGATCAACCCGCAGCAACCAAGGCTCCCGCAGCTGAGACTCCCGCTGCAACAGAAGCTCCTGCAGCTCCTGAAGCTGTTACCTTAAAGGTATGGGCACCTGAGAATCAGATCCAGTCCGGTACAATGGACGCAATGTGTGCATCCTTCCAGGCTTTACATCCGGAATGGCAGATCACCTTTGAAGTAGTAGCACAGGGTGAGGATACCGCGAAAGATGAGATCCTCAAAGACGTTACAGCAGCAGGTGATGTATTCTTCTTCGCGAATGACCAGTTAACTGCACTTGTAAATGCAGGAGCAATTGCTAAGCTTGGTGGTTCAACCGAAGAGATGGTTAAGACTACAATGGCTGAAGCTGTAGTTGACACTGTAACTGTTGGTGACTCTATCTATGCAATTCCTTTCACACATAACACTTTCTTCATGTACTATGACAAGTCCCTCTTAACAGCAGATGATGTTAAGTCCGTAGAGTCAATCATGGCGAAAGAGACACCCGATAATGTATATAATTTCTGCTTTGATTCTGCAGGCGGCTGGAAATTAGGCTCTTGGTATTATGGCGCAGGCTTAACAATCTATGGTGAGAGCCAGAATGATTTTGCAGCAGGCTGTAACTGGAACAATCCTACCGGTTTGGCAGTTACCAATTACTTAATCGACTTAATCAACAATCCTAAAACTGCTTACAGCGATGATGTATCTTTATCTGAGTTAGCAGCAGACCACAGAATTGGTGCTTGGTTTGATGGATCCTGGAATTATCAGTTATATAAGGACGCTTTAGGCGAAGATTTAGGTCTTGCAGTTATCCCTACCTTCAATCCGGATGGCAATGACTATCAGTTAAAGGGCTTCTATGGTTCTAAGGCAATCGGCGTAAATGCTCAGGCTAAGTTCCCTCAGGTAGCAGTTGCTTTTGCAGCTTACTTAGGTGGAGAAGAGATGCAGAAACAACGTTTTATTGAGACTGCTCAGGTTCCTACAAACTTAACCGTTGGTGCTTCCGCAGAAGTTCAGGCTGATCCGGTTGCAGCAGTTATCGTTAAGGAAGCTGAAGTAGCATCTGTTATGCAGCCTACAGCAGCTGAATTCGGTGCAAGATACTGGGCAAATGCCGGTGCGATTGCTACTGAAATCAGAAGCGGAGATTTAAATAAGGACAATGCTCAAGCTAAGTTAGATACCTTTGTATCCACAATGGTAGTTGAATAATTTTTTCTATCTTAGACGATAAAAGATACTCAGCTTGCTGAAATCTTTGACCATGTATAATAGAAGCGGAATGTTCCGGTTTATAGGGGGCATTCCGTTTCTATCATAAAGAATCTTATGGGATTCTTGTATAACGAGGAGGAAAACTATGGCCGGTAAGAAGCAAAAACGAGCAAACAAGCCTATATTCCTTGGAGATTATGGTTTTGGAACTGCTTTTATGAATGGAAATATCGTTACGAAGCTCTCAGCAGTCGTTTTCGGTTTCGGTAATCTCCTACATAAACAGATTATTCGAGGACTTTTATATCTCGCCCTGGAGGCAGCATATATTCTCTATATGTCCAGTTTAGGAATAAAGGCCTTGCAAGACTTTATCACATTAGGAACGAAAACACAGGAAGAAGTATTCAATGAAGCAAAAGGAATCTATGAATATGTGGTTGGCGATAATTCAATGCTTTGCCTGCTATACGGCGTAGTTACCATATTCGTTACAATTGTATTTATTGGGGTTATGACTTCTTCTGTAAAAAGTGCGTATGATTCGCAGTTAAGAAAAAGACTTGGCAAACCCATGCCAAACATCATCGATGATATCAAGTCCTTAAGCCATAATAAGCTGCAGGCAACTTTGTTATTCATTCCGATTATCGGAGTAGTATCATTTACAATTATACCGTTAGTATTTAATATTTTTATTGCTTTTACAAACTATGATAGAGACCATCAGCCACCCGGTAATTTATTCGACTGGGTAGGATTAGATAATTTTGCAAAAATGTTTAAAACAGGAGGTGTTCTGTCCAATACCTTCTGGCCAGTATTTCAATGGACAATAATCTGGGCAATCTTTGCCACCTTTACTTGCTATATACTTGGTATGCTTTTGGCTATTGTGATCAATCGTGAGGGAACCCGCTTTAAAGGGTTCTGGAGATTTCTCTTTGTATTATCTATTGCAGTACCGCAGTTTGTATCCCTGCTTACGATGAGAACGATATTTAATACCAATGGACCGGTCAATGCAATGCTTCGTATTCTGGGTGTTATTGGTCCCACAGCATCGATACCGTTCCTGACGGATGGAACACTAGCGAAGATAACAATCATCTGTATTAACATATGGATTGGTGTGCCCTTCACGATGTTAAGCACCACAGGTATCCTGAATAACATCCCTAAGGATTTATATGAAGCAGCGAAGGTAGACGGTGCAAATGCAATCGTAACCTTCTTCAAGATTACATTGCCTTATATGTTGTTTATCACAACACCGACTTTGATTACTGCATTTGTAGGTAATATTAATAACTTTAATGTTATCTATCTGCTTACCGGCGGTGGTCCGGAATCCATCGATTTCTACTATGCCGGTGATACAGACCTCTTAGTAACCTGGCTCTATAAGCTGACGATTACGAATAAAGATTATAACCTTGGTTCGGTTATCGGTATTATCGTATTCGTAATATTGGCAACACTCTCGCTGTTAACCTATCGACGTACAGCATCCTATAAAGATGAGGAGGCGTTCCAATAATGAAGAATTATACGAAGAATTCGAGCAGTATTACAAAAAGAATTACCAATTTATTGGTTCATATCGGTTTAGCAGTGGTTGGCTTTATCTGGGTCCTCCCGATCGTATTCGTCGCATTAACCTCCTTTCGAGAAGAGGGCGGTACGTACAAGAGCTACATTCTGCCAAGAGGATATACACTTGATAATTATAAAAATCTTTTCTCACAAACCGGTAGCTTGATTTTCACAAAATGGTTTACCAATACACTGATCGTAGCCATTGCCAGTTGTCTGCTTTCTACGTTTTTTGTATTGTGTGTATCTTACGTAATGTCGAGATTGCGTTTTCGGATGCGTAAGAAGCTGTTGAATATCGCACTGATTCTGGGTATGTTCCCAAGCTTTATGACGATGATATCCGTGTATTACATCTTAAAGGGCTTCGGTCTCCTGGAAAGCGGTCAATTAAAGCTGGCGGCCTTGGTGCTGGTATATTCCTGTGGTTCGAGTCTGGGCTTTTATATCGCCAAGGGCTTCTTCGATACCTTGCCTAGAACAATTGATGAAGCAGCTTATATCGATGGAGCTTCCAAATGGAAGGTATTTACGAAGATCACTATGCCGTTATCGAAACCGATTGTAGTAAATACTCTGTTAACTTCCTTCATGGCTCCCTGGGTGGATTACATCTTTGCCAAGGTTATTCTTGGTCAGGACCGTACCTACTTCACCATAGCTATAGGTCTGTGGACCATGCTTGAGAAGGAGTTTGCTGAATATTATTACACGACCTTCTTCGCGGGTTGCGTCATAATATCGATTCCGATTACAATCCTGTTCCTGTTAACACAGCGTTTCTATGTAGAAGGAACGTCTGGCGCTGTAAAGGGATAATATAGGATCGGTATTCTCTCCTCACAAGGGGTAGATCGGATGAGGGGATACAGTATGACAAAAAGCATCAGCGTATAATAATGAGGATTATTTACAAGATAAGACAGAGGTACTGGTTTATTCCTAACAGTACTTCTTTCTATATTAATAAGAAGTATCGATATTTGATCGATTGATAGGAATACCCGGAAAATCCGGGATAGGGAGGATAGGTATGTGGAAAAAAATATTTGTAATGCTTAGTATCCTTGGCCTTGTGCTTGTTGCACTCGCCGGCTGTGCAAAATCCGATCAAGGGAAGGCACCACAAGGTAGCAAATCCGAAGAGGAGATAAAAGCAAGCGAGGAACCAACATCAGAAGCAGAGAATACAATCAGTGAAGTACCATATGTTTATGAGCAGGAGCTTAATATAATCAGCGATAATTATCGAAATTATTATGAGATCTTTGTATACTCCTTCTGCGATAGTGATGGTGACGGAATTGGTGATTTTAACGGAATTATATCAAAATTAGACTATATCAATACGGAGATGGGGTTTAACGGGATATGGCTGATGCCGATCATGCCATCGACCACCTATCACAAATATGATGTAACCGATTATTATGATGTTGACCGTCAATACGGAACACTGGAGGATTTTAAGCGGTTGCTTGCGGAATGTGAAAAGAGAGATATCAAGCTGATTATTGATTTTGTCTTTAATCATACCTCCGCGAAGCATCCTTGGTTCACACAGGCAGTGAATTATCTTGAGACCTTAGAGGAAGGCGAGGAACCGGATTCTGCGGTATGTCCTTATGTTGAATATTATCATTTTACTAAGGAAACCAACGGCAGTGAGGATTACCACAGAGCAGGAACCTCTGATTGGTTCTATGAATGTGTATTCTGGGATCAAATGCCGGATCTGGCACTGGAGAGTACGGCTGTCAGAGATGAGATCGAGAAGGCAGCGAAGTTTTGGCTTGATCTGGGCGTGGATGGCTTCCGATTGGATGCTGCTAAGGAATATTATACCGGTGAGACCGGTAGGAATGTGGAAGTATTAACCTGGTTCAAGGATTATGTGATCAGTGTTAATCCGGAGGCTTATATCGTCGGTGAGGTTTGGGATGAGTTCAGTGCCATTACCACTTATTATACCAGCGGTATGACTAGCTTCTTCAACTTCCCCCTATCCCAGTATGATGGGCTTGTAATTGATTCTGTGAGAAAATTAGGTACCGGATCAGCGTCTTCCCTGGCAAAGAACCTGATCAAAATGCAGGAAGCCTATGGTGGAAGCAATCCGAATTATATTGATGCACCGTTCATCAGCAATCATGATACAACTAGAATCTCTGCAATGTGTGTGAATGATGAACAGCAGATGAAGATATCTGCGGGATTACTCCTTACAATGAGCGGAAATCCCTTTGTATATTACGGAGAAGAAATAGGTATGAACAGCTCCGGAAAGAAGGATGAGAACAAAAGACTTCCTATGCAGTGGTCAAAGGATGGACAGGGAATGCCTCGTAAACCCTCCAATGCAGATACTGTAGAGCAGACGTTTGGAACAGTTGAGGAGCAATTATCAGATCCATTATCCATCTTGAATTACTATAAGCGAGCGGTGAGAATCCGTAACGAGAATCCGGAGCTTGCAAGAGGCAAGATTACTTTGATCGAAGGATTGACCGATAAGAATATACTTGCACTGGAAAAGGATTATGAGGGTAGTAAGCTGGTTATAATCTCAAATGTTAATAAGGAAGCTGCTACCATCGATCTAAACACTTCCGGATATGATAAACTCGAAATCAGGGGGTATTTAACCGTGGATGGCAGTGAGGTTACCTTATCGAAGGGCGTACTGAATATGCCACTATATTCTATTGCTATTTTAAAATAACTTACTCTTTATGGATTGTATTACCTATCATAGGGTAGAGGGGGATAACCTGTAATCTACCTTATCGATAGGTAATTGTCTGATAATGTTTCACGTCAATATGGAGGGAAAAAATGAGATTTATATACGGTAAGAATGATTGGAGCAGTATGGAGCGAGGGCAGGAGAATTGTTACCTGCTCACAAACGGTCTCGGAGGATATTCCTCCTTGAGTATGATTGGCTCCAATGCACGAGGGGATCATGCTTTATTCATGGCTTGTGTGAAGGCTCCGAATCATCGTTATCATATGGTGAGCGGACTGGATGAAGTATTACAGTTAGGTGAGAGACAGATAGTCTTATCCAGTCAGGAATATGTAGGCTTTACAAAGAACAAGAAGGGCTTTCTCTATTTACGGCAGTTTCAGTATGATATCGTTCCGTCTTGGTGCTATCAGGTGGATGGCGTTGAGATCCGGAAGACCATCGTCATGCGGCATGGTGAGAATACTTTGGGAATTCGATATGAAATCGATAACCGCATGGACATGGAGGTCAGTCTTAAGCTTACCCCTCAATTTCAATTTGTTCCTAAGGGAGAATGCATCTCACCGGGTCAACGCTTTTGTACCATGCAGCACTTCGTCGAAAGCAATGGCCACAAGCTGTACTTTAAGACCAATGCAAGGATAGAGGTATACGAAACCGAATATGTTGAAGATCTGTATTACTTCTATGATGCCAGAGATGGTCGGAACTCGATTGGAAAGACGGCAAATAATCATAGTCTGTTGCTAACCATAGGCGGACAGAACACAGAGTCTTTGGAGCTGATCTACAGCATGAAGCCCGTGAATTGTGACTTTGATCAGCTTTACAATGAGGAAGTGAGCAGGCAAGAGAAGCTTTTGAAGCAGTCCGGTATCAAGAATGCGGTTGGAAGACAATTAGTCCGTAGTGCGGATCAATTTGTCGTATATCGTGAATCAACCAAGGGCAAGACAATTATGGCTGGATATCCCTTCTTTGCGGATTGGGGCAGAGACACAATGATTGCTCTGATGGGCTGTTGTATTTCGACAGGCAGGTATGAAGAGGCCAAAAGTATGCTCCGTACCTTTATGCAATATTGTCATAAGGGGTTGATGCCAAACATGTTTCCGGAGGGAGGAAATGACCCAATCTATAATACCGTGGATGCTTCTCTGCTTTATATCGCAGCGGTATATGAGTACTATCTTGTAAGCAAGGATCTGGAATTTGTTGGGGAAGCATATCCGGTCATGGAGGATATCCTGAGTTGGTACCAGAGTGGCACAGAATTTCATATTCGTATGGATGAGGATGGTTTGATAGAGGCCGGTGGCGGGTATGATCAGGTTACTTGGATGGATGTACGCTTTGGAGATATCCTACCCACGCCCAGACATGGGAAGCCGGTAGAAATTAACGCATATTGGTATAATGCCTTACGGATTATACAGGAATTTTCGAGTCTTCTTCATAAGCAAGAGGATAGATATAGTATCCTGGCAGAGAAGGTAAAGGAGAGCTTTAATAAAAAGTTTTGGAATGAGGCGAAAGGATGTCTCAAGGACGTTATATCCGGTGAGAGGACCGATGATCAGATACGCTGTAACCAGATTTGGGCGGTATCGTTACCCTTTACGATGCTTTCTAAGGAGAAGGAACTGCAGGTAGTTAACAAAGTATTTGAACGACTCTATACCCCTTATGGACTTCGTAGTCTGGACAAATATGATCCGGATTTCAAACCCTGCTATGGGGGAAGTCATTTTAATCGGGACATGGCTTACCATCAGGGAACGGTTTGGGCATTCCCGCTGGGAGCCTACTACCTTGCATATCTGAAGGTTCATGAATATAGTGATTCTGCGGTTCATAAGGTACAAGATCAGCTATCCGCAATCGAGGCTTGTCTGAGAGAGGGCTGTGTCGGACAAATCGCTGAGATTTATGACGGAGATATTCCAACCATTTCCCAGGGCTGCTATGCTCAGGCCTGGAGCGTCAGCGAGCTACTAAGGGTCTATGCTAAGCTGGAACAGCTGTATGCATAGTATGAGATTCACTTATTATGGAAGGCTTATATTAAAGCAAGGTTTTATCAGACGATGATTCAAGAAAGGAAAGAACAGCAGATATCCCGTAATAGTTAACTTACCGGAGATTGTTGTTCTTTCCTTTGTTAAATTGTCTTATATATTGTGCCGGCTGAATAAATATATCGATAACATAAGGTACGAGGTCAATCCTTCTTCAGCACTTATTTCCTGGTAGTTGCCATCATCTTACGGATCATCTCGAATTGCTGTTTCTCTTTCGGAGTCATATTCTTAGTCAGTATCTCGATCATCACATCACTTTCATCCTTGGTAAACGTGAGGTTCTGTTCCTGAAGCCGCTTGTTCGTTGTCATCAATAGAGGTAACAGTTTATCCATGGGTTTGCCTTCTGCTTCCTTCATTAATTCCAAGAGTATGGCAAGCTTTTTGGGATCAATATTTTTCATCTTAGGGTTATTGGTCCAAGACGTATCAGCCATTTTCATGCTCCTTACTATCATCCGATTTGCTATTATTATCATATGACATGGTACTTAAAAGCATTCTTAAGTTTTCAAAGGTACTCTGTTGCTCTGGGGGTATCATTGTCTTAAGCATCTCGAACATTGGACTATTATCATTGGTGAAGTTGTTTTCGTTATTATGAATATGGTTATGATCCTTCTGGAACGTGGTATCCTCTGACTCCGTCTCTGATTTGGTATCCTCAGAGAAACCTCCCTGAAAGATCGATTCGAAGTTCGATCCGGTAAAATTACTGGTGACCGTATCGGTATCATCCTTGCTGTCTTCTCCGGTAAACGAAAAGCCTCCGAATTCCTGCATGGTTTTCATAGCACTCATCATGTTGTTGTACATCTCAAACATTCTTTTCATATTGAATATATTAAGAATTCGATCTATAAAATCCCGCTCACTGCCTACGCATAGAGGGCGGATTCCGTTTAAAAGACCTTCCATATCGATGTTTGTACTTTCATAGCCACAGGCAACCATACTATTGCGGCCAGACAGGGTATTCAGACTTCCCATAAGATCCAGAACCTTTGTATAGAATTCCATTCGGATTCTGGTCATGGAATCGAAGTAGGGTAGGGCGGCTTTCATAATCTCAGCGGTGTGTAGATAGTTTTGGTTTGCCATAGCTTCTCCCATTATACATACTCATTACAGTATATTCATGGAGCCACGAAAAATGCACTAAACCGCCGATGGTTCTTATGGGTTCCACAGAGAACCCTTAAGCCTCGCTTGGATAATTGAGATTATCATCGGATGCCTGATAGAGTATTTCATCCAGGAAACACTTTGCATAATGCTTTGCCATATCCAGATTCATATCGGAATAATTACCACAGTTTTCCGGAGTTGCGCCGGGAATATCTCCGGTAAAGTCACGGATAAACTCATAGGTTTCAATAATCAAAGGAAGAATTTCTCTCGATTCATAATCTCCGCCTAGTAACAAGTAAAAGCCGGTACGGCAACCCATAGGACCGAAGTAAATAATCTTTTCTGCATATATGGGATGATTACGCAGATAGGTAGCAGCCAGATGCTCGATGGTGTGCATCTCCCCGGTCATCATGACCGGATCAAAGTTCGGGCGAGTCATCCGGATATCAAAGGTGGTAATGGTTTCATTGCCGATTTTATCCTTGCGGGAGACATATAAGCCTCGTAGTAATTTCATATGATCAATAGTAAAACTTGCGATTTGTTTCATTGATTTCATCCTCTCTTGTTTCCTATTTATTATTGAGCGCCAATCTCAATCCTGAAGTTGACCATGAATGTAAGTGATTTTCATACACCATGCTTATTTTAATTCATGACAAGTGACCCGATGTTTCATTTCGTCCTATTTATTATATCACAGGAATATTGCATTGTAAAAGTGAAAACCAAGCGGTATATAGCTTGACAATTTCGGTAGAATTAGGCATTATATAATAGTGTCGGAATTTTCGAAAATATGAATAATAAAGGAAAGATATATGATTGATAGCATAATTTTTGACCTGGACGGAACCCTCTGGGATTCGACCGCAGAAGTGGCAATAGCCTTTAATAAAGTGTTACAGGAGAAGCATCCTGAGGTAAAGGAAGTGGTTACACCGGAGCGGTTGCAGTCGCTATTTGGTCTTCCTCTGGATGTTATCGCAGTACAGCTCTATGAGAGCGTACCGGAGGATGTGGCAATCCAAGTAATGAAGGAATGCTGTGATTATGAATGCGGATATCTGGCAGAACATGGCGCAACCTTATATGATGGTCTGGAGCAGGCTCTCGAGGATTTATCGGGAGAGCACAGACTTTTTATCGTCAGCAACTGTCAGGAGGGGTATATCCAGTGCTTTTTTAAAGCCTACCCTAATCTTGAGAAGTATTTTACGGATTTTGAATACCCCGGCCGTTCCGGTAAGCTAAAGGCCGATAATATCTCATTGGTGATGGAACGGAATGGATTAAAGAATCCGATCTATGTCGGAGACACTCAGGGTGATGCCAACGCTGCAAAGGTAGCCGGTGTTCCCTTTATCTTTGCAAGATATGGTTTTGGAGATGTGAAGGAGTATGACGGGGTAGTGGATTCCCTTGGTGAGCTTACCAAATTAGTTGGCGCTAAGCATTGACATTTCGCTACATTCTTTATATATTGGAAGATATAGATTTGACTGAACCTTGCAGGGCTCTGAAATAAAACACAGAGACTTGACTAATGAATAGGAAGTGATTGTATGCTGGATGGGAAAAAATCATTATTTAGCGGAATGCAGGCAACCGGTACACTTACCTTAGGTAATTATCTGGGAGCTTTAAAGAATTGGGTGGATTTTGAAGATGAATATGAGACCTTTTACTGTGTCGTGGATATGCATTCCATAACGGTACGCCAGGATCCGTCGGAGCTTCGCAAGAGAGCAAGAGCTCTGTTAACACTGTACATTGCAGCCGGTTTAAATCCGGAGAAGAATTGCATCTACTATCAATCTCATGTATCGGCTCATGCGGAATTAAGCTGGATTCTGAATTGCTTTACTTATATGGGTGAGCTCAATCGTATGACTCAGTTCAAGGATAAATCAGCGAAGCATGCGGATAATATAAATGCAGGCTTATATACGTATCCGGTATTGATGGCAGCGGATATTTTATTGTTCCAATCCGATATTGTTCCGGTTGGGGTGGATCAGAAGCAGCATATCGAGATAACACGCGATATCGCAGAACGTTTTAATGGTATTTATGGGGATGTATTCACGATTCCCGAGCCATACATCGGGAAGCAAGGCGCTAAGATTATGAGCCTTCAGGAGCCCGAGAAGAAGATGTCTAAGTCGGATGAGAATGCCAATGCCACCATTTTCCTAATGGATGATCCGGATACCGTAATCCGTAAGTTTAAGAGAGCGGTTACTGACTCGGATACCAGCATACGATATAGTGATGAGAAGCCCGGTATCAAAAATTTGATTGATATCTATAGCATTGCTACCGGTAAGAAAGTAGTTGAGATCGAGAACGAATTTGCATCCTCCGGTTACGGAGATTTCAAACTTGCAGTAGGAGAAGCGGTAGCTGGTATGCTTAAGCCCATTCAGGATGAATTCCATCGTCTTGAGAAGGATAAGGGCTACATCGACGGTATTATTAAAGCAAATGCGGAGAAAGCTAATTATTATGCGACCAAGACACTTCGAAAGGTGCAAAAGAAGGTAGGCTTCCCGGAGAGAATTCGATAATGGAAAGAAATTAAGGATGAAAGAAATTGTTCGTTTCAAAGAGCACCTTGGGTGTCCAATGACTCGAACAATTTTCACGTTATTATATTAGCTCCACACATCTGTAGTGACAAAGCGATGTCCACAGGTGGTGAACAAGTGATGTTCTCAGTATTATGTGGATTAAGTATAAGCATAAGGGTTAGGAAAGGAAGGTAATATTATGAAAATTGTATTTCTCGAGACGGATACCTTAGGGGATGATGTGGATTTAAGTATGTTTGACAAGCTGGGAGAGGTGATAAAATATCCCTGCTCCGTACCGAATGAAAATGCAAAGCGTTGTGAGGATGCTGACATCATAATCGTTAATAAGGTACCGATGAACAAGGATACCTTACAGCTGGCTATGAATTTAAAGCTAATCTGTGTCACAGGGACAGGGACTAATATTGTGGACTTTCCATATACCAACGGACGGGGTATTACGGTTGCTAATGTTAAGGGTTACTCCACGCAGTCCGTTGTACAGCATACCTTCGCGTTATTTTTCTATCTATATGAGAAGCTTAGTTACTATGACAGGTTTGTAAAAAGCGGTGAGTATATCCGATCCGATGTATTCAGCCACTTTGTAATGAAATTCCATGAGCTCGCAGGAAAGACCTGGGGAATTATCGGACTCGGTGAGATCGGCAGAGGAGTTGCTGAGGTGGCAAAGCTCTTCGGCTGTAAGGTAATATACTATTCAACCTCGGGTAAGAATGATAACCCGGCGTATGAGCAGGTGGATCTTGACACCCTGCTACGCCATTCGGATGTTGTATCAATTCATGCACCTTTGAACGATAATACCAATAATCTGATCGATGAGGAGGAGTTAAGGAAGATGAAGAAGACCGCCTTCCTGCTTAATCTGGGTCGTGGACCCATCGTAAATGAGAATGCCTTGGCAAAAGCCTTGAAGGAGGATCTCATTGGCGGAGCAGGACTTGATGTCCTTACGGTTGAACCGATGTCAGCAAGCAATCCACTCATTGAGGTGCAGGATAGTACCAAGCTGATCATTACACCTCATATTGCCTGGGCAACTGTAGAAGCAAGACAGAGAGTGACGGAAGAGGTTTATAAGAATATCGTCGCTTTTGGTAATCAGGAAGAAAGAAATGTAGTAAGACAGTAACAGAAGAAAGCATATATATGTCCGAAGTATCGAATAAACTTTTGTATTATCACAGAAAGCCCGCTGGTCACAGCGGGCTTTCTATACATGATTCATAAAATATTTGAGATGCTGACATTTTTGAATACATGATTCATAAAATATCTGCGAAGCTGATATTTTTGGACATATCGTAAGGACTAGTTTGACTTAACTTCATTCCATTTATCGATATATAAGGCTTCCATCTCTTCACCGAGATAACGGTAGGTGCGGCAGCGGTCCAGTACAGACTGCTCAGGGAAAGCAACCTTGCTGTTCTTGATATCTTCATCGGTTATTAAAGCTCTGGCTGCAGTATTCGGTGTAGAGTAGGTAATATATTCAAAGTTCTTCAGAGCGATTTCAGCGGAGCACATGTAATTAATAAAAGCCTCTGCATTCTCTTTGTCTCTGCAATTCTTCGGAATGACCCAACCGTCAATCCATACATTGGAGCCTTCATTTGGAACTACATATTCCAGATCCGGATTCTCTCTCTGAGTGAAGATTGCTTCGCCGGAATAGATGACACCGAGAGCTGCTTCGCCACCAATCATCTTATCACGAACCTGATCAACGACATAAGCCTGTACCAGAGGGTACTGCTGACTCAGCAGCTGTTTGGCCTCCTCCAGCTGATTAACCTCAGTACTGTTCAGATCATAGCCTAAATAGGAGAGGGCAATGCCAAAAGCGTCACGAACACTATCAATCATCAGAATATTACCGGAATATTTCTCATCGAAAATAGCACTCCAGCTGTCAATGGGTCCATCCACCATAGTCTTATTATATAAGATACCCAGAGTTCCCCAGCAATAAGGAACGCTGTATTTATTCTCCGGATCAAAATTCTTGGCACTTTCCAGGTACGCAGGATCAATGTTCTTGATATTGGGTACATTATCAAAATTAATCTCTGCCAGAAGATCCTCTTCAATCATCTTTTGGATCATGTAATCGGAAGGACAAACAACGTCATACTGAACTGCTCCGGCCTTGATCTTAGGATACATCTCTTCGTTCTGCTCGAACTCATCATAGACGACCTTAATTCCGGTCTCTTCTTCAAACATATCGATGGTTTCCTGATCAATGTACTCACCCCAGTTATATACATAGACCTTCTCACCCACATTCTTGCTGCAGCCGGTCATGAGTGCTCCTGCAATCACTAGCATCGCTGCACAAAATAAAATTTTCTTCATCACAATATCTCCTTACTTTTCATGGGTATGAACCCCGGTGTATTTTAAAGCTTTCTCATCGGAGCGTTTTTCTCTGAGTTTCTCCGATTAATAAAGATTAACAGCAATAGAACCGTAACAAACATAATTGTGGATAATGCATACATCTCCGGTTTGATGCCCTTACGAACTTCTGTATAAATCTTGGTCGAAAGTGTATTGATCTCCGGACCTTTTGTAAAATGCGTGATTACGAAATCATCCAATGACATCGTGAAAGCAAGAAAGAAACCGGATAATACTCCGGGAAAAATATCGGGAAGTATTACCTTAAAAAAAGCATATACCGGGGAAGCACCAAGATCCTGTGCAGCTTCGAAGGTATGGGGGTTCAATTGCTTCAGCTTTGGCATGACACTGAGAATGACATACGGGATGTTAAAGGTTATATGGGCAAGCAGAACACTGGTGAAACCCAGAGTGAAGTTCAAGGCCACAAAGATTAACATCAGTGAGATACCGGTTACGATGTCGGCATTCAGCATCGGAACATTCGTAATGGCCATCAGTATGGTTCTCGGCGTTTTCCTCATACTATTCATGGCGATGGCAGCAGCTGTACCTAGCAAGGTAGCGATGAGAGCAGAAGAAAGAGCAATAATTAATGTGGTAGACAATGCGGCCATAATATCTTCGTTCTGAAAAAGCTCTACGTACCATTTAAAGGTGAAACCACCCCATTTTGCTCTCGATTTTGAAGCATTAAAGGAGAGGACGATCAAAATAATAATCGGAGCGTATAAAAAGAGTAAAATGAGTCCTATATAAAAGCGGCTTAAGAATTTTTTTACCATATATTGCTTCCCTCGCCTTCTTTATCATATTTTGAGATAATTGCCATACTGAACAGGATGAAGATCATCAATACCAGAGATAGTCCGGAACCGGTGTTCCAGTTGCCTAGACGGAACTGCTGTTCAATGACATTACCGATGAGAACGATCTTACTTCCACCAAGGATGGTAGAGATGACGAAGGTGGTAAGCGACGGTACGAAAACCATGGTAATACCACTGACTACACCCGGAAGACTTAGCGGGAGTATAATTTTGCGGAAGGTTTGTCTGCCATTCGCCCCAAGATCTCTTGCGGCGTTGATGACATCCTTATCAATCTTAATCAATACATTATAAATCGGTAGAACCATAAAGGGCAGGAAGTTGTAAACCATACCGAGAATGATGGCGGCAGGGGTATTAATTATATTCAAGGAAGGAAGGTGCAAAAATTCTAATATCGTATTCAGAACACCGGTCTTCTCCAGAATGTTCTGCCATGCAAGGGTACGCAGCAGAAAGTTCATCCACATAGGCAGAATGATAATTAATACGATGAAGCTGTTACTTTTTAATTTTGTATTATTTAAAATGATTGCCAAGGGATAGGCAAGTAGTAAGCATATCAGAGTACTGACAATCGAGAGCTCCAATGCGAGTAACAGGGCATCCCGGTTGATTGGATCTGCAATAAGAGAAATATTCTCAAGAGTTATACTATGATCGGCATTGGTAAGTCCGTAATACACAATCATAATTAAAGGAATGAGAATAAAGCCTATCATCCATAAAAGGTAAGGAAAGGAGAGCCATTTTACCTTATTTACTCTGGAGAATTGTAACCCGTTCTCGGGTTTTCTCTCGGCAAGGAGTTTAAATTTATCTGTAACTGCCATAGGATATCATCTCCTGATCATACTATTCTTCGATTATTACAGCCTCTTCATCTTCCGATTCCGGCTTATTCATGATTTGAATATCATAAGGATCCACCTGAATTCCGACCTCACTGCCCACCGGGAATAGGTCGGTAGAATGAACAAGCCATTCACGTCCGTTTGCGGTAACCTCCATCTCATAATGAACACCCTTGAAGAGAAGTGAAGTTACTCTGCCGGTAATAATACCTTTTTCAGGCAGAACAAGATCAATATCCTCCGGACGAATTACAACATCGACCGGTTTGTTTCTGCCAAAGCCGGTATCTACACAGGGGAAATTTGCTCCCAGGATATTTACCAGTCTATCCTCGACCATAACAGAGGGAATGATGTTGCTGTCACCAATGAAATCCGCAACGAAAGCATTTTTAGGCTCATTGTAGATATCCTCCGGAGTCCCCACCTGTTGTATGTAACCTTGGTTCATAACCACGATGGTATCCGACATCGTTAAGGCTTCCTCTTGATCATGTGTTACATAGACGAAGGTTATGCCCAGCTCATTCTTTAACCGAATTAATTCATACTGCATGTCCTGACGGAGTTTTAAATCAAGAGCTCCTAGCGGCTCATCGAGTAGCAGCACCTTCGGTTCATTTACAATGGCTCTCGCTATTGCGATACGCTGCTGTTGACCGCCGCTTAAGGAATCCGGCATACGATTCTCATAGCCTTCGAGATTAACCAGTTTTAAGGCATATTTGATCTTATCCTGGATATAGATCTTACTCTTTCTCTTAATCTTAAGTCCAAAGGCAATATTCTCGGAGATCGTCATATGGTTAAACAAAGCGTATTTCTGAAATACGGTGTTCAATTGTCGTTCATTGGGCGGAAGCTTGGTGATGTCCTTACCCTCGAAGATGACCTTACCCTGATTCGGCGTCTCAAAACCGCCGATAATTCGCAGAGTGGTAGTCTTGCCACAGCCGGAAGGGCCAAGTAGGGTAAGAAATTCATTTTCACGGATATAAAGATTTAAATCATCGAGTACGACGGTTTCGCCGTATGCTTTGGTTATATTCATAAGATTAATTAATTTATTATCGGTCATCTGGTGTTCCCCCTATCAGTTAAAAGCTTGGCGGAGTCGATACCCATAAAAGGGTAGCGCCTGTTTTCTCGGAAGCTGAAATATAATGTTGTTTGTTAGCGGTAAAATAGAAGGATTCACCCTTCTTTACCTTGAAATTACGGTTTCCGATGTGTAAGGTAATGCTTCCGTTTAAAATATAGCCAAATTCTTCTCCCTCGTGAGGGTTGTCGGGATAGGTTGAACCGCCGATATCCAAAGTCAGCAGGATGGGTTCCATTATATTCTTTTGTGCATTCGGAATAATCCACTTTACCTCATTTTTTAATTCGGTATCATATTTCTCAAAGTAGTCGGATTTCTTGAACACGACCTGCTCTGCAGTGGTGCCGCTGAAAAATTCTTCAAGATTTGTACCCAGGCACTGTAAGATATCCACTAAAGTTGCAATGGAGGGGGAGGTCAGATCTCGTTCCAGCTGGGATATAAACCCCTTGGATAACTCCGCTCTGTCCGCCAGCTCTTCTTGTGTCAGGCTTTTTTGAATTCGTAATTCTTTGATTTTTGATCCGATATTCATGAGGTGCTTCCTTTCACATTCTTACTGAGAATAAACTAAAAGTTTAGTTACGCTAAACAGCGACAATATAAATTATACTAGTAATATTTGTCTTGTCAATAAGTTTTCATAAAATTTCCCAGTATAATTATTACTGAAGAATTTTTGAGGTATTAATTAATAAAGTATGGATTTTAAAAGAGACTGGAAGAAATCGAGGGAATCTGTAATTCAGGGGGGATTGTATAAAAATACGAGTAGTCAGTCGCAGACCCAGTAGTGGAATAGCTATTCTACTGATGTGTAGTGCACATATATGATATTGTGTTATGCAAAAGTTTGAAATTTAATGAAGGGAACATCAAACATCGAAAAAAGGCATGGAACAGAGGGGGATTCCTTGTCCCATGCCTATGTGGTTACTTAAGGTAGAATTCTTTTATTCTACTTAACCTTGATGTCATACCTTGGAATAGTTGATCCACCAGGGTAATTGCTACCATAGCTTCTACTACAACCACAGCCCGTGGAACAATAATCGGATCATGGCGTCCTTCTATTTTAATTTCAATATTTTCATTACTCTTATTGACGGTATTTTGCGGGCGGAAGATAGAGGGAGTCGGCTTGATCGCAGCACGCAGTATGATATCGGACCCATCACTGATTCCACCCAGAATACCTCCGGCGTGATTGCTGGTTTTAGCAATATTACCGTCTCTGTCATAACAGAAGGAATCATTATTCTCAGCTCCGGTTACGGTTGCGCAGTGAAATCCATCACCGATTTCTACTCCCTTGACTGCACCGATTGACATCACAGCTTTCGCAAGAGACGCATCCAGCTTATCAAATACCGGTTCTCCGACCCCGGCAGGCATTCCCGTTACGATGCATTCGATGATACCTCCCACTGAGTTGTGTTCCTTCATCTGCTCCATAAGATAATCCTCAGCAAGAAGGGATGCCTCAGGATCCGGCATGTACAAAGGACTTTTATTTCTATGTTCAAGGGCTGCTTTCTTGCTGTCTATTGTAATGGGGCCGATTGATCGGGTGTATGCCGTCACTTCAATACCGAGCTCTTTTAGGATGGCACAAGCAATTGCCCCGGCAGCGACTCTGCCGATGGTTTCCCGTCCTGAGGTTCGTCCGCCGCCACGGTAATCCCGGAATCCATATTTCTGATCAAAGGTATAATCAGCATGACCCGGTCGATAGTAGGAGGCAATCTGAGAATAGTCACCGGAGCGCTGGTTTTCATTAAATACAACAAGCGAGATAGGGGTACCGGTGGTACGACCTTCGAATACTCCGGATAATATCGCCACTTTATCCTCTTCCTTACGAGGAGTAGAATATTTTGTCTGACCCGGTTTGCGCCGATTTAAAAATGACTGAATATATTCTGCATCCAAGGAAAGTCCGGATGGGCATCCGTCTACAACAACACCGATGCCATCTCCATGGGACTCACCCCAGGTGGTGATAGAAAAAATTGTTCCGTATATAGATCCTGACATTATTACCTCCCACATGTAAAAAAACTTATCAATAGTATATAGGAAAGTTCTTGGAGATTCAATCATTTTAAGGACCTTTGTGTAAAATAATCATATATTAAAATGACAATATAATTTGAGGCAGTGCATGAACGGAAAATACAATCCTTCCGGAAAACCCTCCGGTTTCCAATATGAGAAACCAATGACTCCTTCCAAGGAGAATAACAATTATCTTAATCAAGTTAATCGTATCAGTGAAATGGAGGACGATCTGATCTTTGAAGATAATACTGTATATGAAATTGACAGAGAATGTTTTGAACGCTTAAAACGACAAAGAAAGAAAAGATAAAAAACAAGAAGGCCGTGAACAACGGCCTTCTTGTTTCTTCTAAATTAGAAGTTCAGATCTGTGAGAGCAACAGCTCCTAGAAAAAGCCACCGCCACCACAGCAGCAGCAGAGGATAAGGATAATCCAGATAATACTACCACAGCCATCGTTACCACAACCGCCTCCTAAGAAACCATTGTTGCCACCACAGCAGCATAATAAGAGGATGATAATAAGACACATATTATTGTCACCAAATCCGCCTCTGCCACCGTCGCAACCTGTTGCTGCTAAATCACTCATTGATTGTTCCTCCTAATAATAATTACAATGTATCATATGTAGCAGTGCTTGACTGATTTCCTACTTTTATAAAAAATTATAGTAATTTTTGTGGATTATTTGACAAATAGTTTCATAAAGGAAAAATACAAATTATATTGCCAATTTTACATTGGAGAAAGGCAGTTATTGAGCCTTGAAAACGGCAATGGATTTACCATGATGGATCAGTTACAACCTACTATCATAATCCCGACACACTATTCGGATAATGCCTTGCGTGCGTTGGAGGATAAGTACGGAGCGATCACTGAGGTAGAGAATATTCTTGTGATTACAAGAGAGGAATTGCCGGAGAATACACAAAATGTTTATCGCATCCTGAATACACATAAGTATAAGTAAGCGGATCCATTTGTAGTTGGTATAATATCCCGATAATGAGACACCTGCACTCCATAACACAGGCCTTTCGTAAGATAGCTTGCGTCCTTGGAGTGCAGGTGTCTTATTAACCGGTAATATCCCGAATACTTATTGCTCTATTTGCTACGAGCTTTTTCACACTCATCTCGATATGCAGCAGGACTCATGCCTACCACCTGCTTAAAGGATTTACTGAAATGAAAGGGATCAGTATACCCCACCATATTTGCGATCATATTAATGGTTAGAGAAAAATCACCCAGTAGTTGCTTCGCAATATTAATTCGATAATTTAGTATATATTTTGATGGTGTTATATTGACATGCTTAACAAATATTTTTGTAAGATAAGAGGGTGAAAAAGCAAGGTGCTCAGCAATGATATTAAGGTCGATCGGTTTTCTGTAATTTTGTTCTATGTATTTTTTGATAAGATCAGCAATCTCACCAGAGCTGTAGGAAGGATGACGCAGCTCTGAAGCCAGCATATCGTGAGCAGATAAGAGGGTTAGTTCTAATTTCTTTAATAGATTAGCCAACTCATCAAGATTAACAGGCTTCAAAAGATAAGCAAAAACACCGAATTCTATGGCGGACTTGGCATATGCAAAATCATCATGGCCGCTTAAGACCACACATTTGATATAATTATTATACTCTGATATTTGTCGGATCAGCTCGATGCCATCCATCACCGGCATTTGTATATCGGTAAATATTACGTTGGGAGTTTGCTGCCGGATCATCATCAATGCATCTTCTCCATTGCTTTCAATTCCGATTACCTTGAAATTGCTGTTAACCATTTCGATATTTTTGGCAATGTTCTTTGCGATCAGCTTTTCATCCTCAACTACCAGAACGGTAAAAATCTTTCCACTACTCATCTGTTTTTCCTCCAATGGTCACGATGGCCCCTCCCTGTGCGAGATTACTGATTCGGAATATATGACTTCCCTTGTAGATCAGCTTAAAGCGGATATAGATATTCATAAGCCCCATTCCGCTAATTTCCAGATTTGGCAGTAGCCCGGTCTTATTGATTTCTTGTATCTTTTCGTTGAGAAGATTGATTTCTGATTCGCGAAAGCCGGTACCGTTATCCGAAATCGACAGCTCCCAGTGAGTTGTCGTTATGACACCTCTTATGGATATCTTCCAGGGCGGCTTTATCGATTTTGTTGTGAACTTGATGGAATTTTCAACGAGAAGCTGTAAACAGAGCTTTGGTATTTTTATGTTCAGCATCTCATCCGGAATGGTTATCTCGTATAGAAGGTCATCATCGTAGCGTATTTTCATACATTGCAGATAATCAATCGTATTATTAATTTCAAGACTTAATGGAACCAAAAGATCCTTATCCGTAGAAATATATCGCAAAATACTCGAGATATTCTGACACAATAGATGGATTTCATCATACATGTGCTCATCTGCCATTGATTGTATGGTTGCGAGTGAATTATATAAAAAGTGAGGATTCATTTGTGATTGCAGTGCCAGCATGCGGGATTGCATTTCCTGATTTTGCAGGGTCATCTCTCTTTCCATGGACTTCTGTGCTTTCTGCTGCATTGTGATCAGTGCGGAATAAAGCGTATTGAATTCGATGATATGGGTATCAATATCGGGGAATACATTCCTGTTTGGGTTGGATAAATCCAGCTTAAAGGATTGAACCTGCCGATAGATTTTTGTGATAGGAGTAGTGATGATATGTGCAGCAAAATAAGAAAGTAGCAGCATGGCTAAGGCTACAAATATCAGAATTATTATATTGGCTTTAATATACTCATAAACAGGTTTTAAAAGACTATTGTTTTTTACGGTAATCGCTACCGTAAAGCCGGTAGCTTCAGAGGTCTTGTAGATAAGATAGGTATCTTTATCAAATTGATATGCAGTGACTTCATCCTCGGAAGGTGACTTCTCCCTTTGGGAAAGTGCTTCATAATAGAGGGAATATTGCGGATTGGAGAAGTCAGGATATACGGGTTTACCGGTTGGATCGAAAATATATATTTGTTCGTTATAGGTCTTAGCAATATTATTGATTTTCTTGGTAAGGAAGGATAGTGGGTTCTTTACTTCGATAATTCCTTCCGGTATATTATAGGAATTATAATACATCTCATATAGGGAGATAAAGGTGGCCCCTCCCTTATAGGAATAGAAACGCTCCAGTCTTTGATCCTGATCACAGGTCATGAATTTACTGTGCTCCGAAGTAACTAATGGTTCGTACCAGAAGAAATCTCTTGCTGAGTTTTTGGAGGTCGAAGTGTCCAAGCCGACTCCAAAGACACCTTTATCAAGAGAATAGAGATAAATCTGAACAACGGGTTGGTTCGGACCGAGAATCGCGATGAGGATATCAATCAATACCTTTGTGTTCTGAAGATTATTATAAGCAGTACCCTGATCGGTAATATATGCATATTTCTCTGCATCTAAATAACTGGTAAAGCGCTTCTTGATGAGATTGGAATACGCAATATTTTGAGCTACCGTATTTAGTGTTTTGGCCTCATCATCGATATACGAGGATATGGTATTCACATTCTGATTCAATTGCTTGAAGGCGTTATTTTTTATTTTTTTTGTTTCGGATATGTTAAAGAATACCATAAGTGTTATCATTAAAGCGAAGAGAATGTAGAAATATGTAATGAACAAAGTAGATTGTATACTTTTTTGTTTATTCATATTATTGATTATCCTTTCGACACTTTGGTAGTAGGTAAAATAATTACATATATCAGGGATAGATTATACATTCCTATCTCAGACTTCAACATCTATAATAAAGTCATAGCATTGGAATGTCAATAATGTATAAAAAGATCTGCGAAGCATCATGGTTATTGGGCATAATGCTAAATAGCAAAGAGGATAAGAAAGGATGGGATTTATGAAAAACTTGAAAAAAGTACTTGCCTTAGGGTTGGTTGCTACCTTGTCATTATTATTAGTGGCATGTGGTTCCAAGGGGGAACCAAAGGAAACAGCAAGTAATACAACAGGGAAAGAACAGGCGGTAGCGACACAACCGGCTAAGGATACTCAGACTGAGACTGTGAAGGAAGATATAACAATTTCATTCATGGCGAGCCAGGACTGGGTTCAGGATGCAGAAATAGAATTGGGAAAGAAGTTCACAGAGGAAACCGGTATTAAAATTGACTATCAAATTGTACCGTCGGATCAATACAGCAGTATATTAATGACAAAGCTCAATACAGGCGAATGCACTGATATTTTTGGAGGCCAAAGCGGTAAGTTCGATATTGTTACTCAATTCAATGTTGAGAAAAATGCAGTTGACTTATCCGGTGAGAGCTGGGTTAGTAAGGTTGATCCTCTGGCAGCAGCTGAGTTATCGGTAAATGGTAAACTGTATGGCCAACCGACTCAGGACTTGTCTTCCGTATGGGCAATCGCATATAATAAAAAAGTTTTTAATGAGTTAAACCTGTCAATTCCGACCAATTATGCTGAATTCAAACAGGTTTGTGATGCAATTCTTGCAGCAGGAAAGATACCGATTTATGAATGTGTATCCGACGGCTGGCATCATGTTCTTTGGTTCCCGGAGACTGCGGTGAAAGCAGAGGTTGCTGCTCCCGGCTTGTTTGACAAACTAAACAAGAATGAAACGACATTGGTCCAGGATCCGACCATGAAGATAATTCTGACTCAGATCAAGGAGATGGCAGATGCAGGCTATTGGGGTGATAATTATATGTCAAATACCTATGCTGACTCAGCGAAGAATATTGCTTCCGGCGAATATGTTATGACCGTTGCGAATCAAGGCTTTGGTGCGGAAGTAAATGCGGTAGATCCCAATTTTAGTGTCGATGACATCGGATATTTTGTAATGCCGTTAGCAGATAATCAGACACTGAATATGAACCCCTCCGGTCCTTCACGTTTCATTTTCTCAGGCTCTAAGAATATGGAGGCTGCAAAGAAATACCTTGAATATATTGCATCGGATGCTAGTCTGCAATACATGACAGATAATGTTCCGAAATTCAATAAGCTACCTTACAGTAATGCTCCGTCAAAATACACAGATACCATCAAGGATTTCTATAATCGATATCCGAATCATGCCACCGTACTTCAGACAGCAGTTAAATATGTAAATCCGCAATGGATGGATATTGGTACGAACCTATCTGCACTGTTGCTAGGTGAGATGACGCCGGAAGAGGTACTTGAGACAATCGATAAAACGAGAGCGGATCAGGCAAAAGCGGCAAGTGATTCGGCTTGGGCTAACTAGTTATAAAGTAATAATGAGGCCGTCTTAATGCTGTGACAAGACGGCCTCATTTGCTGAGCAGGAGGAATATAGCTATGATTAAGAAAAAGGTTTATCCAGTTTATTTCACATTCGGAGCCTTATTGTTATATATTGTTTTATTTGTAATCCCAGGTTTAATTGGTATCGGTTATTCTTTTACGGACTGGTCCGCATATTCCGATAAGCTGCACTTTGTGGGACTGGATAATTTTAAACTGGTATTTTCATCGGATGAAGATTATATGGCAATTATAAGTAATACTTTAAAATTTACATTCATCACAACAATATGGAAGAATCTGTTAGGGCTAATTCTTGCATTATTACTTACGAAATCAATCAAGTTTCTGAATTTTCATAGAGGAATTATGTTCATGCCGTCTATCCTATCAACCTTGATTATCGGTATGATCTTTAAATCCATTCTCGACCCGGCAAGCGGTTTGCTGAATATTTTTTTACGTTCTGTGGGGTTGGACTTCTTGGCCGGTAAATGGCTGGTTACGTCCGAATTGGCCTTCGGATCCGTAATGGCTGTAGACATCTGGAGAGGGACGGGTTATATTATGACAATATTAATTGCCGGTATCTTATCAATTTCCACTACATATTATGAGGCAGCCAGTATTGATGGAGCAAACGGGATGCAGAAATTTCGGTTTATTACCTTTCCGCTTTTGCTGCCTACTTTGGCGACAACGACTGTTTTAAATGTAATCTATGGACTAAAGGTATTTGATATGATCTATGCTCTGACAAACGGAGGTCCGGGAAAGACCACCACGGAGGTGTTATATACGGCAGTATTTAAGAAATTTGGTACCGGACAGTATGCGGTAGGAACGGCATTATCCTCTGTTATGTTTGTGTTTATGGTCGTAATTGGTGTTTTCATGATTAAAATAATGACGAAGGATGAGGTGGTGGAGTGATGAAACGAAAAGTGCTTCAAGCAGTGATAAGAAATCTGATCGCCTGGTCAATATCAGTTATATCCTTGGCACCTTTATTATTGATTCTATTTAACTCGCTAAAAACCAGTCTGAAGGCCTCTGATATGAATCTAAATCTCCCTGAATTACCGCTTCAGCTTAGTAACTTTTCCATCGTTTTTGAGAAGGGAAAGCTGTTGCAATCTTTTATAAATAGTAGCATTTATACCATAGGAAGTGTAGCAATCTGCTGTCTGTTTTCCTCATTGGCAGCTTATGTATTGTCCCGTAATCGGACGAAATTAACAAAGCTCCTTTACCTATTCCTCGTTATGGGGATTACTATGCCGATCAATTATGTTGCACTTGTTCGGGTCATGGTGTTTCTTAATCTCAATAATACACGTTTTGGTATCGTCTTATTGTATGCGGCTATGCAGATACCTTTTTCCGTATTCTTGATCTATGGTTTTATCTCCAAGATACCGGTTGAGCTCGATGAAGCCGGAATTATTGACGGCTGTAGTGCACTACGATTATTTGCTACCATAGTATTTCCGCTTCTGAAGCCTGCCATTGCAACGGTTGTTGTTCTTACTTTTTTGAATAACTGGAATGAATTTGTCTCACCGCTTTACTTTTTAAGCAGTTCTACCAAGTGGCCGATGACCCTATCCGTTTATAATTTCTTTGGTATGTTTTTTAAGGATTGGAACCTGGTCTGCGCCGATATTGTCATGACGAGTATTCCTGTAATATTAATTTATCTTTTAGGTCAAAAATATATTGTATCCGGTATGACCTCAGGTGCAGTAAAAGGTTAAGTGAACCGATGAAATATAAATAATGAAATATATCAGATCAATATTGTGTTATTATATATCATTATAATGAAAGTAATTCCGTTCAATATAGGCTAAATTAGTATAGAAGTAATTGAATACTCAGGCGGTGATAGGCTAATTTAGTATTGATTCAATATTGAATACTCAGTCTGAAATGCCAGGCAGTACAATGGAGGTAGTATGTTATCAGTAATAAAACGTGCGGATAGAGCAATTAATAAAGTGGAGCGTATTCAGGATGCACTCGTTCTGTATTCAGATCATGGCATGCTTAAGCTGGAACCGAAGTCACAGGATATTATTCGGGTGGTATATACGCGGAAGGCTTCATTCTCAGCGTCTGAGAAGCCTGGAATTCTTAAGAAAGAAGTCGACGGAAAATGGAGTCATGAGGAGACGGAGCAGGATGTCATTCTAAGAACAGACAGACTTTTGCTGAGAATTAATAAGGCCACTGCCTCCATCCAATATTATGAAGGAGATGGTAGGCTTCTTCTTAAGGAACGTGATTTTGAGAGTAAGGATTTAGAGGAGTTTGATTGTTATACTTCGCTGATTGATGAGAATACAAGGATAGAAAAGGTCGTGACACCGGACGGAATTAAGGAGGTAGTAAGGGAAGCGGCTAAGGTTTTTGACCGAACGCTTTACAGAACAAGACTGCATCTGGAGTGGGGTGAGGAGGAAGCGATCTATGGACTTGGTCAGCAGGAGGAAGGTCATCTCAATCTTAGAGGTACGACGGTATTCCTTCATCAAGCAAATAAAAAGATAGCGATTCCCATGCTGGTTTCCAGCCTGGGCTATGGTATACTGGTTGATACCTACTCCCCTATGATATTTAATGATACTCATTTCGGTTCCTATCTATACACAGAAGCCGATGAGGAAATGGATTATTATTTTATCTATGGTAAGAACATGGATGGAGTAATTCACGGCTATCGTTCTCTGACCGGAAAAGCTACCATGCTTCCCAAATGGGCTTTTGGTTTTATTCAATCCCAGGAACGATATGAGACGGCACAGGAGATGATTGATCTGGTTAGAGAGTACAGAGAGGCAGGCATTGGCCTTGACGGTATTGTACTGGATTGGTGTTCCTGGGAGGGAGATCAGTGGGGACAGAAAACCCTGGATCAAAAGCGTTTTGGCAATCCGAAGGAAATGATGGATCAGCTCCATCAGGAGCATGCTAATTTGATGATATCAATTTGGCCGAATATGAGCGAGGACTGTGACAATTACAAAGAATTCAAGGATAACAAATTACTGCTGCCGGGCAGCAGTATCTATAATCCGTTTATGGAAGAGGGAAGAAGACTATACTGGAAGCAAGTCGACGAAGGACTGTTCACACATGGTATCGACGCCTGGTGGTGTGATTCCAGTGAGCCCTTCACTCCGGAATGGAATCACCTGGGAGAACCGGAAGCAAGCACTATGTACCATGAGTTTTATGAAGCCTCCTGTCAGTCGATCTCTGCACAGTTCACCAACGCCTATGGCTTGTATCATGCCAGAACGATATATGAAGGGCAGCGAGAGGTATCGGGTGAAAAGCGTGTGATCAATCTTACACGAAACGGCTATACCGGTCAGCAAAGATACGGAACAATATTGTGGTCCGGTGACATCTCAGCGAACTGGATTACGATGAAAAGGCAGCTAGCAGCAGGACTTAATTTCTGCGCCAGTGGTTTGCCTTACTGGACTCTTGATATCGGTGCATTCTTCGTAAAGAAGGGTTTACAATGGTTCTGGAACGGTGATTATGAGAAAGGCTATGAGGATCTGGGATACTGTGAATTGTTCACCAGATGGTTTCAATATGGCTGCTTTCTACCGGTGTTTCGAAGTCATGGAACTGATTTCAGAAGAGAATTAAAGTACTTTGGAAAGCAGGGAGAGCTTTTTTATGATGCTCTGATTAAGGCGAATCACTTACGTTATGAGCTGATGCCGTATATCTACTCCATGGCGGGCAGGGTATGGAAGGATGATTACACGATATTCAGAATGCTGGCCTTTGATTTTGCAAAGGATGCAAAAGCAAGAGAAATCGATGATCAGTTTATGTTCGGTGAGAGTCTGTTGGTATGTCCTGTGACGGCACCAATGTATTATGAGGTAGATTCTATGCCTCTTGAAGGCATATCGAAATCTCGTAGTGTTTATCTTCCGGATGGAGCAAATTGGTACGATTTTTGGACAAATGAGTACTACGAAGGAGGACAGACTATCCGTGCTGAAGCACCCATCGATCGAATTCCGCTCTATGTGAAGGCCGGTAGCATTCTTCCGATGACCTGCTTTATGAATTATGTGGATGAGCTGCCTGAGGCTCCGATTGAACTACGTGTCTATACGGGTCAGGATTCTGAATTCGAGCTTTATGAGGATGAGGGTAACAGCTATCGATACGAGGAAGATGCCTATGCGATTACCAGACTCACCTGGTCCCAGAAGACACAAGAACTCACGATTGTCGATAAAGAGGGTAGCTACCCCGGAATGCTTCCAAATCGAGAATATAAGATTAATATAATAAAGGGAAAAATAAGTGATACAGAGTAAGAGCTGAGGAGAACGAGATTACGAATAAGAGATAAAGAATAAGAAATAAAGAAAAAGTTAAAGAGTAAAATATAAGACATTGGATTTTGAATGTATTGTGTTAAATTATTTCATAGACAATAAATATTTTCTAAGTGGGAGTAGGCTGATCTATATAATAGTGGATCAGCCTACTTTTATATACCTCCAGCACGGGTAGCGCAATTCTTTAGGAGACTTCAACAATGCAACCTTCTGTATTCGGAAGGAGTAACTTTTTTATATTTTTTAAAGGTCTTAATAAAATAGCTGAAATTATCAAACCCGGAGTCCATACCTGCTTCCATGATACTAAGATCCGTTGTCTCAATCAGTGCGGCTGCACGGTCAGTTTTATATGAATTGATATAATCAAAGGGTGTCACTCCGGTTGCTTTTTTAAAAAATCGACAAAAGTAATGCCTGCTCATACTCAACTGCGAAGCCAGATCTTCAATCGTAATTTTACTTTGGTAGTGCTCCTGAATATATTGAATTACTTTTTTCAGTCGTGTGATATTTTCGGTTACGGAGGATTTTCCTTTGGTATTGGTGAGATAAGCCCCATTGGACAATAGGATAGAAAATAGCAGTAATAGTCTGCCCTTCACAGCCAGATGATAACCATAGCTGTGTGTAGCAAGGCTCAAGGTTATTTCTTGCAGGTTACGCAGTAGCTCCTGCTCCCAGGGGGATTCGCCTGAATAATAACATTGGATCATGATTCTATTCATGGAGATGTCATTCAGATATTCGATACATTTATCATGAAAACCGACCAAAGCCTCTGGTTCAAATACGATGGCATCATAACTACAGGTTTGTCCGTTTATTGTTGCTCCGGAATGAAGTCTGCCTCCGTTAATAAAGATTGCCTGCCCCTCTTCAATCTCATATGCTTCATCATCAACTTGAAAAATTGCGGAGCCTTTCGTCATATATAGGATTTCAAATTCCTTGTGCCAGTGATAGGGCAGTATCTGTACGCATGATATGTCAGTAATCCGATAAAAACCTACCGGAAACATAGCATCTCCTCGTATCTCTTTTTCTTTATATAATTCTTTTTGAAAATTCTCCATAGTAACACATCAATTCTCTACACTGGTGTAACAACACCTTTTTTCAAGATGATGTTCGCATAAATCGCTGTTTCTCCGGTCATGATTACTACGGTCGAGTTTGTTCTGGTTTTTTCATAAAAATCCCATTTGTCTATTTCCTCAAAGCAATCGCTACCTCTGTCATCGTATTTCGCAACGATATCTTTATAAGTATCCCAAATAGGAGTGGTTGCATTATCTCCCTTTACAACACTCATTAATGTCACGGGCTTATCCACGTAGCGATCCAACGGAAAAACCTGAAGAATGGCATCCAAAAGCTCCGGCACTCCATGTCCATCCATGCGGATGACCTTCTTGCCGTAAGTGTGGCCGGGGAAGTTGCCGTCACCGATGGTAAGTTCATCAGTATGCCCCATTTCACACAATACCTTCAATAATTCTGGGGATAAGATAGGTGGTATTCCTTTTAACATTGTTCTTCCTCCTTATTTATAATGAAAACTGAAACGTTTCCGATAAGAATATCATATCTACTTAAGGATATGATGTCAATAGCTATCTTACCCGGCTTTTTAAGGCGATATTGCTGTTGTACATCAATTAATGGTAAATTATGGGCTGAAATCAGGCTAAAATGATGAGATATCTGGTTGACATCCGTTTTTTATAATAATATAATAAAGTATAAACAGAAACGTTTCGGATATGATGCAAATATTCGTGAAATGATAAGAAACAAGGAGGATAAGAATATGTCATTCGTAACATCAGAAAAAATGCTTTTGGATGCGCAACGTGGGAAATATGCCATAGGAGCATTTAATGTTGAAAATATGGAGATGGTGAAGGCTGTTATTGCAGCAGCGGAGGAACTCAATGCGCCTGTTATGCTTCAGACCACTCCGTCGACCGTAAGATATGGATCCTTAGAGACCTTTGCAGCTATCGTCAAAGCAGAAGCAATGAAGGCATCGGTTCCGGTAGCACTACACCTGGATCATGGGAGCAGCTATGAACTGGCAATCAGTGCTATGAACGAGGGATATACCTCAATTATGATTGATGGATCCCATGAAGCCTTCGAGACTAATATTGAAATCACCCGAAAGGTCGTTGATGTAGCGAAGGCGAACCGCGTTCCAGTAGAAGCGGAGCTGGGTAAGGTCGGTGGCAAGGAGGATGATTTGACGGCAGAAGCGGATACGAATACGGACCCTATACAGGCCAAAGAATTCGTTGAGAGAACGGGGATTACTTCTCTTGCTATTGCAATCGGTACAGCACATGGATTTTATCAGGGGACTCCGGTATTGGATAAAGAAAGGCTTTCTGAGATTAAGAAGGTTGTATCGATCCCACTTGTATTGCATGGGGCATCCGGATTAAGTGATGAAGACATCAGAGACTGCATTGAACGAGGGATATGCAAGGTTAATTTCGCTACAGAGCTAAGAGCTGCTTATACCGATGGCGTAAAGGAGCTATTAAATGAAAAGCCGGATACCTTTGATCCAAAGAGTTATGGGCAGGCCGGTATGAAGAAGGTCAAGGAGCTGGTGAAAAGCCGTATAATCGTTTGCGGTTGTAACAATAAAGTGTTAAAATAGTCAATAACAGTTTGATTATTTTATATAAAGGCAGGTAGATTATCATGGCGTCAACAATCAAGGATATCGCAAAGCATACCGGACTGGGGCTTGCAACGATATCTTCCTATTTAAACGGTGGCAGTGTAAGAGAAGAGAACAGACAAAAAATCGAAGCTGCTATTATCGATTTGAATTTTGAGATAAATGAAGTAGCCAGAGGCTTAAAAACAAATACGACGAAAACAATCGGGGTTGTGATACCGGAGCTAAACAATAATTTTTGTGCAGAGATAATTACGGCTATGGAGGATACCTTACGAAGTCATGGTTATGCAACGATTATCTGTGATTGCAGAACGGATAAGGAGCTGGAGAAAAGAGCGGTAGAATTCCTATATCGTAAGAGAGTTGACGGGATAATTAATATGCCGGTGAATTCAGACGGGGCTCATTTGAGCTGTTTTCACAGAACAAAAAAACCGATCGTTCTGATTGACCGCAAGCTGAATGGGATTGATTGTGATTATGTTCTAGTGGATAATCTATCCGCTGTAAAAAATGCTGTCCAGAAATTAATCGAGAACGGACATACCAGGATAGGTATAATCGGAGGTCCAGAAGACATCTATACAGCACAGGAAAGAATGCTTGGTTATAAGCTTGCCTTGATGGAAGCCGGCTTCGTACCGGAGGAACGTCTGATCGAGCATGGTGATTATACGATCAACAGCGGTGTTAAATGTATGGAGAGGCTTGTGAACAATAATAAGGATATGACGGCCGTAGTAATCGCTAATTACGAAATGACCATGGGAGCAGTTATTGGACTCAATGAAATGGGAATAAAGATTCCGGAGGAGCTTTCCTTAATCGGTTTTGATAATGCTGAATTTGCCAGAGCATGCAGGCCTAAATTAACGATTGTAACACAGCCGATGAAAGAAATCGGGCAAAAGGTTGCCGAGCTAATTCTAAAGCGAATTCGGGATACGGAGAAGGTTGGAGAACAGGAATACCAGATTCTGAAATTACAGACAGATATTATTGAAGGTAATTCGATCAGAAAACTGTAACTGATTAGAGAGGTGTTTTTATACTGGTAGGCGAAACGTTACGACTACTTGGAGCAAGTTGCTGATGGGAGGGTATGTGTGAAACAATATTTAATTGGAATTGATGTTGGAACCAGTGCATGCAAAGTAGCGGTCTTTGACCGTAACGGCGAAGTGATCGCCAGTGCAAACGGGGAATATAAGGTTTATTATCCTCAGCAGGGTCATGTGGAGCAAAACCCGGAGGAATGGTGGGAGGTTATCTGCCGTACCGTGAAGGCTACAATCCATAGTTCGGGTATCGACAAGGATGAAATTGCCGGAGTCGGAGTTGACGGACAGAGCTGGTCAGCCATCGCCATTGATCAAGAAGGCAAGGTTTTAACAAATACACCGATTTGGATGGATACCAGAGCAGATAGTATCTGTAAAAGATTAAACAATGAAGTCGGTGAGGATGCAATCTTTGCGCTGGCAGGTAATTCGCTGCAAGCATCCTATACTACTGCTAAGATCATATGGTATAAGGAAAATATGCCTCAGGTCTACCAAAATACGTATAAAATACTTCAATCGAACAGTTTTATTGTGTATCGGTTAACCGGAGTATTAAGTCAGGATAAATCGCAGGGATATGGTCTGCATTGCTTTGACATGCATACCGGAACCTGGAACGAGGAAATGTGTGATCGTTTAGGCTTTTCAAGTACGCTGCTTCCGGATATCTATGAATGCCATCAGGTAGTAGGTAATATCACAGAGGAGGCCGCAAAGCTCAGCGGTCTGGCAGTGGGAACTCCTGTAGTGGCAGGAGGGTTGGATGCAGCCTGCGGAACACTTGGGGCCGGAGTAATACATCCCAATGAGACACAGGAACAGGGAGGCCAAGCTGGGGGGATGAGTATCTGCCTGGAAGAATACAGCGCTGATCCCAGACTGATCCTTAGCTATCATGTGGTTCCTAATCGTTGGCTTCTTCAGGGAGGAACTACCGGAGGGGGCGGAGTCATGCGGTGGTTTGAACGTGAGTTTGCCGATTATGAGAGAGAAGAAGCGAAGAGAGACAAAAGCACATCCTTCGAGCTGTTGAATAACATTGCAGCCAAGGTGGAGCCCGGCTGTGACGGTATGCTTTTCCTTCCATATATGGCAGGAGAACGCTCACCGATTTGGGATGTCCATGCCAAGGGCGTATATTACGGACTGGATTATAGCAAGACAAAGGGACATTTTGTGCGAGCAGCAATGGAGGGAGTTGCCTTTGCCCTGAAGCATAATCTGGAGGTAGCCGGTGCTGCCGGAGCAGAGGTTGGAGAACTGAGAGCCATGGGCGGATCAGCGAATTCTCTGTTATGGACACAGATTAAGGCGGATGTGACCGGAAAGCCCATCGCGGTACCCTCGTCCGATACGGCAACAACGCTCGGAGCGGCAATATTAGCAGGAGTTGGTGTTGGAATGTATCGAGATTTCGAAGAGGCGGTACATTTAACAGTAAAGGTGAAACGATATCATCAACCGAATTTGGAGCTTCATGCGCTATATCAGGAGCAGTATAAAACATATATTGAGTTATATCAGAATTTGAAAAGTATAATGAAGGGAAGGTAAGCAAATGAAGGCAGCTGTGGTATGTGCAAATGAAGATGTCCGCTATATGGATTATGATGAGCCGATTACTAAGCCGGGAACGGTAAAGGTAAGTGTGAAGGTCTCAGGTATCTGCGGGTCCGATAAACCTAGGGTTTTGGAAAACGGAGTACACTTTTACCCCATTGTATTAGGACACGAATTTGCGGGAGAGGTTGTGGAGATTGGTGAGGGAGTCACAAGGGTTAAGGTAGGAGATCGAGTATCGGGTGCTCCTTTATTACCCTGTATGGTATGTGAGGATTGCCAGAACGGTAACTATTCTCTATGTCGGCATTATAGCTTCATAGGCTCCAGAGAACAGGGGAGCAATGCAGATTATGTGGTGATCCCGGAAAGAAATGCAGTCGTTTTTGATAAAAGTATATCTTATGAACAAGGGGCTATGTTTGAACCTTCCACAGTGGCGCTTCATGGTCTTTTGCTGAACGATTATAAAGGTGGAAAATATGTTGCTATATTGGGTGGAGGAACCATCGGTTTATTCACCATGCAATGGGCAAAGATATACGGCTCCAGAAAGGTGGTCGTATTTGATATTAATGACGAGAGACTGGCACTTGCCAAGCGACTCGGTGCGGATGAGGTAGTTAATACAACCAAAGAAGACTTTATGGAAACAGCAATGGCTTATACGGAAGGAAAAGGCTATGACTTTGTGTATGAAACGGCCGGAGCAGCACCTACTATGTACATGTCCTTCGAATTAGCAGGTAAGAAATCGCACGTATGCTTTATCGGGACTCCTCATGTGAAGCTCGAATTTAGCCAGAAGCTATGGGAGAATATGAACCGCAAGGAATTTAAGCTTACAGGATCCTGGATGTCTTACAGTGCGCCGTTTCCGGGTAAGGAATGGGAATTGACAGCATATTACTTTGCAACAGGGCAGTTAAAATTCGATGAAGGGCTAATCTCTCACAAGCTGCCCATGAGTCAAGCTCAGGAAGCCTTCCAACTGTTTAAGACACCGGGATTGGTAAATGGGAAAGTATTGCTGGTCAATGAAGATTGACAGGAAGGATTCTTGTAGCGCTATGATATTAACGGTTACGCTGAATGCAGCGATTGATAAGAGATATGTGGTAGATCATTTCCAACCCGGAAGTGTATACCGCGTGAAGGAATGCACTTATTCTGCCGGTGGAAAAGGCCTGAATGTTTCCCGGGTTGCAGTCATCGCAGGGGAAAAGGTGCTTGCTACAGGATTTGTCGGCGGACATGCGGGCAATTACATCGAAGAAGCACTAATCGAACAGAATATAAAAAGTGATTTTGTGCATATCAGAGGAGAGAGTAGATCCTGTATCAATATTTATGATGAAACCAATCATACTCAGACAGAATTTCTGGAGCCGGGTATACATGTTACAGAAGATGATAAGAAAAAGATGTTAAAGAAGTATACCGAACGATTAGGTGACTGCTCTGTCATTACAATATCAGGAAGTGTTCCAAGTGGTGTGGATAGCTCCTTGTATCAGGAGATGATCAGGATGGCTAGGCAGCATAATAAGAAGGTACTTTTGGATACCAGTGGAACGTTACTACAGGAGTCATTGATAGCCGGACCAACCTTAATTAAACCAAATCTGGAGGAACTCAGAGCACTGACCGGAGATAGCCTGAACAGCCAAGTGGACATCATTAAGGCGGCTACCAGACTTCATACCGAGGAAGGAATCGAGGTAGTAGTAATCTCCTGCGGCGAGGAAGGTTCTCTCATCGTCTGCAAGGAAGGGGTATACCGAGCGATAGTACCGAAGATCGAAGCAGTGAACACGGTGGGCTGTGGAGATTCTATGATTGCAGGCTTTGCAGTTGGTTTTTCCAGAGGAATGAACATAGAAGATACCATTAAGCTGGCAAGTGCGATCTCAGCAGCAAATGCTATGCGAATGGAAACCGGCTTCTTCTTAGAGAGCGATATGCAAGAATTAATGCCACAGATTAAGATTGAAAAAATTAATACCCACAATAATATATAAAAAGGAGAAAAAATATGGCAACGTTTATTGATCCCAAATCGGTACCTCAGAAACTCTTATATACAGGTGATTATATGCCTGGAATTGGAATGGGAACCTTTGGCTCCGACCGTTTTTCGCCGGAACAGGTGTCTGATGCAGTAGCAGGAGCAATTGAAGCCGGATATCGGTTATTTGATTGCGCGGCTGTCTATGGCAATGAAGATCAGATTGGTAAGGTGTTCCAAGCTGCTTTTGATAAGAACACGGTTAAGAGGGAGGAACTGTTCATCACAACAAAGGTATGGAATGATATGCACGGAAAGGGAGATGTCCTTTTGTCCTGTGCGAAAAGCTTAAAGGATTTGCGATTGGATTACATTGATCTGTTCTTCGTGCATTGGCCTTTTCCTAATTATCATGCACCGGGCTGCAGTGGAGATTCCCGTAATCCGGATTCAAAGCCCTTCAGTGTGGATGAATTTATGCAAACCTGGAGGCAATGTGAAAGATTGGTAGAAATGGGATTAACTCGATTCATTGGTATGTCTAACATGACAATTCCAAAATTAGAGGCAGTGCTTCCTTTGTGTAAGATCAAACCGGTTGCGATTGAAATGGAATTACATCCGTGCTTCCAACAGCCGGAGTTGTATGATTATTGTGTGGAGAAGGGGATACAGCCAATTGGTTTCTGTCCAATCGGTTCACCAACCAGACCGGATCGTGACAAAACGGAGGATGATATCACAGATATTGAGGTTCCGGAGTTGGTGGAGATAGCGAAAGCACATAATGTTCATCCGGCTGTAGTCTGTATTAAATGGGCTGTGCAACGAGGACAGGTACCGATCCCGTTTTCCGTACGAGAGAATGAATATGTCAGCAATTTGAGATGTACCACGGAAGATCCTTTAACGAAGGAGGAAATGGATATTTTAGCGGGGGTTGACAAGAACAACCGCTTAATTAAAGGTCAGGTCTTCTTGTGGGAAGGTGCCAATGATTGGGAAGATCTTTGGGATCTCGACGGTACAATTACAAAGTAATAAATCTTTCGTTTACAAGGCGCCTGCAATCCATTATAATATTGTCAAATATTAGAATGAATTGTAGGTGCTTTTTATGACGTATTCTACCATCGGATTTAACCATTATATAGGCTATCTATTTCCGGCTAAAGTAACCGAGGGTCTCGAGGGGCTTAAGGAGAAAACAGCAGGGGAGTCTTATAAAATAATCTATATTAAGTCGGGAAGCTGCCATTTTGTAATGAATGGAAGAGAATTCATACTTACCGGAGCGAGTACAATCTGTATGAATGAGAAGGATGAGATTACCTTTTATCATATTGAAGAAGAGGCGGTACGCATAGTATGGTTTCATCCCCAGGTCATAAATTCCACATTTACCATGGAGATCATCAATGATCCGGTAAGGAAGCTTTCGATGACAGAGCAGCAGGATCTCTATTATATGCTGCAATTCCTGCCGGAAGCAGCACCGACATTAAAGATATTGTCACTACATACAATTGATTCGGCAATGATCGAACATAAGCTAACTTTGTTAAAGGAGCTCTTGATGAAGCAGGATTCCAATTGCTGGCCGTGTCGAAGCAGATCCTATCTGTTTGAGATACTGTTCTGTCTGGCAAGACAGGAGGAAGAGGAGGAGATGAGTGAACTACTCCACTATGATACATATTCCAGACTCGCGGTTGATGTGATTTATTATCTGCAATCCAGTTATAACCAGAAGATAACCGTAGAGCGCCTGGCGGAAGAATTTCATACCAATCGAACCTCATTATTGAATGATTTTAAGAAATATACCGGACAATCCGTCAATCAGTATCTGATCCAGCTGCGCCTTACTATGGCTTCCACCCTGCTTCGAGATACCGAATTGTCAGTGGAGGAAATCTGTGAACGCACCGGCTTTAGCGAGATCAGTTACTTTAGTAAGGTCTTTAAAAAGAAATTAAATCATACCCCCTCTGAATACCGTAAGCTCTATAACAAAGCACTCCACTAACCCCGCATGCCTATCATTGGAACTAATTTTTCCCAAGGATATCCCCCCATCTCAGAAGCGACTACAACGAAAAAAGTATTATCGTATCGCGTGGGGAGATTAATGTCGTATATTATTACTGTCGATTTATACAGGTGATCTCATTTCTTGATGAAATAGAATTTACTTTTTGATAACAGATATAGCATAGTATGGGTAATGTGATTGCAAGGCGAATTATTAAGAAATTGTAGGTTTTCTTAAAAAGTAGAGATAAGGCTTAAGGATGAAAAAGCACGATGTTTGACGAGCCTGCATATCATGGTCATAAATAAATTGTATCGTGACCTTGATATGCAGGTGAGGAGTTCGTGTTTTTCATCCTTGATCTGCCTTATCTCTATTTTTGCTAGAAAACCCAATTTCTTAATCTGAGCCGGTCAATTATATTACCCTTCCTATGCTATATCGTTACTAATACAGAATTGATCCGATAATGCGTATATTGACTAAGCCCACGGAATAGGATAATACAAAAACGATGGAGCGATTGAATGGTCAAAAAGCATAAAATCCAAATTATTATCTACGGATCTGATTGTGAAGATCGTCTGCAGAGCATAGAGAAATTTGGCTATATTAAATATAGACTGCCGATGATCGATGCCTGTGTCATAGAGGTTGAGGAAGATCGGTTGGATGATATCAAGTCGATGGAGGGATTGATCCGCTATGAACTGGATACCCATATCACGGCACAAATGAACCGAGTCGGTGATATCATCGAAAGTAGATGGGCTCACGAGAACGGATATTTTGGTCGGGGTGTCGGTGTTGCGGTAGTTGATACAGGAATTGCTTTACATAAAGACTTTATTGAAGGTGGCAATCGAGTGACTGCTTTTGCTGATTTTATCAATCATAGAACGGAACCCTATGATGATAACGGTCACGGTACTCATGTTGCCGGAATTATTGGTGGCAACGGTTTTTCCTCCAAAGGAAAATATAAGGGCATTGCTCCGGAGTGTAATTTTATTGGAGTAAAGGTGCTAGACAAACGGGGGGATGGCAACATCTCGGATGTTTTGGCCGGTCTTCAATGGATTATTAACAACCGTAAGAGATACAATATCCGAATTGTTAATATATCGGTAGGGACTGCTTCCAAGGAGAGTCTGGATGAGAATTCGCTTCTGGTTCAAGGGGTCAATGCGGTGTGGGACAGTGGAATTGTTGTAGTTGTGGCAGCGGGTAATAACGGTCCAGGTCCCATGTCCATCTCGACGCCGGGGATCAGTCGAAAGGTGATTACAGTAGGATCTTCTGATGATAATGTTGCTGTTGAGGTGTTTGGGAATGCCCGGGCAAAGGATTATTCCGGGAGGGGGCCGACCCCCTTCTGTATCAAAAAGCCGGATATCGTAGCACCGGGCTCGAATATCATTTCTTGTAATATCAGTCGTTATCCACCAAAAACAAAGAATGGAGAAACGAAGTATTCCTATACGGACGTACCAATGATGTATACCATAAAAAGCGGCACCTCGATGGCTACACCGGTTGTGGCAGGAGCCATAGCACTGTTACTTGGAGCACACCCTGAATTAAACAATCGAGAGGTCAAATTGAGATTGCGCGGTTGTGCAACGAACCTGGGACAGCATTGGGAGAAACAGGGTTGGGGACTCTTGAATGTACGCAAATTGTTGGAACAATAAGAAGTATGATCGATAAATATATCTGAAGAGAATGATTAAGATAATATGGGCTGTTGCAAAACCTTTCAGAGGATGATATGAGTCACTTGGTGTCATATCTGAGGTTTTGTAACAGCCCATGTTCTTTTAATTCTTATATTTCTGATCCATCGATTTGACATAATTCATAAAGTCAAAGTGGTTATTGTATTTCAAGGTTTTCACTATAATTGCTATGGTCTCAAGCAAGTAGACAATAACAAGGAAAATGACAAAGTTTTCTGTGATCATCTCCCATGCAGAGAGAGCGGAGAAGTTGAAATTTAGGTGAAAGGCTTCATTCACCCGACTTGCAAAGCTTGTATTCCAAATATCGAATCTGGTAAAGATGATCACGGTTAAGATAGTACTGATTGTATTGATGATAAAAACAAATAAAGCATATGGAATGGAATATCTGCGATCGATCAGCTCCCAGATGTTCTTCAAGAGACCGAGGCCCATGGTTATTAGGAAGAGTGGTAAAACAACGCGAAAGGTATCCATGTTAAATACGGGAATGGCGATTAGACCTCCGTCATAATAATATGCACCGAGCAATTGTGGAGCAGAGATAAAGATTACCATACCGATGATACTGAAGATAATGCCTGCAATCGGCTCGCCAATCGGGATATTTGCTTCCTTCACCGGAACCGGTGGAAGCTCTTTGGCCTCCCAGTCAGGAATGAACTCCTTTAGGTTTACACCCCTCCACTCTAAAATTGCGAAAAGTATCGTGATGGATGCGAAGGCCATACCGATGCTTCCGATCATCCCCCCAATCCAATCTCCGATATAGCTATACCAAATATGGGGATAGGAGGTAATCAGCTCAAGTACGGTAGCGATACACATACCGAAGAGAGTAGCACCAATCACAATCTTTAATACAAACAAGTAAAGCGGAAAGATCTCCGGGCTGATCAGATACCTGGAGGTATCACGATATTTTTCGGCGAGTTCTGATGGGTTCCCAAGTTCGTTCAGTACAGACAGGATATCCTCCTTGGAAGCAGAATTACCATGGGTTTTGGCTTCCAGCATATCATAAATCAAGGTTCGCAATTCGCTTTCGATATCATTTTTGTTCATAGGATTTAAATGCTTTGTTACCTGATAAATATAACGATTTATCATATCTTCAACATAATCATTTTGATTCTTATTCATTTGACGGACCCTCCTTCATTAATCGATTCATATTCTCTACCATGTCATGCCAGTGTTCCTTTAATTCCTGATATACTTCAGTCCCTAAGTCAGTTAGCATGTAATATTTTCTTGGCTTCGTCCCGGAAGTCTCCCATTCACTTTTGAGAAGTCCCTGCTTCTCAAGCCTGCGTAATAACGGATACAGTGTATTTGCTTCGATCGGTACATTATTGTCACTAAAGTCTTGCACCAAGGAATAACCGTAAGTCGGTGCCGATAGTTGGCATAATACACTGAGAACAATGGTTCCGCGCCGGAGCTCCAGCAGAAGACCGGATAGTATTTCCTCCTTCTTTGTCATGTCTACCTCCTAATCTATAATATTGTGCGTCACTGTGTTACTGTTATTATCATTATAGTGTATGACACACAGTAATGTCAATATAATAATATAAAATATTTAAAATTATGATTAAGAAGATTGTTCGTGGATTTGTTGTATAATTTTAAAGTGATGAAGAATAATAAACAAAGGAGGGAAGGAACATCAGTGGAATTAAGGATTTCAAAGAATTCCATTTGCTTTCATTAATATAAATTACTATGATTAAAATATAAATTTTATAGTTAGTTTAATTAATTTACAAATTGTTGTTGTAAATTTTTCAAATAGGCTTTATAATAATAAAAGGAATTAAGTTCCTGAACTTTTATGTAGGAAAGAATTCGTTTTCCTACACCAAACTTAATCGGAAAGAGATATATATTATAAAGGAGGATATTTAGATGTCATATTTTAACGTTGGAAAAATCCAATATGAAGGACCTCAGAGTAAGAATCAGCTTGCATTCAGATACTACAATCCGGATGAAGTAGTAATGGGCAAGACAATGAAGGAGCAGCTTCGCTTCGCTATGTCTTATTGGCATACCTTAACCTATATGGGTAATGATCCCTTCGGTGGTTCCACGATGCACCGTGATTGGGATAATACAGAGGATGCGATGCAGAAGGCAAAGGAAAGAGTTCATTCCGCTTTCGAATTCATGGAGAAGATGCAGATTCCTTTCTTCTGCTTCCATGATCAGGATATCGCTCCCAGAGCAGCTACTCTGGAAGAGACCAATAGAAGATTAGATGAGATCGTTGCAGTAATCAAAGAAGAGATGGCTCGTACCGGAATCAAGTGCTTATGGGGAACAACCAATGCATTTAGTGATGATAAATTCGTTCACGGTGCAGGTACCTCCTGCAATGCAACCGTATTCGCATACGCTGCTGCTCAGATTAAGAAGGCTATGGAGCTCACCAAGGAATTAGGTGGTGAGAACTATGTATTCTGGGGTGGTCGTGAAGGCTATGAGACTTTACTTAACACTGATACTGGTTTAGAGTTAGACAACCTTGCAAGATTACTTCAGATGGCTGTTGATTATGCAAAGGAGATCGGTTTTACCGGTCAGTTCTTAATCGAGCCCAAGCCGAAGGAGCCTACAAAGCATCAGTATGATTTCGATGCAGCTACTGTACTTGCTTTCTTAAGAAAGTATAATTTACAGGATTACTTCAAGATGAACATCGAAGCAAACCATGCAACCTTAGCTCAGCATACCTTCCAGCATGAACTTAATATGTCCAGAATTAATGGCGTTCTTGGTAGCGTAGATGCTAACACCGGTGATCCGATGTTAGGTTGGGATACCGATCAGTTCCCTACCAGCCTTTATGATACAACCTTAGCAATGTATGAGATTTTATTGAATGATGGTCTTCATAAGGGTGGTTTGAACTTTGACTCCAAGGTTCGTCGTGCTTCCTTCCAGGATGACGATTTATTCTACGCTTACATCGCAGGTATGGATGCATTCGCAAGAGGCTTAAAGGTTGCTGCTAAGTTACTTGAGGATGGCGTATTCGAGAGCTTCAAGGCAGATCGCTATGCAAGCTACAAGGATGGTATCGGTAAGGATATCGTAGAAGGTAAGGTTGGCTTCAAGGAGTTAGAGGCATATGCTATGAAGAATGGCACAACCCCGAACAAGTCCGGTAGACAGGAAATGTTAGAGAATATCTTAAATCAGTATATCTTAGAGACAAAATAATTACCGAGTATTACAATAAAGCGGCTTCCTCGGAAGCCGCTTTATTGATTCATGTTACCGCATCATAATATGATGTTGACTAATCCAGTACCAAGGAGGGTGCTGCATATACACGAGCCTTCATCTCATTATCCAGCATATATAAGCTCTTTGGATCGCTGCCAAATAAATCATATTTCTTAATATTCTCGTCCGCGTTCTTCTCTTCTTCCCCTTGCTCCTTGATGAACCAATCGAGGAATTGCATGGTACGGAAATCCTTGTTACGATAAGCTGCTTCGTAGATATTATTAATAGAAGCGGTTACGGTCTGTTCGTGTTCAAAAGACATTACCAGAGGATCACGGAAGCTCTCGTAGGTTTTATCGGGAGCGTCAATCGCGGCAAGCTTAACGACCTCACCGTTATTTAATAAGTACTGACGGAATAACAGAGCATGATCTCTTTCCTCCTGCATTTGTACAAAAAACCAATGTTCATAACCATTAAGGCTATTGTCGGCATAATAATTTGCCATATCCATATAAAGGTAAGCGGAATATAATTCTTTCGTGATTTGTTCGTTCAGTAATTTAGCTACTTCATTATTCAGCATATTGTTCTCATCCTTTCTTGTGTATGTACTTATGCTTCGATCATGATTACAGATACCGGGCAGCTATCCTCTGCTTCCTTTGCAGAAGCCTCAGCATCCGACGGAATAGGAGAGGTATATACCTCGGCAAGCCCTTCTGCATCCATACGAAAAACTTCAGGGCAGGTATCGGAGCAAAGACCGCAGCCAATACATCCATTACGTTCTATAAATGCTTTCATAAAATACCTCCATTCAAATAATTATTAATAGCTTGTTCTATTCTGTCTTAAATATGATGACAATATTATTATAACATAGAAAATTGTGTTTGTAATGGTTAATTTTTCTTTTTATTGTTGAGATTTCCATGAAATTATGCTATGATACTGTTATGTACGTAGCTTACGAAATCTATCGTAGGAATATACATATTATTGCAGAGACATGTTTAAACTACTAATTGAAATGGAGGTTATAATATGAAAAAATACGAATGTACAGCTTGTGGCTACATTTACGATGAAGCATTAGGTGATCCGGATGGTGGCATCGCTCCCGGAACAAAGTGGGAAGATATTCCCGAGGATTGGGTTTGCCCGGTATGTGGCGTAGGCAAGGATGGTTTTGAAGCAGTTTAAGAATAAAAAATAAAGCTGTCTCGCACGAGCTTCTCATCGGAGTCGTTGTAAGACAGCTTTTTTACGCATTTCGATAATAAGAACTATAAAATCCATTGACATAGTAGGAATAACAAATTATTATATTGTGGACGCGATTAATTCATAAGTTAATACGGTTTTTGATTTAAAACTGTAATAGGATACAAGGAGAGATATTAGAATGAATCAATTTTCCAGAACAGAGCTTCTATTGGGAAAAGAAGGAATGGACAAGTTAAAGAATTCCAGGGTTGCAGTCTTTGGGATCGGCGGAGTCGGTGGTTTTACGGTAGAGGCGCTTGCCCGTAGTGGTGTTGGAAGCTTCGATCTGATTGATGATGATAAGGTATGCCTTACGAATGTTAATCGTCAGCTCATCGCTACGATTAAGACTGTAGGCAAATATAAAGTTGATGTTATGAAGGAACGAATTTTGGAGATCAATCCGAGAGCTCAGGTAGAGGTGCATCAATGCTTCTATATGCCGGATACAGCAGATCAGTTCGATTTTTCAAAGTATGATTATATCGTGGACGCGATCGATACCGTATCTGCTAAGATTGATTTGGTGCTGCGAGCACAAGAGAAAAACATTCCGATTATCAGCTGTATGGGAGCCGGAAATAAGCTGGATCCTACACGGTTTGAAGTGACGGATATCTATAAAACCTCTGTTTGTCCTTTGGCTAGGGTAATGCGAAGGGAACTGAAGAACAGAGGAGTTAAGAAATTGAAGGTAGTATATTCGAAGGAAGAGGCAAGAAAACCCTTAGAGGACATGTCGCTCAGCTGCAAGACAAATTGCATCTGCCCTCCGGGTTCAGAGCAGAGGTGCACCGTAAAACGCCAGATTCCTGGAAGTATCTCCTTTGTACCTTCGGTAGCAGGTTTGATTATCGCAGGTGAAGTTGTCAAGGATATTACAGGGGTAAGGTAGAATTACCTCGAACTTTGCTGATGGATAAATTACTCGATAAAGGCCGAGGACGAATCGGCAGAATGGAGACGGATATGATAGGGCTGGGGACACTTGCGAATATGGCTGCGATTCTGATTGGATCAACCATAGGATTAATACTTCAGGGAGGTTTAAAACAAAGATTTCAATCTACAATTATGAATGCACTCGGTCTTGCTGTGATGTTTGTTGGAATTAGCGGAGCACTGCAGGGGCTATTTGTAGTGAACAAAGATGGCTTAGAGACTGCTAATGTTATGCTGATGATTATATCGTTGGCAATCGGTGCTTTCATCGGAGAGCTGATTGATATCGAGACACGACTGGATCATGTAGGAGAATGGATTAAAGCTACCTTGAAGGTTAAGGGAGAGAAGGGGCAGAACTTTGTTGAAGGCTTTGTCAATAGTTCCTTGCTCTTCTGTATCGGAGCGATGGCGATCATCGGTTCTTTGCAGGATGGACTGTCCGGTGACGCCTTAACCCTTTATGGCAAATCCATCATCGACGGTACAGTGGCTATATTCTTTGCTTCTACCCTTGGAATCGGAGTCTTTTTCTCAATTATTCCCTTGGGTATCTATCAGGGGCTGATTACGATATCCGCCAAATACATAGAACCCTATCTCAGTGATCAGATGGTGGCGAACATTTCCTTTATTGGTTCCATATTGATCTTTGGTATCGGAATTAATATGATATTCGGCAAAAAGATTAAATGTGGTAATATACTACCGGCCGTTCTGGTACCGGTAGTGTATGAATTATTGATGAAGTTATTTTAAACCATTGTAAATGAGACCTCTCAGTTACCTGCTCCTTAACCCGAAGCTATGTCCGGGTTAAGGAGCAGGTAACCGGGAGGTTTTTTGTATATTTATGCGATGAAAATTTATAACAAAAGAATGTAAAAATATGGGTATTCTGTTGACTTTCGATCCACATATTTTATAATAAATGTTAAAATATGTAAATTAATTGGAGGAGAAGTCAAGAATGAAACGGCAGCTGTTTCAACAGACAGGGAAAATAATAAAACTGGTATTCATTGGTTCTGTATTACTGTTTATTGCTCTATTTCTAATGAAAACTCCACTTTCTGATACGAAAAATCAATATTTTGATCTTCGGTCGGCAGTACTTATTTCAATAGGTTTTGCAGCAAGCTTTCGTACGATGCTGTGCTGCAGAAAAAAAGTATGAAAGGCTATTGACAATACAAGTATTATTGTATACAATAGAACAAATTCAAAACTTTGAGATAGGAGAGTATAATTATGAATGAAAGAAAAGTCCATATCAATCCTCACAACAATCTATTGCAACTCGAGGAACCGATCTATACCTTGGTAGATGTTGATGAGCCGAACACTTTTCGTGGCCTGTTCCCGTACAATGAGATTCCGAAGATAGCTTTCAATGATCGTATTGTTCCGCATAATCTTCCGGATGAAATCTTTATTACAGATACCACCTTCCGTGATGGTCAACAGTCCAGAGCTCCCTATACGACAGAACAGATAGTAACAATGTACGATTATTTCCATCGTCTCGGCGGACCGAAGGGTTTGATCCGTCAGAGTGAGTTCTTCTTATATAGTAAGAAGGACAGAGATGCGGTCTATAAATGTATGGAGAGGGGTTATGAGTTCCCCGAGGTTACCTCCTGGATCAGAGCCAGTAAGAGCGATTTCCAATTAGTAAAGGACATCGGAATGAAGGAGACAGGTATCTTGGTTAGCTGCTCCGATTATCATATCTTCTACAAGATGAAGATGACTAGAAAGGAAGCAATGAACCACTATCTGAGCGTGGTCAGAGAATGTCTTGAGACCGGAATTGCAGCAAGATGTCATCTGGAGGATATTACCCGTTCCGATATTCACGGCTTTGTTATTCCCTTCTGTAGTGAGTTGATGAAGTTAAGTAAGGAATATAATATTCCGGTTAAGATCAGAGCCTGCGATACCATGGGCTATGGTGTGAATTTCTCCGGTGCGGTTATTCCGAGATCCGTTCAGGGTATTATATATGGTATCATGACCCATGCCGGTGTACCCTCCAAATGGTTGGAGTGGCATGGACATAATGATTTCTACAAAGCGGTATCCAATTCAACAACTGCTTGGTTATATGGTGCCAGCGGTGTTAACTGTTCCTTATTCGGCATCGGAGAGCGTACCGGTAATACCCCGTTAGAGGCTATGGTATTCGAATATGCACAATTAAAGGGAACCCTGGATGGTATGGATACTACGGCAATCACGGATCTTGCACAGTGGTTTGAGAGGGAGATCGGTTATCGCGTTCCCTCCAGAACACCCTTTGTAGGGAAGAACTTCAATGTTACCCGTGCCGGTATTCATGCTGACGGCTTACTAAAGAACGAAGAGATCTATAATATTTTTGATACTGAGAAATTCTTAAACCGACCGGTGTTAGTGGCAGTATCCAACACCTCCGGCCTGGCAGGAATAGCACACTGGATTAATACTTATTATAAGCTGAAGGGCGAGAAAGCCATCGGTAAGGATAACCCGGTTGTTCAAAAAATCAAAGAATGGGTTGACAAGGAATACGACGAAGGTCGTGTGACGGTTATCACGGATGATGAGCTAATCGAGATCATTCGCTCGACAGAACAGGAACTTGGTGCAAAAATCGTCGATGATTCACATATAAATTGACAAGCCATCTAAACCAGAATAAAATAGAGGATGGCTACCGTTTAAAATACATTCTTTATGGAGCAGAGTGCATACTTTGCCGATCGAATAAAGTTATATATGGAGGATGCAATGATATCAGCAGAGAAAATTGAAGCAGCAAAAGAACAATTTGGCAGGTTGCTTGAGGAGCAGTTAAAAAGAGTAGAAGTAATGAAGGCACAAGGCGATTTTATCGATTATAAGTCACTGGATAAAATTATTATCGGTGTATGTGGTGGAGATGGAATTGGACCTGCGATTACCGGACAGGCACAGAGAATTCTGGAATACCTGTTACAGAAGGATATTCAGGCAGGAAAGGTTGAGTTTCGCGTTATAGATGGTCTTACCATTGAACGTAGAGCGGTAGAAAATGCTGCAATTCCCCCGGCTGTTCTGGAAGAATTAAAGAAGTGTCATGTTATTCTGAAAGGACCTACCACGACTCCAAGAAAGGGTGATCCGTGGCCGAATGTTGAGAGTGCAAATGTAGCAATGCGTAAGGAGCTCGATCTGTTTGCAAATGTAAGACCGGTTCGTATACCGGAGCAGGGTATTGACTGGACCTTCTATCGTGAGAATACAGAGGGTGCTTATGCAGTAGGCAGCAAAGGGGTACATGTAACTGAGGACCTTGGTGTTGACTTTACAATTGCTACCACTCAGGGAACGGAGAGAATTATTCGTGCAGCCTTTGAATTCGCGAAAGCAAACGGTAAGACTCGAGTAACTGCGGTTACTAAGGCGAATATCATTAAGACTACCGATGGTAAATTCCTTGACATCTTCCGTGAAATAGCACAGGATTATCCGAATATTACAGCGGATGACTGGTATATTGATATTATGACAGCGAAGCTGGTGGATGAAAAGAGAAGAAAAGACTTCCAGGTGGTTGTACTTCCCAACCTGTATGGCGATATTATTACGGATGAAGCCGCTGAGTTTCAAGGTGGTGTCGGAACTGCCGGCAGCGCCAATATCGGTAAGAGATATTCCATGTTTGAGGCAATTCACGGTTCTGCTCCCCGTATGGTGGACGAGGGAAGAGATATCTACGCAGATCCCTGCAGTATGATCCGTGCCGGTGCGATGCTTCTGGCTCATATCGGTTATACCAAGGAGGCAGACAAGATGTATCGTGCGCTTGATATCTGTACTGTTACTGAACGCAAGGTATTCACTACCGGAAGATCTACTGGTGCAACCGGTGCTCAGTTTGCCGATTATCTGATGGAAACCATTGAAAACATGTAATAAAAATATATTATGACAGCTGCCCATAGCCCGTAGGCTATGGGTAGCTTATATCAATTCCTGAAGTAAAGTTAAGGAGGGAATTTTTTGGAAGATTTTGATCTTCATAAAGAAGTGACCGATAAATATTCCTTGCGAGGTCGTGTGTTCAATAAGCTGAGGGAAGATATACTATCCGGGGTTTATCAGGAAAACGAAGAGTTGAAGGAAAATACCATCGGCATGGAGCTTGGGGTTAGTCGTACGCCGGTTAGAGAAGCTTTACGCCAGCTCGAACTGGAGGGACTGGTTACCATGATACCGAATAAGGGTGCCTATGTAACCGGCATTACGCAAAAGGACATTCATGATATCTATGTGATTCGTTCTTATCTGGAAGGATTGTGTGCCAGATGGGCTTGTGAGCATATTACAGAAACGCAGATTGAGGCCTTGGACGAGGTATTGTACTTATCCGAATTTCATGCCAGGAGAAGTCATTATGAACAATTGGTCGAGCTGGATAACAAGTTCCATGAATTAATCTATCGCGCCAGCGGCAGTAAGATTTTGGATCATGTACTCTCTGATTTTCATCACTATGTGGAACGAGTGCGAAAGATCACCTTAGCTGCTCCGGACAGAGCAAAAAAATCAAGCCAGGAGCATGCCGCCATACTAGATGCAATCCGAAAACGTGACGGACAGCTGGCCGAAGCCCTAGCCCATGAACATATCATAAACACTATAAAAAATATTAGTGAAAAGGGATTATAAAAATTTTTTGACGATAAGAGTATATGAATATGAGAATATAAATAAGAGATTGTCAGATAACTCATATCTTATGTTTACTAGAAAATGGTGTGAAATTCGCTATGTAATTTCGGCAAAAAAATGTTTCGGTATTACAAAGTATGAGGTTGACTGGCGTTCAATTCTTATAACAGGAAAGGTGCTTTAAGGATTTCCCATAATACACTGTTTGACGAACGGCCTATCATAATGTGTGGCAAAAGGCGAACATTTATGTTCGACTATACGGCATACATTATGATAGGGTGTACGTCAACCTGTGTGTGAGGGAAGTCCTTGAAGCACCTTTCCATTTTGATGACTGGATTACGCCAGTCCTATCATTTGATTTGGTTATTCCTCCGAAGCCAGCTGCTCCCACTGTTCCAGCAGCTGTTCCAGTCGTTGTTCAATCGATTTCTTCTCATCGTTTAGTTCAAGCAATCGCTGCACATTAGTGAAGATTTCTTCTTTCGTCAACAGTGCATCGATTTCTTCGTTTCGAAGCTCCAGCTCATGAATCTCATCCTCGGTCTTCTTTAGATCATTCTTACGTTTTCTGCTTCTTGCCTGTTCCTCTTTCTGTTGTTGCCAGTTCTGTTTATTCTCGCTCTCTATATCCTGGTTGTTTCCTCCACCGGAGGAGAACGGAAAGGCAGCCGGGAAAGCACCCGGTCGGTTACTCTGGATAGGAGCAGTATTCACAGCCCTCTTCAGATAGGCTGCTTCCACCTCCGGCTTTTTCTCCAGATAGTAATCATAGTTACCGATATAGTTAAGAAGGCTTTGTTCGGTTAAATCAAGAATTCTGGTTGCAGTCTTATTAATAAAATAACGATCGTGAGAAACATAAAGGACAGTCCCACTATAGTGATTAATGGCATTCTCCAGGATTTCTTTTGAGGTGATATCCAGATGGTTGGTAGGCTCATCAAGTATTAGGAGATTCGCTTCCGACAACATAAGCTTTGCCAGGGATACACGTCCGCGCTCACCACCACTGATGTCTTTTATCCGTTTGAATACATCATCCTCCGTAAACAAAAAGGCAGCTAAAATGTTACGTACGGTAGTGTTGTCTAAGTTCGGATACTCATCCTGTAACTCTTCGAACAGAGTTTTGTCCGGATTGAGGACTTGATGCTCCTGGTCGTAATAACCGACATGAACCTTGGCACCCAGTCTGACTTCTCCGTCATCCGCAGAGACCTGCCCGTTGATAATCTTAAGGATGGTAGTTTTTCCGGTACCGTTATTACCGATGATTGCAACCTTCTCGCCTCGCTTGATATCAAAATTCAAATCGGTAAAAAGGGTAAGCTTATCATAGGATTTGGATAAGCCTTGTATGGTTAGAACATCGTTGCCACTGGTAATCCTGGGCTCTAAGTCAAAATGCATCTGGGTATGATCGGTAGGACGTTCCACTCGTTCTATCTTATCAAGCATTTTCTCACGGCTTTCCGCCCGTTTGATGGATTTTTCGCGATTAAAGGAGCGGAGCTTCGCAATAACCTCCTCTTGATGTTTGATCTCCTGCTGTTGATTCAGATACTGCTTCAACATCGCATTGCGAAGCATGGCTTTCTTGGTGGCATATTCCGAATAATTTCCTTCGAAAGTGGTACACTTGGTATTATCAAGCTCGACAACCTTGGATACTACCTTATCCAGGAAGTAGCGATCATGCGCAACAACAATGACCGCACCATTATAATTCAGAAGGAAGGTTTCTAACCACGCGATGGAGATTAGATCAAGATGGTTTGTCGGCTCATCGAGTAGTATAATATCCGGTTTTGAGAGGAGCAGCTTACCAAGAGCAATTCGTGTCTTCTGACCGCCTGATAAGGTGTTCACCTTTTTCTCGAAATCCTCCTCGCGAAAGCCGAGACCTTTTAAGATACCGGTAACCTCACTTTGGTAGGCATAACCGTTCTTCAATTCAAATTCATGCGTCATTCTGGTGTAAGAAGTTAGCATTTGGTTCAGAACATCACCTTCCGCATGCTTCATTTCTTGTTCCAGAGTACGAATACTACGGTCCAGATCAATGACGTCCTGTTTCACAGTCATCATCTCGGATAGAATAGAATTGTCTGAGGACAGATTCTGATGCTGAGCTAAGTAGCCGATGGAACTTCCCTTTGACAAAATAACCTCGCCTTCATCCGCACCCAGCTCTTTCATGATTATTTTTAATAAAGTAGACTTTCCTGCACCATTGATACCTACAATTGCAGCCTTCTCCCGTTCATTTACATGAAAGGAGACAGCGGATAGGATCTGTGTTGTGCCAAAGGCCTTACTGATATTGTTACATGCAAGTATCACTCTTTACCTCCATGATGGCACTCTGAGCCATCCTAATTAATACTCGAAAGAAGTCTGGCAGGAATTTCGATCGAAATTCTTACCGAGGTTCTTTCTATGTGCAAAAACCTTTACACTGCTGTATATTTTAGCATATCAAACTTTACAAGTAAAGTTCGGCTTTATAAGGATAGCTTTCGGTAATATTGATCGGACTTATATCATCAACTTCGTCTGTGGTGTGAACAGTAACAAATGGATTCTATGGCTTTTAAGTAAAGAACGGATACAATTGACTTATTCTTAACAATCAAATATAATTAATGTGAACATAACATGAAGAAGGAGGAGAGTCATTGTATAAGAAAGAAATTTCCAAAGCAGTAATAAATCGATTGCCTAGATATTATCGATATTTAGGAGACCTGCTTGAGAAGGATGTCGTACGTATCTCATCCAAGGAATTGAGTGAAAAGATGAAGGTAACTGCTTCTCAGATCAGACAGGATCTGAATAATTTTGGAGGATTCGGTCAACAGGGTTATGGTTATAATGTTGAGTATCTCCATTCTGAAATTGGGAAGATATTAGGGCTTGATACAAAATATAATGTTATCATTATCGGAGCCGGTAATTTGGGACAAGCACTGGCAAACTATGTGGATTTTGAACGAAGAGGCTTTTTTGTGAAAGCAATTTTTGATGTAAGTCCCAAATTGATTGGTACACAAATTCGAAATATCATTGTTAGATCTTCCGACGATCTGGAGGCGTATATTAAAAGTAATCAGGTGGATATTGCTGCAATTACGGTTCCTAAAACAAAAGCGCCTATACTTGCTGCGGATTTAGCAAAATTGGGAATCAAAGGTATTTGGAATTTTGCACCAACCGATCTCAATCTTCCGAAGGATGTCACTGTAGAGAATGTACATCTTGCCGAAAGTCTTATGAAGTTATCCTATCGTTTATCCGGCAGAGAAGATATGAAATCCTAGTGTTTGGCCAAGAAGGGTAGATTTGAACCATGGGAAAAAAAGGGAAGAAGATTGATTTTACCAATGTAGTAAGAAATAAAAAATTACCCATCCTTACCCTGGATGCCAGATGGCATGAGCTTTTTCCAGAGGATTTTAAGACTTCTGATATCAGGGAGTTGGAACAAAAGGTCAATAATCTTCTCAAATTGCAAGGCAAGTTGGTAAATGATATCAAAGATATGAAACGGCTCAAGAGCAGTTTACTTAAGGAAATCGTTGATAATATGAACATCGGTAAGGATTTGACCGGTAAAGCAAAAGAGAAGAAGTTAGACAAGAATAAGCAGTATGTAAATGAATTAAATGAGAAAATAAATAAAGCAATGGATGATTTAGCTGACATTCCTTATCAGATCAAATTGGTAAATGAAGAGCTTTTGGCGGAAAGCATCAATGTTTTCTATCACGAGCTGGAAGAGAATAAGGAAGAGATGAAAGAGGTAACGGATTGGATTGCGAATATCAGGGAGGAGCTAAAACATAAAATCCTGATAAAGCAGGATCTGGAAGCAAAGAATTCATTGATTTATACATATATGCATGACATTCTTGGAGCAGAAATCATGGAATTATTTGATAAGGAACATGGTGGAAGATGATATAAACAAGAAATAAAAGAACATTGGGCTTCCCGTATACACAGTGAAATGACTGCTTCGTGTCAGATTAGCTTGTGGAGGGAGGCTCTTATCACATGCAAAGGATTTTATGATTAACACATAGTTGTTGTGGAGAAAGATAGCTTGATGGAGGATGGATAATGATAACCGGAATTGGCGTTGACTTGATTGAGGTTGCACGGGTAACTAAGGCGTGCCAAAAGGAAAGCTTTTTGAAACGATACTTTACGGATCAGGAAATTGAATTGATCACGAGGGATATTCATAAAGCCGCTGATAACTTTGCAGTGAAGGAAGCGGTCAGTAAGGTGCTTGGTACCGGGTTTCAATCCTTTTTCCCCATCGATATCGAGGTGCTTCGTACCTTAGAGGGTAAGCCTTATGTGAAGCTTTACGGAAAAGCAGAGGAGCTGGCCAAGGAGCAGGGGATTACTGCAATTCATGTATCAATCTCAAATACGAAAGAATATGCGAATGCTTTTGCAATCGGTGAGAAGCTTTGAGACGGAGCAAGCGGTAGTATGGGAGGTATATGTTATGAAATATGCTGTTGATTCAACGAGAATGAAAATGATTGATGAATATACCATAGAGAATGCCGGAATTCCTGCTATGGAGTTAATGGAACGTGCTGCATTGGAGCTTGTTACGGTTATGCAGCAAACCATATCAAAGGAAGACCGAATATTAGCAGTCTGCGGGCCGGGTAATAATGGCGGCGACGGAGTAGCGGCAGGAAGAATACTGTTTTTACAGGGCTATTCTGTTGCCATTCTTTTGATCGGGGAAGAAAGCAAGTACTCATTACAAATGAAGGCTCAGTTGGATATGGTTAAGAATTTAGGAATACCATTTGAAAACAGCAACAAGCTCTCTGAATATAATATAATAATTGATGCGATTTTCGGGGTAGGTCTATCCAAGCCTGTGACCGGAGTCTATGAAGATGTGATCAATCTGATCAACGAGAATCCCAATATCGTGTACTCCGTGGATATTCCGTCGGGAATAACCACAGAGGATGGAACGATCCAAAATGTAGCTGTCAGAGCCAATTTTACGGTGACCTTCGGACTGAATAAGATTGGTCTATTATTATACCCCGGAGCGGAGTATGCCGGTGAAGTCATCGTGGCAGATATCGGATTTTCGCAGGAGGCTACGATTAATTCCAAGCCGAATTCCTTTTATTATGAACCGAAGGATATAAGACTCCTTCCTGCCAGGAAGGATCATAGTCATAAGGGTACTTTTGGTAAGGTGCTGATTATTGCCGGTAGTAAGGGTATGGCAGGTGCAGCATGCTTGAGTGCAAAAGCAGCGTACCGAACGGGAGCCGGCCTTGTTAAGGTGATTACTTCGGAGTGTAACCGTATTATCCTACAATCACAGATACCGGAAGCATTGTTTGGAGCATATGATGAAGCGGACCTGGATGCAGATCAGAAGCAACAGCAATTACTGAATGACCTGACATGGGCAACGGTGATTGTGGTAGGACCAGGGTTAGGACTCTCTAAAACCTCCGCGGAGCTTGTGGAGACGGTGATCCGAAAAGCAAAGGTACCTGTCATTATTGATGCAGATGCCATTACTTTAATATCCAGAAGGCTGGAGGAACACGAGGAAGCTCCCTCTCCCAACCGGCTTGCGAAGCGTATAGCCAGGTTGACTGAACTGATTCCGGAGGGTACGATTTTTACTCCGCATCCGGTAGAATTATCCAGATTATTAGGGCTTCCGGTCTCGGATATTACAAATAATCTGATTGACACTGCCCATCAATGTTCTTATAATAATAAGTTGATATATGCCCTAAAGGATGCCAGAACGATTGTAGCATATGAGGATCGATATTATATTAATGTATCCGGCAATCATGGAATGGCAACCGGCGGCAGCGGTGATGTATTAACCGGAATCATAGCAGCCTTGATTGCGCAGGGAATGGAGTCTTATGAGGCTACGTGCTTGGCCGTCTATATTCATGGCTGGGCCGGTGATGAGGCAGCTAAGGAAAAAAGCAGCTATTCTATGATGGCTGGTGATATTGTTAGTTCCATTGAAAAGGTACTCATTAATTATGAAAAAATACAAAAATGACCACAGTACTGACATTTTTGTTAGGTTAGGAGTGACAAAGGGAATGAATGAGGGATATGGTATGAACGGTGACAACACCTACTATAGAGTTCAGGCAAATGTCAACCTGGATGCAATCAGGCATAATCTTCTTGAGGTTAGAAAAAAACTGGATCAGGATACAAAGCTTATGGTTATCATCAAAGCGGACGCCTACGGACATGGTGCTGTTCCTCTGGCGAAAGCAATCGGAGACAGCGGTAAGATAGATTACTATGGCGTAGCGATCATCGAGGAGGCAGTAGAGCTCCGGGAAGCAGGAATTAATAAACCGATTCTAGTTCTTGGCTATACCCCAAAGGAGCAGTACAATTTGGTCGTAGCAAATGATGTGGCTCAGACGGTCTTTCAATTTGATATGGCAAAGGCTCTATCCGAAGAGGCGAAACGTCAGGGGAAAATCGCAAAGATTCACATTAAAATAGATACGGGCATGACAAGAATAGGTTATACGGACACCTATGACAGTGTAAATGAGATAAAACGGATCATAGCTCTCGATCATATCGAAGTGGAAGGACTGTTTTCCCATTTCGCATGTGCAGACGAAACAGATAAGACCAGTACGCAGAAACAGCTGGAGCGATATATTAATTTTATAAAAATTCTGGAACAGGAAGATATACATATTCCGGTAAAACATATCGCCAATAGTGCAGGTATTATTGAATTCCCTAAGGCGTATTTTAATATGGTACGTTGCGGAATTGCAACCTATGGTATCTATCCTTCTGATATGGTGAATCGGGAAGAAATCATACTAACACCGGCCATGGAGATTAAGACACATGTTATTTTTGTAAAAGAGGTTGAGTCGGGTGTGGGTGTCAGTTACGGCTCCACCTATGTTACTGATAAGAAGACCAAAATTGCTACCATTCCGGTGGGTTACGCAGATGGCTATTCCCGTAACCTTTCAAATCAAGGAAAGGTCATAATTCATGGGCAATATGCTCCTATTCTCGGACGCATCTGCATGGATCAATTCATGGTGGATGTGACAGAGATAAAGGATGTAAAGCAGGGGGATATTGTAACCTTACTGGGGAAGGATGGAGATGCCTGCATATCCGCAGAGGAGCTTGCAGAATGGTCTCATTCTTTTGCGTATGAGCTGGTATGTACCGTCGGTAAGCGTATTCCGAGAGTACACCTACAGACTTAAAGACAATCGAAGATGAAAGCGCAGCTATGTTCTGGATCGTAAGAAAACATTTACACTTTATGGAATACACACGAAGAAATTGGCAATAATACTAACGTGACAGCGGGCAGATTTAATTACCCTGATTTTGGAGTGTGAATAAAGTGGTTATCAAACGAGGAGATATTTTTTACGCTGATTTACGGCCGGTGGTAGGATCCGAGCAAGGTGGAGTCAGACCCGTTCTGATCATTCAGAATGATACAGGAAATAAACATAGTCCTACTGTAATATGTGCAGCAATTACATCAAAAATGAATAAGGCTAAGCTCCCCACGCATGTGGAACTGGATGCTGAAAAATATGGAATAGTAAAGGATTCGGTTATTTTATTGGAGCAGGTACGTACCATTGACAAATCAAGATTAAAAGAAAAGGTATGTCATTTGGACCGGGATGTATTGAAGAAAATAGATAAGGCACTTATCATCAGTTTTTCTTTGGATACATATTTTAGATAACGAAAAAGGGAACCCAAAAGGGTTCCCTTTTGTTATACAGCAGGGGAGCTGTATAACCATAGCGTATAATAGGGTGGGAGTAGAAAGTGTTTTATCACTGTCTATGGATATATTATATAAGGCAAATGTGTACACATTGTGACGATTTTATAAAATTTAGCTAAAAAGGTGAAACAATATATGAAATTAAAACAAAGAAAAAAGAACCGTCTTTTTGAGGGATAGGTTCTTTTGCTTTTAATCATGACAATAGAAAGCCTTGGTAAACGGCTTCCTATTGTATATTTATAATGTAGGGAGGAGGAGAGTGAAAATTATCACTTTCTAGTTCTTAGTATAAATGGAAGATATGAGATAAGTATGGATAGAATATAGAATTTTTGTGAACAAACTGGCACATAAATGTGGCAGAGCGGATGTCAGCATCCAATATGATTTACTTGCTATAATTATGTTTATTGTGTAATATTATGTTGAGTATGTTAGCGAGAGTGAAGCGGGGACAGGATAATTATATGAAAAAATTGTATTTTAATAATTTGACAATCAGAAGCAAGCTGCTTCTGCTCTACATCTTCTGTGTATTAATTCCGATTATCATAACGGATGCAATCATAATGTATACCGTAAATGTCAATTACAACGAAAGTCAGCTTAGAGATCTTCGTCATGCCATAGAGCGTGTCGAATACAATCTGGGTCAGAATATCGAAGCGTGTACCTTGTTCACGAATAATATGTATACCGATAGCTTATTAGACAAATTCCTAAATAAACAATATTCCAGCTTCAATGATTATTATGATGAGTATAATAAGATGCTTGATAATAATAGCTTGAGCTATAATTATAATGCCGGACTATTATATAAGATAGAGATTTTTGCCGACAATGACACGATGATCGGTGGAGGAAAGATCTCTACCATAAATGCGGTCAAGAATTCCCTGTGGTACAAGGAGTTCGAAAAAAATGGAAGGGATATCTTTCTTTTTGCGTATTATGATGAGACAAAGAAGTATATACCCGGTAGTGGCTCCAGCCGAACAATCAGTATTATCCGAAGGCTTGATAACTTTGGAACGAACAATATTGAAAAGCTGCTCAAAATAGATGTTAATTATAATATCTTACTGATGCATGTCTTGAATGAGAAGATTGAAGGAACAATTTATGTAAGAAATAAAGATTATATCCTTTTTTCCAATCTTCCGAACACCAATGGTATGAAGATGTTTGAAGCAGCCGATAGTATTAGTAACCGATTGCCAACGATCAGCAGGACCTTTGAAAGCGGCAATCAGGATTGGGAGATCGTGGTATATGCAAAGGAAACCCCTTTCTGGAATGTACTGATCCAGAATAAGGGCCTTCTTTACTTGATCGTTTTAGATATTTTTGTTCCATCTCTTCTTATTTATATGATCGGAAAATCAATTTCCCATCGTCTGACCGTTGTATCTGCTTATTTGGGCAAGGTGGAGAATGAGCAATTTGAGATGATCGACTGCAAGGAGGGAGAGGACGAGATTGGAAAGGTTATTAAAAGCTATAATATGATGGTGGTTCGAATAAAGGATCTGATTGAGGTTGTATTTAAGAAAAACGCTGAGAAGCAGGCTCTGGAGCTCTCGAAGAAACAGGCTGAGCTTCAGGCAATTCAAAGTCAGGTAAATCCGCATTTCTTATTCAATACCTTAGAGACAATACGTATGCGGAGTCTGATTAAGGATGAGAAGGAGACCGCCAATATTATCGGTGAACTGGCCATTCTGTTTCGAAAGAGCATGACTTGGGGAAAGGATTGTATCACCATCAATGAGGAAATGGAATTTATTGAGAAATACATTAATATACAGAAATATCGTTATGGAGATAAAATAAAGTTCTATCATTATATTATGCCGGAGTGTAAAACGTATCTGGTTCCAAAGCTCACCATCAGCAGCTTTATTGAAAATGCCTGCGTGCATGGTCTTGAGGCTACCGAGAATGAGGGGGTAATCTCGCTCACCATTACCAAGAATGAGGAATTTTTATTTATAGAAATCTCTGACAATGGAAAAGGCTTTGAAGAGAAACGATTGGAAGAAATCCGTAATATGATCGCTCATGCAGACCATAAGATGTTAAGTGAGTCTAAGAGTACCGGAATGCTGAATGCTTATTTGAGATTAAAAATGCATTTCGATAATCAGATTAATTTTGATATTGACAGTAAAACGGAAAATGGTACGGATATCCTGATACAGATACCGTTATGCTCCATAGAAAATTCGGTTAATTAGGAAAGTATACACAGGAGGGTAATGTGAATGATAAAAATTATGATTGCTGATGATGAACCCTTTATTCGTCAGGGACTCAAAATTCTGATTAACTGGGAGCAGTATGGCTTTGAAATCTGTGGAGAGGCTGCTAACGGGAAGGAAGCACTTGAGCTGATGGGTGAGATGGAATATGATCTGGTCATTACCGATATCAAGATGCCTGGTATGAGTGGCTTAGAGTTGATTGAGTATACCTGGGAGAAGGTATCAAAGCATACAAGATTTATTATTTTAAGTGGGTTTTATGAATTCGAATATGCAAGAAAAGCAATTAAATACGGTGTTGTCGATTATGTTTTAAAACCGGTACAAAAGGACGAACTAATCCGTGCTCTCGAGAATTATAAGGAGCAATATTTTAAAAAGATTGCTGAACGGAAGAAACTGGAGTACTCTGATAAGTTGGTATTCGATCGTCAGCTCGCGTACCTGATTTCTGATAAATATGATAATGAAAATCTGGAGTACGTAAAGAATGTACTTTCTTATTATAAGGAAGTAAGGTATATCAGTATAGAGTACGATCCCTCAGAGCCAAAATTCAAAGCTCTGACGAAGGAGAGCAAGATTAAGGTAAAGAATGAGCTTTATGATGCGCTTAGGGCGTACCTTGGTGATTACTGGTATCATGCTTATATGGAATCACATCCGTATGAAGATATTTATGGAGTAGGCTTTCTGTTTGCAAAACAGTTCGCGGAAGAGGCAGGCATTAGTGAGAAGGAATATATTCAGAAGCTTTACAGCCGTCTGACTGATTCGGTCTCCTACAAATTAACCATCTATATCGGTCAAAGGGTGGAGGAGATCAGTTTGATATCCGAATCCTATAAATCGGCAACGATTGCCAGAACCTTTCAGCTTTTCTCAAAGCCGCAGGATATTGCTTACTATGATGAGATCGAAGGCAAGCAGGGCACCAATCGACATCCGGTTGATAAAGAAATGATGGATGATCTGATTCGGTCAATCGAAGAAAACAATACAGAGGAAATTGAAAAGAAGATTGAAGAGGTGTACGAGCATTTTAAAGAGCTGGCGACAGAGCCGGATATCATTAAAATCAACCTGGATTACCTGTTGTTTAATCTGATCAGTCTGGCAAAGGATCTGGATTCGGATTTTGATCAGGAAGAAATATATCGTATGATAAGTCAGGGAGGCTACGAGCAGATTGCAGTTCGTGGCAGTGTGAAGCATTTTAAAGAATTCGCGCTGGAGTTCTCCAACTATCTTCTGGAAATTAGACAACACGCCTTTGGAGGAGTTCTGACAGAGATAGAGAAGGAGATCACCGAGCACTATATGGATAATCTCAGCCTGAAATCCCTGAGTGAGAAATACTATATCAACAGCGCTTATCTCGGACAGATATTTAAACGACAGTTTGGAAATTCTTTCAAGGATTATCTGAATAATTACCGCATAGACCGTGCTGCGGAGCTCTTAATACGCTCCGATGAAAAGGTATATTTGATAGCCAGTGAAGTCGGGTTTAATAATACGGATTATTTTATTTCGAAATTCGTGCAAATTAAGGGTATTACGCCGTTACAATATCGTAAACAGTTTATAAATCGTAAAGGATGATTCAAAATAGTCTAAAGAGGCCGTTTCAACATAATCAAGACAACTTAAGATAGGGGAATAGCATTAGAGGATGCATATTAACCTTATCTTGTTTATGTTTTGAAACCACCTCTTTTTTTATTGTCCGGTGAAACAGTAAGTATACATGCTTCACCGGACAACCTCTGGATTTGGGTGATTTTGTATATCTTTTATGCATTTTAGACAAAATACTAATTATTATAAAACAAATTATAATGAAATATAATTATTAGTATTTTGACTATACTTTGTAAGTTGAGAATAATGCTTAGGAATGGTATCATTTAATCAACTGGTAATTGCAATTTGTATAGAAAATTCAGATATGCAATTGGCAAGAACAGTAAAATAGTATAGGGAGGACCACTATGAAAAAAATCAAAGCTTTGATTGCTGTACTTATGGTAATCACAATGTTTGGAGCCTTATTTGTAGGTTGTAAGAAAGAGGAAAAAGCAACTGAGGATAAGAACACAACTACTGAGCAGCCGGCAGACACAAAGGATGCTGAAAGCACAGAAACAAAAGAAATCAAAATGTTCACAATGTTCAATGCTGTTCCCGGAACTGAAATCCCGGATGACAACCGTGTTATGAAGAAAATCGCTGAAAAAACCGGTGCATGGGCAAAAATAACCTGGTTAACAGGTCAGACCGCTGACGAGAGAATCGGTGTTATGATCGCAGGTGGCGATTATCCTGATTTTATTACCGGTGCTACCGGAACTGCTGCTTTATTAGAAGCAGGCGCATTAATTGCGATTGATGAGTACTGGGATGATTACCCGAACATCAAGAACTATTTATCCGAGTCTGACTGGAATAAGGTTAGAGCAGAGGATGGACATATTTATCTTGTACCTCAGTTCGGTATTATCCAGGGTGAAGATGCAGCTACCTATCATTGGGACGAAGCGTTCTGGATTCAGAAAGACGTTCTGATCTGGGCAAACTATCCTAAGATCACTACAATGGATCAGTATTTTGATACCATTAAGGCTTATATGGAAGCAAACCCTACCACAGCAGATGGTCAGCCGACCGTTGGTTTCACAATGAGTACCGAGGACTGGAGATACTTTGGTGTTGAGAATCCTCCTTATTTCTTAATGGGTTATCCGAATAATGGTGCTTGTATCGTAGATCCTGAGACAGAGACAGCAATTGATTACAATACATTACCGGAAGCAAAGACCTACTATCAGAGAATGAACAAAGCATTTAACGATGGTTTAGTTCATCCTGAGACATACACAATGTCATACGATCAGTACATCGCATTATTATCCACAGGTAGAGTATGTGGTACCTTAGATCAGTTATGGAACTTCAACACTGCGAACGATGCATTAGTTACACAGGGCTTAGTTGGTAAGACTTATGTTCCGCTGCCGATTTCCTATTCAGGTGATGGTGTTCAGCAATGGCACAGCCCTTCCGCTCTTGACGTATCCAATGGTTTAGCGATTACAACCAGCTGTAAGGATATCCCCGGCGCATTACAGTTTATGAATGATCTTCTTTCTCCTGAGATTATGACATTAAGATCTTGGGGTGAGGAAGGCATCGACTATATGGTAGGCGATGACGGCGTATTCTACAAGACAGAAGAGCAGAGAGCAAATTACAATAATCAGGATTATGTTACTGATAATTTAGTAAGCTCCGCTTACTCTTACTTCCCTCATTTCGAAGGTATGCTTGCAGACGGTAAGAATGCACAGGATCCTAAGAACCAGCCGAACGAGTTCTATGATGGCTTATTTGATGTTGAGAAGCAGCTTCTTGATGGCTATGGCTACAAGACCTTCCTTGACTTCTTAGGTGAGACTAGAACAACCAACGATCCTTGGTATCCGATGTGGTCCTTCACCAATAACTGGACTGCTGATACTGCAGAGGGTCAGGCTAAGAATAAGATGACTGAGTTGAAGCATTCCTGGCTTCCTAAGGCTATGATGGCATCTGAAGAAGAATTTGATGCAATCTGGGATGAATATCAGAAAGTATACAAAGAAGAAGTTGATATCGATGCATATCTGGATGCTTTGACAACAGAAGTTCAGAGAAGAGCAGCAGTTGCACGTGGTGAGCAATAATTAATTTTAATCTAGCTGAGTAACGTATTATATGGGGTGTCTTACACAAATAAGGCACCCCATAATTAAAAGTTAGCTTCGCCAAATTTTGTGGATCGAGAATTCAAAAGTCAGCTTTGCAACTTAATGTATCATTATTCTATAAGTTGATTCTCAAGAGCTTATCAGAATATGTATTGTGAATTTGAACTATATGTTAAAACGAATAAAATTATATAAATGTGCGGAAATAGAAAGCACTTACCGCTACGAAGATTATTTTGATTTAGCTACCGGATTTTTTGTTCGATACATATTGAAATGATTGTAATCTAAATAAAATTAGAAATCTTTCCACATACCGTAGATTTATATATTCTTATATACTGTATTGAATATGGGTTAAGTGGGTGAACTGGGGAAATGACACCCAACAAGAAAATTGAAACATCAATTCACTTGTCATAAAATATTTCAAAAAGAGTAAGACTGGAGGCACATGTATGCAAAAGCGCAAACCTTATTATATCATTTTAGCTGTTCTTTGCTTTGCATCGATTATTAATTTATTCCTTCCTTATCTTGAGCTTCCGGAGAGAAAGCTATCAAGTGATGGGATCGTATTGGATGCAGAACAGGCTGCGCTGAATAGCAATGGTATTAAACGAATTGCCAGAGATGCCGGGCTGACCCAAAAGGAAGTAACAAATGTAGCAAAGGATATCCTAAAGGGAAAAGATTTTGAGAAAATCGTTGAGGATCTGTCTGAGGATGAGTACTATGTAGTAGATATCGTTAAGGCAGAATTAGATCAGAAGATTTCTGAGATAAAAACAGTAGATTATTTTAACGAAAACGAATATAACTTTTTCGGTATGATAAAGCTTTCTACTTCAGTAATAAAGCACCTTGATCAGGATGTGATTGATTCCGTTCTAATCATTATTACTATGATACTGACCATTCTGCTACCCTTGATATCGGCAATCTTTATGCTGATGACCAAAGGATCTAAGAATTATGGCTTTGTCAGAAAGATAGCACTTGTAACGGTACTACTGAGTCTGGTAGGGTTAATCAGTTCCAATTCCATCAGTATCGGTGCATTACAGGTGGAAAAATTCTACACGAAGAACTGGGGAATCGGCTTTTTCGCAATTCTGATCACACAGCTTATTGTTTGGCTTGTTGCTACCATCGCATCCTATCATGAGCAGGTTGCCGGTTTTGTTACCTGGAGAATGATTGTAAGACAAAAACAGTTGATTTTTATGGCTATCCCCTTTGTAGTTTACGCTTTTATTTTTAACTACTATCCATTGGCCGGCTGGACAATGGCATTCCAAAAATTTAAGCCTGCAGCAGCAGAGCAGATGTGGATTGCATGGGAGAAGTTTGAGTTTTTATTTAAAAGCAGCTTGTTTATCAATGTTTTCCGTAACACCGTTGCGATGAGTGTCATAAATTTGATTTTCAGCTTTGTCTTTGCTATTTTATTTGCTTTATTGTTAAATGAAGTAAAAAATGTAATGGGAAAGAAGATCGTTCAGACCGTGTCCTATCTTCCCCATTTCTTATCCTGGATTATTGTAGCCGGTATCGTAAAAGACGTTTTATCCATGGAGACCGGTATTATCAATGAAGTATTAATTAAGCTGAATTTGATCGATTCAACGATTAATTACTTTGCAGATCCGAAATATTTCTGGTGGATCATAGCCTTCGCTGTTATCTGGAAGGAAACCGGATGGAACAGTATCATCTATCTGGCAACCATGACTTCCATTAATCCGGATCTTTACGAAGCGGCATCCATCGATGGAGCAGGCAGACTTCGTAAAATGCTTCACATCACTTTACCGGGAATCAGATCCACCGTATTCGTATTATTGATCATTAATCTCGGTATGATTATGAACTCCGGATTTGAAGCACAGTACTTATTGGGTGGAGATTTAAATCGAGCAACTTCCTATGTAATCGATGTATTTGTTCTTGATTATTCCTTTGGTGCCGGTATCGACTTCTCACTTGGTACCGCAGCAGGTATCTTTAAGAGTGTTATTAGTATCCTGTTAATATTCGTCGCGAACCGTGCTGCCAAAGCTGCCGGCCAAGAGCGGTTATTCTAGTAGGAGGGATTAAGAATGAAACAGAAAAAAAGAAAAAAGAGTAAAGCAGATATTATATTTATTATCGTAAACACAATCATACTGACACTATTCTGTGCACTGACCTTATATCCCATCCTGAATACTCTGGCAGTATCCTTAAATGATGGTATGGATGCGGTACGCGGTGGCATCTATCTGATACCCAGAAAGTTCACCTTACAGAATTTCTATACCGTAATATCAAAAGATAATATTATTACCGGTATTCAGGTCTCTGTACTTAGAACGGTTATTGCGACCTTCCTTAGTATGTTCGTAACAGCCTTGCTGGCTTATGTTTTATCCAGAAAAGAATTCTTATTTGGAAAGCAGGTTTCCCTATTCTATGTATTAACGATGTATGTCAGTGGCGGTTTGGTACCTACCCTGTTACTGTTCAAGGGCTTAGGGCTAACCAATAATTTCTTAGTATATATTATACCCGGTGTCATCAGTGCCTTTAACATGATCGTAATCCGTACCTTCATGAATGGTCTTCCGGATAGCTTTGTAGAATCAGCACAGGTAGATGGTGCCGGTCATATGAAGATCTTCTTGAGAATCGTATTACCCTTATGTAAGCCCGTAATGGCAACCGTGGCATTATTCATCGCGGTCGGTCAGTGGAACTCCTGGTTTGATGCAATGCTTTATAATCCGGAAAGACCGGATCTTACAACACTGCAGTACGAGCTTATGAAGCTGCTGTCTTCGGTATCCCAACAGCAGGGTAGTGCCAGTGTTATGAAGAATGCTACGAGCCAGGTAACACCCGTATCCATCCGCTCCGCAACTGCGATCTTCACGGCTGCACCGATTGTAATGCTGTATCCCTTCCTTCAGAGATACTTTATCAGTGGTATGATGATCGGTGGCGTAAAAGAATAACCGAGTGAAAAGACGTTGATGGCTACTGGAAGACACTTCAGTATTATGCACCGGCATGTGTTTTCGGTATCATCTACATCGAACAAAAGTGTGCGCGATCAGGCAGACATAAAAATTTTGTCCAGCCTGTCACGCACACTTTTTAGTTCGCTGTTATGATAACGAAAAACATGTTCCGGTACACAACACCGAAGTGTCTTCCAGCAGCCGTTATTCGTTATGGATCAGAGTGGATGATCACTTAGACAATTTTGCTATCTCCCAAATAACCTCTGAACCAAAAGCAGAATTATGATAGGAAGCAACAAAAATACATTCCGAAGAAACATATAATCTCCACTTTGTTTTATTTCCATTTTTATCGTTTATATCATATTGATATTGAATCCTGTTATATTGTAAGATATGGTCGTCAAATAATGGTGAGGAATTGAATTGGACATCTTCTTTTACATAACTTGGAGAACTTATTTCTACATTGAACTCTTTGCTTTCAATACGAAATAGATTCGGTTCAATTGTATATTTTGTATCTGCCATCGTATTATTTGCATAATCAAGTGAGGAAGATGATAATCCTGTTAAATAAATTAACTTATCAAAGGTATATGTACCATAGAAATCTTGTTTTTCAACATTAACATTATTAGATAAAAAGATTAGTAAGATTACTACGACAAATCCTACTATAAGCAACACAACTCTTTTCATAATTCCCCCCATAATAGGACTAGAATATTATCTTGCATAATGACGGCGAAAGCGAAAGTAACAACTATAATTATACCATCATAAGAATATCATCTCTACCTTTTTATTCCAATTATGATATTGCCTATTATTATTCGGTTTATGATTGTATTTTATAAGCTAAATTACAGTTTAGCTCATCAAAAAACTACCAACCGAATATATTTAGTTGGTAGTTGTATATCATTTTCTAATTAAATTTATATAACATTTAATACGCTGTTTACAAAGATTACGAATGTTTATTATTTTTCATAAAATACTTTGAAATAATTTCTTATGCCATCCCAAACATCATTTGTAACAAAGAAACTTTCTGCAGCAGAATATCTTCTTCCCATTTCGTCTCGAAATTTTATCTTTGTATATATATTATCTCCTATCATCTCATCATACCAATCGAGGAAATATACCTTATCTCCAACAAAATATTCTACAGATTTTTCTTCATCAAAAACTCCATTTTCATCAGTAATATCTACGACGCAACAATTATCTATAAAATAAATAATATCATTTACTCCAGCTTTACATTCAACTGATACACTCATATTGGACCTCTTCATCAATAATATTTATAATAGTTGTTCACTTTTTGTAACTGATGTGACGCTTATTATACAAACATTGCGTCTTAACATTGAATATATTTATTGTACTATACAATCTTGTGCAACTATTTCAAGTGCAGAAACATCTTCTTCATCCCAATGTACGAATATAAATTTACGGAAGGGTAGTTGCTCTTTCATTTCACTAATAGAATAAAGTATCATACCTTCAGCATTGTTAGACTTTACGGATTTGACTTCAATAAACTTTACTTGAATAATTTCCTTATCCCCGCTTACTAAAGATACTTGAATATTATCTTTGTTTGTCTTAATTGCTTTTATCTTACTATCATGTATTCTGTAATCCCCAATATACCCAATGAAATTTTCATCATTCATGTATCGCATCTCCCAAAATATTATTCGCAATAGATAACTGTTGTGACGCTTTATACAAAAAATACGTCATTACTAAGTCTCAAACTCTTTAAATCATCCCTGTAAATTAGCGTTTATGAAGCAGACCCTAATTGAAGCAAACCATCTCTGATTAATGTTCCTACACTGTCAAGTCCTGATAAAATATTGCTACTTACAGTTATTATAGCTTGTGAAATTAAAAATCCTGCAATGATAATTGCTATTGCAATAATAATTTTTCCTATTAAGTTTTGATACTCTTTCATTCTGTTTTTCCCTTCATATTCCAATTTATAGTTTTGTTCATAAATATTTCTTGTGACGCAGTTACTAACGATTGTGAATCAATTATTCAACTTGTATATCTGCATCTGTTAGTGATTTGCATAGATAACCAACGATATATTTTCTGTCCGTCATTTCTTGTATGTCTGTATTTCAACCAAATCATATATTGCTTGATTAATTACTCCCCATAATCTTGTAGTTTCAAATTTTTGATACGGAAAATTTTCTTTCATATACCGCCCTCCTCCTTATATCAGAAATATAACAATGGTATACAATTGAATCATTTATGGCATTACTAACTTCCAACCGAACCTCTTTTTAAAATCGTTATAACATTCATTGCAAATCCAGTAATAATTATCCTCCGTACTGTAACCAAAATTTAAATCCGTTATATCTTCACTAAACCTTTCAAGACAAAACTCACAGTGGTCATGGTCAGTATTAGTAATTCTGTTTTTATAGTTCTTAGCTATTAACAATTTGTTTTTCAAGTAGCTCTCTTGGTTTGTTAATCGCCAGTCGTCATCTTCAATCATGATATCATCTTCACTTTCTACTAAATTTTATGTATCGCATTTGTAAACTATAGCAAAGCATTAACCTAATTATAACGCCGCAAAAAGATTATATCCACCTTTTTATTCCAATGTTATCAACTATCAATATTCAGTTATCAATGTACAGTTATGAACTAAATCTTAATTTAAAAAATAGGGAGATTTTTCTATAAAAGGTTTATATGGGGAGCATTGGACGATTATTGCATGAATGATTCGGAAGCTTTTACTTGAAATATGTCATGAAAATAGGTAAAATAAACGTAGAGTTTATGTTTCCGAACACAAAGGACAGGCATATTATGGTTGAGTCTTATATCTGCTTGGTTACATACTTATGACAGGAACCGGGAGAAAGCTATGCGTATTGGATTATTACGGCATTTTAAAGTGAATTGCCCCCATAAAAAGATGATGACTTCAGAAGAGTTCCGTGAATGGTCGGAGAAATATGAGGTTTCTAAGGTTATAAAGAAGAAAGTTGAAATGTACGGGATCGAATGGGATATCTGTTATGTCAGCGATCTGCCGCGAGCAATTACGACGGCAAAAGAAGTATATAGCGGTAATCTGAAAATAGATAAGTTACTGCGGGAGGTAGATAATGCTCCCTTCATACATACGGAACGTTTCCGGCTGCCCTTCGAGGTTTGGCATATCTGTGGACGACTAGCTTGGTATTTTCGTTCAAAAAGCCAACCGGAGACCATCAAGGATACGAAGAAGCGTATTAATACCTTCCTTGATCACATCGACTGGTCTAAGGAGAATATTCTGATCGTATTCCACGGCTTCATGCTGTATAACTTCCAGAAGGAGCTTCGCAAGCGAGGTTTTATTGGGGAGAAGCTGAAGATTGTTAAAAATGGTGTACTATATGAATATATTCAGGAAGAAGAGCAGAAGGAAGTAATCGAGAATGAAAGTAACGCTGATTTGTGTGGGTAAATTAAAGGAGAAATATCTAGCTCAGGGAGTGGAGGAGTATGTAAAGCGTCTGAGTAGATATTGCAGCCTGGAAATCATCGAATTAGCGGATGAAAAAACCCCGGATAATGCCAGCAGTGTGGTAGAGGATATGATCAAGAAAAAGGAGGGCGAACGAATTTTAAAAGCCCTAAAAGATGATTCCTATTGTATCGCATTAGCGATTGACGGAGTGATGCTGTCTTCGCCGGAGCTGGCCCAAAAGGTGGACGCTTTAGGGGTGGCAGGTACCAGTCACATCAGCTTTGTGATTGGAGGCTCTCTTGGATTATCGGAGGAAGTATTAAGAAGAGCAGATTATAAGCTGAGCTTTTCGAAAATGACCTTTCCTCATCAGCTGATGCGGATGATTCTCTTGGAGCAGGTGTACCGGGCTTATCGAATTATTCATAATCAGCCCTATCATAAGTAAATTGATGTTATTATATATTCTATAAATCGATTTAATGTGTTTAGGGAAGCTTATTGTAGCTTTATTTCATCAGAAAGAGGAGGAAATGATGCATGAATACAATTGATTTTGCGATCAGCATGGAATTAGAGGGTCAGAAGTATTATAATGAGTTGGCTGAATTGAATATGGATAATGAGCTGCACAAGGTGTTTTTATTGTTGGCAGACTCTGAGAAGCAGCATGCCAACCTGTTGAAAAAATATAAGAAGAGGGAAGCCTTAAATTTGGAGGATCACTTTATCCGTCCGGAGTTCAAATCCGTATTTAAAGATTTGCAGCATTTTCGCAAGGAACACTCTGCAAAGCAGTTGGATGCGTATCGGATCGCCTGTGAGCAGGAGGAGAAGAGCATTAAGTTATATAGCGATATGAAAGCCAAGGCGGAAAATGTATTGGAAGAAGAAATCTTTGATTATCTGATTCGTCAAGAAGAGGAGCATCTGGTTTTGTTTGAAGAGTTGGTTAAGATGGTAACCCGTCCTGAGGAGTGGGTTGAATCTGCCGAGTTTGGAATCCGTGAGGATTATTAAGTATTGAGTATGTAATATCGTTGTATTGAGTTCCATATAGAATAGCTAAAAAGCTTCTGCTAGTGATTTTGATATAAGCAGAAGCTTTCTTTATTATACATGATACATAAAATATCTGCGAAGCTGATATTTTTAAAATCTGATATAAAACATATCTACGAAGCAGATATGTTCGAATACAGGATACACAAAATATTCGTTAAGTTGATATCTTTGAATATCTGCTTCCTAATTATCTGCGAAGCTGATTTTTTGAAGATATACTTCACGCACGGTACTAATTTAAACTCCGTCTGCTCAATGATCGGTAGTTAGAACTTAGGGATATAAGCTTAATTTGAGCCTTTCCTTCATTTTTAGCTTTGTAATATTCTTTCCGGCACAACTGACAATCTTACCGGCATCAGATAGTTTTCTGATCTGTTCCCTGGATAAGTGAAGCTGCTTCACCAGCAGTTTGTCAAGCCGAAGATCAAAGGGATAGGCACAAATTATTTCGATATCACAGACCTGAGTCAACTCATGATACACAATGGTATCTCCGGTTACATCATAGTTAATATTCTCATAGTTAATTATTGCTTTGTTTCTGGACAGAGTAGCTGAATCAAAGGCATAAATACCGGCAAGCTCCTTATCGTTTGATAAGAATTTATGATACAGCTCCTTGTCAATTGATTTTACATTGGTTCGTGAGATTATCTCCATATTCCAGGTCGTGCTGCATTTATTACATTGATAGATCAGCCATACATCGATGGCATTATGATTGGCGTTGACTCTGAAGTTTCCGCTGCATTCATAAACAGAGGAATTACCGCATTTTGGACAATTGCGTATCACGACAGGCCAGGAAGTGGGAGTGATTTCCCATATATATGTGTTATGCATTTCTATACGCTCCTTATCAGAGCTGTATAGAACAGAAGTATTATATTTTATTTTTTCATTAATATCTTAACCTGAGTAATTTTTTAGTATCATTCCATTTCTATACAGCTCACACGAATTAATAATTGAACGCTCACGGAATTGCATGAAAAGGGAACCCATTTTTTGTCATGGGATTATTACATGCTCCGTAAGTTACTTGTCTTATTAATTAGTTTTTATAGGGTGTAGTCATAACAGAATCCTCCTTGTTTGATGCTTTTAGAATACCACAGAGCAGGAGAGGAGAATACCTTGCGCATATTTCTTAATCAAAGTTAAGGCTGGCTTTCTGCGTATAAGAAAATAAAACATTAAAAAAGGTGCCGTACATTTTGTATTCGTACGGCAGCCCTCAAGTGAATTTATAAATTCATATTATAACAGTAATTCTTATTTTTCTCTTTCAATAATATCCGTTGTATGCTCTTAAGAGAGAGGTAATACTCTTCAGCAAGGCTTGCGGCACTTACTCCTGCGGTATACTTTTCATAAATCTCCTCATCTCTTTGATTAAGCTGGCTTCTGGTAGGAGTATTCGCACCCCATTCCTTATGATTATCGGCTTTCTTGGGGATATAGAGATATTGACCCTGTGCGTATTCCTGTAATAATTCCAGCAGCTCTTGCGGCAATACTAATTCTGCTTTTTGATAGCTCATTTTGCTCCTCCTTATCCAAATGAATTGAATAATCAACTCATTTGTCATGAAATAAATTCTCAGGATTGGGCAAAGGCTACTTCACATTTTAATTTTATTTGCTGCGATAGCCTTTGCTACGCATTCATAACGATGTCCATCATATAAGACTATGCTCCTTTCATGTTTCAGACGATAGAGGTGTGATTGTGCATCTGCAATATGGCTTACCCATTTGAGAGGATTTTGCTGATACACAAAAAGAGGATGTGCTACTAACAAGCCGAAGCTGTCTGTAACACATCCTCATGGTTAATCCGCTAGGATATAAAACCGCTTTTCATTACATTATGCAACAGTTACGTTAACTGCCTGCATACCACGTTGACCCTTCTCAAGATCAAATGTAACCTTCTGGCCTTCTTCTAATGTCTTGAAGCCGTTGGAAGCGATACCAGAGAAATGTACAA
>JAEZUM010000008.1 GCA_023421075.1 Bacillota bacterium
CACAACTGTCAGCAAGAGAAAGAATTACTTCTTTGCTTGACGACAATAGTTTTGTTGAAGTCGGCGCTTTCGTTACAAAAAGAAGTACAGACTTTAATTTAGGGCAGAAGGAAGCTCCTGCTGACGGCGTTATAACCGGTTATGGTGTGATTGATGGAAATCTTGTTTATATTTTTAGTCAAGATGCTACTTCCATGGGTGGGTCCATCGGTGAAATGCATGCAAAAAAAATAGTTCATATTTACGATTTGGCACTTAAGGTGGGTGCTCCTGTCATCGGTTTGATTGATTCAACCGGTTTGAGATTACAGGAAGCAACCGATGCGCTGAACGGCTTTGGCGAGATTTATCTGAAGCAAACTCTTGCTTCCGGTATGATTCCTCAGATTACCGCTATTTTTGGTAACTGTGGTGGTGGCCTAGCTGTGATGGCTTCTTTAAGTGATTTTTCATTTATGGAGGGAAAGAACGCAAAGTTATTCGTTAATTCCCCCAACTCCTTAGCTGCTAATTACAAGGAAAAATGCGATACAGCACAAGCAGCATATCAGGCTAAGAATGGTATGGTTGATTTTGTTGGTGCAGAAGCAGAGGTACTTAATAAGATCCGTGATCTTATCTCCATTCTACCTTCGAACAATGAGGATGACGCATCCTACGATGAATGTAATGACGATTTGAATCGTCAATTAACTCAGATTACTTCCGAATTAGCGGATACCGCTAAGGCACTTGTAGATCTGTCGGATGACAATTATTTCTTCGAGGTAAAAGCAGAAAGTGCAAAAGAGATGGTAACAGGATTTATCCGCTTGAACGGTATGACTGTTGGTGCCATTGCAAATCGTACTGAGATTATCGATGCAGCCGGTAAAACGATCGAAAAATTTGATGGCGGACTTACGACAGCAGGATGCGATAAAGCAAGTGCTTTCGTAAATTTCTGTGATTCCTTTAATATACCGTTATTAACCTTAACTCAGGTTAATGGTTATAAAGCAACCGTAGAAGAAGAGAAGACAATTGCTAAGGCTTCTGCAAGGTTGACCTATGCATTTGCAAATGCTACTGTTCCAAAGCTAAATGTAATCATCGGAAAAGCCTTTGGTACAGCATACATCACAATGAATTCCAAACATATCGGTGCTGACATGGTATACGCTTTACCTACCGCAGAAATCGGTATGATGGACGCCGGCTTAGCAGCACAGATTATTTATGATGGAGAAGCTGCTGAAGTGGTAAAAGAGAAGGCTGCGGAATATGAAAAGCTTCAGTCCAGCGCAGAAGTTGCTGCAAAGCGTGGCTATGTAGACAGCATTATTGAGCCGGAGGCAATTCGTCAGCATGCAATCTATTCCTTTGAAATGCTCTTTACAAAAAGAGAGAATCGCCCTGCTAAGAAGCATGGTACCAAATAGAATGAGGTGAGATTATGGGTACGGTAATGTACAAAGTAATCAGCCAGGCAATGGTTCTCGGGAGCGCATCTTTGAGTGACTATATCAGTTTAAATACATTGTTTGGTGCAGTAATTGTGTTAGCAGTGATTATCTTAATTATGCTGATCACATATTTCGTAAATATAAAACCCAACCTGAATCATTCATCTACTCAGGTGACGCCGAAAAGCCCTGTTGACAATGCAATCGCACAAATTGTCGGCAACGAGGAGGACGAACTGATTTCCGACTGTGAATTGGTAGCCGTTATTACAGCTGCAATATATGCTTCCATGGGAGATGCTGTACCGGCTGGAGGGTTAGTAGTCCGTTCCATTCGTAAATCGAATGCGAGCAAATGGAAGAATGCTTAAATACTATAATGCAATGTAGATAGCTTGACACCTAGGGTGTCAATGAACAAGGAGGATTTCATCATGAAATATTATACAATAACCGTAAACGGTAATACCTATGATGTAACTGTTGAAGAAGGTGCCAGAGCTGTTCAATCTTCAGCTCCTGTAGCTGCACCTGCTGCAAAACCCGCTGCTGCTCCTGCTCCCGCACCGAAGGCTGCTGAGGCACCTGCCCCTGCTGCTGCACCCAGTGGAAGTGCAGGTAGTGTGAAAGTAAGCTCCCCGATGCCCGGTAAAATTGTGTCTGTAAAGGCTGCTGTAGGCCAGGCTGTTAAGAAGGGCGACGTACTTCTTATCCTTGAAGCGATGAAGATGGAGAATGAAATCGTTTGTCCTCAGGACGGAACCGTTGCAAGTATTAACGTTTCAGCCGGTCAGTCTGTAGAAGCCGGTAACTTACTTGCTACTTTAAACTAGTGTGAAAATTAAGAACTATTTTTACACTTATAAGGGCAGACATGTTATGTTAGTATGTAAATCACAGATGAAATAACATTAACAGGAGGTAGAGTAATGGCAGAACAAGTTCAGAAACCGGTTAAAATAGTCGAGACCATATTAAGAGATGCTCACCAGTCCCTGATTGCTACAAGAATGTCAACGGAAGAGATGCTTCCTATTCTTGAAACCATGGATAAGGTAGGCTATCATGCAGTAGAATGTTGGGGTGGCGCAACTTTTGACGCATCCCTGCGTTTCTTAAAGGAGGATCCTTGGGATAGACTTCGCAAGATCAGATCCGGCTTTAAGAATACAAAGCTTCAGATGTTATTCCGTGGACAGAATATCCTAGGCTATCGTCATTATGCAGATGATGTAGTAGCATATTTTGTTCAGAAATCAATCGCAAACGGTATCGATATCATTCGTATCTTTGATGCCTTGAATGATATTCGCAATCTGGAATGTGCCGTAAATGCAACAAATAAGGAAAAGGGACATGCACAGATAGCAATTTCCTATACCTTAGGCGATGCATATACCACAGAATATTATGTAAAAATGGCAAAGAGAATCGAGGAGTTAGGTGCTTCCTCGATCTGTATCAAGGACATGGCCGGTTTGCTCGTACCTTATGAAGCTACCGTTTTAGTAGGAGCTTTAAAGGAAGCGGTTAGTATTCCGATCGATCTCCATACCCATTACACCAGTGGTGTAGGCGGTATGACTTACCTTAAGGCAGTAGAAGCAGGCTGTGATATCATCGATACTGCGATGTCTCCGTTTGCTATGGGTACCAGTCAGCCTGCAACCGAGGTTATGGTTGAGACCTTTAAGGGTACTCCTTATGATACCGGTTATGACCAGCAGATCTTAGCAACCATTGCTGATTATTTCCGTCCCCTTCGTGATAAGGCTTTGGATACCGGACTGCTCAATCCCAAGGTTATGGGCGTTGATATTAAGACTTTATTATATCAAGTACCCGGTGGCATGCTTTCCAACCTAGTATCACAGTTAAAGGAAGCCAATCAGGAAGATAAGTATTATGAGGTGTTAAGAGAAGTACCCAGAGTTCGTAAGGACTTCGGTGAGCCTCCGCTTGTAACACCTTCCAGCCAGATCGTTGGAACCCAGGCAGTTCTTAATGTACTTGCAGGCGAGCGCTACAAGATGGTTACCAAAGAGACGAAGGCATTATTAGCCGGAGAATATGGTCAGACCGTTAAGCCCTTTAATGCAGAAATTCAGAAGAAGGTTATCGGAGACAAAGAGCCGATTACCTGCCGCCCGGCTGATCTGATCAAGCCTGAGCTTCATAAGATTGAAGCAGAGATCGCAGAGTGGAAGGAACAGGATGAGGATGTATTATCCTATGCATTGTTCCCTCAGGTTGCAATGGATTTCTTCAAATATCGTCAGGCTCAGAAAACCGGAGTCGATGTGACCGCTGCAGACAAAGCAAATAAGGCTTATCCAGTTTAGTGTGAAAATAAAAAGTATTTTTCCCACTTTAAGGGTATGGCATATAAGGTTAGTATGAAATGTGCTCCTCTTAGGTGCACTAATATAGAGCACTATATAATTGGGAATTAAACCGATTGTATAGTGCTTTTCTTTCTGTGTTTAATCGCTTTAAAATCAAAATACTCTTTATAATTATACTTAACTAACTTATTATTTTAAATTTTTAAGCAAAAATTTTGTATGATATTGACATTGTATGGTCACTTTGTTATATTAGATACAGTATATTCCAAAATTATGCAATTTCGGACAATTAAAACTAAAAATAAAGAAAAGAGACGTCATTTTGAATTATTTAGGCAGTATCCTTAATTTAATATATGACTCAATCAATCCGATCTCCATTTCAATCACAATGGTGCTGTTTAGTATATGTACCATTATCATTGTATTGAATTTAGAGAAAAAATTCAGAAATATGAATAAAAATTTAAGTTATAAAGAAGAGCTTTTTCAGTCCCTATACTCGAGTGTGAGCGATGTTTTTATTATATATGACAATATTAATAAACGATTTGATTATATATCACCCAACTTCGAAAATTCCTTAGGATTTAGCAGTTCGGAATTAACCAAGAATGTATATGCTTTGTTTAATTATATATCAGAGGAGCAGAAGAATGAGCTGATGTCTCATTTCACCTCTTCAAAACCAACGGAATTCAAAGAACACGTATTCGAGTATTATCATCCTGTCAAAAAGCAAAATCTTTGGCTCGTATTTAGAATCTATCCTATTTATAATAACGAAGAAATCACCCGTTATATTGCCAGTATTGTAGAAGTGACGAAGGAATACCAGGCGCAGGCAAAGATCATTGAAGCATTATCCAATGCCCGCAAAGCAAATGAATCAAAAACTGAATTTATATCTCATATGAGTCACGAATTAAAAACTCCCATCAATGCAATTCTTGGCATGACGCAGATTGCCATGAATTCTCTTTCTGATCCGGAGAAGGTGAAAAATTGCCTGGATAAAATTGATTTTTCGTCAAGGAACCTGATTGCATTGATTAATAATATTCTAGATTCCTCGAAACATAATAGCAACAAGCTTTTCTTAAATTATGAGCCCTTTTCTCTTCTTAACACAATTGCCGATTTTTCTTCCACTATGTCTTCACAGGCCGAACTAAAGAAAATAGAATATAAATTGATTTATCATAAGATGGTTCATGATTATCTTATGGGGGATCGTCTTAGAATATTGCAAATTCTAGGCAACTGCTTATCTAACTCCATTAAATTCACACCAGCCGGCGGACTTGTTACTCTTGAGATTTCCGAAGTTCAATGCTCCGAGAAGGATAGTCTGTATCGCTTTGTGATATCCGATACCGGAAAAGGTATGAAAGAGGAATACATCAGTCATATCTTCGAACCCTTCCATCAGGAAGACGATTCGATCAGTTATAGATACGGTGGGAGTGGTCTTGGTATGTCAATTGTTAAGACTCTACTGGACCTTATGAATGGAACAATACAGATTGAGAGCAAGATTGGCATTGGCACGAAAATTACCATCGATATACGACTTAATATTGCACAGAAAATCGATCATGCGGTAGAGTCGAAGCAAAACCTTAAGGATTTGCCGGAATTTAATCTGCAAGGAATGCGTGTTCTCGTAGTTGAGGATAATGAAATTAATCTGGAGGTCACCACAGAGTATTTAAAATTCATCAATATCCAGGTTGAAAGTGTTACAAATGGTTATGATGCCATAAAGCTCTTCAACGAATCGAAGGAAGGTTATTATTCTGCCATTCTTATGGATTTACAGATGCCGGATTTAAGCGGTTATGAAACTAGCAGGCGTATACGTACCTCCGGTCATCCTGACGCCGATAAAGTGTATATCTTAGCCATGACTGCCGATAGTCTTGTAGACCATTATTCCTGTATTCAAAATGGTATGAATTATCATATAATGAAACCAATTGATATCGACAATTTTTATTCGATCCTTAAGACGATTAAGGAAAAGGGGTAATGTTGTTTGACCTATATTATTCTGAATTAATCATCAAAGAAGGATACCTGGATGGAGCAGATCAGCAAAAAATTGATAGAACATGGTATAGATACGAATGGTGTTATTGAGCGACTCGGCGGTAATAAAAAATTATACCTGACCATATGTAAGAAATTCGTACAGGATAAAAGCTATCCAGCCATCAAAAAGGCTGTTGCCGCAGGAGATCTTATGGAAGCCGGGACCCATATACATACCTTAAAGGGGGTAGCCGCGAATCTAGGATTTATTTATCTTTATTCTTTATGCAATCGTCTTCTGGACGAGCTGAAGCACAACGAAACGAAATATTTTGAAATGGATATTCTGAAACTATGCCAGGAATGTGATCTCTTGATCTCTATATTATCTTAAGGACACTTTGGGATTGATAGCATCTAATCAAGTTATTTGAAGGGGAGAAAACCGATCAAAGAAGATAGTAGGATGATGGTAAGAAAAACACTTGACAAAGCGATAAAAAAACGGTATACTTCCACCTGTAAAGAAATTTCCTTTACAGGTGGTGATTTTTTATGAATCAAAATGATACACAGATTGGAAAATTGGATGAAATCGTTACATTATCCATCCTCTATGATTTTTATGGTGAATTATTAAGTGATCATAAGAAGCAGATATTTGAGGATTATGTCCTGAATGATCTTTCCTTAAGTGAAATTGCCGCTGAACAGGGAATTAGCAGACAGGGTGTATATGATATCGTAAAGAGATGTACACAGGAATTAAAAGAATACGAAGCGAAACTATCCTTAGTCAATCGCTTTCAGTCCATAAAAGAAAAGCTGTCTGCGATTAAAGAAATTATCACAGAAGCTGAGATTGCAAAGGATATTACAAATATTGATACGATAACAACGTTGGCAGATGATATATTAAAGGAGCTGTAATCCATATGGCATTTGAAAACCTATCAGATAAATTGCAAAACATTTTCAAAGGTTTAAAAGGAAAGGGACGTCTTTCCGAGACAGATGTTAAAAATGCTTTAAAGGAAGTTAAAATGGCTTTATTAGAAGCTGATGTTAACTTTAAGGTAGTGAAAAATTTTGTCAATACTGTCTCAGAACGAGCAGTAGGACAGGATGTACTAAACAGTCTGACACCTGGACAGATGGTAATTAAGATCGTAAACGAAGAGATGGTTAAGCTCCTTGGGGAGCAGACCGTTGAGATACAGCTGAAACCGGCAAGTGACATTACCGTTATCATGATGTGTGGTTTACAGGGTGCCGGTAAGACGACTACCGTTGCTAAGCTGGCCGGAAAGTTAAAATCGAAGGGTCGTAAGCCCTTACTAGTAGCCTGTGATATCTATCGTCCTGCAGCGATTGACCAGTTGCAGATTAACGGTAACAAGCAGGGTGTTGATGTTTTCTCTATGGGAGATAAGCATAAACCACTGAATATTGCTAAGGCAGCGATGGAGCATGCCGCAAAGAACGCTTATAATGTAGTAATTTTAGATACTGCAGGTCGACTTCATATCGATGAAGCCATGATGGAAGAGTTGCAGGAGATTAAAGCCAATATTACAGTGCATCAGACCATTTTAGTGGTAGATGCCATGACCGGTCAGGATGCGGTAAACGTATCCGAAATGTTCAATGAAAAACTTTCGATCGATGGAGTCATTCTTACCAAGTTAGACGGTGACACCAGGGGTGGAGCGGCTCTTTCCATTCGTGCCGTAACAGGAAGACCAATCCTTTATGTTGGTATGGGTGAGAAGTTATCGGATCTGGAGCAATTCTATCCCGATCGTATGGCATCTCGAATCCTTGGGATGGGTGATATTCTTACTTTAATTGATAAAGCACAGGCTGATTTTGACGCAGACAAAGCGAGGGAATTAGAGAAGAAGATCAAGAAATCAGAGCTTGACTTCAATGATTTCCTGGAGCAGATGCAGCAGATGAAGAAAATGGGTGGTATGGCCGATCTGCTCAGTATGATCCCCGGTATGGGTAAACAGCTTAAGGGCGTAGAAATTGATGATAATGCACTTTCCTCGACCGAAGCTATCATATATTCCATGACTAAGGCAGAGCGATCCAATCCGGATTTACTGAATCCTTCCCGTAAGAAAAGAATTGCAAAAGGTGCAGGTGTAGACATCAGCGAAGTAAATTCTTTAGTGAAACAGTTTGAACAGTCCAAGAAGATGATGAAGCAATTTTCCGGAATGATGGGAAAAGGCAAAAAACATGGCGGCTTTAAAATGCCCTTTGGTTTCTAGAGTTGTATATAGTCCCTGAAGTCATATGGATTTTATGTGGACCTTTACAATAGATATTGATACTTTTTAAGGAGGTGAAATAAATGGCAGTAAAGATTAGATTAAAGAGAATGGGACAGAAGAAAGCTCCTTTCTATAGAATCGTTGTTTCTGATTCCAGAACACCTAGAGATGGTAGATTCATCGAGGAAATCGGTACCTATGATCCCACTCAGAATCCCAGCGCTTTCAAGGTTGACGAGGAAGCAGCAAAGAAGTGGTTAACAAATGGTGCACAGCCTACCGATACAGTAGGTAAGATCTTCAAGCTCGCTGGTATTATTAAATAATGTGAAGTAATAAATTCTTCACAAAGCGAATAATCAATCGCTTAGGTAGAACTGTCTCAAGAATTATGCTTGCATCTTCTTGATGGTTTGACTCATTGGAGCAAACTTCGCGTTCTTCCGATCTTTCGCTGTCGTTCGGCAGCATGGGATGTTAGTTTGTTCGCGGTAACCCCGCAGAATGGAGATTTATATGATGAAGGAATTAGTAGAGGTAATCGCTAAATCACTCGTAGATCATCCCGAAGAGGTTGTAGTTACGGAAAAAGAAACCGATAAGGCAATTGTTGTGGAATTAAAAGTCGCTTCTGATGATATGGGTAAGGTAATCGGCAAACAAGGTCGTATTGCGAAATCCATTCGTACCGTAGTAAAAGCAGCCGCAACAAAGGATGACAAAAAGGTAGTAGTTGAGATTCTGCAATAGCAGTAAATTCAATTGCAGTTTTTCCTGTACTGAAAGGCAGAAGCTGTCTGTTATGTCATATGAAATATCATTTTCATAAGGGACATAGTAGCACAGCTTCTTTTTGTACCGGTGACTGGTGTATTTTTAATCACTAAGATTATTAACTCTGACAGGATACTTTCGCTATGCTTTTTATTTGTATGCTATGAGTAGCATGAATGATAGTAATTGTACGAGTTTTTATATATACTATAAACAATCATAGATATAAATTTAGAATATGGAGGTAACAATGGATAATTATCTTAGAGTCGGAGTTATTACGACTACTCATGGAGTTCGAGGAGAAGTTAAGGTATTTCCCACAACCGATGATCCCGGTCGGTTTAAGTATTTAAAGAAGGTGTTATTGGACACCGGGAAAGAAATGCTTCCCTTTGAGATAGAGGGTGTTAAATTTTTTAAACAAATGGTGATACTGAAGTTTAAGGGAATCGACAATATCAATGATATTGAGAAATATCGAGGTAAAGATCTTATGATACCACGAGAGGAAGCTGTTCCTCTTGAGGAAGGGGAATATTTCATCTTTGATCTAATCGACTCTGTGGTTTTAACAGAGGATGGTAAGGAGCTGGGAGTATTATCCGAAATTCTCACCACAGCAGCAAATGATGTCTATGTAGTAAAAACCTCGGCTGGGAAGGAAATATTGATTCCTTCGATAAAGGAATGTATTCTTGATGTCGATGTCGATAACAAGAAAATTATCGTCCATCTGTTAGAAGGATTGATCTGATATTGTTCTTATTAAATATATCGTAACAGAAAGGTATGGGTATTTCTATGAATTTTCATGTACTGACGCTGTTTCCGGAGATGATTATGCAGGGACTGAATACCAGTATAACCGGAAGAGCAATCGATAAAGGACTGATCTCTTTGAATACGATCAACATTCGGGATTTCAGTGAAGATAAGCATAATAAGGTAGATGATTACCCTTATGGCGGTGGTGCCGGTATGGTGATGCAAGCAGAACCCATCTATAAGGCATATGGTTATCTGGTGAATCATATCAAGCTTACGAAAGAAGATCCTCATACTTTTCATAAACCGAAAGTAATCTATGTCACCCCACAGGGTAGCATTTTTAATCAAAGTATGGCTCAGGAATTTGCGGCAGAAGAGGATCTAATCTTTCTCTGTGGTCATTATGAAGGTATTGATGAACGTGTTCTGGATATGGTGGTTACGGATTATGTATCCATTGGTGATTACGTACTTACCGGTGGTGAATTACCGGCAATGGTTATGATTGATGCAATTTCCAGATTAATCCCGGGTGTGCTGAACAATGATGTATCCTCCGAATTTGAATCCTTCCAGGACAACTTATTAGAATATCCTCAGTATACAAGACCGGAGATATTCATGGGTCAACGAGTACCGGAGGTATTATTGTCCGGACATCATGCCAATATCGAAGCATGGAGAAGGCAACAATCCATACTTCGAACCTATGAGAGACGGCCCGATCTCTTAGAGAAGGCCAATCTTACCGAGGAAGAGGGCGAGTTCCTGACGAAGCTGATCTTCCAGAAGAATTTTGATGTATATTAGAAAAATCTAAAATTCCAGTACATGAGTGTATTTAAATCGTCGAGCGCTTAAAAATCGAAATTATGAAATATTTTTATATTATTTATTTTGACAAAGATATAGAACAGTTCAGCTTAATAACCTTGAATTATGATTTCAACAAATGATTTCCGAAAGGGAGTATTTGCATTCGTCGGTACTTAGGCTCTGTCATTTAGAGCCTTATGTACCGCTACGTAATGCAACTAAGCGAGAGCGTCTCCTCTTCGGAAACATTTGTTGAAATCGTTACATTATGTCGTAGCTGAACTGTATCAGACCCTGTACTTGCATTTGTAATTTCGAGAAAAAATCGCTTGCAATTGTTGGATGTTTATGTTAAAGTAAGTTGTTGTGAGATGGGATGGTCCTCTGATGCCAAAGCGTGTCAAGAACATCTAAATATTAAGGAGGTCACAAAATGAACGATATTATTAAGAGTATTGAAGCTGAGCAGTTGAAAGCAGAAGTTACCAGCTTCAACGTAGGCGACACGGTTCAGGTTTACGCAAAGGTAAAGGAAGGTAACCGTGAGAGACTTCAGGTTTTTGAAGGCACCGTATTAAAGAGACAGAATGGTGGAGCAAGAGAGACTTTCACAGTAAGAAAGACATCCAATGGTATTGGTGTAGAAAAGACTTGGCCACTTCACAGTCCTAGCATTGACAGGATTGAAGTTATCAGACGCGGTAAAGTAAGACAGGCTAAGCTGTTCTATTTACGTGATAGAGTAGGTAAGAGAGCGAAAGTAAAAGAGTTAATGAGATAGTACTACGAAGGGACAATACTTACGAGATTGTCCCTTTTTTAACACGAAGAAAGGCTGTGAAGCAGCATGGATTATGATTTTGACAGAGAAAGCAAAAAGCCAATAGTCATGAAAATATTCATAAAAATACTAATCTGGGCTGCTCAGATTGCAGCTGTGATTTTTTTGGCTTATTTTATCGTATATTATGCCTTAGAGCGAACCAATATGGTTGGTATCTCAATGGAAAATACCCTGGCAGATAAGGATCAGATCATTATAAATAAATTTTCTTACCGTTTCTCCGATCCACAACGTTTTGATGTGATCGTCTTCAAGAAGAACGGGAAGGAGCATAGCTATTATGATATTAAACGTATTATAGCTTTACCCGGTGAGCGACTTCAGATTAAAGACGGGCTTATCTATATCAACGGTGTAGTCACCAATGAGATTGTTAATGTGGAGCCCATGGGAAATTACGGGCTTGCCGCCGAGGAAATCCTCTTAGAACAGAATGAATATTTTGTATTGGGAGATAATCGTAATAATAGTGAAGACAGCCGTTTTGCCAGCGTCGGAATGATCCGCCGTGAGGAAATTATCGGTGAAGCCTTTCTTAGAACATCCCCCTTTAACTTTGTAGATAAATTAAATCTTATAAAGGAAACAAAAACAGAAGAAGGCGAGTAACTCTCGTCTATTTAGCAGTTATGTGCTGCAGCCCAAAATTCGTGGTTTTGCAGTAGAATGGAGATTTTTATGCATTTTCAATGGTATCCGGGTCATATGGCCAAAGCAAAACGTGCTATGCAGGAGGACATGAAGCTGATCGATGTGGTTATAGAACTGGTAGACGCCAGAATACCCTATTCCAGTACAAATCCTGATATTGATACGTTAGCTAAAAATAAATCACGAGTTATATTACTCAATAAAGCTGATATGGCGGATCAACGCTACAATAGTGCTTGGAAGGAATACTTTGAAGCAAAGGGGTATTATGCTACATTGGTAAATTCGAAAAGTGGACAAGGTGTCAAACAGGTTCAGGACATCGTCAATAAAGCCTGTCAGGCTAAGATTGAACGAGATCGCAGAAGAGGAATTCTGAATCGTCCGGTCCGTGCTATGATTGTCGGTATCCCAAACGTAGGTAAGTCCACCTTTATTAACAGCTTTGTTGGAAAGGCTTCCACAAAGACCGGTAATAAACCCGGTGTAACAAAGGGTAAGCAATGGATTCGTCTGAGTAAAACCATTGAGCTTCTGGATACCCCGGGAATTCTCTGGCCTAAATTTGAAGATCAATCCGTTGGGCTTAAGCTCGCCTTAATCGGTTCTATTAATGATACGATTGTAAATACGACGGACCTTTCATTGGAATTGATTCTTTTATTACAGAAGAATTATCCTGAGGTTTTAATCGATCGATATGGTCTGGAACGCTTTGATGAGGAGCTGGATATCAAAGGCGCTTCAAAGATATTAGAGCAGATTGCAATCAAACGTTCCTGCCTTCTAAAAGGAGGGGAACCGGATCTCGATCGTGCTGCAGGTCTTTTGGTCGACGATTTTAGAAGTATCAAGCTTGGTAATATCACGCTGGAGTTTCCTCCCGCCAAAAATTCGGAGAAGGAAGCTGTGGAAACGGATTTATCTTAAGACCACACAAGAGAAGCTGTAACCAACTCATTTCAACGTTACTATCACAGTACCTGTAACGAAAAGAAAGTACACTTAAGAATACGGAGGCATCTCCTATGGCAACAGATTTTAATTCAAAGGACGATATACCCAAGAAAATATCCTTGATTAAGTTAGAATTCATGCAGGCGAATAATGATGATATTCCTTCCTTATTGGAGAAATACAGTACCGATGAGCGTAGTGGTGTTATAACCGTCTGCAATCAATATAGAAATAAAACCTTATCTCTTCAAAAGGAATTAGAACGCCTTGAGAAGATGAAGGAATACGAGAAAAAGTATAGTGATTATGAATATATCTGTGGTATCGATGAGGTTGGAAGAGGACCCTTTGCCGGGCCTGTCATTGCAGCTGCTGTTATACTGCCCAAGGATTGTGATATTCTTTATATTAATGATTCCAAACAGCTTTCTGAGAAGAAGCGGGAGGAGCTGTATGATGAGATTATCTCGAAGGCGATTGCTTTCGGTATTGGAAGCGTACCTCCGAATCAGATCGATGAAATGAATATTCTTCAGGCAACCTATGAAGCAATGCGCAAAGCCATCGGTAATCTAAAGATCAAACCCGATATACTGTTAAATGATGCAGTTACTATTCCCGGTGTTGAAATCAAACAGGTTCCGATTATTAAAGGTGACGCTAAGAGCATTTCAATCGCAGCCGCCAGTATTGTAGCCAAGGTGACCAGAGATCGAATGATGGGTGCTTACCATCAGATCTTTCCACAGTATGATTTGGCAAATAATAAGGGTTATGGTTCGGCAAAGCATATCGAAGCAATTAAACAATATGGACTGACGCCAATTCATCGCAGAAGCTTTGTAAAGAACTTTATCACCGAAGAATAGTGTTTCATAGTCAGGAGGGCTTGTTCATGGAAGATGAGAATAAGAACTTAAAACTAAAGACTGCCATAGCTCTGTCTTATGATCCGAGCGAAGATGCACCGAAGGTAATTGCCTCCGGCAAAGGTTATATTGCCGAAAAGATCATTGCAAAGGCAAAAGAAGCGGATATTCCTCTTCATAAGGATGAGAAGCTGGCAAATACTTTATCCAAGCTGGAAATCGGAGATATGATCCCACCGGAGCTGTATGAGGTGGTTGCAGAAATATTAGTCTTTGTGGATCGCATGGACCACATGAAGAGTAAGGTTGGCAAAGATTATGAATAACAGAGCGGTGGGTACAGAATTCGAACAAAAAGCATCTGTTTATCTCGAGAAAAATGGTTATCGTATCCTAGAGCGTAATTTTCGATGCAAAATTGGCGAAATTGATCTGATTGCTAGAAACGAAGGCTATTTATGCTTTATCGAAGTAAAATATCGTTCCAGTTCTTCCAAAGGATTTCCTTCGGAAGCAATAACTCCCGGTAAAATACGAAGAATAACCAGAACAGCCCAGTATTATATGCTTCTACATAAGTATCCCATGGATACTCCCTGTCGTTTTGATGCAGTAGTTATTCTGGAGAATGAGTTGACTGTGATTAAGAACGCGTTTGACGGTATGTAAACGTATCCCATAAATAATTATATAATTGTATCTATAAAGCTAGTTTGTCGGTTTGGAGATAATGGTATGAAATTTGAGAATACTAACAATGCACAGATTGATTTTAATATGGAAGTTCCTCTTATCACCTTTCCGGTGTTGTCACAATTCCCCTTCTTAAGACATGGTTTTTCGACTCGAATCGGAGGGGTAAGTGAAGGAATGTTCTCCAGTATGAACCTTGGCAGAGGAAATGGTCCTATCAAAGATGAGAAAGAGAAGGTACTTGAGAACTTCCGAAGAATATCAAAAAGTATCGGCGTAGATCTTCACAGTATGGTCATCTCTAAGCAGGTACATAAGACCAATATTCGTGTTGTTACAGAGGAAGACCGTGGTAAGGGATTAGTCGTACCGCGGGATTACGATGAAATCGATGGCCTCATTACAAATAAACCGGGTGTTACACTCGTTACGCAATATGCAGATTGCGTCCCCCTATACTTCGTTGATGATAAGAAGAAGGCCATCGGGTTAACCCATTCCGGCTGGAGAGGAACTGTTGCCGGGATCGGAAGATGTACGGTTCGAGAATTGCAACGTCAATATGGAAGTGAACCGGAAGATATTATTGCGGTGATCGGTCCTTCCATCTGTAAGAACTGCTTCGAAATTGGTGCGGAGGTTGCTGAGGAATTTGAGAAGGCATTTCCCAAAGCTTATGAGTTAAAAATTCTCGAGAAAATCGGGAATAGTGACAAATTTCTCTGTGATTTATGGGAAGCAAATCGTCAGGTTCTAATTGATGCAGGTCTTCGTGAGGAAAATATTCATATTAGTAATGTCTGCACCTGTTGTAATGATGATATTCTATTTTCCCACCGAAAGTCAGCAGGAAAACGAGGAAGTCTGGCAGCATTCTTGGCAATTACGGAAGAACAATAAATACTTCTACATGTGTAGAACTTAGATTACACTGAGTTTGTCAAAGTGACTATAAACGGTGAGTGTTGACGAATTCTGATAGAAAGAAATGGTGTATGTATATGAAGAAAAAGGCGCACATTATTAAAGAGATAGAAATCGGAAGTATCGCCGAAGAATTAGAGCTTGCTCCAGGTGATGAACTAATCTCCATTAACGGTACGGTTATCAAGGATGTTCTTGATTATCATTATTTAATCAAGGATGAAGAACTTGCGGTGCTTATCCGAAAGCCGGACGGAGAGGAATGGGAATTGGATATCGAGAAGGATTACGATGAAGATCTAGGCATCGTCTTTGAAGAAGGACTGATGGACGAATATCGTTCCTGTCGTAATAAATGCATCTTTTGCTTCATTGATCAGATGCCTCCCGGTATGCGGGAAACTTTATACTTTAAAGACGATGATGCCCGTTTATCCTTTTTGCAAGGCAATTATATTACCTTAACCAATATGAGTGATGAGGAGATTGACCGCATCCTATTCTATAAGCTATCTCCGATTAACATTTCAGTTCATACAACCAATGAAGAGCTTCGCTGCCGCATGCTTCATAATCGATTTGCGGGGTCTGCTCTAGACAAGATACGCCGTTTAAAAGAAGGTGGCATCACGATGAATGGACAGATTGTTCTCTGTAAAGGCTGGAATGATGGCGAGGAGTTGGAGAAAACAATTCATGATCTGGCTGCCTATTTACCGGAGATGCAGAGTGTATCCGTCGTTCCTGTGGGACTAACCAAGTTCCGGGAAGGTCTGGCTAAGCTGGAGGGCTTTAATAGAGAGGAAGCTCTCGTTGTACTTGACACAATCCATCGTTGGCAAAACATCTTTCTGACACATTACGGAACCCGGTTTATCTATGCCAGTGATGAATGGTATATCACTGCCGGACTTCCGATTCCGGAAGCAGATACCTATGAAGGCTATCCTCAGATCGAGAATGGCGTCGGTTTAATTCGGTCTCTTCAGGAAGAGTTTGCGGAGTACTTCAATGAGCTTGCGGGAGATGACCGAGTCAGGGAGGTATCCATTGCCACCGGTGTTCTGGCCGCTCCTTATATTAAGCAATTGACGCAGAGGCTATCCACCAAATATCCTAACGTTAAAGTAGCGGTTTATACGATCCTCAACAATTACTTTGGCAATGAAATAACGGTTGCCGGATTGATTACCGGCGGAGATATAACCGAACAACTAAATGGTCAACCATTAGGGGAAGCCCTACTGATTCCGGATGTTATGCTTCGAAACGGAGAAACGGTTCTACTCGACGATGTAACGGTAGAAGAGATGGAAAACTCTTTACAAACCAAAATACGTATTGTACAATCAGATGGAAAGTC
>JAEZUM010000011.1 GCA_023421075.1 Bacillota bacterium
TGGCAAGTTTATCATTAAAAAACATAACTAAGCAGTATCCTAACGGAGTTATCGCTGTTAAGGACTTCAATCTTGAGATAGCTGATAGAGAGTTTATCATCTTCGTAGGACCTTCCGGTTGTGGTAAATCAACAACACTTCGTATGATCGCAGGTCTTGAGGAAATTTCACAGGGTGAATTATGGATTGGCGACAAATTAGTTAACGATGTTGAACCGAAGGACAGAGATATTGCGATGGTATTCCAGAACTATGCTTTGTATCCGCATATGTCAGTTTATGATAACATGGCATTTGGTTTAAAATTAAGAAAAGTACCTAAGGATCAGATTGACAAGTACGTACATGAAGCTGCTAAGATCCTTGATATTGAGCATTTATTAGATCGTAAGCCGAAGGCTCTTTCCGGTGGTCAGAGACAGCGTGTTGCTATGGGCCGTGCTATCGTTCGTAATCCTAAGGTATTCCTTATGGATGAGCCGTTATCCAACCTCGATGCTAAGCTGAGAGTACAGATGCGTATCGAGATCTCCAAGTTACATCAGAGATTACAGACAACGATCATCTATGTAACACATGATCAGACTGAGGCTATGACACTCGGTACCAGAATCGTAGTTATGAAGGATGGTTTGGTTCAGCAGGTAGATACACCTCAGAACTTATATGACAAGCCGAAGAACTTATTCGTTGCTGGTTTCATGGGATCTCCTCAGATGAACATGATCGAAGCTACTCTTGTTAAGAAGGGTAACGATATTTATGTTAACTTCGGAAGCAATTCCTTAAAGCTTCCTGAGAATAAAGCAAAGAAGGTAATTGATGGTGGTTATGTTGATAAGGCAGTTGTAGTTGGTATCCGTCCTGAGGATATCCATGATGAGGAAATGTTCATCAGCAGCGCTCCTGAAAGCGTAATCGAGGCTACTGTAAGAGTATATGAATTATTAGGTGCAGAAGTATTCTTATACTTCACAGTTGATGAGACCTTAGAGATCACTGCACGTGTTAATCCTCGTACTACAGCTAGACCTGACGATACATTAAAGATTGCATTTGATATGTCTAAGATGCATATATTTGATAAAGAGACAGAGCAGGTTATTACCAACTAATCATGATAGCAATTGCAGGGAACACATAAGTGTTCCCTGTTTTTTCGTTAAAACACGCCGATTACACTGCTTATCGGCCTTGATAACCCCGAGAGAGAAAATCTGGGCAAAGCCCGCTAGAGATTGTGTCTGGAGCGAAAATAAATAATAGTATAATCAATGAACTAACTTGATACAATAGAAATTTGATAGAATTACACTAAAATATTTGTGAATTATTTATAAAATTAGTTTACTTATGACGAAAACGGTGTTAAAATATCTTTCGTATACATGAATTTTAAAGAAAAATAGAAATATAATATAAAGGAGTGAAACTATGATTTCCAATCAAATTCTTCAAAGCACCATCGATGGATTAAAAGGAATCACACGTATCGATATATGTGTTATGGATACGGAGGGTAAGGTTCTGGCTACTACGATTGAGAATGCTGAGCAATATGAAAGTGCAGTTATGGCATTTGTTGCTTCACCGGCAGATAGCCAGGCTATACAGGGATATCAATTTTTTAAGGTTTTTGATGAGCATCAGTTGGAATATGTGATTCTGGCAAAGGGTGATTCTGAGGATGTATTTATGATTGGAAAGATTGCTTCCTTCCAGATACAGAACCTGTTAGTTGCATATAAAGAAAGATACGACAAGGATAATTTCATCAAGAACTTACTGTTAGATAATCTCTTGCTGGTAGATATCTATAATCGTGCTAAGAAGCTTCACATTGATACCGAAGCGAGACGAGTGGTATATATTATCGAGACTAAGAATGAAAAGGATGCGAATGCTCTTGAGACAGTTCGCAGCTTATTCTCCGGCAAGACAAAGGATTTCATAACAGCGGTAGATGAAAAGAACATAATACTTGTGAAGGAAGTTAAGCCAACGGAAAGTTACGAAGATCTGAACAAAACAGCAAAAGTCATTTTGGATATGCTTAATACAGAGGCGATGACGAAGGTACACGTTGCATTTGGTACCATTGTTAATGAGATTAAGGATGTATCAAGATCCTATAAGGAAGCGAAGATGGCACTTGATGTAGGTAAGATCTTCTACAGTGGAAAGAATGTTGTTGCTTATAACAACCTAGGTATCGGACGTCTGATTTACCAGTTGCCTATGCCGTTGTGCAAGATGTTCATTAAGGAGATTTTTGAAAATAAATCGCCGGATGATTTTGACGAAGAAACACTTACTACAATAAATAAGTTTTTTGAGAACAGCTTAAATGTATCCGAGACCTCCAGACAGTTATATATTCATCGTAATACCCTGGTATACCGTCTCGATAAATTGCAGAAGAGTACGAATCTGGACCTTCGTGTATTCGAAGATGCAATTACCTTTAAGATTGCATTAATGGTTGTTAAGTATATGAAGTATATGGAGCAATTGGATTATTAATCATTGTATGAGGAATACAAAATCGTATTAGGAAGAGAATAGGGTCTGTTGCAGAAGGATGAAAGTGCTATCATAATCTATTTTGCACCAGCCCTTGTTTTTACCTATATAAGGCCACCGATCGGTGGCGGAAGGAGGAGTAAATGAAGAAGAACTTTTTTACCGGAATACTTACGGGTCTGTTTAGTGCCCTACTACTTGTTGTGGTTCTTGGAGCTGCTCTGATATTCTCTGATTACGATACAGAATATGATTTGACCGAAACTACGAAAGCAGAAGAAAATACAGAAGTAAAAGCGACCCAGGAGGATGCGACAGAGGCAAAGGATGAGATTTCTGTCAGTAGTCTTGAAATAGAAAATTATCAGGCTATTGTTAATAAACTGGAAGCTTTAGATGAGCTAATTGATGCAAAATACTTAGAAGATGTGAATAATGTTGACTTTGCAGACGGAGTATATAAAGGCTTTATCGCTAGCCTTGGGGATCCTTATTCAACCTATTATACGGAGGAGGAGTATAAGGCTCTGATGGAAAGCTCCTCCGGTGTATATTATGGTATAGGTGCATCGGTTAGTCAGGATGCCAAGACCGGCATAATCACCATAGTAAAGCCTTTTGTAACCGGACCGGCTTATAAGGCAGGTATTAAACCCGGAGATATTATTAGTAAGGTGAACGGGGAAGAGGTAACAGGAATGGATTTGTCCGAGGTGGTAAGTAAGATGAAGGGAAAATCCGGTACCAAGGTAAAAATCAGTATATTGCGTGAGGATGAGACGAAGCCTCTGGAGTTTACCGTTACCAGAAAGAAGATTGAAGTACCAACCATCGAATATAAGATGCTTTCGAATAAGATTGGCTATATCTCGATTATGGAATTTGATAAAATAACCGTAGAACAATTTGATGCTGCGGTGGATGAGCTCGAGAAGCAGAAGATGAAGGCTTTGATTGTAGATGTTCGCAATAATCCGGGAGGCATGCTGGATTCGGTGGTATCCATATTGGACCGAGTTCTTCCTCCGAAATTACTGGTTTATACTGAGGATAAGAATAATAATAAAGAAGAGCAGTTTGCAAAGGATAAGACAATGGTTTCTGTACCGATGGCAGTTTTGATTAATGGCCACAGTGCCAGTGCCTCGGAGATCTTTGCCGGTACACTACAGGATTATAAGACGGCAACGATTGTAGGAACCACAAGCTTTGGTAAGGGCATCGTGCAATCGGTATATCCATTTAATGACGGTACTGCTGTAAAGCTGACGATTTCTAAGTATTATACTCCGAACGGTCGCAACATTCATGGAACAGGAATTAAGCCGGATGTAGAGATTGAACTGGATGAAAAGATGCAAAAGGAAGTTGTGATACCGGTAGAGAAGGATAATCAGCTACAAAAAGCCATTGAATTGCTTAAGAAAAAAATCGGTTAAATTCTAAATAAAGGATCGTTGACTTTCCGGAAAGTCATGATTACAATAGAATAGATTGCACTGAGCTGACGTTCAACAGGAATTATAAAGATCTGATCATTTTATAATTCGGACTTGTGCGTCGGCTCTTTTAGAAAATATGTAATTGCATAAGTGGAGGGACAAATGAAAACAATAGCTATCATTATTTTTGCACTAACTTATATCTTGCTATTGACTTTTCCGAAGGTAAGGGCGTACATTGCGCTTGCTTCAGCAGCATTATTCGTAATACTCGGAATATTGCCGGTTGGGGAGATAATTCCTACGGTTGATTGGAATGTTATAATGATGATTGCCGGTACCATGGGTGCTGTAGGATTATTCATAGAATCAAAGATGCCATCGTTGCTTGCTGATTATATTATCGAACATATGCCAAATGTGAAATGGACCATCATAGCACTTTCGCTCTTTGCAGGAATTATTTCTGCATTTGTTGATAATGTCGCGACAGTACTAATGGTAGCGCCGGTGGCGGTAACAATAGCGAAAAAGCTTAAAATCTCACCGGTGTCAAGCGTAATCGCAATCGCAATTTCGTCTAATCTCCAAGGAGCTGCAACTCTGGTTGGTGATACCACCTCAATTCTTTTGGGCGGATATGCTGATATGAACTTCCTGGATTTCTTTTTTATGGATGGGAAAGTAGGTATCTTCTGGGTTGTTGAGGCAGGAGCGTTGGTATCCGTTTTTATTCTTACGTATCTGTTCCGCAAGGAGAAACAGCCGATTTCTGCTTTGGAGAGAACGGTTGTTGAGGACAAGATCCCCACTGTATTGTTGGTCGGTATCGTGGTACTTCTGATTGGTGCTTCCTTTATTGAAAATAAACCTGATATCACCAATGGTGTTATTTGCGTGAGTGTATTTATCGTCGGGTTGGTAAGAAAGATGATAAAAACCAAAGACAGAGCGGCCTTTCTCGAAGCAATGAAAAGCATTGATTATGATACAATTCTCTTACTAACCGGTCTGTTTATCGTGATTGGTGGTATCACTGAGGTCGGTTTGGTGAATGACATCAGTCAGTTATTTGTTCATTTGAGCAACGACAATGTATTCTTAATCTACACTTTAATCGTATGGGCTTCCGTTCTGTTTTCTGCCTTTATCGATAACATTCCCTATGTGGCTACGATGCTTCCTGTCACGGCACAGATTGCGGATCTGTTAGGAATAGAACCGAATCTGTTGTTCTTCGGATTGTTAATCGGTGCTACCTTAGGTGGAAATATCACTCCGATCGGAGCTTCTGCCAATATTACAGGACTTGGAATTCTGCGTAAGGAAGGCTATGAGGTGAACGCACCCACCTTTATGAAGATTAGCATACCCTTTACTCTGGCAGCGGTAGTCACCGGGTATGTATTGAACTGGTTTATCTGGAGATAGGCTAATATTATGATTAAATACGCATTTGCGGTTATCTTATGTAATGAAAAATTGCAGAAGGTAGCTGCAAGTGCTTTTTTTGTTGATATTTCATTGATTTTGTAATTATTTTATTTTAGAAATTTTAGAATTGCCTCTAATATAAATTATAAATCATCCGATAAATATGTTATAGAGTAAATGGAAAATGTATAGTAATAGCATCTTCCGAGTTGTAAAACAATAGATAGGTGGTGATTAGGATGCGTATCGATGCATTCAATAAGGTTAGTCAGCTATACAAGACAAACAGTGTCAAGAGCACTGCAAAATCGCAGGGTACCAGTTTCAGTGATAAGCTTGAGTTATCCCAGACAGGCAAGGATTATCAGGTAGCTAAGCAGATTATGGCGCGCACTCCGGATGTTAGAGAAGCAAAAATCAATGACATTAAGCAACGAATGGAAGCCGGTGCTTATCATGTCAATATAGAGGACGTTGCCGACAAATTGGTGGAAGAATATTTTAGTGATACCATCTAACAGAATAAAACCAAGCGCCGTTCAATGCACCTCAATCAGCATAACAAATGGCGCTTGAGGTTATTCGGTGGGTAGATGTAGCGGGGAGGATTGACGGTGGCAAGTTTAATTGATGAATTGATTAACGTTCTCGAAGAGGAATGTAGTATTTATCAGCAATTAATACCGATATCGAATGAGAAGACTCAGGTCATCGTTAAGAATGATCTGGCATCATTGCAGGATATCACTTCGAAGGAACAGATGGCTATCGGAAGTATTAATTCCTTAGAACGTAAAAGAGACCAGATCATGGTGAATATCAGGACGGTAATCAATCGGAAGACCGGTGAATTTACTCTAAACACTTTGATTGGATTAATGGAAAAGCAACCAAAGGAGCAAAGAGCTCTTTCTACTATACATGATAATCTGAAAAGTACTATTCAAAGATTAGTCGAAATCAACAATCGTAACAAATCGTTAATACAACAATCCCTAGAGATGATAGAATTCAATATGAATTTTATTCAAAGCACAAGGATGTCGCCGGGGAACAATACTTACACAAAGGGTGCTTCCCAGTATGAAGCATTGGCTTCCAGAACAGGGATGTTCGACGCGAAGCAGTAAGAGACAGGTGAGGTGTAGGTTATGGGCTCAATGAGTGGCTTATATATCGGTACGTCCGGCTTGAATGTCAGTCAAGCGGCTTTGAATGTAACATCGCATAATTTGGCCAATGTAGATACGACCGGCTTTGTCAGACAACAGGCTGTTTTGACCGATTTCAATTATATCAAATTAGGCGACTCCTATGCCACATCCATGTTGAAGGGCTTAGGAGCTGATTTTGCGTCTGTTAAGCAGGTTAGAGATAATTTTCTGGATCAGTCCTATCGCCAGGAGATTGGACGAGGAGCCTTCTATGATGCTCAAAACGCAGCGGTCAATGAGATAGAAGGATTGTTCGGGGAGCTTGAGGGAGAATCCTTCCAGAATTCGATGAATAAGCTTTGGATCTCTTTGCAGGAGCTTGCAAAAGAACCGGACAGCGTTGTAGCAAGAGCTTCTCTGATTCAGACAGCGGTAACCTTTATTGAAAGATCCGAGAATATATATACACAGCTCAAGGACTATCAGATTAATCTTAATACGCAGATTAAGGACCAGGTTTCTCGGATTAATGTTATCGGTGAAGAGATTAAGAAGCTTAACTGGAAGATCAGACAATACGAAAGTACCGGAGTCGAGCATGCTAACGATCTTCGCGATGAGCGAAACAACTTGCTGGATGAATTGGGCAAAATGGTTCGTATTACATATAAGGAAAATGCAAACGGCATTGTGAATGTCAATGTAGAAGGAGTACCTTTTGTGACAGAGGATATGTCCTTCAAGATGGGTACGGTAAAGGTGAGTGAAAACTCGGAGATGCTGAAACCTGTTTGGACGGCCTTCGGTAATACTGATGTTTTTAATATGAGCCGTGCTGCATCCTCAGAGAATAATACCGATATCGGTTCTCTTAAGGGACTGCTTACTGCAAGAGGTAATAAACAGGCAAATTATACGGATATACCGAAAAGAAGCAATTATGAATCAGATGCTTTGTATAATGCAGCAGTCATCGATTTCAATAATACGGTCAATTCCTCCGTCGTTATGTCAACTCAAGCACAGTTTGATCAGTTGATCCATGGAATTGTTACAACAATCAATGATATTTTGAGCCCGAACAAAGTGGTAACGCTATCGGATGGTTCCGTGGTCAAGGTACTGGATGTGGCAAATGCACCCGTTGGAATGGATCGAAATGCGACGAGAGGCGAGGCGTTATTCGTTCGTAAATCCATGCCGCGATATGGGGATGAAGAGGAATTAACATATCTTCAGGAGGATGGTGTATCCTACGATTCAATGTTCACCAGAATCTATAATGATGAGGATCCGTCGGATAATTACTCACTCTTTACCCTTGGGGAGATTGAAGTAAACCCGGCAATTATGCAAAATTATGCGCTAATTCCCCTTTCCAGTAATTCCGGTTCCGGAGATTATGATGTGGAGACAGCCAAGAAGCTGATTTCAGAGTGGCAGAATACCTTCTCTACGCTATCGCCGAATACCTTAACTGCTTATAATTTCAGTGATTATTATACATCCTTTATCTCTGAAATTGCCAACCGAGGTGAGCAATTTAATACCATTAGTACGAATCAATCGGCGATGGCAGAAAGTATTAATAATCAGAGAGCTGAGGTAACCGGTGTCTCCTCAGATGAAGAATTGACCAACTTAATAAAATTTCAACATGCATACAATGCATCCGCCAGATACATTAATGTGGTAAGTGAGATGCTGGAGCATGTTATTATGAATATGTAGAGGAAAGCAAGGAACGCTTGAGATACGTTCTCATTATTTGCTTCTATAGATATTATTGTACAAGATTGGAGTGAGATCATGTCATCAACATTTTTTGGATTAAATATTGGACAAACCGGATTGTATGCATATCAGTCAGCACTGGATACAACCGCTCATAATATCGCCAATGCTGAGACAGAGGGTTACTCCAGACAGGTGATGCAGCAGAAGGCCGGGAAAGCACTTAAGGTGAATTCCACCTATGGTATGGCAGGTACCGGTGTTAGTGTGTCCGGCATTGTTCAGAAAAGAGAAGAATATTACGATACAAAGTATTGGAAGAACAATACACTTTACGGTGAGTATTCCGGTAAATCCTATTACATGAACGAGATTGAAAGTTATTTTAACGAGGTCAGTGTTGAGGGATTTACAACGACTTTTAATTCTATGTTTGAAAGTCTTCAGGAGCTATCCAAGGATCCCTCCAGCTTGAATGTTCGTACTCAGGTGGTGAACTATGCAAAAAGTTTCACGGAATATTTTAATTCCCTATCCGGGAATTTGAATAGTATTCAGGAAGAATGTAACTTTGAGATTCGAAACAAGGTGGACCAGATCAATTCCTGTGCACAGCAGATCGCTGCGTTAACAAAACAGATTAACACACTGGAAGTGACCGGTGGTACTGCAAATGATTTACGTGATCAGCGAGCACTGCTGGTAGATGAACTTTCCGAGATTGCTAATATTTCGGTTACCGAAAGGAAGGTTGGAGAGGGCTTCGGGATTACCAGTTATGTGGTGAAACTAGACAGTATTACTCTGGTGGATGGCAGTAATTATAATAATTTACAGGTCGTTCCGAGAGATAAGAAAGTAAATCAGAATGATGTAGATGGTTTATATGATATAAAGTGGGATAACGGCCAGGATTTCGATATTCGAAGTGCTTCCCTTGGTGGAACACTTCAGGCACTTTTAGAGGTTCGTGACGGTAATAATCAATTTAACCTTCAAGGAAAAGTAAGTGCAGAAATGGGTGACAATTTTGTTACCATGATTAATACGAATATAAATTCTGTGGAAAAGCTAAATATTCCGGAGACCGGAATTGTAACAGTAGGCAATCGTGATTATAAATACTCCGGCTTTGAGGTGACGAAGGATTCTGATGGCAAGTTTATTTATACCTTTGAGCTAGAGGGGACGGTTACTGCGGATGCAGTTGATATGGCTTCCCGTATTGGTGAAAGCATCAACTATAAAGGAATACCGTATTACATGGAAAAGCTGAACGAATTTGTTCGTACCTTCGCTAAGGCCTTCAATGATATTCACAGAACCGGGAAGGATCTGGAAGGCAATTCCGGTATGGACATCTTCAGTGCGACAGGAAAAGTCAATGGAAGAGATTACTCCTTTGGTCCGTTAGTGGGTTCGGATGACTATGAATATTACGATTTTGATACCTTCAATTCACAGACCGGCGGATATTATGAAGCAATTCCGGATAGTGAACCATTTTACGGCTCGTATTATTTTATGACAGCTTCCAATATCAACATTACCGGAGCTCTGATGCGGGATACCAATAAATTGGCGACAACAAAAGATGTTGTTAATGGTACGGAAGCGAATGATATCGTTAAGAAACTCATTGCATTGAAGGATAACAAGAAGATATTCGAGGAGGGCACTCCGGAGGGATTCTTCCAGACCTTAGTAGCAGAGATTGGTATTGATACCGGAAAGGCTGCAACATTCGCTAACAGCCAGTCAAATATTTTGGATACGATCACAAATCAGAGGCTTTCTGTCTCCGGTGTTGATGTCGACGAGGAAGCAATGAATTTGGTGCGTTATCAAAATGCATATAATTTATCTGCAAAGGTTATCTCTGTGATGGATGAAATATACGATAAGTTAATTAATTATATGGGCGCATAGGAATGTGCATAGAAAGCATATGGCGCTTTCTAGAATACCCATTCCTAGGTAAGAAGAAATAATGAAATCCATTGGAATTTCATCATTCCTTCTTACGGGTAACGGTTAGGATAAAGAAATCTACTGGAATATTATATTTTATTCTTAAATATTTGTCTAAGGGTCAGGAGGTTAGGAAAATGAGAATAACAAATAAAATGATGACAAACAATATGATGAGTAATATCAATCGTAATAAACTTGGTATGACAGCTTTGGAGCAGCAATACTCTACAGGCAAGAAGATCCAGAAGCCTTCCGAAGACCCGATTATTGCGGTAAGAGCACTAAAGCTACGTACGAATCTGTCTGAGCTGGAGCAGTATTATGAGAAGAATATTCCGGATGCAAAATCTTGGATGGATGTGACAGAGAGTTCTTTAACCACCTTGAATGGAATTCTCTCTTCGATTAATACCTACTGTATCCAAGGAAGCTCGGATACCTTGACAGCCAATGACCGTTCTGCGATCGTGGAGAATCTGGAGCAGATGAAACAACAGATCTATCAAGAGGGAAACACAAATTATGCAGGTAGATATGTGTTCACCGGATTTAAAACAGATAGCTCGTTGATATTTACAGAGGATACTCCAAGCCTGACTTATAATATCACTGAGAATTTTACTGGCGAGCAGATTCAGATCGTAAACAAGACGATTGGTGGCTATGTATTATCAGATTTTGATTCTGCAGCAACCTTTGATGATGCGCCAAAATATGTGCAGAGCTATCGCCTTCAATTATCCTACGACAAATTGAGTGCTACTCCGCCTCCCAGTAATATCAATTACTCAATAAAAGACTCCTTAGGGAATATCACGGTTCAATCCTTCCCGATTACAAGGACTAGCTCCATAGAGGATGCCAATGCATACACCCCGGCCGGAAATGAGATTAATTTTATCAATGAGACCGGAGAGATTATTCTCGGAAAGGATATCTATCAGACGCTCCGTACTGCAGTAAATATCAATACGACTTACACAAAGACAGGATTTGCGAATGGTGATCTGAAACCGGAACATTACTTCAATTGCGAGATGACGGATAGTCAGAAACCGGAGCAGGATACGATTCAATTTACAAAGTCAGCACAGAAGATTGAGTATGAGGTTAATTTTAATCAAAAGCTGACGATTAATACCGAGGGTAGTGCTGCCTTTTCCCACCAAATCGGTAGAACGATTGATGATATTATGAATGCAGTAAATGAGGTTATCGCGTTAGAGAATATTGTTACAGAAGTAAAAAACCGATTAGCAGACAGCACGATTTCCGAAAGTGATAAGGCGCGATATGAGAAGATGAAGCAGCAGCTTGATACCGAGCTCGAGTTAAAGAAAAAAATCATGCAGAATGCTTTTGAGAAGGGTATTACAACCTCCGCTAAGGAACAAGACAGAGTGAATGTTGCTGTTGCAGATCTGGGAAGCAGATATGTCCGACTGGAGCTCACAGAAGAGCGTTTATCCAGCCAGAAGGTAGATTTTGAGGATCTGTTATCTACCAATGAGGATGCGGATATTGCTGAGACTATCATTAAGTACAGCTCAGCCGAGACCATTTATAATGCGTCTTTATCGGCGGCAGCGAAAGTGGTTCAGAGCACACTGTTAGACTTTCTCTAAAAAAATAATGCAAAATGCTATAAATACGTGTATAATGTCGATATACAGAACAAAAGAAATTCCGATGAAGGGAAGGCGAAAGAGATGCTGGTTAAGACAAGACATTTTGGAGAAATCGATCTTGATGAGAACAAGGTTATATATTTTGAAAACGGAATTTTTGGTTTCGAGGATTATAAGGAATTCACACTTTTATATGACGATGAAGAGGATGCAAGACCGGATATCTCCTGGCTTCAAAGTCTGAATGAACCTGCATTGGCAATCCCTGTGGTGAGTCCTTTTATTGTGAAGCCTGACTATAACCCCGAGGTAGACGACGAATTGCTGAAGCCACTCGGTGACCTGGTAGAGGAGAATATTGTAGTTCTTATCTCTATCACAGTACCGGAAGAGGTTGAGAAGATATCTGCTAATTTAAAAGCTCCCTTTATCATAAATTCGGATGAGCGTAAAGGTGCCCAAATTGTTGTAGAAAACCAGGATTATGAGGTTAAGTATTATTTCTATGAGCAGTTAAAGGCACACAAGGCGGCAAAGGAGGGCAAATAGTATGCTGGCCCTATCAAGAAAAGCAAATGAATCAATTGTAATAGGCAATGATATAGAGATTACCGTATTGGAAGTGAAAGGTGATCAGGTTAAGATCGGAATCAGTGCGCCGAAGTCCGTGCCGATCTATCGTAAGGAGATTTATCTTCAGATTAAGGAAGCGAATAAGGAAGCAATCGAATCTACCGCTACAGATGACTTACTGAAGAAATTATTTCAATAACTGTTGTTGAATAGAAACAGAATAAAAAGGCTTTTCGGAAATTGGTTGCAAATGCAAACAGATTCGAATAGCCTTTTATTACTTATTTTTTTGTATGAGCTATTAACTTTTCAAAAAGTAAGCCGATATAAGAAATAGGATGTTATTGTGAAGATCTGTATCTTCACAAAGCGAATGAATGGGCAGTCAAGGATGGCAAAAACAATATTAATAACTAATTGTATTCCCTTACACATGGAGGTGTGTCGATATGGCATTAGAGGTATTATCTGGAGCGGTTTATCATGATCCCGCAAAAATTGTCCCCAAGCAGAGGACAGAACAGAGCTCACAGGAGCATAGTGCTACAAATTTAAGTATTACCGAGGTACCCGGTAGTGTAACCAGAGTTGCCGGTAACAGTCAGGCAGCCAGAGAACAAGGGAACGGTAAGAATGATGGGCAGTCCAATGCACAAAAGGAAGGTATGGCGTCGGAACAGCAGATCAAATCCGCAATTTCCCAAGCGAACAGTAAGATGAAAACACATAGAACGAGATGTGAATTCTCGTATCATGAAGAGACAAAACGGGTTTCAATTAAAGTTGTAGATAAAGATACACAAGAAGTTATTCGTGAAATTCCTCCGGAAGAAACACTGGAAATGGTGCAGAAGATGTGGGAACTTGCAGGAATCCTTGTGGATGAGAGAAGATAGGAGGTGCAGCTATGCCAGTAAGATTGTCGGGTATTGCCTCCGGTATGGATACCGAAAGCATCGTTGCAGAGTTAATGAGCGCACAGCGCTTGAAAAAGACCAAGATTGAAAATAAAAAGACAAAAACCGAATGGAAGCAGGATCAATGGAAGGAGTTGAATAAAAAACTCTATTCCTTCTATACCGGCTCTTTATCAAAGATGAAAATGCAAGGCAGCTTTAGCACAAAAACTGCAACCGTCTCTGATGCAAGCAAGGTATCTGTGACTGCATCCAACGGTGCGGTAGCGGGTAATCACAGTCTTAAAATATCTTCCTTAGCAAGTGCCCAATTTGTTACCGGTTCTCAATTGGGAAGTGGTACCACTGGTAGCACGACGCTAAGTAGCTTAGGTGTAGGCGAGGGTGATATAACCCTGACGAATGGAACCAAAACCACCAAAGTTACGGTATCTGCTACCACTACCATCAGTGAGTTTGTAACAAAATTAAAAGAAGGCGGGATCAATGCATCCTTTGATTCAACACAAAGGCGTTTATACATGAGTTCAAAGTCCAGCGGACAGGATGGAGCATTTTCTCTATCTGCTGCGGCAGGTTTAAATCTATCGAAAATCGGTTTGGCCGCTTTTGGAACCGCGGATAGTGATGGTTCGGTAGCGTTGACCGGAGGCGGAACAATGTCCTATGTTTCTGCTAAGAATGCAGCCTTTGAATATAATGGTGCAGCCATGACAAGTTCTTCGAATACAGTAACTGCCAATGGACTTACTTTTAATTTACTTGGAACAACCGGAACAAACAGTATTAATATCAATGTTTCCGGTAATGTCAAGGCAGTCTATGACAGTATTAAGGGTTTTGTGAAGGACTATAATGAACTCATCAAGGAAATGAATAAGCTATATGATGCCAGTTCGGCAAAGGGCTTCGAACCTCTAAGCGATGACGAAAAGGAAGCTATGAGCGAGGATCAGATTGATAAATGGGAAACCAAAATCAAGGATTCCCTGTTACGAAGAGATAATACTTTAGGCACGCTGATCGGCACCATGAGGTCAACATTAAGCCAGAGTGTGACTTATGGTGATAAGGGATATGCATTGGCAACTTTTGGAATCAAAACTGCAAATTATACAGAAAAAGGTTTGCTACATATAGACGGTGATGAGGACGACAGCTCAGTAGCTGCTCAGGAGAACAAGCTGATGAAGGCGTTGGAGGAAAATCCCGGAGCAGTAATGGAGACCCTCAATAACCTGGCAGGTAAATTATATTCTTCCTTTTCCGATGGAATGAAGAGTAATTCTCTTCGTAGTGCATTAACCTTTTATAATGACAAAGAGATTAAGAAACAGATTGATGATTACAAGGAAGACTTGGATACACTTGAGGATAAATTGAGTGATATTGAAAATCGTTACTTTAAACAATTTTCAGCGATGGAAAAGGCAATGTCGAAAATGAATTCACAAAGCTCGTATTTTGCTTCCATGCTTGGCACCGGTAATTAAATGAAATATAGGAATCAGTACTAAATCAGGAGGAACACGATTATGGCTACTAATGCAGCAGCAGCTTATAAGGACAGCAAGATCTTAACAGCATCTCCGGCAGAGCTTACACTGATGCTTTATGAAGGAGCGATTAAGTTCGGTAACCTGGCAATTATGGCGATCGAAAAGAATCAGCTTGATAAGGCAAACATTAATATTATTAAGGCGGAGAGAATTATTACAGAATTAAGGACTACTTTAAATTTTACATATCCGGTGGCGAAGGATTTTGATCTCGTTTACGATTATATTTATCGCAGACTTCTGGATGCTAATTTAAAGAAGGATACTGAGATACTGGAAGAAGCATTGCAATACATTCGTGAGATGCGAGATACCTGGAAAGAGGTTATGCGACTTGCCAAGGGAGCTAAGTAAAATCTGAAATCGATTTTGGGAGGGTCTTTATCATGGATTTAGATAACAATCAATCAAAGCAGACATATATCCGATTATTAATTGATTCCTCCAAAAAAAAGTTGGACGTACTTCTGGAGCTTATGTTCATTACGGAGCAGCAAGAGCTTCTTATAAATTCGGATACTTTTGAGGAAGATCTGTTTTCACAGACCATAGATCAGAAGGAGGAGCTTTTAGGACGTCTTCTTGAACTGGATCAAGGCTTCGAGATTATCTACAGCAGCGTTAAGGATGAACTGATGGAGAATCGATATCGCTATGAGGTGGAAATAAGAACACTTCAAGAATATATCGCCTCCATTACTGATGTAAGTGTAAGATTACAGGCATTAGAACTACGTAATAAAACGAAGCTGGAAGCTGTGTTGGCTGCAAAACGCAGAAACATCGGAAAGAGCAAGGTGAGTTCCCGGACAGCCGCGAATTATTACAAAACCATGACGAATCAGCATGAAGTACAATCTTTCTTTTATGACAAAAAAAAATAAAAAAAGTTTCAAATAGATATAAAGTTTTATAAAACTATTCCGATATATATTACAAGTAAAGAAAATTTACTTAAAGCTAATCTCCTGGATGGAGCGTACGGCCGGATGGGGGATAAAACTAAAAAATAAGTAGCATGGATGCTACAACAACATTATTCAAGGAGGAAATAATATGATAGTACAACACAATATGGCAGCAGCCAACACAAACAGACAGTTAGGTATCACCAATGGTCATCTTGGTAAATCCACAGAGAAGTTATCTTCCGGTTACAGAATTAACCGTGCAGGTGATGACGCAGCTGGTCTTTCCATCTCCGAGAAGATGAGAGGACAAATCAGAGGTCTTGAGCAGGCTTCTACCAATGCTCAGGATGGTATCTCTTTAATTCAGACAGCTGAAGGTGCATTAAACGAGACTCACTCCATTCTTCAAAGAATGAGAGAGTTAGCTGTTCAGGCATCTAACGATACTAACGTATCTATCGACCGTAAGTCCATCGAGAAAGAGCTTTCCGCTCTGACTTCAGAGATCGATCGTATCGCTACTCAGACAGAGTTCAACACCAAGAAGCTTATGGATGGTACATATTCAACCGGTGGTACTACAATGAAGTTCCAGGTTGGTGCTAACAGCGGACAGAGTATTGATCTTAATATCAATAACATGAAGGCTTCTGCATTAGCAACTGGTTTAGCTACTATTAAGAATAAAGTATCTGCATTCAGTCTTGCTACTGCAGCAATCACAACAATCAACAGTGCAATTAAGACTGTATCTGAGCAGAGATCCGCACTTGGTGCTGTTCAGAACAGATTAGAGCATACGATTGCTAACGCTGATAACACTGCTGAGAACTTACAGGCAGCTGAGTCCCGTATCCGTGACGTTGACATGGCTAAAGAGATGGTATCTTACTCCAAGAGTAATATCCTTCAGCAGGCAGCTCAGTCAATGTTGGCTCAAGCAAATCAGTCTACACAAGGTGTATTGTCATTACTTCAGTAATTTTTTACTATGGTATGAAAATAAGGCCGGCCATTTGGCCGGTCTTATTTTATATATAATCTAATCCGCAACAGAATAAATGATGGGAGTAGTCATGGAACATAATAATATTAATATCAAAGAATTGATTAGTCAGATAGAAGAGATTACAGAGTTCTTTTATCAGCAGAAGAATAATAGCGGATATCAAAAGCTCATTCCTGTGATTGATTCATTAACAAAAGTTGTTGATGAGATATCGGAGTTGGAGCAGGCATCCTCGCTGGTTGAAAAAAAGGATCGTTTCAAAGGTATATTAAACGATGCAATGGAAGCAATGGTGAATAATGACACCATATTATTGGCAGATATTCTGAAATATGATATATCAGAAATTTTAACAGAGGTATTGAATTCCGATAAAGAGTAGGGATGGGATAATATGTATTATAATCAAAATATGCAGGTAATGCAGCAATACCGTAAATATTTCTATGAGCTGGTACAAAAGAAGTCTTGGAAGGAGGACACCTCGATTAGGGTGGAATCTGTTCCGACCAGAGTACAGGAAAAGGCATTGGCAGTAGAGAAGGATGGTATACTTTACAGACTTAACAGCAAGTATAATCCGGTTGAAGAAGCAGAAAAATGGGCAGAGCAATATAAAGCCAAGAATCTTGATACGGTATTTACAATGTTTGGATTAGGCAATGGTTGTTTTGTAAGAGCTCTAACAAAAAAGCTGGAGAAGGATAACCGCCTGATCGTATATGAACCCTCAGCGACAATTTTTTGGCATGCGCTGGAAGAGCATAATCTAGAGGATATCTTACAAGATGATCGGATTATATTAATTGTTCAGGATATCAATGAACAAGAATTAACCTATGTCGTATCGGCGACACTGACATGGATGAATCTGTTTTCACATAAGAGATGCTTCCACCCCGGTTATGATCGACTATTTGAACAAAGCTATTCGTCCTTTACGGATACATTGGATAATAATACCTTTAACAGTGTTGTAGCAAAGAATACTTACAGTAAATTAGGAAGAGCGATTGTAGAAAATTCACTCTTAAATTTAAAGCATTTTAAAAATTCAATATCCATCTGGGAGTTAGAAAAGTACCTTCCCAGGGATATTCCGGTAATTATAGCAGCAGCCGGACCATCCTTAAATAAGAATATTGATGAACTAAAGCATGCAAAGGGTCATTCAATTATCATAGCCGTGGACAGAGCCTATGAAACCTTTCTACAACATGAGATCGAACCGGATTTCGTGATTGTATTGGATGCAATGAAGGAATTGAAATATTGCGGGAATATGCCAGGTTTTACAGTTCCCTTATTATATAAATTTGAAGCAAGCCCTGATATCCTCGATAACCATAACGGGAAAAAGATAATCTATAGCTTTGACGGCTTTGCAGGCAGCTTATATCAGACCATTAACAGGGATTATCCCGGAATAACATCAGGAGGATCCGTTACGACTGCGGCCTTTGCGGTCTGCGCTACGTTGGGCTTCAAGAGGATTGTATTAATCGGCTGCGATTTGGCGTATGATGGTGAGAAGACGCATGCCGGAGAGGTACAGGATGAGATAACGGAGAATTATAGAAAGGTTAATCTCTTTGTAGAGGATATCTACGGAAATAAAGTTCGGAGTCGACATGACTGGTATACCTTCATCTGGTGGTTTGAGGGTGTAATCATACAGCTGAAAAATGTAGATGTGATTGATGCAACGGAAGGTGGAGCCAAGATTAAAGGGACCCGCATTATGACATTAAGAGAAGTTATTGAGAGCTTTTGTAGCGATACCATTGATTGTGCGAGAATAGTAGAAGCAACGAAATCCGATATCACAGAGGAAGAATACCATAGAATTTATGATTACTTGAAGTCAGCAGAAAATGATTTAGTATTGATCCGGGAACAGGCAGAACAGGCTCTGGATATTTGTGAGCAGTTATACAAGAAACTGGAGCAGGATGAATCCTTAGCAAGTCAACAGGATGCCATTCAAGCGGTAACAAGGATTAATCAAACAATTGAGGCAAAGCCGGTATATACACTAATTGATAATTATATAATGGGAAGAGGAACGAACAGTGTTGGTGAATTATTTTTTATGACCACGAATCAGAAGACCGATGATGTGGTCGCTGTAAAGAATATGACCAATATTTATAGCATCATAAAAGAAGCCTGTGAATTCCTGACACCGGGCTTTCAGAAATCATTATCCGGTTTTGATGTGAATTAGTATTGATAATAGTTATAATAGTTGCGAATATTACTCTAAGAAAGGGATTTGGTGTCCCTTTCTTTTTTTGAATTGAGCTTCTGAATCAGAAGAAGATTCCATGACTGATGGACCGATTTATACTATACAGGTTACGCCATTTGTTATAATATTTTTATAATAATTGTCGATATATAATATAAGGGTTAGAATAAGAAAAAAATAGATCAATAATATTAATGATAAAAAGGTGGGTGGCTGTAATGAACGCTTTTAGAATAGGGAATCGTATGGTGGGTGAAGAATACCCGCCTCTTGTAATTGCAGAAATAGGTATTAATCATAACGGAAGCTTAATGATAGCAAAAGAGATGGTGGATGCGGCAAAAAGAGCAGGTGCTGAGGTGATCAAACACCAGACACATATTGTTGAAGATGAGATGTCACAGGAAGCGAAGAAGGTAATCCCCGGCAATGCAGATATCTCGATTTATGAGATTATGGCTAAGGCTGCTTTAAGCGAAGAAGAGGAATACGAGCTGAAGTGCTACACAGAGAGACAAGGGATGATATTCCTGTCTACGCCCTTCTCCAGAGCCGCTGCAGATCGTCTTCACCAATGGGATGTACCGGCATATAAGATCGGCTCAGGGGAATGCAATAATTATCCCTTGCTCCGGCATATCGCTTCCTTCGGTAAACCAATCCTTTTATCTACCGGTATGAATGATATTGAAAGTGTCAGAAAAGCGGTAGAAATAATTGAAAGTTATCAATTGCCCTATGCTCTTTTGCATACTACGAATCTCTATCCAACCCCTCCCCAGCTGGTTCGATTGGGAGCTATGGTAGAGCTTCAGGAACATTTTCCGAATGCTGTAATCGGTTTATCCGATCATACGACAAATAACCATGCCTGTCTGGCAGCAGTAGCCTTAGGGGCCTGCATACTGGAGCGGCATTTTACCGATTCCAAGGATCGAATTGGGCCGGATATTATTAATTCTATGGATCCGAAGGAGATGTCCGAGCTGATTTCCGGCTCTGGGGAAATCTTTCTTATGCGCGGGGGTAAGAAGGAAGCTGCGAAAGAAGAACAGGTAACCATTGATTTTGCCTTTGCAACCGTCGTTACAATCAAGGAATTGAAGCAAGGGGATGTATTAAGTCAGGATAATATATGGGTGAAACGGCCGGGAACCGGAGAGATCAGAGCAGAGTTTTATGATGGTATCTTGGGTAAGACGGTATTGACAGATATACCAAAGGATGTTCATCTTACATGGAAGGATTTTAAATAATGAAGAGAATACTATTTATAACCGGTACGAGAGCAGATTATGGTAAAATCAAGCCTTTAATGCAGGAAGTGTGTAAGGTGCCGAATTATGAACTTCATATATTTGTTACCGGAATGCATATGCTGTCTAAATACGGATCGACTCATATTGAGCTGGAGAAGGACGGTTTTAAAAATCTATACAAATATATTAACCAGACGGAGAGCACCAGCATGGATCTGATTCTAAGCAATACCATTCTTGGGATCAGCAATTATGTGAATGAATACGAGGTGGACCTGATTGTCGTTCACGGAGATCGTGTTGAGGCGTTGGCAGGTGCAATTGTCGGGGCTTTGAATAATATTAGAGTGGCTCATATCGAAGGTGGTGAGGTATCAGGAACCATTGATGAATCCATCCGCCATGCCGTCTCCAAGTTCTCACATCTTCATTTTGTAGCAAATGATGAAGCAAAACGGAGATTAATCCAATTGGGAGAGCAATCCGGTAATATCTATATTATAGGCTCACCGGATATTGACATTATGCTGTCAGACAAGCTGCCAAGCTTCACGGAAGTTCAGCATAAATATGAAATTCCCTTCTCTGAATATGGTATCTTGATGTACCATCCGGTAACTACGGAAGTCGATAATATGAAGTTAAAGGTGAAAGAGGTAGTGGATGCGATTCTTCTTAGCAACCGTAATTACATCGTCATCTATCCAAACAATGATAATGGTTCCCGCGATATCCTTGAGGAGTACAAGAGATTTGAAGGAAACGCAAGAATTCGAATATATCCATCTGTGAAATTCGAATATTTCCTTATGATGTTGAAAAACTGTGCATTTATCATCGGTAATTCCAGTGCCGGGATACGAGAGGCAGGGATTTATGGAGTGCCTGCGATTGATATCGGGTCAAGACAGAATGGCAGATATGCAACAAGCAATCAGGGGATTTTTCATACAGACGAGGTGAAGGATGATATATTGCAAAGCATTCAAGGTCTGCCTGACCACAAGAGCATGGAACACAATGCGTTTGGGGATGGGAATAGCAGTAAACGATTTATCGATATCTTAAAAGGTAATGATATCTGGGATTGTGATATTCAGAAGAAATTCATTGATGTGGAGTGATCGAAATGTATAAAGGAAAGCGTATTGCTGCTATTATACCGGCAAGAGGAGGAAGCAAAGGAATACCAAACAAGAATATAGTAGATCTGAGTGGCATGCCTTTGATTGGACACAGTATTACGGAGGCGACAAAATCCTCCTATATCGATAAAGTAATCGTATCAACCGATTCGGTATTAATTAGTGAAGTCGCACTAAAATATAATGCTGAAGTGAAGGGCTTAAGACCTGCGGAGCTTTCGAGTGATACAGCAATAATATATGACGTACTGAAGTATGAAATTATGAATCATAAATTGGAGGAGGACTATGACATTCTTATATTGCTTCAACCGACCTCCCCGCTTCGAAAAAGCTTCATGATTGACCGTGCGATCGAACGATATGTTGATGAAGAACAGGAATCGGCAGTTAGCGTTTCCGAGGTGCAGGAGCATCCTATTTTCATGAGAACCATAGCGGATGGAGGAAAGTTAAATAAGGTATTGGACATTTCATCAACGGTTCGGAGGCAGGATTTACCGAAATATTATCGCGTAAATGGAATGATCTATATTAATTGGATATCCGATTTGATGAAGGGCTATGTCAGCCTGAATGACAATGTCTATCCGATTATTATCCCACCGGAGTATGCGGTCGATATTGATACCCCGGAGGACTTAGAGGAAGCAAAGAAACGATTGGAGAAGTACTTCGCTGTCATAGAGGAATAGATTGCATTGCTCCAAGGATTAGGAGAATAATATGGATAACAAGGTAATTAAGCTCTTAAATGCTTTAAATGATATGATAGGAATCGTAGATGAGTATACATTAAGTCAACAGACTTCCGAAGGGATTGCTTGCCTGGAATCCTATAGAGAAAAGAAGATTGAGATTCAAGATTGCTATCTTACCTGCAATAGTCAGCAAAGAAATGAGCTGTTACAGATATTAGAGGCAGAATTTCATGAGGAGGAAAGGACACATAACTATTTGCTATCCATCCTGATTAAAAGCTGTCATGACATTTTTCTGATCGATAAGCTGATCGAATCGATCTGCCGCAAACAAGGTGATTATTATATAAACTTAATGATAGAATATCAAATCGCTTATGAGCTTTTTGCCAATAACTATCCGAAGAAAGAAGCCTATGATTTGAGACGAAGGCTTCATTCTTATAATGTAGAAGGCTTTACTAAGCTTCTGCAGCCACCAAAGACTTATCGAGATATTTCAGCTAGAAATCATAATCGTATTGTTTTAATAACGGATCAGCTTTTAGGACTTCATCATGCCCCTACAAAGATCCTTCTGGAACAATGCTATTCGTTGCAGAAGAATATGGGAATGGAGATCCTGCTTTTTGTATGTCCGGTTAGCTTAGCAACAGATCATCAAATTACTTGGTTTGATCAGATTAAAATGAACTACTTTAATGAATTGAACGGTGATTATTATATAAGTTACCGGGACGGAGATATCAGCGTATCTCCTAAGGAATCCAACGGAATATTTTATATAGAATATAAGGATATTATTCTTCGAGGAAAACAAGTGGTAATGGATGTAGCGAACCTGCAGGCACAAAAACTACTGTTACAGTTAATATACGAGTATAACCCGTTATTTGTATTCAATGTAAATTCGATTAATCCTCTTGCAGATATTTGCAACTGCTTTACAACGGTAGTTGCTAGCTCCATGGCATATGGCTACCCGGTATCGGAGGGGGATATTTTGCTATACCTGGATAATCTGCAGGCTGGAGCAAACGCTGCTTCTGTAGCATCGATCCTTGAGGGTGGTAGACAGATTGCACTTAATTTTAGATGGACATTTCAAGTGGATGAGCCGGATTTCGTTCATGATAGATCTCATTTTCAAATCAATGAGGATGAGTTTGTACTAATGATTGTCGGTAATCGATTAATAGATGAGATAACAGAAGAGTATGTCAAGGTATTAGAGCACATCCTCTCCGTTGATTCTAAGGTCTCAATCCTGTTAATCGGCACATATCCAAACTATATGGACCGATTCAAAGCTCAGATCTTCTATGGTAGAGTTCATGCCATTGGCTATCAAGATCAATTGGCAACCGTGATACCACTTGCCGATCTGTATCTTAATCCACCTAGAGTCGGTGGTGGAACAAGTGCTTTATATGCGCTTAAGGCAGGAGTGCCGGTAATTACTCTTCCCGATTGTGATGTTGCGATTAATGTCGGCAGGGAGTTTACGTGTATTAACTATGAAGAGATGACTCAATTAATCATAAAATACAAGGAAGATCAAGAATTCTATGACCTGCAAAGGATACTAGGACTGAAGCTGGTCCATTCATTAGGGGATGTTACATCTGCAATGGAGGAAATGCTTCAGAGCGTTAAGAAGATTATGATGGAGACGGAGGGGAAAATACTTCATGCTGATTAACTTCAATGAGCCGGTGTTTATTGAAAAGGGAATTGAATATATAAACGAAGCGATTATTAAGAATAAACAGCTAAACGGGGATGGTCCCTTTACCAGAAGATGTTCCGCTTGGATGGAAGAGAATTTCGGTGCCAATAAGGTCCTTCTAACCACTTCCTGTACCCATGCATTGGAAATGGCTGCTTTGTTAGCGGATATTCGGGAAGGGGATGAGGTTATTATGCCGTCCTTTACCTTTGTTTCAACAGCGGATGCATTTGCTCTGCGAGGAGCAAAGATAAGATTTGTTGATATCCGCCCGGATACCCTGAATATGGATGAGAAATGCATTGAAGCAGCCATCACTAAGAAAACGAAGGTCATCGTACCGGTACATTACGCCGGCGTAGCTTGTGAGATGGATTATATCATGGGACTTGCTCAGAATTATGGTCTGATTGTCGTAGAGGATGCCGCACAGGGTGTGATGGCAAAATATAAAGGAAAAACCCTGGGAACCATAGGTCACCTAGGTACTTACAGCTTTCACGAGACCAAGAATTATACAATGGGTGAAGGCGGTGCTCTGGTAATTAATGAGGAACGATATGAGGCACGGGCCGAGATAATACGGGAAAAGGGAACCAATCGAGCACAGTTTTTTCGTGGAGTAGTGGATAAATATAGTTGGGTAGACATTGGTTCTTCCTATCTGCCGAGTGAGATGAATGTCGCTTTTTTGTATGCACAGCTTGAGATTGCTGAGGAGATTAATCAATTTCGTCTGCGCGTATGGCAGCGTTATTATAATGGATTAAAGGATTTAGCGGAAAAAGGTATGCTGGAATTGCCTTATATACCGAAGGAGTGCACACACAATGGACATATGTTCTATATTAAGCTGAAGGATCTTACGGAGAGAATGGATCTGATGAGTTATTTAAAAAGCAAGGGTATCATGGCGATTTTTCATTATGTGCCGCTGCATTCCTCCATCGCAGGGAAGAAATATGGAGCATTTATAGGGGAGGATATTTATACAACGAAGGAAAGTGACCGTTTACTACGACTTCCTATGTATTATCAACTGAGCGATGAAAAAATAGATTATGTGATAGAGAATATAATACAATATTTCTCCAAAACGTAAGGTGGTGGATCAATGATTCTGGAAGGGCATGCAATTTATCTTCGGAGTATAACGAAGCAAGATACTTCGGATATTATAAGGTGGAGGAATTCTGAGAACGTACGTAGAAATTTTATACGTCAGGAGCTTTTTACACAGGAGGGTCATGAGAAGTGGTTATCGGACTATATTGATACCGGTAAAGCAGTACAGTTCATCATTGTTTTACGTGCCGAGGATAAGCCGATTGGAAGCGTATATCTAAGAGATATCGATGAACAGAACAGAAAAGCAGAATTTGGTATCTTTATCGGAGAGGAAGAATTTCTGTGCAAGGGTCTCGGTACAGAGGCGTTGCGCTTGATTGTTCAATATGGATTCAAGAATTTACAGTTGAATAAAATCTTTTTACGAGTGTTTGCGGATAACCTTCGCGCGGTCAAAAGCTATAAGAAAGCCGGGTTTGAACAGGAAGGTTACTTTAAACAAGAGGTACGAATTGATACGGAATATCGGGATATGATTTTTATGGCGATATTTCAGAAAAATTGTCAGTGATTAATCGTTCCAATACTGATATAATAATGAAATAAAAAGTATGATATTCAGAGGATTACTATGACTATATTAGAAGCCAAGGTGGGGATTCGTGTTTCGATCCTTACAGGAGAGCTCGAAGCGGGCTATTCTGACCATATGACGACAGAGCATTTATATAAAGCCGGTAAGGGGAGTGTGCTACAGCTTAAAAACAAGGATTACAAATATGCTGTCGCAACTTATTCTCTTGATAGAGATATGAAATACATCTTTACCTATGATTATCAGAAGGAAGAGAACTGGACAACCTATAATCAGGACTTAACCTTTGATTCCTACCGGCAGGATGATCTCATATTCCATGATGAGGTATATTTTCGAGTGCTTCTGAAAAGAGTGGATGGTACGAATATTGAAGAGGAAGAAGCAAAGAGGATTAGCGAATTGCTTTACTTTTCTCCGTTGTCAGAGGAGTCTACAGATAAATCACACTTTGCAGATGAGATCAAGGCAACTACTCATACCATTCAAAACAAGAGATCACAGAATTCAATCGTATTCGCGCTGCTTACTGATAGCCATTATACTGTGAATGGAACCTGGGAGGATACCGCACAGAGTATTCATTCGGTACATCAGGAAATTGCCTTTGACGGCATCATCCATCTCGGAGACTTTACCGATGGAATGATTAGTTCGAAGGTAATGAAGGATTATGTGAAGAGACAAATTGAAGGCTTACAGCGCTGCGATGTCCCTCTTTACTTTGTACTTGGTAATCATGATTCGAATTATTTTCAAAACAACCCGGAATTATTGACAAAAAAGGAACAACGGGATTTTTATTTTCAATATATTGATCAGGATATAAATCGGGAGCCGAATCGTTCCTGCTATTACGTGGATTATCAGAGCGTTAGGCTAAGAGGTATCTTTCTGGATTCTTATGATTCTTCAGAAAAGGAGCGTTATGGTTTTGATGAGAAAGACCTTGATTGGTTGGAGAGCACACTTGCAGCTGCTCCTTTGGGATATTCGGTGATTCTTTTTAGTCATGTCCCGCCTATAGCTAGACTGCACTTTTGGACAAAAACCATCCGCAACAGTGACCGCTTGATGGATATTTTAGAGCGGTACCATAGGCAAGAGGGAAGACATATTATGGCTTTTATCCATGGCCATAATCACGCTGACCAGATCTATTCGGAATTTTCATTCCCTATTATATCAGTAGGTTGTGCAAAATGTGAATATTTTACGGATAAGAAACCGGAGGGTTCCCATACGTACCCAAGATCCTTGGATACGGTGACTCAGGAGTTGTGGGATACTCTGATCATAACACCGTCTGAACAAAGGCTGGAATTCGTACGATTTGGTGCAGGCGAAGATAGAACAATCATGTCTGTTTCGAAAGGGCAGGAAAGAGGGAAGGATTTGAGGAAGGTTATTACATATGGTTCATTTGATCTGTTTCATGAAGGGCATTATCAGTTATTACAGCGAGCAAAGGCTCTCGGCGATTATCTGATTGTCGGTGTTACCACAGAACAGTACGATGAATCCCGCGGTAAATTAAATATAGTAGATTCCTTAGGTGAGCGTATTGAGAATGTACGTAAGAGTGGCTTTGCCGATGAGATTATCGTAGAGGATCATGTGGGTCAGAAGGTGGAAGATGTTCAGAAGTATGGAATAGACATCTTTGCAATCGGGTCGGACTGGACAGGCTTTTTTGATTATCTTAAGGACTTTTGTGAAGTGGTCTATCTGGAACGTACGAAGAATATTTCCTCCACTATCATCCGTGAACGCAAGCATCCCATCATCCGGATCGGTATCATAGGGACCGGACGTATCGCTGAGCGTTTCGTACCGGAAGCAAAATATGTCAGCGGTATCACAATCCATAGTGCTTATAATCCACATAAGGAGAGTGCAAAAAGATTCGCCGGTAGATTTAAACTAGATTATTTTAGTGAGAACTTTGAGGAGTTTATTTCGAATGTTGATGCGGTATATATTGCTTCTCCTCATGAGACACACTATGACTATACAAAGGCAGCGTTAGATCGTGGAAAGCACGTTCTGTGCGAAAAACCCCTAGCCTTCAGTAAGAAGCAGGCAGAGGAGCTTTTTGCCTTGGCGAGAGAAAGGGATTGTGTTCTCTTAGAAGCAATTAAGACAGCATATTGTCCTGGCTTCGCACAATTGATCGGTATCGCGAAAAGCGGCGCAATCGGAAAAATTCGAGATGTAGAAGCTTGCTTTACCAGAATAACACCTACACACCTTAGGGAGTTGACCGATGTTGATTATGGCGGTAGTTTTACGGAATTCGGCAGCCATACGTTATTACCTATTTTTAAACTAATGGGTACGAATTACGAGGAAGTACATTTTGAGAGTATTCTTGCTGAAAATGGCGTAGATATCTATACAAAGGCGCATTTTACCTATAAGAATGGCATGGCTTTATCGAAAAGTGGTGTCGGAGTAAAGTCGGAAGGACAATTAGTTATTGCAGGTACACAGGGCTACATCCTTGTGGAATCGCCTTGGTGGCTTACTACCTCCTTTGAGGTTCGGTATGAGGATCCGACGAAGATTGATAAATATTATACCAAGTTCCTTGGGGAAGGGCTTCGTTATGAAATCAGTAACTTTGCATTTATGATAAACGGACATGATCGAAAATCCTTTAAGTTTACCGACGAGGAATCAATTGCAATGGCAGGGGTTATGGAGAAGTTCATGGAGAAGAGAAGAAAGGAACAAGACGTAAATAGATTGAACCATTAGTATAAGATGAAGGAGAATGCTGTTTGAATTCAGGCGGGTATAACCCTAACAATTAAAGAGGAGGTTGTACCTTGTCGGGACGAATGGATGGCAGCATATGATGAATGATGATACAGCTCGATGATAAGATGTTAAGACAGCTTCAGCTGGTTGAACTGGAAATGATTATTGAGGTCGACCGCATCTGTAAGAAATGTGGGATAAAGTATAATATTATTGCAGGTACTCTTCTAGGTGCCGTACGACACGGTGGATTTATTCCTTGGGATGATGATGCAGATATCGCAATGCTGCGGCCGGAATATGAGAAATTCAGAACGGCCTGTGAGACGGAGCTTGACACCTCCAGGTTCTATTTCCAGGATCATAGGAATACGAAGGGTTATCGATGGGGTTACGGCAAGTTACGTCGAAAGGATACCTTATTCTTACGAGAGTATCAGGAGCACATGCCTTATGAGCAAGGAGTATTCATTGATATATTTCCTATGGATGCTATTCCGGATAATAAGCTCCTGCGCAGCCTGAAAAACTTTGAGTGCTTCTGTGTAAGGAAGGTACTTTGGTCGAAGGTTGGAAAGATTGCAGATAAGAAGGCGTGGAAAAGAAAATGGTTTGCCTTATTGGATAAGATACCGGAAGATGCTGTCTATCGATATTATAATTGGTTGGTAGAGAGAAGCAAGAAGCTGGACACAAAGTGGGTTCGTAAGCTTACCTTCCCGACACCGAACAACGAATATGGATATCTTCGCAAATGGTATGCAAATAGTGAGGATATCGAATTTGAGAAGCTTACCTTTAAGGGGATACGTGATTTTGAGGAATATCTGACCTTTAAATATGTCGATTATAGGAGTCTGCCACCGGAAAATAAGAGAAAGGTTCATCCGGTGTCTGATATAAAGTTGCTAGACCTGGACTTTGATAGGTTGTGCGAGCTCAGGAATAAAACGGACTAGGGAAAGGTAGAGATTATGGAGCAAACAGGAAGTCATATCGGACAGAATTCAATGAGCTTATCGGATTCAGTTCTTCAACCCAAAGCATATAATATCGGCTATGTTCCCGGAGTATTCGATTTGTTTCATATGGGGCATCTGAATCTGCTGCGGAATTCAAAGGAACGATGTAATTATCTGATTGCCGGTGTTTTAACGGATGAACTTGTTGTGTATTTTAAGAAGAAGCTACCGGTTATACCTTTCGAAGAAAGAATGGCTATTGTAGAAGCGATAAAGTATGTTGATCGAGTCGTCCCGGTTAATTTTGAGAATACCTTCAAAATGGATGCATGGAAATTATATCATTATGATTGCCATTTTAGTGGAAATGATCATGGAGCAGATTGGGCGACCGAATTAAAGCAGCTCCGCGAAGTAGGATCAAACATGGAATTTTTCCAATATACACAGGGTATAAGCTCAACACAGATCAAGAAGCAGATCGAAGAGAAGTCGGTTTAAAAAGAGATCGTAAGTTGGTTTACATCTTAGTTTGATTAATTAAAGGAAGTGCAATATCGAAGTAGTAATAATTGGAGCGTAGGGTATATATGGATGATAAAAATGTAAGCAATATAATACAGCAGATAGATTCATCCGATCAACGGAAGGCTGAAGCACTGAGGGTTCATATTGGGATCATTGGAACAGGTAGAATTGCTCCGAGATTCCTGGAAGAGGCAAAGCAGGTCAGTGGAGTTGCTGTTACCAGTGCCTATAATCCTCAGAGAGAGCAAGCTGAGACTTTCGAAGCCAAGTATGGAATTCGTTGTTATTATAACGATTTGGAGGATTTTCTTGCGATGGTGGATGCGGTATATATTGCTTCCCCGCATGAGACTCATTATAAATATGCAAGAGCCGCACTTAAGTGCAGTAAGCATGTCCTTTGTGAGAAACCGTTAGCATTTACCGCTACTGAGGCGAGAGATTTATTTAAGTTAGCGAAGCAGCAGGATCTGGTATTGATGGAGGGAATAAAGACTGCGTATGGACCGGGTTTTGCAAAGCTGATGGAGGTTGTGAAAAGTGGTATTATTGGCGAGATCGGTGACGTTGAAGCATGCTTTTCAAGATTAACGGATCCGAGCCTAAGAGAGATGACAGATGTGGAATATGGGGGAGCTTATCTTGAATTTGGAAGCTATACCTTACTACCGATCTTTCGTTTGTTAGGAATTGATTATGAACAAATCAATATCGCTAGTATCATTGCTGATCATCAGATTGATCTTTATACTAAGATTCATTTTAAATATAAAAATGGTATGGCAAGTTCCAAAACCGGAATAGGGGTCAAATCAGAGGGTCAGCTGATGATTGCAGGGACCAAAGGATATATTCTGGTAGACGCGCCCTGGTGGTTGACAAAGGCCTTCGAGGTGCGATACGAAGATCCAAGAAAAATTGACCGATACGAGATTGATTTCGTAGGAGATGGACTTCGATATGAAATCAATGAATATAGAGACCGTATTCTTGGCAAGGAGCCTTGTACCCATGGGCTCACCACAGAAGAAACAATCGCCATGGCAGCAGTCGTTCAGTCATTTATGGAGAAACGAAAGGCGGACAGGGAAGATCTTCAAAGGAGAAATATACAAGCTGGAATGAAGGTATGGGCACATCGCGGTTGCAGTTACAGGTTCCCGGAGAACACACTGCCTGCGTTTCAGGCGGCCTGTGAACTCGATGGTATCACAGGTGTTGAGCTGGACATTCAACTAACAAGGGATGGAGAACTGGTAGTATTTCATGATGAGGCTGTGGATCGACTTATGGATGGTGCAGGGCATCTTAAAGATTATAGCTTAAGTGAAATAAGAAAACTAAGATTTAAGGGAGTAGAAGATTCATTGTCTGAGGTGAGTATCCCGACGATGGAGGAGGTACTCCGGTTAATTAAGCCTTATTGTGTAAGTAAGGGTTTACTCATTAATATAGAGTTAAAGAATAATAAAGCCAGATATGACGGGATGGAAGAGAAGATATTAGAGCTGATCTCAGATAACGACATGGGACAGTACGTGCTGTATTCTTCCTTTAACGGAGATTCTCTTGTAAGATTGAAGGAATTGGATGAACAGATTAAGGCAGGAATCTTAAAAAGAAAACTGGATGACTGCATTAGCTTTGGTATGCAACACTCCATTGATGCATACCATCCCTGTATCGACTATCTGGAGGGAAATTTAACATTATCGGAAAATGCCGTTGTCAGAGGATGGAATGAGCGGGAGCCATTCTATGGACAGGAAATGATTTTACCGATCTTTGATCTGGTTGCATTAAGGAAAAAGGGTGTTACCGATCTGATTACGAATGTACCGGAGCGGTATCTGGAATAGAGGAGACCAATATGCTGAAACATCAGAGAAAAATGATTGATGAGTTATGCGAGCTTCTGGGACAAGCTCATATAGAAATCGTTAATCAGATCAGAACAGGAATAACCCATGAGACTCCTGAAATTCTTACGTTATGTCAAGAATTCATGATTCGAATCGGTGAGGCAGTGGAACTGAGCATGGGGGCTGATTATTCCGGTATTCATGCTATGGAGCAATATTGTGAAATGGTCTATCTTCTAAGTCAAAGCTTAGAGGATCAGGAGCAAAGCTTATCCTACTTGGAAAGCCTGTCAGAGCTCTTTCACAGCATAAAATCCAATGTTTCCAGTATACCAATCAAAAAGGAGATTGTATTTCTTCCCTATAATGCGGCAATGTGGGATTGTCTGGAGAGTATCTGGATTGCAGCAAGTAGGGATCCGGAATTTGTTGTTTCGGTCATACCGATTCCGTATTACGAGAAGAACAATCAGGGCCAGGTAATTGCGGAAAAATATGACGGTGAAAAATTCCCTCCGTATGTACCGATTGTTGATTATCATTCCTACTCTCTTGAGGAGCATCAGCCGGAGATTGCTTATATCCATAATCCTTTTGACCGTTTTAACAATGTTACTACAGTACATCCGGATTACTATTCCAATGAACTGAAGAAGCATATCCAGAAGCTTGTCTATGTACCATATTTTGTGACAGAGGACGCGGTATTCGTTACTCATCGTGAGCTTCCGTCCTATTATTATGTAGATCATATTGTGGTTCAGTGTGAGACAATGATCGATTCCTTTGCACCGACCATTAAAAGAGACATATTCATTCCGGTTGGCAGTCCTATCGCAGACCGAATTATTAACCTTGATCTTAATAAACCGGAGATACCGGACAGTTGGAAGACGATGCTACCGAATGGTACCGATTTTGGCGGGAAGAAGGTAGTTATGTTTAACACAAGTCTTTCCATGTTAATGAGAGAACGAGAGAAATTCCTGGATAAAATCGAATACGTCATTCAGATGTTTCGAAAAATAGAAGATTTGTTCATGGTTTGGAGACCGCATCCGCTGATCTATTCTACCCTGCAGAATATGGGTTCCGAAATTCGTAATCGATATATTTCGATTGAGAACCAATTTCTTGAGGATCGAATCGGTATTCTGGATAAAACACCCGATGTTGGAATTGCTGTTGCTCTCTGCGACGCTTATATCGGTGAAAATTCTTCCTCTCTAATCAATATGTTTGGCATAGCGGGGAAACCGAGATTCTATATTAACATGCAGCTTCAGGATGAAGATGAGCTAGAAGAAGCAAAGGTGACTACCTATGGTTCCTATGTAGAAGGAGAAATGGAATACTTTGTCGGAGATGAGTATCGGTATATCTTCCGTAGAGCTCTGACCTCCGGTGAGATTGAACTTTTGGCTGAGATACCGGGAACAAAGTGGTACCCGGAGATTGCATACCGTGATATATATAAAAAAGGGGATTGCCTTTACCTACAACCCTATAGCGGACAGGGCCTATGTATTTATCACTTGAAGGATGGATGCTTTCGAAAGTTATATCCACGCGATAGTGTTAATTATAGCTTCAAAGGTATGTTGGCTTGGGAAAACTTTCTCTATCTAATACCGAATCGATATCCCGAGATAGTTCGGTATGATATGGTTTCGGAGGCGTTTGAATACCTTGATCCGAATGATAATAGGTTACCAGAAGTTATTACAAGGAACAATATCAGTGATCAACCGCAGGGTATATATTATCAGCTTCCGTATACAGTGTTACGAAGAATAAAGGTTAAGCAATTCCAACAAAGAAGTATCGTTGGTACTGTATGGGAGGGCGAGACGAACAGACTGAGTGATTTCTTGTATTATCTGACCGAGGATAATGCCTACGACAAGAGAATGCTGCAGTTAAGCTATACGACGAGAATTGCGTCGATGGATGGAACCTGTGGGATAAAGGTCCATGAATTTATGAAGAATCGTCTTGAATAAAGAGTTTTACTTGATTGGAGATTGCTATGGGACAGATTAAGCACACAAAAATCGTATTTATTGTATATAAGGCAGGCTGGTGGGGCTGCTTTGACAGTCTGTACCGAAAGCTGTCTCAGGATGATAAAAATGAGTGTTATGTAATCCCGGTACCTTACTATAAGCGTAAGGCAAAGGACAATACTATAGAGGATACCATTAGCTGTTGCGAAGCAGATCGTTTACCGGTAGATATTCCGGTAACTGATTATAATACCATTGATTTAGGCGAGCTGCATCCGGACATTATCTATATTCATAATCCCTATGATGGTCAGGGTTCGATGGATGTTGTAGATACCAAATATGATTCATATCATTTGAAAAAATGTACTGATTTATTGATATATATTCCTCACATGCTATATCTTGACGGGGTACCGGAACAATTTAGAAATGCACCAGTATATCAGAATGTCGACAGAATTATGTTTACCAATAAGGTTGTTGCGAACTCAATCGATCGTGTTTCGAAGGAAAAGCATGATATTTCGGGATCTCCATTAGTCGATTATATCGAGAAATTAAGTATCAGTAAACCGGATATTCCTTATGAATGGAAGGCTATGTTGCCAAATGGGCAGGACTTTAATGGAAAGAGAGTTATTTTCTATCATATTGGATTTACTGAACTTTATTATGGGACAGAACGTTCTATCGCTAAGATAAAGTATGTTTTTGACTATATGCAGACGAGGAAAGACGTTGTCTTTATCTGGAAGCCTGATTTAGAGATTGAGGCAAGATTAAGTGAATTACCGAAAGGGATTGCCAATGATTTTCTGCGTCTGAAGCAACGTTTCCTAAATGATAATCTCGGGATATTAGATACGACGGAAGATGAAGCTGTGGTAGCTGTTTTATCGGATGCTTATTTTGGAGATTATCATCCGATTTTAAATTTATTCGGGCTACAAGGGAAACCGATCTATATAGTGGATAAAGAATGTAGGTATATACCTACCGACGATGAATTATGTTCGGTAAGCTTTCTGGATTTCATTGTTGAAGAGGATAAGATATGGTTTGTGGCAGATGAGTATAATTTGCTGTGCAATATGGATCTGGTAACAGGTGAAACGAAGGTTATTGATGAGATACCAAATGAGAAAAGCGCTGGCGTTGTAAATTTCTGTGGCATTATAAAGAATGATGATAAGATATATCTAAATCCTTTCAATAGTGAAGCTTTTATTGAGTATGACCTTAAAAAGCGGCAATTCTTTGCTAACTATATACCTGATGCATTGACCAATAACTTTGATTATATTATTCGCTATAAGAATTTTATATTCTTAAAGCCAAAGAAATACCCTGCAATTGTTCGTTACCAAACCATAACAAAAGAATTTATGTATTATACTGATTGTATTAGGGAGTTGGATCAGTATGTAAAGCCGGGAGATGAACAGGAACCGTATTTTATATGGGGAGTTGTTGTAAAGGATAATAAATTAATGTTAGCGTCTTCAAAAGCAAACATAATTCTTGAGTTTGATATGGATGATGGGTCACATAAGTTATATGAAGTTGGTCCGTATGGTAGTAAATACTATGGTATGGGATATGACGGTGAGAATTATTGGCTAATACCATATCTTGGAAAGAGCGTGGTGTTTTGGAATCATAAAACGAAACAGTGGAAGTTGTTCTCTGATTTTTCTGAAGAAATTGGGACCAATACTATCCCTTATCGGTCAATAATCAAGCATAAGGATTCAATTTTGATAATGCCCTTTCAAGCCAATTTCGGTGTAGAAATAAATATCACAGATCATTGTTTTAATAAATATGATTTACAACTTCCGGATCCGATTGGATCGTTTCGTTCGGAGTACTATCAAAAAGCGATAACGCCAATCAATGTGGTAAAGTCATGGAAACTAGGTGTCATTTTAGTAGAGGCAATGTATGATTCATCAATTATTATAATAGATTTATTGACAGGTATAACAAGAAAGTTTGCGACTCGGATATCTATTAATATGGTGAAGTATATAAAGCACAGATTAATAAGACAAGAACGGGACATAGCAACCTTCCCATGTTTAATTCGCTCGGACTTGTCATTGGGGATTATAGTTGATTTTTGTTCTTCTGATGCTCTGCTCATTAATAATCGAGAAAAAAGTTTATATTATTCTAAAATTCACGATGTGAATTTACACAGATGGTCGTAAGTATATTTAGATAATTATATTGACTAGTGCCATTATAATGATTTAGGAATAATCTTGCACGCATCGTATAGGTTTGTTCGGAAACTTTAGGATATCCAATATTATACCGATATACTAATAAGGAACATTAATGTAACATATGGATTTGGTTTTTTTAGTGGTAGTCTGATCAGACTATAGATTACTGAGGGTTGAAGATGAAAAATCTAAGAAAAGATGAACTAATATCTATCATTTTGCCTATTTACAACGTGAGTGATTATTTGGACAGATGTCTTAAGAGTGTTACTTCACAGACTTATTCAAATATTGAAATATTATTAATTAATGATGGCTCAACAGATTCTTCAAGTAAAATTTGCAGTGATTGGATGAAAAAGGACAATAGAATAATATATATTGAAAAGCCAAATGAAGGATTAGGTCCTACCAGGAACTTAGGGATTAAGATGGCGAAAGGGAAATATATTGCATTTGTTGATTCAGATGATTGGGTAGCTTTTGACTATATTGAAAAATTATATTATTCGATAAAAAGCGAAGATGCAGATATCGCAGAATGTAATTTCTACAGAGTATATGAATATACTGATCAAATGGCTTATTTCGATGTTACTGGTTCCATAGGTAAGGAATTTACGAAAGAAGAAAAAATAAAATATGCAAATGTAGTTCAGTGGAATAAACTTACAAAAAGGGAATTATGGATAGATAATGAAATACAAATGCCGAATCTTCCAGGTGAAGATTTGGCAGTAAACGCTTTATTACTTTTATCTGCAAAAAAAGTAGTGAATGTGCCGGAGGCACTATATTATTATCGAATGGGAAGAAGCAATTCAATAAGTAACACAAAAGATAGATTTATATTGTATATTAAATCAGCTCAATATTTAGTTGCTTCATTTAAGAATAGAAATCTATATGAGAAAAACAAGGAATTATTATATAGACATTTATTGAGATGGTCTTCGAGGTATCTTTCCATTGCACTCGGGCGAATGGAGGAAACGGAGTATCTTAAATTAAGAAGTAGTTGGATAGAATTTCTCGATAATGAATTTCCTTGTCGTAGTAAAAAAAGATTTATAATAATCGGAGGGTTTAATTTATGTCGTATAGCAATTAAACTACCATTTTTGGAAGATCCATATCAGAGATATCAATTCTCTAATATTAATAGTTTAATGGCAGATGATATAATACCATTTATTAATATTGATCATAATAATCCATACCGTAAGTATATGATACAAAGGGATTTAAACAAGAGTTTTAGAAAATCATTACAAAATTGCGAATGTGATTTTATTTTAATTGATTTTATGGAAGAAAGATATGATACATTGAAGGTGCAGGATAGTTATATAACATTCAGTGATGCAGTCAAAGAACTTTGTAAAATACCCTATGATGGGGAAAGTGAATTACTCAATGACCGAGAATTAAGCGGACAAAACATATGGATAGAAAATTGCTTAAAATTTATAGAATTGTTAAAATCAAATTTTGAAGAAAAAAGGATAATTCTTATTGAAAACTATTTATGTGAGAGTTATGGAGATAATGAGAACAAAACAAATTTTACTAATAGCGAGGAAATAGAACAAATTAATATACTTCTTAGTAATAAGTATAAGTTTTTTATAAATAATTTTCCGGGTATTACAGTAATTAAGACATCTGATTTACTTGATTATTATACTGATATTAAATATGAATATGGATGTTTTCCATGGCATTTAAACGAAAGGGTTAATATCCAGATTGCAAGTGAGATCGAGATGAAATTAGACAGCATATTATTAACTGATACGAAAGTGTAGTGAGGTACTTCTTAATGACCGAGTTTGAAGAAAAAATACAAAAGGAAAAGGAAAATTATATAAAAAGAATAAAAGAAAATCTAATAAAAATCGATTATGTAGTAATATATGGTGCTGGAAAAGTTGGTCGAGCGATACTGAATCTCTGTAAATGCAAGTCTATAAAGATTGCTGCATTTTGTGTAACTGATAAATCGGTTAATCCCGATATTGTGGATGGAGTTCCTGTAATTCAACTGAGCGAGCTTTCATTCGATAAGGAAAGAACCTTGATATTAATTGGATTTATCGATAGTGGAAATTCTTCTTATCTATCCGAATTATTAGATTATGGATGGATAAAGTATATCGATACACCAATCAATGCCTTATATTATGATGATTGGATGCAAGATAAGATTCTAAGACCTACTTTAGAAATTACGCCTAAGGTAGGATGTGGTATTTTTTGTAAATATTGTCCTCAGGATACTTTTGTCTCAAAGTATTATGAAGAGAATAAGAATAGGACAACCTACTTGACCTTCCCTCGATTTAAAGAATTTCTTGATAAAACACCAAATGATTTAATTGTGGAATTTGCGGGATTTGTCGAACCTTTTTTAAATGATGAATGTGTCGAAATGATGGAGTATACAAATAGTACAGGGCGAGAAATGACACTTTATACTACATTGGTGGGACTAACAATAGAGAAATTTGAAAGAATAAAAAAACTTCCATTCAGAGAAGTGGTTCTACATACCCCTGATGAAGATGGACATGCCAACATCCCAATGACTATGGAGTATCTAAAACTCCTTGATCTCATGCTAAGCACAAAGAAAGCGAGTGGGGAGCCTTTTATTAACAGTGCAAATTGTCAAAGTAAACCTCATCCGAAAGTATTAGAGCATACAAAAGGAAAAATAAAAATTCATGTTCAGTTAAATGATCGTGCAGGCAACTTGGAGGCTAATAATGAACTGATAAGTAAATCTGCAAAGGGTAGAATTACTTGCGGACGAGCAATTAGCCTAAATCATAATATCTTATTGCCAGATGGATCTGTAGTCCTATGTTGCATGGATTTTGGGCTTAATCATATTTTGGGGAATCTTTCTGAGCAATCTTACGAAGAAATTATGAAAAGCGATGAGCTTCGTTATGTAAAAAGATGTATGAATATTGATATGGAAAGTTCTGTTCTATGCAGAAAATGTATAAATGCATTAAATGTAATGGATTAATCATATTTCATTTTTAAGTAGGTGATAGACATGATCTTAGTAAGTGTGATAATACCGGTTTATAATACAGGAAGATATTTGGAACAGTGTCTGATGAGTGTATTTTCACAGACCTTAAAAGATATTGAGGTTATTTGTATCGATGATGGATCATCTGATAATTCATTGGATATTTTATATGAATTTACAGGTCAATATAAAAACCTGACAGTAATTAAGCAAGAGAATATGGGTGTGGGAAAAACTAGGAATAAAGGGATCGATTATGCCAGGGGTAAGTACATTGCGTTTGTGGATTCGGATGATTACTACTTTTGTGATAGTGCTTTAGAAGACTTATATAACAATGCTGAAAAGTATAATGTTCCTGTATGTGGTGGTTCAATCTGTATGAACAAGAATGACACTATAACAAAAAATGCAAATGATTTAGGAACCTATTTAAATGTATCGCAGGATGGTATACGTAATTTTCGTGATGTGAATAGAACAGGTGGATATTTATGCTATATCTATTTAAAGGATTTTTTAATACATGAAAATATACGATTTCCTGAATATATAAGATATCAGGATACTGTATTTTTTATAAAAGCTCTAGCAAAAGCACAATATTTTTATGCAATGACAAAAACCGTTTATTGTTATCGAAAAGGACATAAACGTATGTATTTTACACTACAGAAAGTGATGGATTGTGTTTGTGCTGTTAAGGATCTACTAGATATATCCAAAGAATATGAATGGTCAGCGATGCATGAATTTGTGATAAGGCAACAACTGCATGGGGATCTATCTACTGCTATATACCGATATATCAAAGCGGGGATATCTGATGTTGAAAAATGTATAGAAAGTATTAATTCATCGATTGATATAGAGCTGATTCGTAAGGCGGGAGGTGTTACAGAAGGGTTATTTCTGTTGCCACTGGATAAGATAGATGATTATTTTGATGAGATTGATAGACAAGAGTTTAATTTCATATCTAGTATAAGACCGTACTCAAAAATAATTATCTTTGGTGCGGGATATGTAGGAAGAAAATTATTAGACTACATCGATTCGAGAGAAGAATTTTTAGATAAAGAAGTAATTTTCGCAGTGTCGGAGAAAACGGGAAACCCAGATTCAATAAATGGCAGAATGGTTTGTTATATAAAGGATATACAGCCTGATGATTCGATGATTGTTTTAATTGCAGCTTTAAAATTAAGACATAGTGATATGATAAATGTGCTTAAGGATTATCATTTTAATGATTATATGGTAGCAGATTATCAAGAATTTTCACTATATGGGATTAAAGGTAGAGATATTCAGGATATGGAAATGATGTAAACTGCGTGAATTGTATTATTGAAGGGAGTATCTTACGAATGAGCTTTAACCCGAAGGTTTCTGTTATAATACCAATATATAATGTTGAGAAGTATCTGGCAGATTGCCTCGATAGTGTTATCAATCAGAGTCTTAACGAATTGGAAATAATCTGTGTCGATGATTGTTCCACTGATTCATCATTAAATATATTATATAGTTATGCCCAAAAGGATACACGTATTTTTATATTAAAAAATAAAAATAATCGTGGACAATCCTACTCTAGAAATAAAGGATTAAAAAAAGCAACCGGTAAATATATTTACTTTTTGGATTCTGATGACATGATAGTAAGAAATACAATGGAATTATTATATCAGACAGCAGAAAGTAATATAACGGATGTAATATTTTTTGATGGTACATTAATTTATGAAAATGACAGCCTAGCTAATAAATATGTAGGAAAAGTTGTTGATCGCAAAGGTATATACGAAGGCGTTTATAAAGGCCATGAACTTTTTACAAGACTTATCGAAAATGATGAATGGTCTCCAAGCCCACCAAGACAATTTTTTTCACGGGAACATTTAAAAAAACATAGACTAACCTATTATGAAGGGATTGTTCATGAGGATGTTCTCTTTACCTTCGCTTCTGCCCTGATGGCAGACCGCGTAACGTGTATCAAGGATAAGTTATTTATCCGTAGATACCGAGAGAATTCCACGATGACTTCTGCTATTTCTCAGAAAAATTTTGATGGACATTTCATTTGTTATTGTGAGATGCTATTCTTCTGGAAAAAGCATTCTTTTAATAGCGAGACAAACTGTGCTGTTGAAAAACATTTGAATAGTTTATTAGATATTTCTAAAAGAAGGCATTTAGAGCTTGAGCGTAATGGTCGACTCATCCCGTTTCATACATCGAATAAGATCATTAATCATCTATATGACGTATTGATATTAGGTAAAATCAATGGAAAACTCTTTAAAGGTTTCGAGGATTCCCAATTACAACAATTAAAAGCAAGTAAGAACATTATCATCTATGGAGCTGGGAACGTAGGTAGAGAGGTACTGGAGATTCTTGATAAGAATAATATTAGCATACTGGGATTTGCTGTCTCAAAGCTTGATGGTAATCCTCGTTCCGTCATGGGAAATCAAGTGTTTGAAATTGATGATTTAACACAGTATGGTTCAAAATGCATCATTATAGTTGCAACGATTTCTGATTATTATAAAGACATTACAAAAAAACTTGAGGAGCTTGGGTTTAAGAATATGATCTATGCTCTTGGTAAGAAGTAAAAAAATTTATTCAACTATGTGGATATAGAAATATAATGAAATTTATATAGCATAGAGAACATATCTATCATGATTCGAATTTAACATCAGAGAAGTTCTGCATCTATGCATAGACTAGGAGAAACAAATGAAAACAATTGCAATGTATCTACCACAATTTCATAGGACTCCGGAAAATGATCAATGGTGGGGGGAAGGTTTTACAGAATGGACTGCAGTCAAGGCAGCACATCCTCTGTATGATGGACATGAGCAACCGAATGAGCCTCTGGATGATAATTATTATAATTTGTTAGAGAAAGAAACGATGATATGGCAGGCTGGATTGATGAAAGACTATAATGTACACGGCTTATGCTTTTATCACTACTGGTTTAAGGGCGGAAGAAGGATATTAGAAAAACCCGCCGAAAATCTATTGCGATGGACAGAAATAAATATGCCATTTTGTTTTTGTTGGGCGAATGAGTCATGGGCAAGAACTTGGAGTATCTTGGATACAAAAAATGCCTGGTCGAATAAATTTGACAAAGAAGTAAAGCAGGATATTAATGATGATGGTATTCTTCTGGAGCAGAAATATGGCAGAGAAAAGAGCTGGAAAGACCATTTTGAGTATTTGCTTACGTTCTTCAATGACCCGAGATATATAAAGGTTGTTAATAAACCGATGTTCTTGTTTTATAAACCAATGCAGATTAAATGCCTTGATGAAATGTTGGAACGATGGAATGAATGGGCAAGGGATGCAGGGTTTGATGGAATATATTCCATTATCAACAGTTGGGAGAGTACAGATCATAATAATGTCGATGCATATTATGTCCATGAACCGTCTCATACAATATTGAGCTTTGGATATGAGCAGTTTAAAGAGGATCTTGCCAACAAATCAATCATTAAACAATACTCTTATGATAAGCTGTGGCAAAAAATAATAACGCAGGAATACCATACGAATAAAAAAACCTTTTTTGGGGGTTTTGTGAATTATGATGATACTCCGAGGCACCTAAATAATGGCATAGCAACCGTTAATTTATCTGTAGATAAGTTCAAACAGTATTTTGAACAGTTAGTAATAAAAAATCTGAAAGCAGAGAATGAGTATGTTTTTATAAATGCCTGGAATGAATGGGGAGAAGGAATGTATCTGGAACCTGATAAAAAATACGGATATTCCTTTCTGAATGCAATTCGAGATGTAATGAATAAGTATGAATGTAATAAACTAGAGGATGCTGTTGAGCCTCTGGGTCATGACCTTATTACAAAGGATACAATTCAGAAGGAACAGTTTAGTATAGAATATTATAAGAATGCTTTAGAAACAAAAGAAAGAAAACTTATAAAAATGACGAATTACTTTAATCTGCTAAACCGCTGGATGTTATTAAAGGATAGAGGCAAATCATTCGATGCTTTCTTCCAGGAAAACGGTTATAAAAAAATTGCGATATATGGTATAGGTCATTTTGGTAAACATTTATTTTCAGAACTAAAGAATAGCAATATCGAAATTGTTTATTTTATTGATAATAGGGTGAAATATTGGAATACCAACATCCCGATCATTACTTCAACGGATGCCTTTGATGAGGTTGATGCAATCATTGTGACACCGATCGAGGAGTTTATTAATATCAAAAATGAATTAGGAAAAAAGGTGACCTATCCAATCATTTCCTTAGAGGAAGTATTGTGGGAAATCTGATACGGAGGAATTAGTTCATATGAAAAAGGTGTTGATATGGGGAACAGGGAATACTTCCATCAGCATGTTGCGCTGTATTAGTAAAAATGTGAATATTTTAGCCTTTATTGATAGTAATCCAAAGTCAGAGACATTTAATGAGGTAAAAGTATATCGTCCTGAGGATATTCTGAGATTTGAATATGATTACTTGATCATTTGCTCTGTTTTTAAAGATGACATTCTAGAGCAGGCTAAGCAACTAAATATTAAATCGGACAAGATTGTAATATGGAACCATGAGCTTTATGAGAAATATTTGGTGTATCATCACTTTTTCTTTCATGAGAGAATGAAGAACTTTCATGACAAGGCGGATACAGTGCAATTGTTGATTACCGGAATTTCGTATTTGAATGATGGTATTTATACCAAAAACCTAAAGGTTCCATCCTATAACTTCTCATATCGGTCTCAAGATCTATTTTGTGATTATGAGATCATGAAATACCTTTTTCAAAACTATCAATTAGCTTCTGTTAAATATGTTATTATAGGATTGAATTATTATAGCTTTGAATATGATTTGTCAAAAAGTATTGGGTATTGGCAGTTAATGAGATACTATCCGTATATACGCAATTTGCATAATCTTGTGAGTCCCAAATATTATGATGATTTTTATGATAGGACGATTCAAAGCTTATCTGCTATTAATTTACCAAAAGGATTATTTAAATATAATTTGAGAAAATTTGATTTAAATGATTATGAAGGAGAGATCCTGGCAAAAGCAGATTTTAATAAAAATTATCCGATCACAGTCTTCGAAAATAAAAAAATATTAAGTGATTTCATAAAATTTTTGGAAGACAAGCAAGTCGTTCCGATTTTTGTAATAGTACCATGTACTAAGTATTATACAAAAAACTGTACGGCGGCAATAAAGAAGAAGTTTTATGATAATTTGAATGAAGTTATTGGGGATAAGGATATTCAGATACTAGATTATTTTGATACTCTGGATTATCCGGATAGTTATTACTATCATGTGAGTCACCTCAATAAACAGGGAGCGAAAGCTTTTACAGAACAATTAAACAGAGATATAAGATGGTGAGTGATTCGTTCTAAAATTAGTATAGGAGTAATTTTTGATGGCTGCAGATAAGATTAATGTATTATACGTATCACATGAATCTGGTTTGAATGGAGCACCGCGTTCCTTAGTGGGGATGATAAATTCTTTGAGGGAATATGTTAATCCTCTGGTTATTATCCCTGAAAAAGGAGATTTAGAACAGTTATTGGTCGAGCATGATATTAATTATCATATTGTACACTATAAAAATGGACATCATAGTATAGGCTATTATAATAGTACAGAATTTGATGAGGTATATTCTGATAATATGATAGCTGCTGATATTTTGACGGATATAATCAGGAATAGTCATATTCATATTATTCATTCTAATTCCAGTGTGGTGGACGTAGGTGCAATCGCAGCGGCAAAAGCGGGATTACCTCATATATGGCATTTACGAGAATTTTGTGAAGAAGACTTCGGAATTGAATATATCAACAAGGAATGGAAAAAGCTGCTTTTTTCTTATGGTAATTTCTTTGCAATCTCTCAATCAGTCAGGGATGCATATTTAACAAAATACGGATTACGGTCTGAATGGGCATTTGACTGTATGGATAATATCGAATTAGCGTCCTTAGATAATCGGTTTGAACAGGATGTGATTGATTTGCTGATTGCCGGTACCATATCGCCCGGGAAAGGTCAAATGGATGCTGTCCGGGCAATAAAGGCTTTGGTCGGCAGAAATATACGAAATGTCAGATTAATTATAGTAGGGCATGGCGCTAAGGGATATCTGTGGAGTATTCGAAAATTCATTGAAGCGAATAATTTACAGCAATATATAAAAATACTTCCATATAGCAATGATCTCACAAGAATTCGAAGACGTTGTGCAATTTCATTAACATGCTCAAAGCTGGAGGGGCTTGGAAGAGTCACGATAGAAGCAATGCTGGATGGAGCTGTTGTTATTGGAGCCAATACTGGTGGAACGAAGGAACTGATTGGAGAAGATCAAGAACGTGGCTATCTCTATTGGCAAGGTGATTTTAAGGATCTCGCGGATAAGATTGAGCTGGTAATGAACGATGCTGAGCTTCGAGATGCCAAAAGGGTAAATGCTCAACGATTTATTGTGGAGCAAACTGGTCCGGGTAACTATGCCGACAAGATAATGCAAGCTTATTATAGTTGTTTCAATACTTTGACTTTTAATGAGAAGAACCGAGATGGAATAATGGACTATATAGAAAAACATCCGTATTCACTATCCGTTGAGACTGTGGAACAGCAAATTAATGCGGGTAACAGCGCGCCGAATAAATTCCGGTCTATGTTTATGTTAGCCGAGAAGTGGCTCCGCATTGGGCATAAGGGTAGAAAAATTGCAGAATATATAAGAGAACATGACTTTCATACGGTTGCGATCTACGGTTTCGGTGCATTGGGAAGTATTTTATTTGATGATCTAAACGGATCTCATATTACAATTTCTTATATTATAGATAGAGTACCCATGGACTTAGGGGACTGGATTATTAAGTTAACGCCTGATGACGATTTACCAAAGGTAGATTTGATTATTGTAACAGCAGTGAACGATTATGAAAATATATATAAGAACCTGAGTTCAAGATATCCATATGCTATTATGAACTTAGCAGATATTCTGGAAGAGTTATTACTACAGGATGAAAAAGAATGGTCAACTTTAGATTGGGATAACTGGAAAGGACAAAAGTAGATGAAGAATAGGAAGCCTCCTAAGGTATCTGTAATTATTCCGGTTTATAATGTTGAAAAATATCTTCAGGAATGTTTGGACAGTGTATTAAATCAAACATTAAACGATATAGAAATAATATGTATTGAAGACGGCTCATCCGATTCGTCTCTATTGTTGTTAAAACTATATGAAAAGACAGATAGTAGATTAAAAGTTTATGAGAATAATGGCAATATGGGTCTTTCCTATTCCCGTAATAAGGGACTAAAAATGGCACAGGGTCATTACATATATTTCTTGGATTCGGATGACATGATTAGAAAAGATGCTTTGGAGATGTTATACAGATGTGCTGAAGAAGAAAAGACGGATGTCATTTATTTCAATGCAGAGCTTATCTTTGAAAATGGGAATTTGGCTAAGAAGCACAGTGATTATATTGCGGAATATAAGCGCGTATATGAAGGAATTCATAGCGGTGAGGATCTTTTTAATAAGTTTATCCTCAATGATGACTGGAATCCAAGTCCACCGAGACAGTTTTTTCGTTCTGAATTTTTGAAGCAACAGAAGATCACCTTTTATGAAGGCATCTTACATGAGGATCATCTGTTTTGGTTTCATGCTATAATAAAAGCAAAAAGAACGATATGCTTACATGAAAAGCTGTTTATTCGCAGATATCGAGAGGATTCTATCACAACGGTTGCAATTACCTCAAGGAATTTCGAAGGATTATTTATTAGCTTTTGTGAGCTTTTACTGTTTTGGAAAGCAAGTGATTATAATGAAATAACGAAAACTGCCTTGCATAAATACATTTCACTTATGTTTGATGCAGCAGAAAGCATGTATAATGATTTAATATCCAGAAACGAACCTGTTCGGTTAGAAACCAAAGACCAACAAGTCCATTTCTTATTTAAGAAGACAATATTTTATGATATTGGTTCCAGCGTCTGTAAATACATGAATGAGGAAAGAATTAATAAGCTGCGCGGGAATAAAGCAATCATTATTTATGGAGCCGGAATTGTGGCCAGAGAAATCATTCGTATATTTGATAAGTACAACATCGGTATATTAGGGTTTGCGGTATCGGACAGAGAGAATAATGCGGATTACATTTTTGGCAATAAGGTATATTTGATTAATGACTTAATTGAGTATTGTGATGAAAGTATAGTTATTATTGCGACCACACCAAAATACTATAATGATATTCGGAAGATGCTGAATGATCTCAATTTTAATAATGTGGTTTATGCAATGGATTCGGAGGAATATGATTACAGTAATATTACCGGTTCATAATTCTGAAAAATACTTAAGAGAGTGTATTGAAAGCTTATTAAATCAAACCTTACATGATTTGGAATTTATCTGTATCGATGGAGGGAGTACCGATGCATCGGTATCGATTCTAGAGAACTATGCATTAATGGATAATCGATTTCGCTTGCTGTTTGATCGTAATACAAGCTATGGGCACAAGATAAATTTAGGTATTGAACAGGCAAAAGGAAAATATATAGCGATATTGGAAACGGACGATTTTATAGAAAACAACACCTATGAGATGCTATATACTGTCGCAGAAGAATATGAGGTGGATTATATCAGCTCGAATTACTACAGCTTCTTTGATATGAACGGAAGCAGATATAGACAAAAAACGGTCAAAATCATGAGTGAAGATCTATGTAATAAAATTATCTGTAAAAGCGAAAACGTAAAGCTTATCGAAAAATCCGGTATTGCGATTTGGACCGGTCTTTATCGCAAATCCTTTTTAATTGATCATCAGATTCGATTAAACGAATCGAAAGGAGCTGCATTTCAGGATGCCGGCTTTAGTTTTCTGATATCAATAATGGCGAAGCGCTCTTATCATTTAAAGGATGCTTTTTATAATTATCGTATCGATAATGCTAATTCTTCCGTAAAAAATCAGAGTATCAGTAGAATTATCATGGATGAATATAAGTTTATCCATGATGAGTTATTAAATCGAGGGGTAACGGATAACGAGATCTGGTATGAGTTTTATGTGAGAAAATATAGAGGATATCTGTGGAATTTGGAACGTCTAAATAGCGATAATCAAGTACTCTTCTATGATCTATTACGCCAGGAATATCAAGAAGATCGATTAAGCGGATATCTAAATCCAGAAGAATTACCTTATGATATAAATACAGCCTTGAATAAAATTGATGATAGGATCGAAATGATCGATTTACTAAGATCTATAAGTAAAAGTCCAATCAATTATTTTCAGGAATTAATGAGCTTTATGAAGCAAAGAAACCCGATTGTAATCTTTGGGGGTGGGAAATATGCATCGAAGCTTTTGAATCTTATACCGGATGAAATCAAGCACAACATTGAATGTATTTGTGATAATGATGAAGCCAAATGCGGATCGGTTTATCTGGGATATAGGGTGATTAGCCCTGTGGATGCTTGTCAAATTGATCATTCCTCCTTTGTTATCGCAAATAGATCCTATTTTGATGATATGCAGAAGCAATTACTTCGTCTTGGAATCAATAATGATAATATTATGATATTTCATGATGATCAATTTATCGAGAAGCTTCCGGTTTCTGTTTCGGGGAGATAAATTGTTAATAAATAATGATTTCTTTTGTAGAGACTCAATTATATATATGATTGGAGAATGGCTATGTACAGTTTTGATGTTTATGATACGCTAATAACCAGAAATACGGCTACCCCACAAGGAATATTTGCTATCATGCAGGAGGAACTGGCCTTAAGATCAGAGCTCTATAGCCTCCCGGAATATATTGTTACGAATTTCTATGAACTTAGGATTCATTCTGAAAATCTGGCCAGGTTAAATAATGAATCAAATGGAATTGAGGAAGTATCTCTTGAAGATATCTACTGCGCTATGGCTATGACCGGTTGTGTTTCAGCAGAAGATCAGAAGCTTCTTTGCGAATTGGAGCGAAGGACAGAGATAGATAACACAATAGCGATTGAAGAAAATATCGATAAGGTAAAAAAGTTGATTTCTCAGGGGGAAGAAGTCATTCTTATATCGGATATGTATTTAGATGTAAAAACGCTTCGTACTATTTTGATTAATGCAAATGAGGTTTTTAAAGAGTTACAATTATTTGTGTCATCGGAATACGGGAAGAGAAAAACAAGTGGCAATCTATATCGACTGATTAATAGAATAAAAGGAGTGGATTATACTCAGTGGATACATATGGGAGATAATATGTATCAGGATATTGAAGTACCAATGTCTTTGGGAATCAAGGTGATTCATTATCCTGTGGGGAAGCTTTTACCCTTGGAAGACAGACTTCTTCAATATTATGGAAATAATCGGAATTTACAACTTAGTATAGGAGCAGCAAAGAATATAAGAAGAGCAAATCCTCTGCATACAACGGCAGGAAAGATGGGATGCTCCTTTAGTGGACCGATTATTTACAGTTACGTTGAATGGGTATTGTCAGAAGCAGTTAGAAAAGGGATTCATCGCTTATATTTTATAGCTAGAGATGGGTATCTGATAAAGAGAGTAGCGGATATCCTAATACAAAGGAATCATCTTTCCATTTCCACTTACTATATATATGGTTCACGAAAGGCTTGGCGGCTTCCTTCTTTAGATAAGGAATGTTTTGATTTATACACGATATTAAAATGGTCAAATACCAGAAAAATAAAATCGTTAGAGAATCTCGCTGAGTTTTTGGGTATTCCATGTGATGAACTCATTTCATTTATGCCGGAGGGTTGTAAAAATAAGAAAGCAATGATCACCAACCAGGGTCTCCAATACATTGCTAATAAGCTAAATAACGACCAACACTTCAAAGACTATTTAATCAATAAAATGAGGGGGATACGTGATTTAACAGTAGATTATTTAAGACAGGAAATTGATGTTAGTAATGATAATTTTGCCTTTGTGGATGTGTCAGGAGGCGGACTTACACAAGGATGTCTTTCTAATCTTATTAAGAGCTTCTACTGTAAGCCGATTCACACCTTCTTTTTTAAAATTGACCGTGTTAATCTGAATCCAAATAGTATCAACGATACCTTTTTACCTAGCTATCTTGAGAATAACCTTGTAATCGAGATGATCTGTCGGGCTCCTCATGGGCAGACAATAGGCTATGAAGAAAAGGATGGAAGAGTTGTTCCGATCTTGGCAACAATTGAAGATGAAGCCTATCGGAAGCATGGATTTTATGAATATCAACGTGGGATTGAGAGCTATGCAATGACTTTGTCAAGAGTGCAACCTCTTAATGATGCCCCTTCACTTACTACTGCGATTATTCTTAAAGTATTTCATTATATAGCAAAGGAACCTGATTCAGAGACGCTGGAATTCTTTGCATCCTTTCCAAATAGTGAGACGGGACGGGATAATACACTGATTGAATATGCCCCTAGATTGACGAGGGAGGATATAGAGAATATTTTTCTAAAAAGAACCTATGAGTATCTGGATGATTATTATCGAGGTACAAACTTTGAGTATTCCTTGTTACGATGCAATAAGGAAGAAGCAGAGTATGTGGATTATTGTAAGCAAATGTATTCCACAGCAATAGGAAAGCTTGCAAGACAGGAAAAGACCAATAAAGAAGAACTTCATATGAAACAATACGGGAGTGCCGGTAGGTTTCCTTGCGAGATACTGGAAGAGAATATAGTAATCTATGGAGCCGGTAAGTTTGGACAGGGATTATATAAACGAATCACTGATTTGAATTTATCATGTAAAGTAAGTTGGGTCGATAAAGAGTACGAAAAATACAATCGACAGGGCTTATCAATGATAGAGTCACCCCAAATGATAGAAACAAAGAATTATGATCAGCTAATCATTGCGGTGGCGAGCAAAGATTTGGCTGATGACATTAAACTGGAATTAATGGAACGAGGTGTTCCTGAATCGAAAATAATCTGGATGACCACCAACCCCTATGAACAGTATTATTTACGATGGTAATTCTCAGTCTATAGAACAGGAGATCATAAAAAGTTGGCACGATTAATCACGACCTTTTCAACTGAATCCGTCGATCAAATCAATGCAAGTGATATTGATCAGAGAATTCGCGCTTATATTGATGATCATGTAAGTGGTGTTTTTGATGAAGTTATTTCGGAGGAAGAAAATTGGCATATTTTCTATCATTTATCTGAGTTAAGGACCGGTATAATCAGTTGGTATGACTTTAAGCCGGAGGCAGAGGTACTCGAGATCGGAGCAGGCTTCGGAGCACTTACCGGGACCCTGTGTAAAAAATGCGCTCATGTGACGGCGGTTGAAGCTTCTTTATATCGTTCCCTTGCTATTGAACAACGGTATAAAGACATGGATAATCTTGATATATATGCGGGTAAATTGAAGGAAATAGATCTGGATCGTAAGTATGATTATATTGTTCTGATCGGTATGCTTGAGACGGTTGGAAAAGGATCATTTAATCAACAGATATACGCTGATTATTTATCGGAGCTAACGGAGTATCTAAAACCGGAGGGTGTAATTCTAATTGCTGTAGAGAACAGATACGGTATTAGGTACTTTTGCGGGGCGACCGATCATCATACCAATCGGCCGTTTGATGGAATTAATCATTATCCGTTTGGTACCGGAGGCTTTTCCTTTAGCAGACAGGAATTGATTGATATATTAAGAAAAGCGGATTTAAATCATAAATTTTATTTTCCTTTACCGGATTATAGGCTTACTCAATTGGTTTACACAATGGAGTATCTTCCGGAAAAAAATCTTAAGGAACGACTCATCCCATATTATCTTCGAAATGATACATTGATTGCAATGGAAAGTGAATTATATGATGACATAATCGATAATCAGGTTTTCCCGTTTTTTGCTAACTCATTTTTTGTAGAATGTAGTTTACGGGAGTCTTTTTGCGATGTGATTTATGCTGCACTATCAACGGACCGTGGTCCGGAGAATAGCTTTGCTACTACGATTCGGAGGAACGGAACCGTTATAAAGAGACCTTTATATACGGAAGGAGTGAAGGGAGCGCAAAGATTAATTGAGAATACCAAAGATTTGATCACGCATCAAATTCCATTAGTAGAGCATCTTTGGAAAGATGGAGCAATAGAAATGCCTTATGTAAAACATTTGACTCTATCGAATTACATAAAGACTGTACTATTTCAAGACATTAGCAAGTTCTATGAAATCCTCGATCAAATCTATTCTTATATATTGGCTTCCTCGGAAGAAGTACTATCGAAGGAGAATGATTTAATAAAATATTTACCGGGTGATAAGCAGGAGGAAGCTTCAAAGCTTGATTGGGGGCCGATTCTAAAACGAGCATATATAGAACTTATTCCTCTTAATTGTTTTTATGATAAGGGAGATCTGCTTTTCTTTGATCAGGAATATGTCCGTAGTAATTATCCGGCTAAGTACGTAATGTTTCGAGCCATCCATTATATCTACGGCTTTACTTCGAATGCAGAAAGTTATCTGCCGATTCAGAAATTAAAAGAAAAGTATGACATGATGGAAACCTGGGACTTTTTCTTGATGGAGGAACAACGTTTCTTAAAAGAGATTCGACAACAGGATAGATACCGGGTATTTTATAAGTGGGCTAGCTTTGACTGGAATCGAATGCTTCATAATCTGAATGCATTAGAATCAGAGGAAGAACAAATAGCTAATATGAAGATACCGGAATGGCTAAAGAATATCTGGAACGTGGAGCTGCGTCTACTGGATATCGTCGATGCATTGTGTAAAAAGCATGGACTGCAATACTTTTTGATACATGGAACACTTCTTGGTGCAGTTCGTCATAAAGGGTTTATTCCATGGGATGATGACATTGATATAGCTTTGCCAAGGAAGGATTATGATAAGCTGATCAATATAGCACAGAAGGAGCTTTCTGAGCATTATTTTCTGCAGACACCTGAGAATGATCAAGACTGCTTTTATGGTGGTTATATGAAGCTTCGGAGCAGTGAAACAACAGGAATTGAGATGATTAATTGGGAGCATAATTGCCATCATGGTATATGGATCGATATCTTTCCGTTGGACAACTGTTATGATGATTTAAAGCAGAATAGAAAGAAGTTAAGGAAGGTAACTCATTTACAAAGGTTACTATTTGCGAAGATCTATAGCGAACAAGAGTGCTTCCGTGATATGAGGAAATTGCAGTGGAAGAGCTACCAGATATTATCTAGATTTTATAATAAAAACATGCTCTATCAAAAGTTAGAGAAAGCAATACGAGCAGGAAACGAACAAAAGTCAGAAGCAATTGGTGTTTTTACTCATTATACAGGTGGGAAAAAATTATTACAGTTTAATCGGGTAGACTTCGCATCCTCAATTACATTACCTTTTGAATATCGTAAGCTCCCTGTTCCCGTGGGTTTTAAAAATTGTTTGGAATCAACCTTCGGAGAGAACTATGCTTCCTTTCCGGCAAAGGAGGATCGTGTACCCCACCATAAGGCATTTTTTGCGCCACTGGTACCCTATCGGATGTACACAAAGCGATTTATGGAAACATTCAAGGAAGTTAAGAATAGGACAATTGTACTGTTTGGGGCCGGTATGATGTTTGATGACTATATGGAGAAAAAGGGGAAAGAGTATCCTCCCACCTTTATTGTTGATAATAATTCTGCAAAATGGGGAACGACAAAGCATGGAATACCGATTAGAAATCCTGAGGATATTCTAAGTCTTGACGAGGAGCAGCGAGTAATCATCATCTGTAATATTTATTTTCGTCAGATAGAAGATCAGCTCCGTAAGATGGGAATCACAGATTACTATATCTATGTTCAAGAGAAGGAATGGCTTACATCAGACCCAGCTATAAGTAAGTAGAGTTAATGTAAGTGAGCAGATCGAATCTGTTCATCTTATCATAAAACTCTTGGAAATAAGCTATCAAAGAGGGTGGCAGAATGGAGAATAGTATGAAAATCACAGTAGCAGGCATCGGTTATGTTGGGTTATCCAATGCGGTATTGTTATCTCAAGTAAATGAGGTAATCGCCTATGACATAAGTGCGGATCGCGTAAACAAGATCAATCATAAGAAATCTCCAATCATTGATCCGGATATAGAGGAGTATTTAGCACATAGAGAATTGAAGCTAAAGGCGACAACGAATCCGGAGGAAGCTTTTGGGGATGCGGATTACATTATAATTTCTACGCCGACGGATTACGATCCGGATAGGAATTATTTTGATACCTCATCCGTAGAAACGATTATTGAGCAGGTTCAGCGCTATTCCCCTGCATCTGTTATCGTAATTAAGTCTACGATCCCGGTAGGGTATACGGATTCCATTAGAGTTAAGTACAATAATGTGAGAATTCTTTTTTCTCCTGAATTTCTGCGGGAAGGTAGTGCTTTATATGATAACCTTTATCCTTCCCGTATTGTGGTTGGTTATCCCAAGGAGGATCAGGGATTGTACCAAAAAGCGCTCAGATTTTCTGAACTATTAAAAGAAGGTGCAATAAAGAAGGATGTCCCTGTATTGCTTACGGGCTTGACGGAAGCGGAGGCAATTAAGCTGTTTGCGAATACCTATCTGGCTCTTAGGGTAGCCTTCTTTAACGAGCTTGATACTTATGCTGAGGTCCGTGGATTAAATACCAAGCAAATCATAGAAGGGGTAGGACTGGATCCCAGGATTGGAAATCATTATAATAATCCATCCTTTGGCTATGGTGGGTATTGTTTACCTAAGGATACGAAACAATTACTCGCAAATTATCAGGATGTTCCGAATAATATTATCGGAGCAATTGTTGATGCTAACCGGACCCGTAAGGATTTTATTGCAGAGTGTATTATGAACAAAAGGCCAAAGACGGTTGGGATCTACCGTTTAACGATGAAAGCGAACTCGGACAACTATAGGCATTCCTCCATCCAGGGTATAATGAAACGGATAAAAGCAAAGGGTGTTGAGGTTGTTGTATATGAACCATCCATGAAGGCAGATACTTTTTTTAATTCAAAGGTCATCAGAGACTTGGATGAATTTAAAAGGATGTCAGATATAATCGTTGCCAACCGATACAGCGATGAGTTATCCGATATTGTTGATAAGGTATATACGAGAGATTTATATTTCAGGGACTAGAGATGGCTTCTCAATATTAAATAACCTTGGAGGTATTTATGATTAAAATCAGCCTATGTATGATTGTCAAAAATGAGGAAGCCAATTTGAAGCGTTGTCTTGAAGGTATTGCTCATTATATGGATGAAATAATTATTGTCGATACCGGCTCCACGGACCGGACGAAAGAGATTGCCTTATCTTTTACCGACAAGATATATGATTTTACTTGGGTAAATGATTTCTCAGCAGCTAGGAATTATTCCATCAGCAAAGCAAGTAATGAGTATATTCTGGTTCTGGATAGTGACGAGTTTACTCAGAGCATTGAGGTCAGTGAAATAAAACGATTAATCGGACAGAACCCGAATCGAATCGGTCGGTTACAACGTATCAATGAGTATACGCGTAGCGGTATGATTTATCGATATAAAGAACGGGTCAATCGACTATTCTCCAAGGAGAATTATCACTACGAGGGAATCATTCATGAGCAGGTTACTCGTCTTATACCGGCAGATGTTGTAGGCGAGGCAGTCAGCCCGGGCGGTTTTGACGATACTTACCCTATCCCTCTGACGGTTCTTCACTCTGGGTATGAAGGTGATCTGGAGACACGCAGACGAAAAACAGAGAGAAATATCAGCCTCCTTAAGCTTGCACATGAACAAAATCCGGAGGATCCCTATCTTCTATATCAGCTTGGCAAGAGCTATTATATGGAGGAGGATTATACGAATGCCTGTGATTATTTGGGACAGGCATTGTATTTTGATCTGGATCCTCGACTGGAGTATGTCCAGGACATGGTTGAGAGCTATGGCTATTCGTTGTTGAATTCAGAGCAGTATGAAACAGCCTCACAGCTTTTGAATATCTACGATGAATTTGCTCATTCGGCTGATTTTATCTTTCTAATCGCATTAATATTAATGAATAACGGTAAATTCAATGAAGCGATCAGGGAGTTCCTTAAGGCTTCAGAACAGAAAGAAGCTAAAATGGAGGGTGTCAACGGATATCTCGCTTATTATAACATCGGAGTGATTTTTGAGTGTCTTGGAGATAAGACGAATGCTGTAAAATACTACAAGAAATGCGGTAATTATGAAATGGCCATGCAGCGTCTTGCAGCAGTAAAATAAATAATTGAGCAGAGCCGACTTGTCAGGGTGTATAATTACATTTCAGAAATCCATGATTAATCAAGGAGATCATCATGATCTCCTTTTTATAATATAGCGAATGAGATATATTGATACCATCGTTTATAGATCAATTATAAAAAAAGTATTGTGATCGTGACATCCTAAGATTAATTGGAAATAATGGGTTAAGCTTATATAACATTGTGCCGATATTATTATATAGGGCTTTTGCGCCATCATTATTTACCGGAAACAGGATGATTTTTCGTAAATAATGCTGTATAATTAAGAGGAAATCTGGTAAATGGAGTAGTAAAAAACCATGAGTAATGTACCACACGGAGGTGTAATATGAAGAACAAAATTAGTATCAAATTAATCCTGCTTCTTGTCCTTGCTATGATCGGTGTTATGTATTCTCCGAAACAGGAAGTATTAGCTGCAGTAGACCCGGTTAAGATTTGTGCAGTATCCTATATCGATGAAAGCATCCTGGTAATTACCAACGGTAATTCTAGGCTTTATTATGGTACTGAGTCGGATGCGGCAAGGAATGTTTGGGATGTAATCGATGTCCCCGCAGGTCAGAAGATTTTTGCCATAGACATATCCTCCTTATCATCCAATGTTGAAAATATTATGTTTATCAAAGGAAATCTGAATGAGACACCGTCTCGTGTTATAATAAAGAAAAAACCGTTAAAACTTGAAGTGTCAATCAATTATAGCCAGCTGGATACACTGCATGCTGATGATAAAATTGCACCAATTTTGAATATTATGTCCAGTGAAGGAACTGCGGCTAATCCAATTGACTTCATGGATCTAGAGTGGAAAAAGGGAGAGGATGGCCGTTGGTTACCTGTTGAATATCTTACAAAGAAGGTCCTTAACAGTTATCTGATTCGAGGAACCAAGCTTTACTTTAGAGTGTCACCACTGGATGACATCATAAATACAACAGATTTCAGTGACATTGATAATGCGGTTATGGATTATGCCTACCGGAATATTGGTTTGGACGTAGATGTTTTTGGTACAGATTATCCGGATGGTATGGATGGACGACGTGCTAGCGACGGAGTTTTGCTTAAGATCGGTAAGCAAGCGGTTATTCCGGTCACCGGAGTGGACGGAAGCAAGTTTACCATAGACATTAAATATGGACAGGAATACCGTGTTACCACGGTTAGTGGAAGTGCTATCACCGGTGAATGGACAAAGATTACGGACAGAACAACTAAGAAATTGCCCTTATATGCTTTGGTAGGTGGCACCAGCAATGGACTTTCAGCCAAATTCGCCTTCCCGGAAATGATCATTGAGACCAGGAATTATTCTACCTCAAAGGCTGCTTATTCTAAGGTTACAGAGACTCATTTACAGGCACAACGTATTTTACCCGGCAACATCGTTCCCAATGCGGCACCGATTGTGATACCTGCATCCGATTTTAATAATATTTTTATATCCTATAACGGTACGAAGAATATTAATGTACAGATACCCTCTGCCTCAGATGATAATCCCTATGAATATAGTGTGGTAAGGGATGGGGTTAACTTTGATGTCAGCAAAGCCTCCTGGACACCGATTACAAAGGGGACAATTGTAAAGATTCTTTCCTCGAAAGCGGTGGATCAATCGACACTATACATAAGACAGAAGGAGATTAAGTATAGGGCAGAAACCGATGCAAAGTCCGCTGTTGCCTATCAGTTGGCATCAACGATTAAGACCTTTAAAGTAGACTATCCTTCCATGCCGACCACCGCAAAGAAGACCTATGTATTTACCAAAGGTACAGCGTATGAAGCGGATATCGTAATTGACATTACGCTGAATACTGCAGGAAAGCTGCCCTTCGAGACAGAACTAAAATATATTAAGCTTGGAACCAAAGATATTCCGATCGTTGGAACTCCGACGATTACACCGTCCATCTCAGGTGGAATTGACCCGAATATTGTATATACCATGCATGTTACTCTGAATAAAGCAGCGCTCAAGGAGATGACCAATAGTACGGCCAGACCGCTTAGTATCTACTATATGAACGGAACCGTGGATAAGACTTCAGCAAAGCTGACCATTAAGAATCCTACCGATGCACTTGGATTAACGACCACAACAACAGTAGGAACTGTCGACGGAACCACCGCAATAACCTTAGTGAGTCCTCCGAGTGTGGATAATCATTTAAGATACGAAATATCGTCAGCGCAGATAACCGGTAAGAAGATGGAAGATAAATTCACGGCTGGCTCAACCTTCACTTCCGGAATGAACATAGCAATTACTGCAGATCAATGGATTACCATCTATGAGTTAAATGCGGATGATTATATTATGAAATATAAATCAATTCAGATTAAAGCGACGGAAATTAAGCAACCTGCTACGCCGTAGTTAGGGAACAAGGAGGGTTTATGATAACAATTAGTGTCTGCATGATCGTAAAGGATGAGGAAAAGGTTCTGGCAAGATGCCTTGAATCTCTTAAGGGACTGGCAGATGAGATTATTATCGTCGACACCGGCTCCTTGGATGAAACGAAGAGGATAGCGGCGAATTATACGGATAAAATCTATGATTTTACCTGGATCTATGATTTTGCTGCTGCAAGAAATTTCTCCTTTTCAAAAGCAACGATGGATTATATCTATGTTGCTGATGCAGATGAAGTAATTGATGAATTGAACCGACAACGGTTTCTGCTGTTAAAGCAGAAGCTGTTGCCGGAAATAGAAGTCGTTCAGATGAAATATGCCAATCAACTGGCTCATAATACGACCTATAATTTTGATGTGGAATACCGTCCAAAGCTATACAAACGGCTACGTTCCTTTCAATGGATGGAACCGGTCCATGAGAGTGTCCGATTAACACCGATGATTTATGACAGCGACATAGAGATACAGCATATGCCAATCTCCGGACATGCAGGCAGAGATTTTGATGTCTTTTTAAGGACCATTCAACGGGAAGGTAAGCTGTCATCGAGGCTATATGGCATGTATGCCAGGGAACTCTATATTGCGGGAGAGGATAAGGATTTTGAAGAGGCCTTTGATTATTTTCGTAATGTAGCAGACCGGGAAGAAAGCAGTGATCAGGAAAGAAAGATATATGAATGTATCCTTGCCAGATGTTATCGTCTGCGCAGGGATTTTGCCGGTTTCATGAAGTATTGTCTTCATAATATCGCAGATAATAAAGCGAGTGCGGAAGTTTGCTATGAACTGGGTGAATATTATAGGGAAATGGGAGATTATAAGGAAGCGATTATATGGTATTATAATGCGGCTTATGAGACAGCATGTGAATTGAATATTCATTATGCAGGAGATTATCCGCTGCTAAGACTGGCAGAGTGTTATCGCAACTTAGGGGATCATAATCAGGAGCAAGCATTTCAAGCATTATATGAGGCATGGAGCGTTGAAGATAAGAACGGATGATGCTGCTTAAGTGGTAGCACGGGAGGATAAGACTTGATACAGAGCATAAGAGATATCTTCGAATTAAATACAACACTTTTGGGCGAAATAGATAAGGCAGTTTGCTATTTCAGAGAACAGCAATGTGACAAAGCATTGGAGCATATGGCGAACTCCATCGATAAGGTAAAGCTAAGCATTGAGATAATCATTTCAAACCAGGAATACTTTCATGTCGTTAACACGGAATCCATGCTGGAGATGTTGACCGGGATTCTGGAGGCTAAGAAGAATAGGGATTATATTCTGTTGGCAGACCTTCTGGAGTTACAGTTAATCAATTTCTTAATCGGAGTACAGGAGCTGATCATCAGCAAAGAGGAAATTGAATTTGACGAACAGAACTATCGTTGTAATATTGAACATCTTTTAACACATAGCGAAGGGTTGGAGGAAAGATTACAGGAGCCCATGAATACGGCTCAATTATTGGAAAGTGGATATCGCATCGAATTTACTTCCTGTGGTCTTATGACACTGGCAGCAGAAAATGAGGGCTGTAAATTTTACTTTCATACCAATAATAAGGTACAAACGGAAGCCTTTCAATTGGCACGGCATTGGTATCAAGAGGATAAGTCGGGATATATTATCTATGGATATGGCATGGGGTATCATATTCGGGAATTACTCGCGATGGCACCGGATGCGCATTTCACGATCTATGAGGCAGATGCTAACGTGCTTCAGCTTGCATGTGCATTTACCGATATGAAGAAGATCTTTTCATCGGCGAATATGAAGCTATATTATGATCCCGATTTTAAGTTGCTGCAGGATAAGCTCTCAAAGGCGGATACTTCGGAGGTGCTAAGGGTACACTACCCCTCCTATAAGAACATCAGAAATCAAGAGAGTAGAATGCTTTTGGCTTCCGCGCTTCCTTGGGCGGATACCATAGAGACTTGTTAAATCATAATAAACTTATGTACTTGCGTTAAATCATGTAAATTATCATCTGTTGTGAACATGTCTTGATAAGTTGTTAGGGTTATGGCATAATAGAAATGTAAATATAAGGAATGTGTGACTATTCAGGCCAGCAGAAATATATATAAACAGGCCGTGAAAGTTTACTTTCAAAGGACTATTTATATATATTTCTATTGGATTAATCCAATACAGCGAGGAAATCCAGAGGATTTGCGAGCCTGGCCTGAATTGATTATAGCAACTTTTAAATCCGTAAGTAATAAGGAGGTTGGATTATGATTTATATTCTCATTGTATTAGGGATTGTCTTCGGAGAACACTATATCAAGAACTATATTGAACAGCATAGAGAACTGGGAGAGCGTCAGGAGATACTCAAGGGTAAGATTATCATCCGTAAGCATCATAATGAAGGTGCTTTTCTGAATTTTATGGGTGAAAAAAAGGAGATGCTAAAGACCATTTCCTGTATCCTTCTAGGTCTTGTATCACTCCTCTTTATCATTCTTCTTCCTAAGAAAGGGAAGAAAGTATTTAAACTAGGCTTGGCTTTTGCACTGGGTGGTGCGATCAGCAATGTTACTGACCGCATAAAACGAGGGTACGTAGTGGATTACTTCAGCTTCAACTGTAAGAAGCTGAAGAGTATTATCTTTAATTTATCCGATATAGCGATCTTTCTTGGTTCCGGACTGATGCTGTTATCTTCCTTGTTCTCTGCAATACGTGAGGGAAGCACCGATAAAACCTCGGAATAAGGGGTGGGGCTTGTTGGGTCTGGATTTGAATTCCGGATGAGCCTGTGTTGCTAAGAACCAGGGATGGTCCTCAAGTTCAATCATCTCTACAATACGTCCGTCAGGAGATAGGCCGGAAAGCTTCATGTTATGCTTGGAGAAATCATTTCGATAATAATTATTTACCTCATAACGGTGACGATGTCTTTCATGAATTATCTTTTCACCGTACAATGCAGATGCTTTGCTGCCTTCTGTAAGTACACATGGATAGGTACCGAGTCTTAAGGTTCCGCCGATATCCTCAATACCATCCTGCTCCGGCATCAGATGTATGATGGGGTGCGTGGTAGAAGGATTTAATTCAACACTGTGAGCATCCTCAAAACCAATTACATTTCTAGCGAATTCAACGAGTGCCAACTGCATGCCAAGACACAATCCTAGGAAGGGGATTTTGTTCTCTCTGGCATATCGGATGGCATTTATTTTACCTTCAATTCCGCGGTCACCGAAGCCACCGGGAACAACAATGCCGCATACATCGCTAAGCAGTTCGGCTACATTATCCTTGGTAACATCCTCGGAGGGAATCCATTTGATCGTGATAGAGGCATTGTGAGCAACTGCACCGTGCTTTAAGGATTCTACAACACTGATATAGGCATCGTGAAGCTGTGTGTATTTACCGACCAGAGCCACCTTTACTTCTGCTTTTGGATTCTTAAGAGATTGAACCATCTGCTCCCAATCAGTAAGATCCGGTTTCGGGCAGGACAAATGTAAGCAATCCAGAGTTACTTCCGCAATATGCTCTTGTTCCAATGCGAGAGGCGCTTCATATAAGTATTCCACATCAAGATTCTGCAATACATTCGAACTGGGTACGTTACAGAATAGAGCGATTTTCTCTTTGATACCATTCTCTAAGGGATGCTCGGTACGGCATACGATGATGTCGGGGCGAATACCCATCCCCTGAAGTTCCTTAACACTAGCCTGTGTTGGTTTGGTCTTCATCTCACCGGAGGCTCTCAGATAAGGTATTAATGTAACATGAATTAGTGCAACATTATGGTCACCGACATCCTGACGAAATTGGCGGATCGCCTCGAGGAAGGGCTGGCTCTCAATATCACCTACGGTACCGCCTACTTCGATAATTGCGATGTGCATCTCTTCATTGGAATTATTTCTGTAGAAACGACTTTTAATTTCATTGGTAATGTGAGGAATTACCTGAACGGTTCCTCCACCAAAATCACCGCGTCTTTCCTTAGATAAAACGGACCAATAGATTTTGCCTGTAGTAACGTTAGACATCTTGTCCAGACTCTCGTCAATAAAACGCTCATAATGTCCGAGGTCAAGATCGGTTTCTGCACCGTCATCCGTAACGAATACTTCACCGTGTTGGATGGGATTCATCGTACCCGGATCAATATTGATATACGGGTCGAATTTCTGCATGGTAACATGATAACCGCGGGCTTTTAACAGACGCCCAAGAGAAGCGGCAGTGATACCTTTGCCCAAGCCGGATACGACACCACCGGTTACAAATACGTATTTCGTAGCCATAATATTACCTCCTGAATAATGTTATTATTTCTATATTAATTTGTGCGTATGCAAATGTGAATAAAGTGAACAAACAGAGTTTGTTCGCATGATAGGCTTGCTTCTGAAAATGCGAATGTGCACGATATAAACTCGTTTGACACATTTCTACCAAATAATTTTAAGCAATAAAAAAAGCCTAGAAACCTGAACATACGATAGATGGGTTTAAGGCAAAAAGGGGTGAGGATAGCCATACAGTCCTTATGGTGGACCTTAAACCATGTTCCGGCTCCTTTGCTGGTATGATATACAATTATTCGAATAACAATTGAATGCTGGCAAGCATACTATCAAAGAAATAGTATACTATAAATTAAGTTGGAAGTCAAATATTACCCGTACGGTTTATATCATATGAATGACAATCAAGAGTGTAGTATATCTTGTGTCCTATCATCTGTCAAGCAGATTTTACTGTAGTTTTTATTCTGTTTTATTGTGAAGGTTTCTGTGACATTATCATAGAGTGCGTGATCAAGCTACTATAAAATAAGCTTTAGCAACCTTTGGGTATGCTCAACTTGAAAAATAATAGTTGTGTTGTACACAATTTAATCATAGAATTTTAAGAACAATTTAATTGATTTATGGAAAGACTATCAGTATAATGAGTTATAACGTTCATATTGGCAGATATAGGGGCTATTAGTCCATAAGAATGAAATAGATTAGCTCTATGAATAGGAGGATTTCATGGATAACAATAATAAACAGAATAAAAATAGTTCACCAAATAAGATGGTCATCATCATAACACTGGTGTCTGCGCTGGTCATCTGGTATATGTTCTGGACTTTTTCAGAGCAGATCAAAGACAGTACACATAAAGAGATTTCTTACAATGAATTTCTTCAAATGCTTGACGAAGGAAAAGTTAAGGAAGTATTAGTTAAAAACGATAATACAATCGTAATTACTCCGAAAGAAGAATCGGAGAATGGTTTGGAGATGACGTATTTTACCGGAGGTATGCTGGATTTTGGTTTGGTCGACCGGCTTAAGGAAGCAGAAGGAGTAAAGTACTCTCAGGAGGTCAATGATAACAGCTCATCCGTAATAATGACCATATTATCCTATGTTCTTCCCTTTGTTGCCATTTATGTGGTGATGTGGTTCCTATTCCGAACCATTTCGAAAAACAGTGGCGGAGTGATGGGTGTTGGTAAAAGCAATGCGAAGGTTTATGTAGAAAAACAGACTGGAGTCACGTTTAAGGATGTTGCGGGTCAGGAGGAAGCAAAGGAATCCTTGACGGAAATCGTAGATTTCCTTCATAACCCTGCAAAGTACACACGAATCGGTGCGAAGCTGCCTAAGGGAGCACTATTAGTAGGACCTCCCGGTACCGGTAAGACATTACTTGCGAAGGCGGTAGCCGGTGAGGCTAAAGTGCCATTCTTCTCCTTATCCGGTTCAGATTTTGTGGAAATGTTCGTCGGTGTCGGTGCCTCCAGAGTAAGAGATTTATTTAAGCAGGCTCAGCAGTCTGCTCCGTGTATTATTTTTATTGATGAGATTGATGCCATCGGTAAAAGTCGTGATTCCCATTATGGCGGGGGTAATGATGAGCGTGAACAGACCTTAAATCAATTATTGGCAAATATGGATGGTTTTGATTCCTCTAAGGGTCTTGTAATTCTGGGAGCGACCAATCGTCCTGAGGTTCTGGATAAAGCGTTACTTCGTCCCGGCCGTTTCGACCGAAGAATTATCGTTGATAAGCCTGACCTGAAGGGAAGGGTTGATATTCTGAAGGTTCATGCAAAGAATGTATTAATGCATGATTCCGTAGATTTAGAGGCAATCGCGAAAGCAACCTCCGGTGCGGTAGGTTCCGATCTCGCCAATATGATCAATGAAGCAGCAATTTTAGCGGTAAAGCAGGGAAGAACCGTAGTTACCCAGGAGGACTTGTTCGAATCGGTAGAAGTAGTTATCGCCGGCAAGGAGAAGAAGGATCGCATTCTAAGCAAGGAAGAGAAAAAGATTGTAGCATATCATGAGGTTGGCCATGCTTTGGTAACAGCCCTGGAGAAGAATGCCGAACCGGTTCAAAAGATCACCATTGTGCCGAGAACCATGGGCTCGCTTGGTTATGTAATGCAGGTGCCGGAGGAAGAGAAATACCTGATGAGTAAGGATGAGATCTTAACAAGAATCGTCACACTATACGGTGGTCGTGCGGCAGAAAAGCTGGTATTCAACTCCATCACAACAGGAGCCTCCAATGATATCGAGAAAGCAACCTCTCTCGCCAGAGCGATGGTCACTCAATATGGCATGTCCGATCGCTTCGGACTTATGGGTCTGGAATCGGTAGAAAACAGGTACCTGGACGGAAGAGCGGTTCTTAACTGTGGTGATGAGACAGCTGCAGAGATTGATAAAGAGGTAATGCAGATCCTGAAGACCTGCTATGACAGAGCGGAGGAGCTGCTGGCAGGAAGCCGTGAGGTACTGGATAAGATCGCAGATTATCTGATTACGAAGGAAACCATAACCGGCGATGAGTTCATGAAGATCTACAATGAAGTGAAGGGAATCGTTGAGGAACCCAAGGCAGAAGTGAATGATAAGCCGGTAGAGGGTACACAGCCTCAGGATATTGTTGAATAGAGAGTGTAAATTTTTCTGTGTCCGAAGATGGAGTTGAATAATTTATACCAGCTCCTCGGCAAGAATTTGATATGTAAAACTGTGTCGAAATATATGTTCAATCATAGTTTATCCATTTACTGGATA
>JAEZUM010000014.1 GCA_023421075.1 Bacillota bacterium
ATTTCTTAATAATGAAACCAGCGAACGGTCCCACTAACATTGCTCCTAAGAACTGAGGTACGTCAGATCCAACAATAAGACCCATCGTTGCAATCGCACCGATAACACCACCTCTAACACCTGCTACTACATGACCGCCTGTATAAGCGATTAAAATCGGAAGCAGAAACTTAACCATAGGGCCTACTAATGCAGCAAGACCCTCATTCGGAAGAAAACCATCCGGAATGAATAACATAGTAATGAAGCCCCATGCAATAAATGCACCAATGTTCGGTAATACCATACCGCTAAAAAATCTACCAAAAGCTTGAATTTTTTCTTTCATAGTTAATCATACCCTCTCACTTCAAAAATAGGTTGTTTGTTTGTATTCCTGAAGAACTGATTGGCCAATCATCTTCTTAAGATAGTTTAATTATATATGTAAGATAGAAATGTTTCAATTTGAACAAATATTATTTTGTCGCTATTTGATAATGACATGATTAAATACCCATAACTTATTGTATATTTTTGCCCTAGTAACAATCGTAAACCATTGCATTTAGAATGACAGACAACGAGTCAAGTTGTCTGCCTTTGCGCTTGTTTCTTAATAAGTACCTTTTATTGCTCATAAAGCTTGTTAATAGCCACTTGATTGAATCCCTTAATTATCAACCATAACCCCATAACAATCTCCTGTGGCATCAACACCATTTGCAAATAGAACCCTATTCCCTGATCCAAATGAAAAAAATGTAACAAGGCATAAGCTCCGTAGGGAACCACTCCAATCATACCCCAAACGGTTAGCCAACGTGGAATCAGTCGAGTGCGGAAAAAGGAGATGTATAAAAACGTGGCTCCAACGAGAAACATGATGGTACCGACCGGGGCGAGTATGTCTTGGAAGCGAAATAAAACATTACCCAAAGACTGCAAAGCCGCCGGATCACCCCCTATGGTAACATATTCGTTGCTAACTGCAACCAACAACAAAAGACCGAGTGTCGAAATAAAATACCAGACTCCCTCTAAAGCCCCCCGAAAAAGCAGCATCCCCATTGCCAGTTCTTCACTGTCTTTTCTAAGGATCGGGTAAAGAAAAATCGTCATCAGCATCAACGAAATCCCCATTAAAAGGGTAAAAAACGAGCCCCCTGTAAGCCGTTGTGAATTGGCGGCAACGAGATCCAAGATATCCATACCGAAAAGCGGTTTGGCAGAAATGATCGAAGAAAGCACTTCTCCACCTACGATTGTACCTAAGACTCCAAAGACAGTCCCCATAAAGTAGAGTACACCTACTAGTACTGAATTCATTCTGTAAGTTTTCATATAATATTCTCCTTTTTTAATCACGTTTTTCTCCTGATAATATATGCTTCCATTTATATTCCATAAAAGTAAATATTTATATACATATAGTATACTAATTTTTCCTAAATGTCAAATATATTTTACTTAGTGTAAAAATAACACGACTATAATACTGACTCAATGTAGTAATTTCCCCCTAATGCAAAGAGGTTCTTTGAATCTGTGATTGTGAAATTTCAGGAAAAATTATATAATATTGGAGGAAGTATATTAGCTATATTACTTCCAGAGAAGAAAAGCTTTCGTTTTATGAATCAAACAGTACTTTAAAAAGATGCAGATTGTTTATCACGTGAAAGGAAGGTACAAAGATGAAGAAGGAACAAAAGTTTTATACCTGTAAGAAATGCGGTAATACCATTGGTCTAATTAATAACGCGGGTGTTCCGTTGGTTTGCTGCGACGAGGAGATGACGGAATTAGTTCCAAATACCGTGGAAGCATCCGTAGAGAAGCATATTCCGGTGATTAAGATGGACGGTAATACCGTAATCGTTGAGATCGGCTCCGTTCCCCACCCCATGACAGAAGAGCATTACATCGGATGGGTATACCTGATGACAGAGAAGGGCGGACAACGTAAGACCCTCACCCCGAATGACAAGCCTTATCTTGAGTTCGCATTAACGAAGGATGATCAGCTAAAGAGGGTTTATGCATATTGTAACCTGCACGGACTATGGATGGCTGAGTATAACGGCTAATTCGATCCGTAAATAGTGCTACTTATAAAATCAACGGGTTTGCAGAAGAATGGAGAATAAATATGGAAGATAATAAGACTTTAAAGAATCTGATGGAAGCCTTTGCCGGAGAATCTCAGGCAAACCGCAAATACCTGGCTTATGCTAAGAAGGCAGAGAAAGACGGATACAAGAATGCTGCTAAGTTATTTCAATGTGCTGCAGATGCCGAGACCATACACGCCCTGAAGGAATTAGAATTGGCAGGTAAAATTAAAACCACCGAAGAGAATCTGAAGGATGCCATTGCCGGTGAGACTCACGAGGCTACCAGTATGTATCCGGAATTCTTAGCTATCGCAGAGCAGGAGGGTTTTAATAATGTGATGCCGACCTTCAACTTCGCGATGAAAGCCGAAGCCGTTCATGCTAAGCTTTATACCGATGCACTGAACAGTCTGGGAGAGACGGAAGAAGTATTCTACTATCTCTGTCCGTTATGTGGCAATATCGAGTATTCTGTTCCTGATAAATGTGTAATATGTGGAGTTCCCGGCTCCAAATTCATTAAATACTAGAATACATAGCATTCCCATAGAAAAGCACGTAAACATCACAAAGCTATCGTAAGAAACACGCTTCGTATAAACGATAGAAAGCACACTTCGCGAACTTTCTATTGTCATGAATTTAAAGGCTGTTGTAAATGTACGCAAATACCATACCATTTACAACAGCCTCTGCTATTCCCCATTCACAAAATCTTTAATCTTCTTATCTTCGATCAGGATATGATGCAATAACCAGTCCTTTATAAACAGGCTGATACTGACCAAATCACTTCCGGTGATAACCTCTCCTTTATGATCTGAAATCATCTTCTCTACTCTGGCTCGAAACTTATCATGATGCTCTTTATGGGCATCGTATTGGTCAAAATGGACATTAAGCTGCAGCTGCTCTTCATGTTCAAAATGAGTATCAACATACTCCGTGAGAAATTCCAGCAGCTCCTCATAATATTCATGTCCCTGCCCCACACGCATCATGGTGTATAGCCTGTCATAATTTTCAATAATATTTTTATGCTCGATATCGATCTGTTCTACTCCGATCTCAAAATCCTTGGTCCACTTTAAGGTAATGGCACTATCTCGAAATAACTCCCCCAAGTGATATTCCTTTGATTGCTCCTGTCTGTTCTCATCCATAAAGCATACCTTATGTAACTTATTAATCAGAGTCTCCGTTTCAAAGGGTTTTAGAATAAAATCGGTACAACCGGCCTTAATCGCTTTCTTTAGCATTGCAATACTGACATTTCCACTCAACATGATTACGGGAATACTCTCCGTCACTTTCTCCGACTTAAGATATTTCATCAGCTGCAAGGCATCCTGATTCGGGTTGTCCAGATCGACAACGATACAGCTGGTACCCTCAAATTCATTCATCGTATTGCTCTTCGGAAGACTATAGTCCTTTCGGATAAGTACCTCCTGAAAATCATTATGAACCAATATCTTCTTCATCTTCAAGCCAAGGATATCCGTATTCTCAAATATAATGATCTTTCTCATCGCATCCCCTCAGCCTCCAATTTGCAAGAATTTCGAGTGTCCGGTACTTAATCCGTAAAATACTCAATTAATTTCTCTTGTTTTCTGTCCAGTATAATATCCTCGTTGGGAACACCTTTTCCATTTAAGAACTTGATATTGCCCTTCATAAACTCGTCACTTCCAACGATATAGAAGATCGGATTTTCCTCATAAGGCATCGTGTTAAGTAGATCGGTAAAGTCTTCACGTGATTTTAGCCAATGAGCGATAAAGGTATCCCCGGTATATGGATCGAGCTCATTACGAAACAGGTATTCCCCGGTGGAATTCACATTGATATTCATTAGGTATGGGATCTCAGAGGAATCCTTGATAAAAGCAAGTAACATCGGACGCACCGTAGACATACCAACTCCCATCGAGAGTACAATGAGCGGGCGATTTGCTCGTCTTAGATACATTCTCGAACCAAACTTGAAGAAGATGATTTCATCTCCCAGTTTCAGCTCATTCAATTTCTTCTTGAACAGTGAGTTACTTCCCGGAACCTTCGTTGTAATTCCAATCTTCGCTTCGGTGGGTAAGGTGGTGATAGACATATGACGAATCAGTTCCTTATTCGGCAGCTCTCCCTCATCGTAACCGATGTGCGCGATGTGCACATGAGCTCCCTCCAACCAATCCAGATCCGCAGGCTTCTCAAAATTATAGGATTTCACTCCGTATGCTTCATCAATGATATCCACAATCTTTAATTTATACTTATCCATAGGCTTTCTCCTTGTATACAACCAACAATAGGTAAGGAATCACTTCTTGAATAGTTAAGGTGTAATTCTATAACACTATTGTATAAGATAGATGGACATTATTCAATAACGAACATTCTCGCGAAAACGCTTGACATGCAACCAGTCACTCACCAAATCGGAGTTCACAGAGAAGTTCTGGACCTTCCTTCTTTGTGGACTGATGACCTTCTTGGAAACCGGCGCTCCCATGCCCGCAATGCCCTGGAAGAAATAAATCATTTTTGACATCATATTTGTATTGTGGTATATTGTGGTATGATCCGTCATAGAAAAAATTGTTGTGCGGAGAATTAAACATAGAAAGGTCGTCAGAAATGTCCGATTCACTCATAACCAGAAAAGCACTCGCACTTGGACTCAAGGAGCTTAGCAAAAGAAAGAGCTTTGACAAGATCACGGTTTCCGATATTACAGATGAATGCGGTTTAAATAGGCAGACCTTTTATTATCACTTTCAGGATAAATATGAGCTGGTAGACTGGATTTATTATAATGAAGCCATCTCCCTTATCGTAAATGAACTTAATTACGATAATTGGGATAATAAAATTCTATTGTTTTTAACGAAGCTGAAGGAAGAAGATTACTTCTATATCAATACACTAAAGGCTTCTGCGGAAAACGAGTTCAAAGAATACCTATTTAAAGTAACTGTGGAGCTTCTCTCCGGTATCATTAGTGGAATTACTTTAAATTCAGAGGCTAGCGAGAAAGATATCCTCTTCGTCGCAGAGTTTTATGCTTATGGTATTGTTGGCGTTGTCATCTCCTGGGCTTTGCATGGTATGATAGAAACTCCGGAATACATTACAGCCCAATTAAAAAATCTGGTATACGGGACAGAAAAATATGCTACGTTACGCTACCAGTCGAAATTCAGAAATGATGCTCCGACTTATTCTTGCCAAACGAATATCTAAAGCTGCCATTATGGCGGCTTTTTTTATTTTATTACCCGGAAACTCTCGAGGGGCAAGCTTTCCTCTTACAACCCTACCCACTAAGGACTCCTGTTCTCTTTCCTCCTGCATATTCTAATCCCTTCCCTTCTTCTATATCAACGTAATATCATCTTTCTCTATTCTAAACTTTCGTCATCATACTATCGATAGACAAAAATTCGATTTTGTCGCACTTTTTATCATTTATCCTTCATTGTCAAAAAATCCGACAGAGTCAAATTACTGTTTAATTACAAGAAAAACACAAGATGCTATACTTCCCGATATGAAATTATGAGGAGTGAAAACATGAAGAATTCAAAATTAATGAAAATGATGATTCGTATTGCAGTTATAGCGGCAATCATCATAATACCGCTGCTTTACAGCTACTTCTACCTGGGGGCATTCTGGGATCCCTATTCCAGATTAGATAACCTGCCCGTTGCGGTGGTTAATGAGGATGAAGGAACTTTCATACATGGAGAGCAGCGCAATATCGGACAGGAGATGTGTAATCGTCTGGAAGAATCGTCAGAATTAAAGTTCGTATTTACTGATGAGACGGATGCAAAATCCGGCACAGAGGGTGATTCCTATTATGCTATGATAGTTATACCGGAGAATTTCTCCTCTGACATCGCATCTGCATCCTCGGACCGGAAACAAATTGCAAAAATCACTTATTCCGCTAACGAAAAACGTAACTATCTTGCCAGCCAAATCCTTAGCAGAGCAGTTCTGGAGATCGAAGAATCAATCCGTGGTTCTGTCGACTCTGAGCTCGTCGATAAGCTGGCAAGCACCATAAACGAGGTTCCCGGGCAGATGACAGAGCTTCAGGACGGGCTTCGTGTGTTACACGAAGGATCATCCAAATTAGCGGAGGGAGCAGAGACTCTGGCAGAAGGGACCCAGACTATTGGAGACAAATTCAAGGAATACCAATCCGGAATAAATGCTCTTACCGATGGCTCAGATACTTTAGAAAACGGTATCACCTCCCTCGACAACGGCATCGCAAAGCTTCAGAGGGGTGCCGAGCAGCTAAATACCTCGACCAAGGATCTTAGTCAGCTTACCGTAGGAGCGAAATCACTTGCAGAGGGTGCCAAACAGCTTAACGAAGGAATCCTTCAATACACCGGTGGCGTAGATACATTACTAGCCACCGTTGACAGCACTAGCGCTTTCCTTACGCAATATGTCACCAAGATTAATCCCGGTATAATGAAAGATCAGACATTCGCTGCATTTATAGCGAAGCTTTCCAACCCGGCTAATGCAGAAAGCATGGCTTCCCTTCGTGCAGCAAGTGATACGTTGAAGGCTGCCTCTGCTCAGATCAGTATCGGAGCTGATCAATTATCCTCCGGCTCTGCCAATCTCCCTCAGCTGAAGGAAGGGATTGCAACTCTGTCCGCCGGATTAAATCAGGCCAAAAACGGTTCAACCAAATTGACAGAGGGATCGAAAACCTTGTCCAACGGTATGAATACCGCGAAGGATGCAACTGTACGATTATCAGATGCAATTGAGGATATCACTGACGGTGCCGTTATCCTTAAGGATGGAACAATAGAACTAAAGAATGGAATAGAAACTGCAAAAACAGGGGTAGACACCGCCATAACCGATACAAATACAGAACTGGCGGCACTGGAAGGCCTGAAGGAATATGCAAAAGCACCGGTTACAGTGGAGACCACTCCCATCCATACCGTACCGAATTACGGAACCGCCTTCGCACCTTACTTCCTCTCTTTATCCTTATGGGTCGGTGCTTTGATTATGTTTGTTGGCATCTACATGGATACGGAAGGTAAGTTCACGATATTAACCGCCGCATCAAAGCATCGGATTGCAAGAAGTTTTCTTTATCTGCTGATTGGTTTTGCACAGGCATTGGCGCTAGCTTTTGTCTTACAGTACAGCCTTGGGCTTGAGATTGCAAATCCGTTTGCATACTATCTCGCTTGCTGCCTTGTTTCTATGGTGTTTATAGCCATTGTACAATTTTTGATGATTCACTTAAAGGATCTTGGTAAGTTCTTATCCATTGTGTTATTAATCCTTCAACTAACCTCCTGCGGTGGTACCTTCCCGATGGAAACCGTGCCCAAATTCTTTCATATTTTATACCCTTATATGCCAATGACCTACTCCGTCGGGTTATTCAAAGAAGTGATCAGTGGCACGTTGGAAGCCGAGGCTGTCAAGAATATTGCGGTTCTGATTATACTTCTAGTAGTCTTCATGACCTTTACCGTAGCATTAAGCGGTATCAAATCCAGAAAAGCTACTAAGTTGGCAGCGGAACATACGCTTGTTGCTTAAAGTGCCCGATGCTTTCACAGTTCGAAGCAAAAGTCTTTTAAGAAGGGCGTGTCTCAAAACTAACATTTTCAGTTAGGATTGAAACACGCCTTATGTATAAAAGACAAAAAATATATAAACCGAAGAACCCGTAGCTATTTAAATTACACCACAGTCTCAACTTGGTCTGTAAACCTGATTTTATTGTTGATGAGACTTAATCATCACCATAATCAAGTACACACCCAAGCCATAGAATGGGGTCAAGATGCAGACCGCAAGATTGGGACCGATGTTATTTATATTATCCAGCTTCGATAATACCACCACAACCTCAAACAGGGAAATAAACAAGCTTGATGGTATCACTATTTTCTGTATAACGTTGATTATATCCTTTCCCGACTTTTTCCCTGATAACAATACTCCCGCACCGCAAAACAACGATAATAATAATGCCGACGGGAGGTCAAAGAAAAATGTTACCGTTGCAATTCCCGTTTGATTAGAAGAGGTTGCCAAAAACACAAAGGCCAGTATAGCCATAGCAACACCTATAATAACCTGTATTTTATTTCCTTTTTTTGTAATCTCATTTTCTTTCATAAGAGCCATAATATTTTCCTCCGCTTTTAATGAATAACCTTCCTCTGATAAGCATTCTCCAGACAAAAGTTCATTTACAGTAATATTAAGAGCATCACACAATGGCCTTAGTCTTGTAATATCGGGAAGTCCGTTCCCACATTCCCATTTTGATATCGCTTTATCCGTGACATCGATCCGTTCTGCCAATTCCTTTTGTGTTATGCCTAAAGCTTTCCGTGTCTGCGCTATAAAACTTCCTACCTTAACCTGATCCATAGTATTTTGCTCCTTTGTAATTAAGCTGCATGCGTCTTATAAACGAATATTACAGAATTAGTGGGTAGAATTCAATCCTTAATTCGTAGAATTGAACTATACCGATTAGCATATACCAAAAAGCGATGAAAGAATTAACCTCTGCGAAGTGCTGTTATGTTATCAGTATGAAAACACGATTCCCTATAATAAATGTCATGCTTTTGTTGAATTATAGCCGAATTTGTTATAACATAATAATACCAAAAGAAAAGAGGATTCAGACAATGAAGAAACGCGTTTTATCAATCGTATTAACCTTAACTTTACTACTTTCCATGACCACATCAGCATTGGCAGCGACAGGAAAAACGGTAACCTTTAACGGCGGTCATATTTATGAGACAGAAAAAGGCAAGCCGGGTACAATCCAAGTAAAATTATCAAACATCACCAAGAAAAAAGCAAATGTAGCGATTAGTGATAAAGAATTATTAAATTATGTCGACGATGATACCGTGGCTAACACTGTTATCAGTTATACCGAGGATGGTGATCCTATCACTGTGAAAGATATTGTACAAAGCGATGATGGTGTGACCGTGTATTATGCAAATAAAGCGCCTGTGACTGTTACTGCAAAAAGCGCACTTAGCTGTTTTTGGGTTAGCTACAAAGGTAATGAAGTTAAGGCAAAATACATTCCTAAGTATTACTCCTTTGATGATTATTTAAGTAACCCCGATGAACCGGAGATACTTAAGACACAGCCAGAAGGTGATTATTTAGTTGCTCCGGGTACTATTATGAAACTAAATAAGCCAGGTAAATATCTTTTTATACTGAAAGATGATGGCTTGATCTCCGATAGCCCAGCGAGTGCGTTTTGTGTGGTTATCACGAAGTAAATCTGAAGTCTTGCTAGATAAAAGGGAGATGCATCACTCACGTGATTCATCTCCCTTTTTAAGGCGACAACCGATGTTGAACACAGTTCAAATCTGAAGTCTTGCTAGAAAAAAGGAGATGCATCACTCACGTGATTCATCTCCTTTTTTAAGGCGACAACCAGATTTGAACTGGTGATCAGGGTGTTGCAGACCCATGCCTTACCACTTGGCTATGTCGCCATAATATATCTTACAGCTAATATATTATAACAACCGTTCCAATATACGTCAAGCATTAAGTTTCCGCTGCGATTTATTTTCGTTCAAGGGTAATCGCTAATTAATTATGATTTAGCAAAGCAAGCAATTATAAATGCTTTATTCCTTCTCGATGGATATCTTCCATTCCTCACCGAAACCAAGCTGGTATTTCTCCTTAAAATCACCGAGGCACAGAGCCATCGAGGCCTTCATCAATTCATTCGTGTAGAGCACTGCTTCTCCCGGCTTCACAAATCCAAAGGACCTGGCAAAAAGAACTCTTTCCTGATATACCTGTTCCTCGTTATGATAAATCGTTACTTTAACCATCTGGTTGTATGCAAATCCATTTTGCAACAGACGCTCTGAACTGATATTACTCCACAGATTACCGAAGTTCGGATCATCGATCTCGATAATCCCTTCCGCCTTGCCCTCGGTCACATTTCCGTCCATTATTTGGTGGACCCTGATATCCTCCACCGAATAAGCCGGACCAACCTGTTCATAGCTAATGATACCGGAAGCAAGTCTGGCAGCACAATATCCAAAGAGGTCACGACCATGAAACACACTAGTTCCTAAGGTTGATTGCAGGCGGTTTATCTTCTCATCGATCTCTCTGACCTCATCGATACCAATGTGGTACTTCACATGGGACAGCGTACCGTTGTCCGGTGTTACAACATAATATCCATCCTTGGTCTTAGCTACACATGCCTTTCTTGCAGTCCCTACCCCTGGGTCAACAACGGACACAAATATCGTTCCTTTGGGCCAAAATTGCATAGACTGATACAATCGGTAAGAAGCACTCCAGATATCAAAATGAGGGATCTCATGCGTCCCATCAAAAATCTCCAGGGAACGATCCACACATTTAACGACACCGTACATGGAACTAACTGCACCCTCTTTATAGGTAAAGTCCGTCTGAAATACAAGTATGGGTTTATCCAATTGCCTTCCTCCTTCGAACATTTATAAAAGTATATTCTCCGTTTCGCTTTCTTTTTACGATATCGATACTATAATAATATATTTTCATAGATTTTATCGCGGTCACTGTAATCTCATAAATTGCTCCAGGAACCTGGCTTTTTCAATCGCTTTTATCGATTTATACCAGTTTCCGCTAATCACAGACTCTCTCGGATATTTTTCATTGTTCTCAAACCAAGACCAAGGAATCGGCCATACATCATTCTCCGGCAGGGTGTCACACAAGAAATCCAACTCCAATTCAATGACAGCTTTATTATCCTCATAGAAAATACTTTCCTTTGTTTTAATATAATCCGAGGGACGATACCCATAGGAGAGCCACTGCTCCGGCTTTCTCTGAATTGAGTTATTTACGATATCCTTCAACTTCATCTCTAGATTATCATAATCATAGCCATCAATATTGGCTTGCCTCATTGCCTTAACTAACATAACAAACCCGGACGGACCCATATCTCCAAGGTTTTCACTGCTTAACTTGTCCAGCATTTTTCCTGCAAGCGACAGGACATCAGGATAGATCGGGGAAGCTTGATAATGTTCGATTATGAAAGTACTCAAACCGAGAATTATGCCTATGCTTTCTGTTCTATTATAATTTTCTTCATAATTATAATAGCTTGCGTGCGGGAATTCTCCATTTGAAACTACGGTAAAATTCCACCCATCCGGGAAGCTTAACCCGGTATCAAGGTACCGTTTGATACCCGTATAGATGGGATGCTCCATATCATAGAATTCAATCTCCTCGAGAACATGAATAACAAATAAAGTCGCGTAAGGCAGCGAGTTCACATTCCAATTATCCGGGTCAACCCCATTGCCAAAGCCGCCATCTTCGTTCTGATAATAAGCTAAGGCCTTTACCACATCTTCCTTATTACCGCCCCCAAAATGATATTTCCATATTGCAAGCTCCAGTTCCCTTGCATTCTTATGAAGCCATGTTGATATATGCTTTCTGTTTACCTTCTTCATAAATAGCCCCCTGTTTCTATTTGTATTTACCGGTAATTGATAATACCTGATAGCTAGTCCCACAGTTAAGCTCATAGCTTTCAAAGCAGACACGTGCCTTCCCCGGAATCAGGTAATACTTGTATGTCTTTGTATCGTATTCCTTTATGATCGAAGTGATACCCTCCCACACTGCTGTATAATTATCTGTTTTACCGATCTCAAAATATTTCTTAGCGCTTGCTAATACCCTATTCGTTAATTCCCCCGGCTTAACACCGACTGCCTGAGCTAAAGTCAGTGCTTTACCGGTCTTTAAATCAAAGGTATACCCGTAATCCTTCTGATTATAGACTCCACCGGCATACCACATTTCTTTCATGTGCATGCTGATAATATTCTTTGCATTATAGGTGACTTTACAGGTTGTTTTCCAATATAGTTGTTTTACATCCTCCGTAAATAACTTATTATCAATGTAATACTCGGTAGACTCTTTAATTCCCTCCACTCTTTCATCTGCCATAAATGCTGTCATAGCATTTTCCAGTATGCTGTTAATCTCTGCGATTTCGTTTGAGTTACCATTAAGCTTCGGATACTGAAAGCTTACCTCACCTCTAACGGTATCGCCCTCCATCCAGGTGATTTCCTTCTTTTGCATGGTATAGCTTGCCTTAGTAGCCGCTTCAGCAGAACCACTCGGGATAGTTAGCAAGCTCAAAATCATAAATATAATAAACATGGGTATAATTCTTCTCTTTATCATACTGCTCTTTCCTTCGTTGATATAATTTATTATTAATTGTCAGTTCAAATTTAGACTATTTTAAAGCAGCATTCCACCTTTTATAGAAGCTAGTAATCGAGTGAAATCTGTCGTTTCTATCATGAGAAACCGCCTTGGTTGCAACTTCATAGAGCGCTTTGCTTAATTCCCATTTCTCATAGGGACAAGGACAAAATCGATTGAACTGATACATTTGGTCTATATCTTTTTTAGAATAATCGCCAAAAAAATGAAGTATCAGGGCTCCTAAAGTAAATATATTCGTCACCTCATCAATAACAGCTCCATAGATATATTCCTCCGGAGCCTTCAGCCTTTTTGTTCCCCAGAAATTCTCACCCATATCGTTGTAGGTTGGTTTTATTCGAAAAAAATCGATATCGCAAATCGTAGTCGTATCCTTATCAAAATCATACAGGATACTACCGTCATAAAAATCAATTGCAACATATCCCATTCTTTCGGTATGTTCCAGAAACTCAAACATTGTTTCGACCGATTTAAGTCGCTTTTCAACCGGTAATTGCTTAAACCTAGTATATGGTGATGTCACAAGAGCATTTTTCGTATATTTATCAAAATTCCAATAATCAAATAAGCAATCACCCTCTGCCCACTCAAAAACTGCAACATATAAATCCTCAAACTCATAATGCTCTATTAGCTTTATTAAATTAGGTTGTTGTTTTAATGCTTCATATAAAGGCATCGCATTTTTTAATACCTCGATTGCCTTCCTTGCTTCTGTACAGGACTCATAAGTATGCGCGCCAGCTACTTTAATAAAATATTTATTGCCATCTCCAACCACACCAAAGCTTATATTCCCTGAGTCGTTCTGGTCAAAAGCACAAAAAACTTCTCCATACTTCGATAAAAACGAAAAATCATGCTCCTCTTTCATCTGGAAACTTACATTATCTATTTGTTGAATTACTGAGACCATCTCCCTTATATAAAAGTATCTATCTAAGCATAATATAACTCATGGAAATATTCCACAGAAATTTAACCTGAAGCACTACGCCGGTAATACATTATGCTTATACTGTACAACAACTGATCACTTTTTTAGCAAAATCAACGGCTATCTTCTTTGATTCATCCGTTTCAAATTTACTTACACGCTCACCTGCATCATCTGATACAGCTGCTTTCCCAATATAATCAATTTTGAAATGCTCACAAAATCGCTTAATTCCATCTTCAAAAGGGCTTATGCCATATTCTAGATCGTACCCACATGTAGCAACTATTCCGCACTTTTTTCCTTCCACTAGACTTGGTCCGCGTTGTTCCCCGTAATACTTATGTAATCCATAAAATCGGTCAAGCATTGCTTTCATTGGAGCGGTACAATACCATATAAATATTGGAGTAGCCAAAATAAAACAATCAGCCATTAAAATCTCTTCTGATATTTCGTACATATCATCATGGATTGAACAACCATATTCATCCAATCTATTTTGACATTGATAGCACTCGATGCATGGCGAAATCTTTTTATCATACAGCGAAATTGTTTTAACTTCTAATCCCTTATCAACTAATTCTGATAAAAACGGCTTTATTAGAGTTGCTGTATCTCCGTTTTTTCTCGGACTACCCTGAAAAATTATAACTTTCATATTGTTCCCACCTTCTCAACATTATATCAATAATACTCCGTTCACAATTGTGAACTATAGTGAACCTGTTTCTATTGTTTATTATACTTTGAACAGTATTATATATCAATATATCCGAACAAAGAGACTATAGAACACATCTGATGTCTTCCTAGCGACAACCAGATGTTGAACACAGTTCAAATCTGAAGTCTTCCTAGAAGAAACAAAAAACACACTACTTTGGGTAGTGTGTTTTCTGTTTCTTAAGGCGACAACCAGATTTGAACTGGTGATCAGGGTGTTGCAGACCCATGCCTTACCACTTGGCTATATCGCCGTATTGACTTATAGTTACTATATTATAACAATCATAACCTCATCCGTCAATACTGAGCGTAATATGGATTCCAACGATATAATACCATTGTCATTTCCCTTTATTTAATTTTATTTCCGATCCTTCGCGCTAATCTCCACTCAGGTGCTGTCCCGTCTTCGCTCCAGTATTCATCAATTGATTGTATTTTATCCTGTAATATCTTCATAAAGGAAGTAACATGGAAGGATATCTCCCCCTCCTTTGCCCATACTTTGGTGACCGTTACTATAATATCTCCGACCATCTCCATACGTTCAACCTCACCATCCCAGCTACCGGGATATTCGCAATTGATCTCAATGAATTCGTTCAAGTTGAATTGTTCATTTGTATTATGCCAATTGATAGTGGCCTTCTCATGAAAGAAGGTCCTCATTAAACCAGGATCCTGATCTAAAACAGCCTTCCAGTAACTCGATATATTCATCGCTCTTGCTACTCCTCTCACATTCATATATAAGCTATTGATTGACATGCGACTCTGATGATCATAATCATATCAATCCTTTTTTTATCTCCATAATAAATTACTACTAACAGCTTAATCTCCAAAATATCATAATACATAAAATATATCAACTCTATTTATTAATGTTTGTTTCATTCTAGTCTTGCAATATAGCAATAAAACGCATTCACAATCTAGAGAAATGTGGTAAAATTGTATGATAAATTATATGTTCTGGACTAGAATCAAGAAAAGGGGGAAGTAAATTGAGATACAGACAATTAGGTAAGACGGGGTTACAAGTAAGTGAAATAGGATTAGGTGCGGAGTGGTTAGAACAGCAGAATGCTCAGGATGTGAAGAAGGTGGTAGATCGAAGCAGGGAACACGGCATCAATATTATTGACTGCTGGATGTCTGAGCCGAATGTACGCTCTAACATCGGTATGGCAATTGCTGATGATAGAGAGAAATGGCTGATACAAGGACACATCGGATCAACCTGGCAGGATGGGCAGTATGTGCGGACACGTGAAATGGATAAGGTAACACAAGCCTTTGAGGATTTGTTAACCCGCTTACAGACGGATTACATAGACCTTGGTATGATTCATTTTGTAGATCAGGAAGAAGAGTTCAATACTATAATGAATGGTGAATTCATGGAATATGTCCGCGGATTAAAACAAAAGGGTACCATTCGTCATATCGGCTTAAGCACACATAATCCTTATGTTGCGAAACTTGCCGCACTCAGTGGTGAGATTGAGATGATTTTGTTCAGTCTAAATCCCGCCTTTGATCTGCTTCCTCCCAGCGAGGATATTAACGATCTTTTCAAAGAACATTATAACGAGGAGCTTAGAGGAATTGCACCGGAGCGGGATGAATTATACAAGATTTGTGAGAGGGAGAATGTCGGGATTACCGTAATGAAAGGTTATGCCGGCGGAAGACTGTTCAATGCTGAGCAATCTCCTTTCGGTGTCGCATTGACACCCGTTCAGTGCCTGCATTATGCCTTAACACGACCTGCAGTTACTTCTGTATTGGTTGGTTGCAGAACACCGGAAGAGGTAGATGCTGCGGTAGCTTATGAGGAAGCAAACGAGGAACAGAAGGATTATGCAACTGTATTAGCCAATGCACCTTATCATTCCTATTATGGACAATGTACTTACTGTGGCCACTGTGCACCCTGCCCATCCTTCATCGATATCGCCATGGTGAATAAGCTATATGATCTGGCGATACTCCAGGAGAAGGTTCCGGCTACTGTTCAGGCTCATTATTCTGATCTTCCTGCCAATGCCTCCGATTGTATCAGCTGTGCTGCCTGTGAAGAGCGCTGTCCTTTTGGAGTCCCGATTGTGGAACAGATGCAGAAAGCAGTAAAAGTATTCAACTAGAAGCAATCACGGGATTTTCTCCTTCCAAAATAATCGCAGAGAAATAATAACATAGAGGAAAATCAAAAATGAGCGTACTATTCATAGAATATCCTAAGTGCTCCACTTGTCAAAAGGCTAAGAAATGGTTGAATGAACATCAGGTAACTTATACTGACAGACATATTGTTGAGAACAACCCGACTTACTTAGAATTAAACGAGTGGCTTGCACTCAGCCAGCTCCAGATCAAGAAGTTTTTCAACACCAGTGGAATGAAATATAAGGAACTGGGCCTAGCAAACAAGCTCCAGACCATGTCCATCGATGAACAGCTCACCCTCATGGCTACGGATGGGATGCTGATCAAACGACCATTAATAATCGGAGATGATTTTGTCTTAATTGGCTTTAAACCGTCAGATTGGGAGAACATGCTACTCAAATAACACATAGAACAACTCGTTGTATCAAAGTAATATAGAGACTTACACCAACAGCCAAGGTCCAGCTTCGCCGGACACACGCGTACTAAAATAGGGTTCTGAAGTTTATAGATAACTTCAGAACCCTTAATTTATTAATTCAATCGAGAGTGTAAATTTTTCTGTGTCCGAAGATGGAGTTGAATAATTTATACCAGCTCCTCGGCAAGAATTTGATATGTAAAACTGTGTCGAAATATATGTTCAATCATAGTTTATCCATTTACTGGATA
>JAEZUM010000039.1 GCA_023421075.1 Bacillota bacterium
AACTGGTCGGAAGGTATCCTAAATGCTTTCAAATATGGATACACGAATGGTCCAACAGAAGGTTATAACAATAAAATCAAGGTATTAAAAAGAATTTCCTATGGGATGAAAAACTTTAAGAGATTCAGAACTAGGATAATACACTGCTCTATCTGATAAAAAATGGTCGACGGGCGATAGGCTTATTTCGCATACCCAAAAACAGGAATTGTAGATACCAAACATCAAAATGGCTCTAAACATAGAAAAGGAGCGGGATTCAAAAGAATCCCACCCCAACTATTGACACAGAGCCCCAAAAAACACCCCTGCATTCGCAGAGGTGTATCTATATCTTGTTCATTCAATCAAATGTTAGTCATCCAGTTATAATTACAGCATCTAGTCTAGAACTCAGCAAAAAGAAACTCCTCACACGCTGCACAGGAATCAATCTGTTCCACGACTTTACAGACCTGCGTCTTCATGTCATCTCCGATCTCACGCTGTGCGGCAACTTCATTCTCGAGAATATGCGCAGTCTCGTTTGCACAGAAAGAATGATCTACAATACGGTCGAACATCCCTTGTATCTCTTGTAACAGGGAGGCAACCAGCTTAATATCCTCTTCTCTCGCATCCGCCATTCCGGTCAGAAAATATTCCTGAAGTCGTTCTACTAATTTCGTTCCTTCCTTCGATAGATTCAATATGGTATCGTTCATATTCATGGTATCAAAGGCATTCTTTTCAAGTACTATTTGTGATTGCTCCCATTTCTCAATCAATGCTGTCACATCAAATATGCTTTCCTGTGCTGTCGCAAGATGAACTAATCTTTGGTTGGCCATTTCCTTCATTTGTAACCCCCACTATTAATGCATGATTTCAAAACATTCCGTAGATAATCCGTTTTGAATTGAGTTATTATCTCATGAGAATTCCCAGAACCTCTTGAATATTCCTAACTCCGATCAGCTTTATGCCATTCCCTTTGATGTGTTCCTTATTAGCCTGTGGCAGGATACAAAGCTCGAAGCCCATCTTAGCAGCCTCTGCCACTCTCTGTTCTGCCATATTGACAGCTCGTACCTCACCGGTCAGACCTACTTCACCGAATATAATTGTTTTGTTATCCAGTGCTTTATTCTTATAGCTTGACAATATTGCAGTTAATACCGCAAGATCCAGTGCGGGCTCTGTTATTCTCATACCACCCGCAACATTTATGTAAGCATCACAATCAGATAACTGGATACCGGCTCTTTTCTCCAGTACTGCCATTAACAGATTCACACGATTATAATCCGTTCCGGCAGCCGTACGTCTAGGCATATTAAAGTTCGTTCTACAGACGAGCGCTTGGACCTCCACCAGTATCGGCCTTGTCCCCTCAATAGAGGCTGCGACCAAAGAACCAGGCTCCCCTTCCGGTCTTCCCTTCAACATAAATTCCGAGGGATTCTTAACCTCTGCCAAGCCGGAGCCCTGCATCTCAAATACTCCGATTTCATTCGTAGAACCGAATCGATTCTTAACCGCTCGTAACACACGATAGGAGGCATAATTATCGCCTTCAAAATACAATACTGTATCCACCATATGCTCCAGCACTCTCGGCCCTGCAACTACACCTTCTTTTGTCACATGTCCAATGATAAATATCGTGATTCCGGAGCCCTTCGCGATCCGCATTAAGGTTGCTGTCGCTTCTCTTACCTGACTTACACTGCCAGGTGCTGCCGCAACCTCATCCTTGAACATCGTCTGAATCGAATCGATAATCACGATACTTGGATGATACTTATTAATCGCATCCTCGACAAGTTCAAGGTCCGTTTCACATAAAAGGAGAAGCTCGCCGCCAAATACGCCGAGCCTCTCTGCTCTCATCTTAATTTGGCTCAGGGATTCCTCCCCTGAGATATATAATACTTTTTTCGATTTTATTACTAACTCGCGGCACATCTGAAGCAGTAAGGTTGATTTACCGATACCGGGATCACCGCCAACCAGAACCAGACTTCCCTGGACGATACCTCCTCCAAGGACACGATCAAGCTCTTCGATGCCGGAGCAGGCTCTCATCTGCTCCTCGGCCTTCACATCAGAGATCAGTATAGGCTCACTTACATTTTTTATGCCGCCGGCGGGTTTGCTGCCTTTCTTAACAACCGGTTCGTCTACAAAGGAATCCCAGCTCTTGCAAGCCGGACATTGTCCCAACCATTTTGCTGATTCGAAGCCACACTCTTTACAGAAAAACACGGTCTTATTCTTAGCCATTTTACAGTTTAACCACCTTTATGAAATCCTTGCAATCTTCGCTTAATTCTAAGCTCAACACTAATTTGCCACCCAAGTTCGTCTTCATCTTGCCAAGGTTTTGATCATTTTTAAAAATTTCATATTCCTTTTCTGCTTCAAGTTCTAATGTAATCTGAGCAGTTTCTTTACCACATACATTAAAGCTGATCTGATTATCCTTTGCGTCCATATGAAATACGGCAGTACCGGGTACGGATTCGTAGACAAACATTCCGTTCTTCTCAAGCTTAGTTATCTCATAAAACGTCTTTACTTTGTAGAGATCCCCCTGATGCTCGAAATCGGAAGCCTTTGATTTTACTTGCAATTCGTAATTACCAAAGCTTATTGTCCCATCACTTTCCTTGCGCATTAACTCTTCAACAACTGCCATTATATGACCCTCCTAATTGTATTAAATGTCTAATAGACAGATAATGTTTCATGGAACTATTTCTTACATTATATATGATATTTCGTGTAATTTCTACTATTTCTGATTATAAAATTTATAACAATTCAGCCATACAAATTTCTAGTATAATGAATAGACGAAAGCCTGCTTTCGAATGTACATCGTTCTGAAATTTGTATGGCGTTCTGCTTAAGCGGGATATAGCCAAGCAAAACCTGGCTTATGGCTGAACTGTTACGAAATGACCAAAGCACCTAATTATTTTGCTGTTAATACCATCTCATTATCCAGGTATTGTACACGGACAGTATCCCCTTCTTTTATTGTACCGGCAAGTATTGCTTCAGCCAGCTTATCCTCGATGTTTGTCTGGATTGCTCGTCTTAATGGTCTTGCACCGTATTTCGGATCAAAGCCAACCTCTGCCAGATGAGCAACTACCTCTTCACTCGTCTCAAGGGCGATATTCATCTGAGATTTACTACGCTTTCCAATGGTCTTAATCATAATACCGACGATCTGCTTTATATTTTCCTTGGTTAAGGAGTGGAATACGATTATCTCATCGATACGGTTGATAAACTCAGGCTTGAAGATCTTCTTCACCTCATCCATAACGCCTTCCTTCATCCGTTTATAATCCTCTTTGTCATCGATGACTGAAGCAAACCCCAGTCGCTTCGGCTCAATAATATTCTGAGCACCCGCATTGGAGGTCATGATTATGATTGTATTCTTAAAGCTTACTTTTCTTCCTTGGGAATCGGTAATATGTCCATCATCCAACACCTGAAGTAAGATATTGAATACGTCCGGATGTGCCTTCTCAACCTCGTCGAAGAGAATAACCGAGTACGGATTCTGACGAACCTTCTCACTAAGCTGCCCACCTTCATCATAACCTACATATCCCGGAGGGGAACCGATCAGCTTGCTGACACTATGCTTCTCCATATATTCGGACATATCGACACGAATGATAGAATTCTCGCTTCCGAACATCGCTTCTGCCAATGCCTTGGATAATTCTGTCTTACCTACACCGGTAGGTCCAAGGAATAAGAAGGAACCGGTCGGACGATTGGGATCCTTCAGACCAACACGACCACGACGGATTGCTTTTGCAACTGCTGCAACTGCTTCCTCCTGTCCAACTACTCTCTGATGAAGAATATTCTCGAGATTTTGCAGACGTTCTGTCTCTTCCTCAGCCAGCTTCTTCACCGGTATCTTGGTCCAGCTTGCAACAATTTCAGCAATCTCATTATCACTTACCACAAGCTGCTTCTCCTGGCGCTGTTTCTGATCCAATACCTTCTGTTTCTCCAACTGCTCCATGGCTGCTTCCTGTTGTTTCTTAATCTCGCCGGCTTTCTCATAGGCTTCATCCTTAATCGCCTTTTCCTTCTCACCTTCGAGACGTTTGATCTCCTGTTCCAGATCTTTTATCTCCGGAGAGGAGGTATAGGTAGAAAGACGTACCTTGGAGGCAGCTTCATCCATTAAGTCGATTGCCTTGTCAGGCAGATATCTATCATTGATATAGCGGCTGGATAGCTTCACTGCTGCTTCCAACGCACTATCGGTTATACGAACCTGATGATGTGCTTCATATTTATCTCTTAATCCGTAAAGAATTAAGATTGCTTCCTCTTCAGAGGGCTCATCAACAACTACCGGTTGGAATCTACGTTCCAATGCGGCATCCTTTTCAATATATTTACGGTATTCTTCTCTGGTGGTTGCTCCGATAATCTGTAGCTCACCACGAGCCAAAGAGGGCTTTAGGATATTGGAGGCATCAATTGCACCTTCCGCGCCGCCAGCTCCAATGATCGTATGGATTTCATCGATAAACAGCAATACACTGCCATCACTGATTACTTCGCTGATTACTTTTTTAATTCTTTCCTCAAATTCACCGCGGTATTTCGAGCCGGCAACCATACCGGACAGATCCAGGGTTACTACTCGCTTTTCTTTGATGGTATCCGGGATATTCCCCTCTACAATCTTCAGTGCAAGACCTTCTGCAATGGCGGTCTTACCTACACCGGGTTCGCCAACAAGGCAGGGATTATTCTTGGTTCTACGACTGAGAATCTGTACCACTCTCTGTATCTCATTCTCTCTTCCGATGACAGGATCAAGCTTACCTTCTCTTGCATATTCCGTAAGATCTCTACTGTATTGATCCAGTGTCGGGGTAGCGGAGGTCTTTCCTTTTGCCTTGGTCCCCTTACCTGAGGAATATTCATTCTTGGCAACGCTGACATCCACACCGGAAGCGGTGAGAATATCAATGTATACCTTCTGTACATTTACTCCGAGGGTATTTAATAAACGAACTGCGATGCAATCGGATTCCTTAATCAAGGCAATTAAAATATGCTCTGTTCCGACCAAGGGTGCTTTGAATTTAGCGGCTTCCTTATAGCTTTGATCCAGTATTCTCTTAGATCTGGGGGTAAAGCTTCCGGCATCCATCATCTCGACACCGTTATTCGGAGCAATCAGCTGATTCACCAGCTCAAGGACCTTTTCTACGGTTACTCCGTTCTCTTCTAATATTTTTGATGCTACTCCTTCAACTTCCATCAGACCGATTAATAGATGCTCGGTACCAATGTAATTATGTGATAATCGGTATGCAACTTCACGTGCAAGGTTTATCGCACTTTTCGCGTTTTCTGTAAATTTGTCATACATATACTGTATCCTCCATTCTAGCCATAGTACTCTATCGTTTCGTTTGAATTATATAATCGTATCTATACAAGCAAGCTTGTAAGATTCTCACTACGCTTTATTATATCATAATTGTAGGTAATTCTTTTCTGATATATTCAGCTCTTGCCTGGTCTCTAGTTAAGCTTCCCACATTCTTACCAAGAGTCCACTGAAGACTTCCCGGCTGAACTCCCATCATAAGCTTATGGACATTGAACTCACGGTCAAAATTAATTAAGCCGCAATCCGCACCAAACTTAAGCTGTGACAGTAAAGTCATCGCATCGTCGGAAGAGATCTGTCTCGCATACTTTAACACGCCGTAGGAACGAAAGACCTGATCTTCAATCTCATCCGCACTTGTCGACAGCATGTATTCTCTGCGCTTTCTTTCCTGCTTCACTACCTGAAAAACAATTCTTTTCAAATTCTCTATGATCTCACTCTCCGATATACCCATCGTTTTCTGATTGGAGATCTGATAAATGCTTCCTAAACTCTTGGTTCCTTCTCCGTAGATACCACGGATGGTTACACCGTATTTACCAAGCTCTTCAATCAGCTTCTGTATCATTCTCGCTGAGGTCAACGCCGGTAAAAACACCATGCAGGAAGCTCTCATTCCGGTTCCTGCATTGGTTGGGCAAGCGGTCATATAACCATATTTCTCATCATATGCAAAATGTAACTTCTCATAGGCAATATCATCAATTCTGTCAGCCTCCGCATAGGCCTGTTCAAGGTTCATTCCGCCAACTATGGCCTGAATACGGACATGATCCTCTTCATTAATCATAATACTGACGGTTTCATCGTCTGCAAGGATCAGGCCGGTCGTTTGATCCTTTTCTGCCAGCAATGGGCTTACAATATGACGTTCCACCATGGCAATCTTATCGATATCGCTGAGCGTACTGATATTGCAGGCATAAAATCTTCGATTTACTTGTTCGGACAATGCTCCTGCGATTTGTTTAACCTCAGCCACCAGTGCTGCTGCCTGTTCATCATCGATTTTCGAGGAGAAAGGATAGGTCACAAGATTCCTGGCCAGCCTCACCCGACTTGATATAACCACATCGCTATCCGGAACAATCTGCTCATACCATTTAAGCATTGGTCTGTTCCTCCTTCTTCATCTGCTTGATTAGGTCTCGAAGTCTGGCCGCCTCCTCGAATTCTTCTTTCTCAATTGCCTCTTGAAGCAGTAATGAAAGCTTCTCGGACTCCGGTATATCCTTATAAGCCCGATCAGAGGAGGTCGTAGTAACATAACCTTTCGGTCGTTTACCGGTGTGGACCTCTGCTCCCTGAATACTCTTCAAGGTCTTACCAAGCTGTTCGTTAAAGCTACGGTAGCAATCGGAACAACCAAAGCGACCCTTCTGTATGAATTCCTCATAGGTGGTTCCACAAGTACCACAGGTAAGGGAAGGTGTAACCTCTCCCGACTTCTTCTTATCCGAAGCAGTATAATTATCCAGCAAGGTAGATAGTAAATCGCCTAAGGTAAGGTCGCTGTTCATTAAGGGTTTCTCCATTTGAAAGGATGTGTAATCCGTTGCACATTCCTCGCAAAGATGCTGCTCTTTCTTCACTCCATTGATTATCTCAGTATACAATATTTTCGCATCTCTCTTCTGGCATCTGTCACATAACATTGTAATTACCCCCTTTCAAATTCGTT
>JAEZUM010000057.1 GCA_023421075.1 Bacillota bacterium
ATGCTCCTCTCCTGTGTCCCTGATTTATAAGAAAAGCCCGTCACCACAGGACACTCTGTAATGGGGCTGCTGTTGCTGTATAAAAAGTAAGTTTATTAAGTTGTATGTTATTGTATCAACTACATTCTCATTTGTCAAGTATAGATGACTGGCTCTTTGCAGAAAATTTTTATTGGTTTAAATCGCTAAAGTGGGTGTATAAAAATGCACAAAAAATGACTAGGATGCTCATGAAAAATCCACCAAAATAAAGTGTCTCCATAAGCTCCCAGCCATATCATAGAATAAATAGCAATCCGATATTTCTTATCAGTCCGGTTTTCAAAAAACCGTAATGAAGAATTATAATCCGCCGTTCCAGGAAATTCTTCTCCGGTAATGTGGCAAAATTATGAATAATCTCTTTGTTTTTCTCGGAAAGAGTATCCCCATACAGCTCTAAGAACTCCTCCGCCTGAAGGTAGAGTGCTTCCAGTGCTTTTCTCTGTTGCTTCAATCCGGTAATTCGATTCTTCACATATGCGGCAAAGCCTGAATCTCCGACCACATTACCACCATGTTGACGGTACAATAGGGTTCCTTCCTTTACAAAGCCGATTTTTCCAAAGGACGCTGCAATTAAAGCAATCCACCAATCATGAAATCTTGCCTTCTCCGGTAACGGTCTGCTAAGGAGTACCCTACGAAGAGCTGCATTCAACATCACTGTACAGCCGATCAGCTTATTCTCCATCAATAGATGGGGCAAATCGGTCCGATAAGGATTGAGATGCCCGGAACAAAAGAAGGATTGATTCACGATATTCAATTCCTGATCCACAACAATCGCATCGGTAAATACCGCCAAAGGAGTCTCCTTCGTAAGTTGAGCCTCCATATGCTTCATCCGTTTCAGGGTTATGCCTGCCTTATTGGATTTCCACACATCATCCTGATCACTAAACATGACATAGTCCGCTGTTGTCTCGGATAATGCATGCATGAAATTCATTAGATGTCCTCGATTTGTCTCATTCTGAAATACATGGATCTTTTCCGGATATTGTCCTTCATATTCCTGAAGTATGGACACCGTATTATCCCTTGAACCATCGTCATAGATATACAGCTCCAGATCCTGATAATTCGAGGCAAGAATGGATTCTATCTGTTCACCGACATATTTTTCACCGTTATACGTAGCCATTACAATTGCTATTGTGCTCATATCATTCCTCACTTACTAGTGTGCCATGTATATTATGCATTCGTCCAATAATTCTTGTTCATGCTAAAGTGCTTTACAACTTTTGCCGGAAGATGTTTATATCGTATTCCGAATTGATATCCCAGATATTTAAATCCGCTGCTAAGAAACAAATCCGGGATTAGTAAATACTGTTTCTTCTCGATCAAGTAATTCAGCGTATTCTTAACCAAACGAAGCCCCTCCGACTCAGACTTTAAACCGGCAAAGACCTCCTCGTATTGCTTATGGGATACTCCCAGATCAAAATTACGGGTAAACTGCTGGAGATAAGAATAACGATGACAATGAAGAACCTTTGCATCTGCTGCATAAGCTACACGATAATCCGCACGAATCATCGAGGCAGCCATGATCATATCTTCATTGAAAATTGTCTTCTCCACAAAGCCACCAAGCTTGACATAGACAGAGTTTCGATACGTAGCACAGACATCCGAGCAGAAAAAGGTCTTAATGCCAAGCTCCTCCAGATCCTCCTGAGATTTCACCCTGCTTTGCTTCGGATAATTAAAATGTCTGGTATAGCGTTCCACCAAACCCACACTCTCATCCGCCAACTGTCTCGCATAGGTTGCAGATACCCATGGATCTGAATACGGTTCCAGGAGCTTTTCAATCAGATACTCATCAACCGGAACTGCATCCTGTGTCATGAACATGATTATATCTGCATTTGATAAGGAAGCTCCGAATTTTCTTGTACCACCATGATCATAATTATTCTTTTGTATTGGAATGACTGTTATATTCGAGCCCTCGATCTCCGGGATCTTTTGCTGCTGCCCCTCCGGTTCGATGGTGTGCAGTAAAAACACCTTGTTCGGCTTAACCGTCTGACGATATAACATCGTAAGCAACCGATTAAGCTTCTCATCCGAGTGATAGGTTGGGATGATGACATCTACTTTATATTCTATCTTAATATTATCATTGACTTCGTTGGCTGTCATAAGTTCCATTTCTTCGCCCTTCCTCATGCCGTTGTTAGAAAGCGTTCAACAAGCAGATTATACCATATCTTCTGCAAAAAAGAACTCCCAAAATGCAAAGATAAGAATTCCTTAATAATTATTTTAGAAATATCCGTAATTAAATACAGCTTCTTACACCGGAATATCGATTTGCTTTCTTTTTATAACCCAAATATACGATACGGCTAAAAAAAAGCTGCAGAATACTTACCGCAAAGAAAACCGCTGTTGACAGCTGCCACACTCCGGTCATAAGTACCTGTAATACCAAAATCACATAGAGGATACTGCCCACTGCAGCAGACAGACTCCAGGAAAGATGATTTTGTTTAATAAAGCAGAAAATGGATGCAACCAAATTACAGACTCCGAAGAGAAGCAGAGCTGCTATACCAGACCAAATCCAATCATCAAATGAAAGCCTGGATAACCACTCATGAGGAAATTCGGTAAAAATCCCATGCTCTTTACAAATTAATTCCCTTCCCATATAGACTGAACCAATAGCTAACAGTAAGTCATAAAAACCCAATATATATAATCTTAATTTTAAACTCATTTTACTATTACCTCCTTTCAAGTAAGTGTGTGCTGGGTGTTTATTACACCCTTGTTGAAGCAACACAACCCTCTGATATGCACCTTCATATATAACAACTTTTAAATGATGCAAATATCTTCAACTTTTCGCAGGAATTTTTTCTCATTCTTATTGATGCTATTTATTAGGATAATCCTTTATTAGATTGGCCGACCTAGCAACCGAAAAGTTGTAGTCTCGCACATCTCTATCCTCGTTCATGCTTCTGATCCTGTCATAATAGACATTGCGGTAAAAATCTACGGACTGAGATCCAATCACTATTCCATCATCATAGATATCATAATCCGAAGGAGTCGGTGAACCGACTAGGGCTTCTTCCGTCCACCTATCGTCGTCTAAAAGCAGAGGTAACACTACCTCGGCTGCATCCGGTGATAATTCATGAACCAGAAAAACTGCATCGTCAGCCGAAAGGACCTGTTTATTCTCCTCAAGATAGGATGCAATGTAATAATCCGGCTTTGATAAGGCAAAGGCCAGGTAGCAGACGGTAATTACCGCAACACCGTAACGAAACAACGGAAAGCTTTTTATATACACCGAGATGATCACTCCGGCTAAAATTAAGGATAGAATTACCAGAGCCAATAACACAAACAATCTTAAAAAAGTTAGATGATATGCTCCGATATAAAGCAGCATGCGGTATGCTGCGGAGCCAATCATAATATAGGTGCAGACCGTCATAAGGGTCAAAAGACCGCGCAAAATTCGACTCTCTTCAAAAAATGCAGTTGTTATCTGCATTAATGCCACATTGATCATTGCCACTGCAAGCAATTCAAAGAAGCCCCGTCTTGCATACTCAGCAAAGGTATATCCGCTGGGTAATTCAAAAAGCCCGTTGCTGAAAAGATAAATGAGCTGAAGTGCACAAAACATGACATACAAAAGTGTAATTAACAGAATCACGGTGACCGCGATGGAGGATGCTCCTTTTCGTCTTATCTTCTCCATTCTTCCTGTCTGCGCCGCAGCTCCGCACAGGATCAAATAGCAGGAGAAGAAACCGAATAAAACCATAAAGGTAATTGCAATAATTTCTTCTGAAAAGATATGCTTTGTCAGCTCCCTGGTCATATTACCAAAGATCATATCTGCTTGAGAGAGAAGAAAAATTAGGATCCAAAGGAGGGGCACCGATAATACGATACCGACGAATATATTTCTTGCTTTATCAGATCGGAAGAGCTTTGTTCTCTTTAAGAACTGGAACCCGTCCGCAAAGGGCATTCCAATGGAGGCAATACCTAGAAAAAGCATACCAAGCATTCTGCCAAGATATATCTGCACATCCCAACCCTTCACCGAATGAAGCTGATGTAGGAGGGACAGGTTTAGAAGACAGATACTTAAGACTAGGTTAATTAACTGCAACTTATCACTTGATGTCATTGCAGAGGAAACTCCTGCCATCAGAGCACCCAGGTAATAAAAATAGGTTCCTGTCTTCATCGGCAGTTCAAACTGTTTCATTACATAACATAATAAGCCGATCATTACCAACGTGAAAAAAATAATATTAACCCCGGCCTCTGCTTTATAAAAACTGAAAGAAAAGAATCCCCCAAACAACAGACTGACAAGACCGGTGATCTCAAATTTTTGGCGTACTTTATTAAGCAGGGGTGATCCCGTACTATTCGGGACGTTCACGACTGCGGTCTGTGCTTTCTCCTGAAGTACCCTCGCTTGCTCTTCTTCAGCAGAAACATTATTTAATTCTTCCATATCAATTCATTCTCCTTTCAAATATTATGAATTCGTATTCTCATCAACGTATTGTAGAATGTCTCCGGGCTGACAGTTCAAAGCCTTACAGATAGCCTCCAGTGTGCTGAAACGGATTGCCTTTGCTTTATTATTCTTCAGAATTGAGAGATTCGCCATTGTAATATCCACTTGCTCGGCCAAGTCAGTCAGACCGATCTTTCTCTGTGCCATTACAACGTCTAAATTAACAATAATCATATATGGCACCTCCTAAATCGTAAGATCGTTTTCTTGTTTATAGGTTACTGCCTGGTCAAAAACCTGGGATAGGACAAGGGAAAATAATCCGGCTATCGCAAATACTGCAACCAGAACCAGTGCTGCCGGTGTAATTACAAACAGAAGTCTGGTGAGCATCATTAATGCAATGCAGAAGGAGCTCACACCCATTCTCTTTAATGATCTGACATTCTCCCGTACAAACGGATCCTCGTTGATTACTGTCTTAAATATGGTGCGAAGCTCCCATACAATGATAAGTGCGAATACTCCCGCAATAAAGAAAATAATCGTAAACGGAAGATAAAACTCCTCAAAGATCTTAAAATACTTCCCTGCCTGTTTAAAGATCAGCGGTACCGTAATACAGATAACACTCCCGGTATAAAACATAAAATCCAATATAATTTTTGTTATCCTAACCAACGGACTTTTGCTCATAATGGTTAAAACCTCCTACCTTTTCATCATACTATTGATTTTTACTCGCCTTTCAGCTCTCTTACCTATTCTTTCACTTCCTTATCTTGAAGTTAATATAGCATAGTAAAAAATGAATGTCAATAATTATTTATCGTTTTTCAATAAATAATTATTGACATTCGGATGCAACAGGAAGGATCAACTTAATAGTAAGGCGAGATGCCACTATATAACCCGAAATGCAATATTTGTAACCGATAATCGAAGATTTGTAAATGAGATGCCACTTTTGTAACCCAAATGAAATATTGATTGTCAAATGTCATAGAAATATATGTTATATGCTCGAAATTCAAGACTATATTTAATATTATACAAAAGAAAAAACCTGTACCAAAATGTAAATTTATGGTAATATTGTAACATGTTTTAAGGTTACCTGGGGGGGATGTTTGTTTGTATAAGATATTATTAATTGATGATGATACTGATGTTCTTTCGATCAACAAGAAGTTTTTGCAAAAGGAAGGATATGAGGTGCGCACTGCAAGTAATGCGAAGAATGGTATTGAAGTACTTAAAACATATCCTGCGGACTGTATCGTTCTTGACATAATGATGCCTGAATTGAATGGGTTCGATGCCTCCGTTCAAATAAAGGCTTTCACATCCGCACCCTTTATATTTCTGACAGGAAGAAACAAAGAGACTGACAAAATCAGAGGCTTCTCTCTGGGTGCAAATGACTATATCGTAAAGCCTTATAGTTTGAAAGAGCTCAGTGCCCGTATTCAGGTACAGTTAAGAATGCATAATTCGAAGCCCACAACAAAAACAGTAATTTCATTCCCTCCATTATCCCTTAATCTTACGCTTCATAAGGCATATTATTATGAAGAGGAGCTTCTCCTATCAAATCGAGAGTATGAATTACTACATATCCTGGTATGTAATGTGAATCAGCTTGTGACCTTTGAACTGATTGGGAAAACCTTGTGGGGGATCTATAATGATCCGGACCGAAGAACGATTATGGTTATCGCCAGCCGTCTTCGCAAGAAATTTGAGAACTATCTAGAACTTGAATCTCGAATCGAAACGATTTGGTCTAAGGGTTACAGTTTTACCTACCGAACTGTTTAGAAAGGACTAAGTATGAATGCTCAGAGTACCAGAACGCCTTATGAGACCCCATCGTTATCGGTAGCAGAACTGACCTCATCATTATATGATGTGACGAAAAAACTATCCGTAGCGAATAAGGAATTGCTTGTTTTGCATCAGGAACAAAACTCATTGTTAACCAATTTGTCCCATGATCTACGATCCCCATTAACTGCAATTCAAGGTGCTGTTGAATATCTTATCGCCTTCAATGATTTGAGTCATAATGATATTTTAAGTTACTTACAGCTGATTCAATTAAAGTCAAAGATCGTAGAAAAGCTCATCGATGATATCTTTTTACTTTCACAAATCGAATCAAAGTCCTGGAGCTTTAACTACGAGCCAACGAATATTGGTATGTTTTTAGAAGAGTTCTTTTTTACTTGCCAATGTGATATTAAGTATTCAAAACGTAATTTAGTACTTGAAGTATCCCCTCAATTCCCCTATGAAGCAATGGTGGATACTACACTGCTCTATCGACTTCTTGATAACTTAATAACAAATGCTCTAAAATATTCATCTGATGACACTACCATTATTGTAGGAGCCAAGCTACAGTCCAACCATACCCTTCTTATTTATATACAAGATTTTGGCTGTGGCATAGCTTCTGAATATTTAACTAAAGTATTTGAACGCTCATTTACGGTTTCTTCCGCAAGAACACCGGGTCCAGGCTCTAGCAATGGTCTTGGACTCTCCATTGCGAAGTCTATCGTAGCACAGCATAATGGAGAAGTATGGTGCGAAAGCAAGCTTGGATCTGGAAGTACTTTTTATTTTACATTACCCATACATATATAATTTAGGAGGAATATGATTATCATGAAAGAAACTACATTAAACACAATGACCGAACTTAGCTTAATAACACTGATCAAGGAGTTGGATGTTACCGACTTAGCCGGTGAGAAGGTTATGATTGATTTTTCAACGGGCAAATACTTTTTACTAAGGGGAGTTGCCAATGATATTTGGGATTACATACAATCACCAATTACAATAAGAGAAATTACGGACAAATTATTAGAACAATATGAAGTAGACGAGGAAACCTGTTACACTTCGGTAGTTCAGTTCATACAACAGCTTTACGACAATAAATTTCTTGCAATAAAATAGGTTTCTAATATACCACAAATAATGATCACTAGCATTAGAGTGTGCCCCAAAAGTTAGGTGATATTGAACTAACTTTTGGAGGTTCATTTTTTAAGTCTTATCTATTTAGAAAAAGTTCCTGATGCTTTAGGTATAGGGTTGAGATACAGATCTAATAAAATGAGTGAGGAGAATAAAAAAGATAACTTTTAGACATTAAGAATACCTTATTGTGAGATAACTTGAATCAGTCTGTCAAACGCCTTTCAAAAAATTCTAGAAATCAAAGAGCGAACGATGCCGAAAAACAAGAAAGGATATCATCCATACAATTTTTAGGTAACCAAGCACAGCAATACTGACAAATTAATTGAAGATTATGTATCTACAAAATTGTAAAACGTATTAATCTCAGTATCAAAATTTATATCAAGTATTTTTGTTGCTAACTTTGTAGCTAAATTATTTTCTAAACATGTACATATTTTCATATACAGGTCATCTACATCCTCAAAAGCGGATAAATATCCATTTACTCCATCAACAATTTGTTCTCTAATGCAGGGTAAGTCAGTAGATATGACAGGTTTATGAAGAACCCTAGCTTCCAGTACTGCTATACCATAACCTTCATGCCTAGAGGGTTGTATATATAGATCACATTTATTCACTAGTGGTAGTGGATTATTCATCTTACCTGTTAAGTGCATACAGTCACCTAATTCATAGGAATCAATTAATGATTGTAAGTTATCTCTTTCATTCCCATCCCCCACAATATACCAATTAAAATCAATATGATTATTCCTAAGTATTCTAGCCACTTCTATTGCTATATCAAATCCCTTCTGTTTTTCTAATCTTCCAACACTAACTAATATTAGTTTCTCATCACATATGTCAACATCAGGCAGCTCTTTAGCTCTCTCTAGAATCAGTGGAATATCAATTATATTATAAAGAACATGTGTGTTTTCAGCTATTTCTGGAAATTGTTTGTTAAATGCTGCTTGAACCGCCTTCGAAACGCAAAAAATTGTACTATACTGGTGCATATAAGACCGCACCTTAAAATAGCATGACATGTCCTCATCATGTACCCACATTGCTCTTTTCCGAGCATTAATTTTTCTGATACCATATAATGTCATAAAATATCCGTAACCATGAAAATCCAAAAGTATATCATAACTTTCATCAATATTGGGTACCTTCTTAAGTATTGCTTCAAAAAGGTTTTTCCTATGTATCTTCCTATAAACACGAACCATCAAAGAAGTGATTGAATGATTACTTCCATTAGGATTAATATCCTGTTGAATAACCTTAGAGTAAAATCCAAAATCTATTAATATTATTTTCACAGATCTTGTTAAACGATTCTGAAAACTCATATCATTTTCGATTAAATAAAGCGTAACATCATATTCTGAACTTAATTTATTAATAAAAGCAGTCATAGCCACTTCTGTTCCGCCACACCCCAAAGTTCTTGCTAGAATTGCTATTTTCTTCATATCTAATTACCTCTTATAGTTAGTTTTATTGCTATTAACAAGGTTGCTTATTAATAAATTACCTACATATCCTACACATATGAATATCTCAGTGAATAGATACCATTCCAATATGAAATATCGATGTAATATATGTCCTACTATATATCATCAGATTACACACTATTTAATAGAAATTTTCCAATCTTCAATTTTAGTCTATTCATATAGAAGTTTATCCATGAAACTCTATACAGTAGATACGCCGAATCACATCGTATTAAGTTCAAAATATACATCTTCCGTGGCCCTTGAGCATGAATTGTCTTTGCTTTAATCAAAGTTCCATCCTGTAACTGAAATAAAGGCTTTTTCTCTATAAAAGAAATTCTCTTCAAACCTAATTTTACATTCATTACGACGCTCTCATTTGCCAACAACTCAGAATTGACATAAGAATCGAAGACAGTATTATCATATGTAATCGTACCTGTATTAAAAACTCTCCATCTCTTCTGACGATCCCATAAATATAACAATGTCATATCACAAATTCCACCATTTATATTATTTTTTTTATGAAAACACCATTTCTCTCGTAAAATATTTATCTGATGAGTGTAGGCTTCCATTAAAAATTCAATAAAATCATCCATAGCATCGAGAGTCCAGTACGAGCAATGAGGCGAAATTGTCCAATTATATTCTAAATCTGTTCCACTCCACTTAAAATATGCAACATCATACTTATTCATATCTAATTCAGAGATATCTTCATAAATTATTAAATCACTATCAAGCATCCAGAGTTCGTTTATATTGTGTTTTCGTGCATAATCATATACACAAAAATATCTCTTAAAACATACCAGTTCAAATTCATAATCATTTGATGACATATGGATATACTTAGTTTTAAACTCTTCGTAACGATTATCTACATAATCATCCATGTTATACCATTTTTTATATAAATTACGATTACTATTGTCACCAAGCAAAACAAAGTCTTTGCAATATTTAGCTGTATTTTGAATTATTGGTGCCAGATAATTTGGACATCCTTTATGGATGAAAACCAACTGAGCCATCATATTCCTCCTTTAGTCATTTTCTCTTTAGCCTTTAGAAGCAAACTCAATAGTTTATAAGTTAACCATTCAACTATATAACCCTGTCTAATACGTATGTTCCAATAGTACTTAAAAGTAAAATGGATGTTTTTCGGTTGCCAAGGTTTCCATGGACCAATATAGTGTAATATGCATGTTTGATTGCTGACTAACATTTGTTCATTGTTTACCTTCCAATCAAAATGAACCTGATAATTGAATCTAATAGCATCTGCAAATATCACATCATCATCGTATACAAGGTTTAAGATATCTTGATCAGGGGATACCAGAATATCCTTTTTTAAATCGATAAGTTTAAGAACATGTTCCTCTGAAAACTGTTTTCTGATTTTATCTAGATTAAATAGCATTACACCAGAATTGAAATATCTCTGTTCTTCTCTACGTCCAAGACGTATATTACATCCCCTAGCTATATCTTCCAACCCCACACCCTGTCGTTCATCACATGCAATAATTGAACATCCTTGGAAATCCATACTATATAAATCACTTATATCCTTAATAATTATAATATCCGCATCCAACCATAATATCTTGTCCAAAGTTTGAGGGAGAAAATTACTACAAAAGATTCTATAATACATTTCTTTTGAAAAGTGATTACCAATAGGTGCAGAGTTCAAAAAATCCTTTGAAACCTCAATTGTATGTAAAGTACCATGGCAGATATTTCTTACATATATTTCTAATTTTATTGTATTTTTATGAGACAACTCACTACTCATTAAATACAAATCCAAATGATCCCTATTTGTCCTAGCTAACGACAATAACATGGTCTGTAATGGCTTAAAATAATTATCATTTATTGCAACAAGTATATTCACAACAAACTCCCATTCTTTTCATATATTTGGTTAATTTTTACATTTCTTTGTTATTATATAGTATTACCTCTAAAAAATCAAGTCATATTTAATTTATACATATTATCAATAATGATTAAACTAAAGTTATGCAAAAAAATACCTACGCAATATGTAAGTAACAGCTTTACGTAGGTAATTTAGATGTTTATTTATACGCTTTTTCCAATTTATCTAATGTACTAATTACCAACTCAGCTTGCTTCGTTGAAGTTTTATGCTTTTCTGGTCGCTCTATTATATACATAGGAATATCTCTCGCAATCTTTAACCAACTCTTTAATTCGTATTCATTACATCCAAAATTCTGAAAACATTCAACTTTATATAGAATCGACATTAATAATTTTAGCTTATCTCCACCTACTACTTCTTTTATATGTACTTGTTCACAAGTTACAACTTTAATCACAAAAATCGCTTGTAAGGGTGCTGACTCACAATAAAATTTTTTCCTTTCAGGAATTGCATATTTTTCACGGACTTCTTCTATTCTAACTAACTTATTTATATCATATTGATAATCAAGTGCTACATCTTTACATAGCTTTCTTTGTGGATAAGCAGCATGTACTATCGATCCTAATTCATCATTTGATATTACGACTGTATCATCGGCACAAAAGTATATATTATCATAAAGAAGTAATTCTGAAGTTAGTGTTGACTTACCAGCCCCACTTGCTCCACAGATTGCTATTGCTTTTCCGTTTCTCACCATCCCACTTCCGTGTAATTCAATATACCCTCGCTGCAAGAACAAAAAGTATATACATGATGTTAAAAATATCTGATTAACATAAACAGGATCAAAATTCGGCTTTAGTTGATATTCAATTGTGTTACCAAATGTTATTACAAAAGCACCTTGATTTACGAAACGAACAACAGATAACTTATTATCATAATGATACATGCATCCAAATCCTCTTTCTAATTCAAATGCTGTTTCATCCACATACTCTTGCTTTAATCGTGTTTTCCTAATAGTAATATCAATTGTATCTTGTGATTCAATTTCCATTAATTCAGCAAATTGATAATCTGACATTACGAACAATCCATGTATCTTGTAATAATACATTGTTTTCCCTCCTCTGTAATATAGCCTACAAAATCCTATATAAAAGAAAAAGTCACAGAAATGTGACTTTTTCATAATATTACTGTGGCGAACCTGCACCAGCGCCTGGACGATACCAGTGACCATCAATATTCTGCCATGGCCCATCAAAATTATCTGAAGGAGCACCACCATCGGCAGTTGCTGTAATGTCTAATTCTTCCATACTAGGCATTCCCCATTCTTTCTTCATATATGATTCCTCCTTTCGATGATTTTTTATTACATATTCATATTATAGCATTTTTTTTATTTATGCATTTATTCTAACGAAACTGTAAGATTTTTGATTGCATCCATGTATTCTAGTGCTATAAGCGTATAAGCATGCCTAACAAGGTCAAATTCTTTCATGTTTGACAAATCCGAATGTATTTGTAAATCTAATATTGCTTTTTCGCAATCAATAAATCTATTATTTATACTCTTCTGATATAGTTCTATCCACTCATTTCTGATAACATTCCATTTACTTTGAATGCGGTACAACAAATCAGCACTTTGTCTTCCTTTCGTATTAGCAGTTAAAATATGTGATGGTAATTCATTTTTTAAGTACTCTTTTATCAAACGTCTATCTTTTCCCTTCTTTAGAAATTGTCTCAATGGAAGACTCATGCAAAATTCGATAATTCTTTTATCTTTCGTAGGATCACGTTCTATCACACCTGAATATAATGAATACTTAGTATATATTTCACCTATTTGTCTTAATGGAAGAAAACTAGCTCTCATAATATTATATTGATCAAAATCTCTCCTAGCGCGTTCAAACCCAGTCTCCATATCAATCAGACGAATCAGACATTGTTGCCTCTCCATCATATCCTTCTTTAGAAATGATTTTTCTGTGTATCTCTTTTTCAATACTGTTTTATTTAGATTTGTAAAATATGTTTTTGTTATCTTTTTCAAAGCATACTTTCGGCTATAGCCATATAAATCACGAAAGTTATTTAATTCTTTTATCACAGAAATAAATTTACCACTTGCAAACATAGTATTCATATACACTTCAAAGTCACTAAAGGAAATTGTTGTATTTCCATGTGAACCAGTTAACATCATTCTGGAACCCTTCGTATACGCATCTCTCATGGCTTCATATATCCAAATATTATTTTGTATTGATTTATATGGCATTTCAATTATCTTTTGCAAGGATTTTCTACTATCCCATGCATTCTGTCCTTCTAAAGTTAAAAATTCACACTCCAAGTTTCCTAAAAACTCCTTTGTTTTAAGGACAGCTTCTTTTTCATCTTCGATATAATATGTAGTATCTCCACACTTGTAACCTGGTAATGGTACCGATGTATATGCATACAACTTTTTACCTTCTTTTTTCAGTTCATTGGCAGCATAACAGGCCACTGAAGTAGAATCCAAACCACTACTCAAAAGAATTGATATCCTGTCTTCCGAACGTAAAGTACAATTTACAGCTTCATTAAATAAATTTTTAAATATATTTTCATATTCTTTATCATTTTTTAACGTTAATATTTTAGTATTTTTTAACGGATCCCAATATGTTTCTTTATTACAGCCTTTGTCAGTTATGGTTACTAATTGTGCTGGTGCTACTCGGTATATTCCTTTTATTGGTGTCTCCTCTGTTTCATTTATCATATATAAATGATCCATAGCTAAAAAATCAGAAATCCATCTAGAATTAATATCAACGCTATGTTCAAGAGATATTAGTGACTTAATCAAAGAAGAGTAATATATGACACCATTAAGAATCCGATAATAGACACAACGATTTCCAACAGCATCTACACAGAGATTTACTTGCTGTTTCCCATCATACCATACCATGGAATATGCTCCAAGCAATGTATTAAGGCTATTTTTACCATGTGTTTTAAGTATGTCCGATAATATTGTACCATCTGGAATATTTTCATTTGCATCTGTTTTATATAACATTTGACATAATTCATTTCTATTATCTAAGATAACATCAGCATTGCAATACCAATTTGCTTCTTTCTGGAGTACGGGAAGTATCTCATGTTTGGCTTCTCTGGTGACATACTGAATTCCGCACCCCATATAAATATGGTGTGTTCGTCTTTCCTCAATACGGTCTAAAATACAATCATCAAATGGCTTTCTTAAAAGCTCAATATGCGTATCGTTGATTGCTTTACCTGATAGATCAATTGCTCCCCAAATTGCTGACATAAACTTGTACACCTCCATATAATATTCAAGTATCAACCCTCAACTTATGATTGAGGGTTGTTTATTACATAAATCCAATACAAAACGCTGACATAAACATATCCTGATAGGCTCGATAAGAAACTTGCTCGCCTCTATTATTATATATGGATATTGCCAAAAATTTCGTATTGGATGTAGTAGTGAATGAACTTCCATTTTTCAAATCATTTGACTTAATTAATAATAAATTAATTGACATCTCTCGAACTAAAACATTAAAATTATCATTTGGTATTATTATCATATACTTAACATTACTATTACAAGAAACATAGTCTTTTAGACAGATCCTAGAACCATATGGTTCATAAATACCCGTAGTTAAATTATAATGTCCTGTTCTCCATTGATTAAAATCACATAAATTCACAGACTCAAGTGTTGCATACGATTTTTGAGCCTGTTTGCTGATTTTAACCACAAAACCCGAAGCAAATAATGTCATATATGCGTTAAAGGATAAGGCACTATTCGAAATATTATAGATACTTATTCCTAAATACTTTGTATTTGGTGAAGTTGTAAATGTGGATCCATCCGAAAGATCATTTGACTTAATAAATTCCAGATTTTCCGTCATTTCTCTAATCAGAACATGATAAGTACGATCAGAGCATGCAATCTTATAATCTGTATTTATACTACAAGAAGCATATCCTATTAAACAAATTCTTGATGGATAAGATACATATTTCCCATTTAATAATGAATAGTGGCCGGTTCTCCACATGGTAAAATTTATTAGATCGATATTTTCAATACTAGTACTAATTAATAAACCATTAGAACTATTTGTAATCTCGCAGAACGGAGTTGGTATATCACCGATATTAATATATTGTGTATTAGATCCATCAAAATACACTAACTGGTTATTCTTGATTCCAATTACCTTTAATTTTCTACCACTAATTCTGCCATCTTCTAAAACTTGGTATGCTGAACCATCAATTTTTGATCTTACAATGGAATTACTTCCATACTGGATATAATACCAATACTGATCCAAATAATACATATTTCCGATTACTTCATGAACAAACCAATTACAGTATTTTGTAGATTTTGATAAAGTATTGATTGGATTGTACCAATTATAATGCTTTTTACTAAGTGTATTTAAAAATTCCGAATCATTTCTTATAAAAAAAGTATGAGAAGTCTCCCCTGTAACAGAGCTTACTGTATCATCCCAGGTGGTATCAATATGATACCACTCTCCATTAAGCTGTAGATATGCCCATTGGTGATTCATTGTATTACTCACTATATATGAGGTGTTAATGTTTAATAATTTACATAATAATCTAAGTGCATCGGTATACCCTTCACATACACCAACTCCTAAACCTAGTGGTCCACCTGCATAATGAGCAATCAAACTAATATCTTGATATTTTGTATTAGTTATTATATAATCATGGACTATGAGTACTTTTTCAATTTCAGTCATTCTGTTATCAATTTGTGACAAAATAGAATTCACAGTGTTTCTTACTTTTACATACCTATTTACAAAATCTTTATCTGTATTCATCAATTGAATCGTCTTTACAATCGCACCATTTTTCGTGATCTGGTAATATAATGCCCCGTAAGTATGAGCTGCAATTAAACACTCTCCAGCAGTTAGACCGTTCCACACCTTATCTAGTTCGAAAAAATCCATTCCATAAGATTCGATATTATGAATACTATTATCTGATGATAGTATCATTTGTTTTAATTCATTTGTAAATGAAATATTGTCCATACTTGTCGCATCCTATATTGATTTACAATATTAATATAAATATATGAAGTGAAAAATAGATTGTTCTCGAAATAGCACATATATTATCATTACATATCATATTTTCTTATTATTTAGTATATTTTGCCACAGTTGCATAACCATTGCCATTACCTCCTGTTAAATATAGCGGACCACATCTTAACCAAGCATGAGCAACCATACTGTTATCTTCTTTTTTTAATCCCAGATATAGAGTAGATCTTATTCCGTGATTATCTAAAATTTTTTGTGTTGTCATAGCACACACCAGACATTTACTTTCCCATGGAGTATGTGGTGCAATATAGTTTATCAATGACGCTATATGTCTGGCTGTATCCAGATTTTCAGCACTTTCATCATATAACGTCTCCATACCTTTCTCTCCTAACATTTTCTCTAGTATTTTATTAGGCATTATTAATATACAAATTCGATAGAATAATGTATATCCAAGTACTGATATTGTCATTTTCTTACAGTTATTATGTAAAAAAAATTTAATAACCTTATTATTAAATTTGAATAAATTCTTCATATACAACAATCTTTCAATTATCCTACTTTCTTATATTAATTTTCTTATCATATATATACATTTCATGGTTACAATATCTTAACACTGACCTACGATGCGTAATTAATAAACAAGTCGGTTTTGGAATAATTCCCTGTATTTGTTGTAAAACTTTCATTTCTGTAATTTCATCTAAAGCTGAAGTTGCTTCGTCTAATATTAATAATGGAGTTTTTCTTACTAGAGCTCGAGCAATCGATATTCTCTGTGCCTGTCCCTCTGATAATCCTAATCCCTTTTCTCCTATTACAGTATCTAGTCCATTAGGAAGTTCTTTAACAAAGTCCAGGCCAGATGCATTTATTAGAGCTTCTTCTATTTCTTCCTCTGTAGCATCTAATTTCCCCATAATAATATTTTCACGTATTGATCCACTAAATAATGTATTTCCTTGTGGTACGTACGAAATTAGATCTCTCATATTAGCATTTGCTTTTTCATAATGACCATTACCTATATGAAAAAAGATATTTCCAACAGATGGCTTCATGAAAGACATTAATAACCGAACTAATGTTGTCTTTCCAATTCCTGATTCTCCCAAAACTGCTACAAAATCAGACGGTGCAAGCTGTATATTGGCATGCTCTATAATATTCTCCTTTTCGTATCCAAATGTTAAATTATTAATCGTAACTCCAATTTCATTGGCTTGTATGAGATTTTCTGAAGTTTCCTCTAAGGGTATATTTTGCAATTCCATAATTCGTCCTGCTGAAGTTAGAATTCCTACCACCTTAGGAATAAGCTGAGCCAAATTTGTGAAAGGTGCCTGTATACAATGAACTAAAGTTAGAAATAATGTAATTGTTCCATATGTAATCGATCCATTTGCTAAAAGTATTGCACCATATGAAAAAATAATGATGTATCCCAGATTATATGCGATTGCCATTAAGGTTGAACTAATTATTGATAATAAAGATTTCTTCCATACCCAATGAAATCGTTCTTCTCTCAGCTTTACAAGTTGATTGGTAAAATACTCTTCATTTCTAAACGATTTAATAATTAGTAAATTACTTAAACTTTCTTGCATAAAGGAGCGGTATGTAGACTCACTTTCTTGTACTTTCTTTTGAAGTACTTTTATCTTTTTACCAATCCAAATTCCTAATACACCACTAATAGGTCCTATCATTATTGCCATCAAAGCCATAGCAGGCTCAAAATGAAACAAGGTAAAAAATGTAATTACCAGACTTGCAAGCAATTGAATTATCATCGGAATTACTTGAGAAATACCTTCAGACACTACCCCTGCATCGCTTGTTAATCTAGTAACCAAATCTCCTGTATGAAATTTTTCAACTTCTAACCACTGAGAATACAGAATTTTTTCATATATCTGCTTTCGAATACCAAATGAAAACCTTTCATTTAACATTATTGATACCAAATTCATAGCTATAGCAATTACTTGATTGGCCAATGTCAATATGATATAAAATATTATGCCATAGGCTATAACATTTCCTCCAGTTGCAGAATCAATAATATTTTTTGATATAACTGCCAGCCACAACCCTATTAAACTTAAGGTTATGTTACATAACATAACAAAGAATATTTTTCCTGTAAACGGTTTCGAATATCGATATAACCAGCATATATAATCATATTCATTCGTGCGTATCTTATTAAATAAATTTACAATATTCATCAAAGTTACTTCTCCATACTAATTTATATTCATAAATTCAACTACCATAATCATCACTTATATCTTAATCAGTCTAAAATAAAGCTTAATAGAAAATGTAGATATATATAGGTAATATTTATCTCGTTTCGGAATGTGCTTAATATCTTTTAAGCTGTTTCTAGCTATCCTTTTATTATTTTTTAGTTCCTTTCTTAATAACGATCTACACTCCTTTCTAGAGTTTTCTAGTAATTCATTACTAAATAGATCTAATAATATACAATAATAAGTAAATATAACTTTTTTATATGTGTTTTTAGATAAACACTGGTTTACTATTTTATTTTGATAATTCATCATATAGATAAAATCTTTAATACCTGAATCTGTTAGTTCTTTTTGAGTGATACTATTGTCTCGTAATCGATAATTATATAATGCTTTATTAAGGTATATCACTTTGTTTACCCTAAGTAATATCTCAGTTGATACAAACTTGTCTTCATAGATTCGACCTTTCGGAAATAATAGATTATTAAATAATTCCCTTTTATATAGCCGGTTGCCCACATGCGGTGAAATAATACAACCCTTTAGCCCAATAACCATGGCCTCTAGAAACTCTAAACCAGATAGTTCTTTTATTTCACCTGTAGAATAGTCGTGGTTTCCATCCTTTGTTATTCTTTTATAAGCACAGCAAGCTAAATCGGATTCTGTCTGTATCATATTGGACCATAATTCCATGTACATAGTACTCTCTAAATAATCATCAGAATCTACAAATCCTAAAAGCTCACCCTTTGCATATTTCAATCCAACATTTCTAGCAGCTGATACACCCTCATTATTTTTGTGAATTACACGAATCCTGTCATCCACTTTCTGATAATTATCGCATAGTAATCCACTAGAATCTGTTGATCCATCATTAATTAAAATAATCTCTAGGTTCTTGTAAGTTTGTCCTACAACAGAATCAATACATTGTTCTAAATATTCTTCGACATTATATATTGGTACAATAACTGATAATAATGGTTCATTCATAGTGTACCCCCTACCAAAAATCCATGTATTGATAATATTAATATTGCTTTTGTTTAAACATTATTAATCCAATCATCAAATTTAAATCGTTCATAATATTTTTTTAATCCCCAAAAATTTATTTTACTATACCAATATCTATTTTTTTTCATTTTTCCAATATCAAATATTCCATCTCCTAATGAATCCTGATTATCTGTTAAAATAATTTTTTTCTTAAACGGTAGTTCTTTGAACTGGCGTACAGTTTCTGAATCACAAACCAAGTCTACTAATATAACGAAGATATTGTCAAAATTAATTCTCTTTTTCCTTTCCTGCCATTTAACTTTAGCTTCTTCAAAAGTGGTATAATGTTGAAAGTATATTGTAATATCATCAATTGTACCAACAGGAAAATTAATAATTGTTCCACCCAACTTAACAAATTCGGATACTATAGGTTGTTTCACCTCTTTGGGCTCGTAAATCAGGTAATGTTCAATATTATTACAAAATTTGATAAAATCTTTAGGCGACATTTGCAGATTGATTGTCGGAGAATTGAACTTCAAATTATAATCATTATATAAAAATCCAGCTATACAATTATTCGATAAAATCGATATTTTCTGATCTTTTATCTTATGATTCCACAGCATTCTTCTGATTTTATAGAAAACCCCAAGCATAAATATTATTCTCCTATTTTTGTATCTAATTACGTTCCATTCACTATTACCTTCAAAAACTTTATTACTTTAATCAAATTGTGGTAAACCTTATTCTTTATACGAAATCTTATCGACTTTCTAATAAAAATCTCTAATTTGGTAAACTCCCAATCCTCGAGTTTTTCAAAGAATTTATTTCTTCTTGGGTGAGGTCTTACTGATCGTCTAGAATCGGATTCATTAGGCAAAGCTTTTACAACATCCACTTCTTTACTGCATAATAGATCCTCTATATCTGTAAAATACTTATATCCATTCTTAGTATGAACAAGTAATAAAGAACTTCCATTATTGTCATCCATATCAGGAGCCACTCTTTCTATTCCCCAAAAATCCCCTATTGTAATATCTTCTGGCCTTTCTAGATCTTTAAAGCGACAAGCATGACATGATGGTCGTAGACAAATGTTTTCTAGAAACATTTTCATAAAAAGATTATTGTAATAAAGTTCTTTGTATTCACTCTTATCCCAGTATTCAATACTGATAGAATAATTTTTCCATCCATGCTCTTTATCACGAAAATGAACCATTCTTACTTTTTGATGTGCTAACGTTTCTAAATATATTAAATATTTTCCCCACACTTTCGGACTCGGTGTTCCATGACATAATATCCCAACTAAAATTAAATGTTCATAGTCTATATTAAGATAATTCTTAAGTCCAGCGATTTGACAAGATGTTCCTGAAAATAATACCGTTCTTCCTTGGATTAAATGCTCTTTTACTTCTGAATATGTATTCTCCAAATTACTTTGCATGTATTTACTACCACGTAGATAATCTAGATCACGAACATTGTTTATTCCAATATGATGAACTTGCAAATGTTCATCGAATGCAGCTCCAAATATAACACCATTTTTGTCTAGCACTTTCTCAGCCAATGCAGTAAATACCCCACCTGAAGAACTATTCTGCCTTATTACATTGTTCTTATTATATGCGGCAAATGCCTTAATTCCTATTCTATCTTTTGGCTCAACTTTATTGTATGTAGGGCACACTTTTTCGCATAGGTTACATTCTATACACAGTTTTTGATTAACACGTGGATATAAAAACCCTTCCGTATCAGATAGCATTGATATACATTTCTTTGGACAAATACTATAACACCCACTGCATCCACAACAATCTTCTTTATAAAGATTATTAATCATATAATACCCTCTTAATTCTTTTAAATATAGAATTCATATTTAAAACTCTTGTTATCAAATCTGTCATTTTCTGATACTCTTCCAAATGATGGCAAAACATCCATAGTATACAATTAGATATTAAAAGATTTATTACTAATTTAGGCATTAACCAAACTAAACCTCCTTCAGGTAATAATCCAGTAATCCAATATCCAACCAAACAAATAAAAAAAGTACTAGTAGTATAAAATACCAATTTCTTTATATAAGCCCAAGGATTTCTACAAAATAGATATTTAAATAAATTATAAAAGATCCAGGGCATACCAATTAAAGCGATGCTTAGTATTGTAGATAATAAAACACCATAAATCCCTATGAACTGTATCATTACTAGATTCATTAATAAATTACATACGGCTGTAACTAAAGGTCTAAAGCGATCAACGTGCCACATACCGGCAGCGTCTTTGTACAAATTTAACAACAAATTAATGCACCTTAGATAAAAGTAAATACAAAACAATATTACCATTAGAAATGATAACATTAATTCACTTCCCATCCATATTTTCATAAATGGTTGATACAAACATAAAAAGCAACTAGTACAACATGATGTAATCCAAAATATAATGAAAGTAAAATTCTTAAAATCACTATAATTCTTATCAATACTTTCCACTATTAAGCTGTTACCGATTCCGGATGTACAAGCGCCAATAATAACCCCAATAATCCCCAATGCTGCCGATAAAATAAAAAAATAATTCTGATACATTGAAAGTGCTATTAAACCTAAAAATGCAGATATAATTATAGAATCAGAGGAGTCCACTATGACACCCCCGATTTTTGAAGTAAAAAGATCTCTAATACGTTTATTTATTTCCTTAACAATCGACACATCTAATATTCCATAGGGTTTAATTTCTGGATACAATTTATCAACGATTTTTGCCACTACATAATTGTTAATAACTTGGAGCAAAATCGCCACGCCAAAGTAAGCATAGTAATTACGCAAAAAAATCAGGATAATAAACTGTAATATATATTGAAGTGTAGTCATAATAATGGAGCATTTTGCCAAAATATCATACCGTTGAAATGCTGACAAAAGGCTACTTTTATATGAAAACATCCAATATGATAAAACTGAAACAGCCAAATTCATAATATATAAAATGAATATATTAATATCTGCCGGAATGTTTCCATTAATTAAATTAGGAATAAAAGGCAATAAAATCATACCCAGTCCTAGTACAACTAATCCAATAAAACGATAATAACTTTTATATAATTTCAATAGAGCACAAATAGTATAATTGTCATTTCGGGCAATAGGTTTATACATACTATAGATCATTGCGCTTCCAACACCTAACTCTGTTAAATTTAATACAGATATGATTGAAAGAAACAAACTACTAAGACCCAAGTATTTAATACCCAAAAAGTAAATTACCGCTGTACGCATGAAAAACGGTATAATAATTTGATATAATTTTAATAAAACATTAAATATTATACTCCTAACTGCATTTTTTGTTCTTTCAAATCTCATTATTATCTCTCCTAATGTAACAATATCTTCTCAAAAAACCTATTCACTTTTATATGTTCACCTTTTAGTATTGAATAAGCAATTTCATAATTATGCTCAGGTGAAAATTTCTCAATATCAACACCCCAATGGTCGTTCAATCCAAAGATTTCAAAAAAAGTATCAAACCTCGAATTCATATTACCCAACCCATCATCTCTATCTAATACATAAAATTGCTTATCAAATATAAATGAAAATATGCTTCCATGGTATGAATCAGTGATTACCAAAAAGGAATTATGGATTAAATATATAAATTCTGCTGGCCCAACACTGTCGTAAATCTTATCTTTCATTATATCTATAATATTACAATGATATTTTTTAGCTAAATCATTTATCTTATTAGATCTATCATCTGATAATTCACCAAGAAAATAAAGCAATATATAATTTGTTTTTTTAAAATCGGATCGACTAAATCCTACAGGCTTCTTCTCTAACGATATCCACTTATCTCTTGGTACATTTAATGTTGGATCAATTAATACTTCAACTTTTCTATTTATTAATTGCTCTACAATTTTTGCAGCTTGATATTCTCTGACCGATATATCATTAAAATTATGTAATCCATCAACATATTCCTTATTAAGATCTAAAGGAATGCTATTTACGCCAAAACTGGCAGCTATGGCTATATTTTTATGCTTAGAGGTGACTGGTTTAATATACTTTAGGCTTCCAAATACAGGATTCCAAATTTGATCACTACCATAAAAGATATATTCATAGGAAGCTTCATACTTTTCAATCATACTAAATACTCTATTTCTTGTTTTCTTAAGTTTACCTGAAAACTTAAGAAAAAGCATATGTTTATAGTTTTTATTTTGAATTATTTTCTTCAGCCAGCAGCTTGGAGTATATAGGTTTAGATAATATCCAAACCCCTTCCTAACACCAGTACTTTCGATATTTTCAGTCTTTGTATATTTATTCAGCAAATAATACACTGCATAATTCTGTAGTCTATTTCCTAGATTCGAATAATCTGTTATAGTTATAATTCCTATTTTTTTCTTTTCTTTCATACGTTCCCCCTCATTTGTATTATACTCTTAATATTCTACCGTATAAAAAAATCATTAAACTGTATAATTTTATTTCAGATAGTTTCAAAATTATTTTTTGTATTTTACGTTCGAAACCACTACTATATAACACTGATTGAAGAACGTCATTACTCATTATTTTATTCAACTCATTCTTCTTTTCAGTTTTAGTGAAATCTTCTGTCTTAATAAGAGATGGAAATAAAAAATACCAAAAATTGTCTCTTAGATGTCTTTGGGCATAATTGAACAGTTCATCTTTAGTTCCCACACAACAATCTTTTATAAAATCAAATTCTTGCAAACAATTTTCAAGCATATTCTTATGATATCTTTTCATAGCAGAACCTGAAATATTAGTATAATAATCATAACCCTTAAAAGTTATAATCTTAATATTTTCAATCTGCTCTAAATACTTCATAACAAAACACGAATCTTCTGCAAAAGTCATATTTTCGGGAAAAAAATATTTAATTTTACTTCTAACAAACACTTTATTCCAAACTATATAGAGTAATCGCGATTTATCTAAGAAATTCAGTGCGTCTGCCATATTTTCCTTCTTATATGTAATTTCCTGTTGTATTGCTACACTTTCTTTAAAATCATCACTTATGGCATAATACCCATAAATAATTAAATCATTATAATTTACCTGCTCTATTTGATAATGTAATCTTTCGCACAAATTAGGACTAATTGTATCATCACTATCTACGAATATTACAAAATCACCAGTAGCTTGTTGTAGTCCAAGATTCCTCGCCGAAGAGACGCCCCTGTTCTCTTTAGAAAAAACTAAGATTCTATCGTCTTTTGCAGCATATGAACTACAAATCTCAAGAGAACGATCTACAGAACCATCATCAACTATAATAAGTTCAAAATTATTAAAAGTCTGTATTAAGATACTATCTATACATCTTGAAATATATTTTTCAGCATTATACACAGGTGTAATAATAGAAAAACGCTTCTTCATACTATTGTTCTTCCTTTAATTTTAAAATGATTAAAATCCTTCTAATTATTAAATATGCCCATATTTTTACATTCTCAATGTAATAGCAACAATATACTAGCACTTTATTACATCCATTAATTTGTTTAAAATAACTCTTCCTTATTTTTTGTGGTATAAGGAACTGGTCACTAAATTTTCTTTTCTTACAATGCGATAATCCACTTACTAATATTCTATATGCTGTACCACTTTCCCTTGTATAATGCATTTCATATTTACTTACTAATTTTAATAAAACATCATAATCTTCATAATAAGAATTTCCTTCTTCATAACCACCGATTTCCATGGCGATTTTTCTTGGCATACAGTAATCACGTTGAACAAATGAATACGCATTTTTTTCTGTTAGTAACTTCATCAATATATTGCCTGAATAATACCTATCTTCTAAATCTTCATACATTACTTTACTATACTTATCAACAATAACTCTGCGAGAATATGTGAGTACTTGCCCTTGCTTTTTTTCAATCAATTCAATTTCATTTTTCAACTTATTAGTATTATAATAATAATCATCACTATCTAAAAAAGTAATGATCTGTCCCGTTGCTGCATTTAAACCCACATTTCGAGCATGTGAAACACCTTTATTTTCATTGAGAAGTATTAATTTTATTAGTTTATTTATGCAGGCATAATCATTAAGGATTTCAGTAGAATGATCCGTTGAACAGTCATCCACAACAATTATCTCTAAATTAGCATATGTTTGTCTTAATACACTCTCAATACATTCTTTGATATAATCCTCTTTGTTATAATTCGGTATAATTACCGATACAAGCTTGTTCATATTCACCTCTTTATAAAAACCAAGTATAATTAAATATAAACCCTTAGGCATTTTTCAATTATGTTTCATTAATTGTTATTATTTTCTTCCTCTTTACATTTTCTGGATTTGGAATAATATATAATACACTAAACATAACGAAAATAATATAGTTTACTAACACACTCTCAGTTATCGATACGATCCAAATTATACTTACACAAAATATAAGACTTTGATATAATTTATTATCAAGATATTTTTTTGTTTTATTTGATATAATATAAATAATTATCCCAAAAAGTAAAAGCCTTATTATCCCTCCACGAAATAGAATCTCTAATAATCCATTATGACAATACACATCACCCAAAATTCTTTCTTCTTGTTCCTGTCCCAAATTTCCATATCCTAACAGAATTTTATCTGGAATTTTTTTTATTGATGTGTCCCAAACATTTGTCCTACCCGTAAAAGTAAGATCTTTATGTAATAAATCTTCTATGATAAAAGAAAAAACGTTTTGAATACGTAAAAATACAATGGCGAAATTAGTAAATAAAAACAATAGAAAACTTTTAAATAAACTTAATTTCCATTGAATAAAAATATTTAATATTATTAATAAATCTAAGACTAAAATACCAAATAATCCTGTGACACTCCAGGTATGAATGAAAGTGTAATTAATTGTCATTATTAAGATAATAGGACGTATTACTTTCCCCTTATAATATATATACAATAGTGCCCAAAAATAAGCTGTTAAAAGATATGATATAAATCCGTTATCGTAACCTAATGCACCATAAAAGCTACCATAAATATCTGGTCCTTTTTGAATTACAGTAATCAGGTTATAATATGTCATGATCTCAAAAATAATCATAAACGGATTAATTAATAGTTCAAAGTTATCAGAAAATAGATCCAGCAATAAAATAAGGCATGTAAATCGACTTAAGGCAACAATATCAATATAACCATTATTTAAATATGTAGAAAAAGCCTGACACATTTGCATGATTATTAATAGTAACGAATTAATATTAGGTATTTTTCGATATATATATAACATACCTAACAAAAACATAGTGCCGAGTAATTGCAAACTATTCCATTTTGTGAAAATTAAAGTTGGCAATAAGTTTGCCAAACCACCATACCAAATACTTAATTGAGCTAAAATAAATATTACTATTAATCCTATTAACTTAAATAAAGAAAAACTCAATTTTGTATATATTTTCACAATTCACCTCTAATGTTCCTATGCAATATCGGATTTGTGCCTTTGAAGTTAACCTCATTACATTCCAGAGGTTACAAAGTATCTATTTATGTTATCAATATGCGACAAGGCTATATTTTCCATTATGTTCCCTTGTATTTTACAAATATTTTCTTTACCTTGATTGGAACGTAATTCTCTATTATCAATATATTTGTTCAATATCATTGTCAGTTCATCTATATTATCAAAGGTATAAATTGCCCCATTTTCATTTGATATCATTTCCAGTCCAGCGACACACATATTAGTTGTAACAATGGGTAAGCCACATGCCATCGCTTCATTAACTACTAATCCCCATATATCTTCTCTTGTAGGTAATACAAAGATATCCGAAGCCTTATAATAATTAAATATCTTTTCTTTTGGCATAAATTCATACAATTCTACATTTTGAATATTATACTTATTTATCATTTCTAAATAATTATGCTGTTCACTACCACCACCTATCAGAATGAGATGGACATTTTCCTTACTATTAAGTTGCTTCCATGCTGATAGCAACAAATCATATCCTTTTCTTTTTATAAATTGACCCACAGAAATAACATATGTATCATCTTCCTTCAGTCCCATATTCTTCCTAATATTTCTTTTATCCTCCTCAGATATAGGTTTATTCATAATATCCTTCGATGTGAGTGAAGTGAAATTGTGTACTCTGATATTTTCTATCCTCGCTTTATAATGAAGATAATATTTTGTTGCCATATTGCCAGATGAAAAACATAATGCAGCATGACTGAACATATATGTTTTCAAAATATCTTTTAATAAATTTTTATTAATAAAAGCACCATCTAAATTTGTAAAACATGGCACTTTCGCTATAATTCCACATATCATTGCAATAACTCCCGGTAAAATACATGCATTATAGCATAAGATAAAATCATATTTTTTTATATGCATACAATATTTTCCAAATACTTTTTTATCACTATTATTATTTAGTATATAAAATTTTATAGAAGATGACTTTACCGTATAATCATCACTTCGCTCTTGATCATTCGCTTTTTCAAAAAATATATCTAGCTTGTATTCTTGTGATAGCTTCTCAAAAACAGATATTCTATACGGCGAAGGAAATTCAGCAACAACTAATCCCTTTTTCATATTACTTCCTCTCTAACCTTAGGTAACAGTTTATAATAATTTCTGAATTGTCTAATTACTCTTGATGGTAGATATAATAATGGAGTAGTTAGAAAAATAAATATAAATCTATAGATTGGGTTATAAGGACACCGCTTACTAAATAGTATTTTAATACTTAACTTACTATGTTCCTTAGCCCCAGTTGAACTAGTATTAAAATAAAACTTCAAGTTATCAAATGCTTTAATCTTTAACCCTTTCTTGCTTGCCCGAAAAGTGAATTCATAATCAGATAAATAATGCGGTAGCAGAATTGGGTGAAATCCCCCAATTCTTTTCAAATCCTTAACTTTCAAAAATAATGATTGTGTGGCTGCAATATTTCCCTCTGCTGTTACATCCAGAAGTTCTATCTCTCCACTTTTTGAATTAAACATTAAAACACCATTCTCTCTTTCCTTAGTTTTAGAACAGAATCCATTACCAACTACTAACGTATCCGGATGTTCCAATATTATGTTTACTCCTGTCTCAATGTAAGATGGCTCATATGTATTATCATCATTACTAAATACAACAATATCTTCCGAGGGGATGTGATTTGACATAATCCATTTATATGCCATTTGCATTGCTCCTCCCCACCAAAGATTACCATTCCCTTTTAAAATTGTTGCCTTAGTTGGCATCTCATCCTCTACCATAATACTTGTTCCGTCCGTTGAGCCATCGTCAACTAATATCAAATGAATCGAATCATAAATGCTTTGTTGCTTCAGGCTTTCAATAAACTGAGATGTAATATTCTTTCGATTATGTGATGCTGTAATAATATGAACCTTCATTTAATATCTCCTCATAAATGCAACTCATAAATGTAATTTTACCTTTTTAGGTCATAAGCTTCTTTAAGACTCTGGCCGGATTTCCACCTATTACGGTTCCTTCTTCAAATTCTCCAGAAACTACTGCACCTGCTCCAACCACGCATCCATCGCCTAAAACAGTTCCTTTTAAAATGATAGCATTGCAACCAATGAAACAATTCTTTCCGATTTTTACCTCTTTACTTGGAATTAAATCATTCTCTACTGGTCCATCCTTCATAACTGATAGCTGATTACGTGCTTCGAATTCGATTGGATGAAAGTCATTATCTAAGATTTTTGAATTTCCACCAATACAAGTATTATCACCTATATAAATACCTTTCCTGGAATAAATGGTAACACCAGAAATCCCCACGTTATTACCAATTATAATCTCAGCAACTGGTGTCCTAGTACATATGATTGTCCTACTATAAAGTCCAACTAAATTGGATAAGAAGCTGGATTTAATAGTTACACAATCACCAATTAGTAATTTGGCTCCTTTTTGATTGAAAATAACAGGCATACCTTTTAATAAAAGATTTCTTCCATACTTAATATTTTGAAGACGAAGTATTATTTTGTAATAATTACTGTTCATAGTCTTTTCCCCTAACACGTCAGAATTTCTTGTATATATCGATTAATTGATATAGTCATTTTCAAAAATTCTTCCAAATATTTTCTACCATTATCCCCCATCTTGTATGTTTCCAATGTATTCGAATTATTCACAAACCACATAATATTTCTTTTTATACTCTCATAATTTCCCGGCTCACATACTAAGCCACAATCTGTCTGCTCAATAATTAGCCTTGCCTCAGATCCTACTTCTAAAACCCCTAAAATAGGTTTGGCAGTCGCCATACATCCATATATCTTAGAGGGGACTGATACCCCTTTTATACTTTTCGCACTAACGCACCAATGAACATCTGCCGCATTTAGACTGTAGTTTAATTTTTCTTTTTCTTGATATGGAATAAAGACTACATTATTAAGTTGAAGATCATTTTTAATCTTCTCTAGATCACTCTTAATACTACCAGAACCAACAAATACAAATCTCACTTCTCTCCCATCATTAGTTTTAACATTCTGCGGAATCTCACTAATAGTCTTTAGTATATTGATCAAATCATAATACAAACCAAGATTCCCGCTATACATGATTATATATTTACCGTTTAGCTCATAATTATCTAAAAATTCTATTACACCTAAGTTATCCTTACCTAATGGATATACTTTTTCTTCATCGATCCAGTTATTGATTACGGAGTAATCTGGAACATTTTTATTATTAAAACGCTTAACAAGAGTGGTCTCCATATCCCTACCAACTAAAATTACTTTATTTGCACATCTACAACTCCATTTGTCTAGTAGCATCATTATATATAGAACTACTGTATTCTTGTTATAACCCGTTGCAAGTATCTGTTCTGGATTAAAATCCTGGATATTATACACACTTTTTGCAAATTTTAATACTTTTCCCCATATACCAAGTAATCCTCCTATAATAGGTGGCTGGCTAATTGAATATACATAATCTATCTTCCCAACTTTTGTTGTTGCCCACATAGCACGAAATAAGTATGATAAAATATTCATTATGCGACTTCTCTTATCCGATTTATCAAACTCTGGAACACGTACACGTATGATACTAACCCCATCAATATTATCAAAGTGATACTTCTTTGACTTATAATATTCAGTTACTGAACCTATGTATGAGGGCACAACGCAAATTACCGTTATATCAAATACATCTAACATTCCCTCCGCCAGCTCTTTCAATATTTGTCCTGTGGATGCAACATCAGGGTAATAATAATGTGCGTATATTAATAATTTTTTCTTATCTAAATACTGAGGCATCAGATATCTCTCCTAAAACAAGAATTATTCGAATTAATAATTAAGGTTTGTCCAATTCAATATATTTTTCCACGTAATAATTTTTTTCTTTACTTCAACCTTATTAAAAACACAACCCAGTATCTTGCAATTACTTTTTTCTAAATGCTCTATCATTTTTTGAGCTTTTTTATAACTGGTTTTCCCTGGTTCCATTACAATAACTGAAGCATTACATTCCTTAGCAATGATAACAGCATCTATATTCTTATCCATAGAAGCACAATCGATTATGATATAATCGCATACACCACTTAAAGTTTTTAGCAATTCCTTGAATAAATCTTTTTCAAGTAATTCTGTTGCATCACCCAAATCCTTCCCTGCATAAATAAGATATAATTGACTTATTCCCGACTTATAAACAATATCTGAAATTATCCTTTCTTCTCTCAGATAATCACATAAGCCATAAACTTCTTGATCTATGCCAAATCTCTTATTGAAAGATTGATTCCGAATGTTCGCATCTATATAAACTACTTTTTTCCCAGCATCTGCAAATCCTTTTGCAACGTGGTAAGATACCTCTGATTTACCATCTTTTGCAAGTGTACTCGTAAAGACGATAGATTTAATATCTTCACCATAAAATTTTATATTGGTTCTCAACATTCCATATGCCTGCCTAGATCTAGAATCTAATTCACTAACAGCTTGATAAACTGTATCCATCTTAATTAATTCCTTTACAAATATAGAAGTTATAATTACATTGACTGTTTATTTAACAAAATAAATATCCAAATTTTTTAATTCATCAATCGCTCCCCAATCCTGTTCGAAAAATTCAGTTTTATCAAGTGTATTTAATTCTCCTGCTTCTACTATACTTTGCCTGATATTGTTTTCTTGTTGGTTAATGACCTTTTTCTTTTGCTTTATTTGATTTCCCATCTTTTCTTGATGTATATTTTTCTTACGTTCTTGTTTTAATACTTTCTTCCTATATTTTCTCTCCTCTTTAGCTTCCTTTCTATTATCTGCATTCAATCTGAATTTTGATCTTTCATATGAAATTGGAATTATGGCTAAAAGATCCAAACCAAAGTACTTTTTTAAATCAACTTCAGATCGTATTGTATCATTTTGTACAAATTTTACCAAAAATGTGATACATGATAAAGCCAAGCCTAAAACCCCACCAATAACTGAATTCTTCTTTACATTTATAGTTGGGTAGACGGCAACAATCTTTCCAGAATCTATTACATTGGATTTTGGAATATTCATTATTTCAGAAGCACGCTTTGATACCACCTTTACCAGACTATTTACTAGCATAAGCGCAACATCACTATCAGCGCTGTTAACAGAAAAGTAGATAACACGCGTATCTTCAGGATTGTTCATGAATATACTACTTCTGACTTGCCCATAACTAATATTTAGTTTTGTTTCATCAATAACCTCATTAATTACAGTTTCACTAGTCGCAAGTGCCATATAATCTTTTATTAATTGCGTTCCTAATTGCAAATCTGCGTATGATGCTTTTCCATTTTCCTGTGTTACTATGTAAATACTTGCAGAGGCACTATACATAAATCTTTGATACTTCTTAGCATATATTCCAAAACTAGCTGCACAACAAACTGCAATAACAAAAATAATCCATATCTTACCTAGTAAATAATGAAACAATTCCTTAATATCAATTTCTACTAGATCATTATTGTTTCTATGCATTATTATTCTCCTCGTTAAGCAATCCAAAACTTTCCATGATTTTTAATTTATGATTAACTGCCAGTGCTCTTTCATAATGTGTATATTCTCCAATTTTGGTTGTCCTTTCAGCTATAATTAAATCAAACATCCTATGTATCCAAGAAAGTGGTAACAATATCTTGTGAGTTTTACCTAGTCTATATTTATCCAAAAGTCTATCCTGTGTTGGAAATAATCTCATTATTATCTTAGCTTCCTTTTCATAGCCTTGCTTTTCGCCAATAAAATAAGGAATCATATCCCCCATAAGTTCCCATTTTCCCTTCTTTTCTTTAAACAACTGACTGTTTGTGATGAATTCATTCAGTAAAACATTCAATTTATCATCACTTAATTTTATATCTGATATCACGATATCTGAATTCATATCAAAATATTTTATACATAAACGAAAAATAGCTAAACAGAAAACGTCATATCCCATTTTTTTCAATCCACTCCATAATAAGTCTAACTGGATAAAATCAAAATACTTATTAACGTATAATGTAATATCAATCAAATAACGGATTGTTACACATTCAAGTGAAAAATGCTTAATTATATGAAAGAGTTGAAATATTAAGTGCTCTGTATATCCCAGACTTATGACATTAATACCACATACATTCAATTTTATTAATGATTTTGTATCTGTAATATTTAATGATTCCAAAATGCTTATTTTAGGTCCTGAGTAATCTTCCCATAAGCAAGTGTGCATTTCTATTGTATGATTATGGAACTCATTAATATATACCCCTACTTCATCCTTAGATTTTTCGCTTAACCTGTATCCTAATTTATCCAATATATTAACAGCCTTATCTTTTTGATGTTTATTTATGTATAAATCCGTATCACATGATGTTCTCTGTTGATATTTAGGATATAAATCTGCTAAAATGAATCCTTTCAAAACTATAAAGTCAACATGATCTTTCTCTGCATTCATTAATAATTCACGAAGTGCATAATGCTTTCGTTGTTCATAAATGGAGTCTCTGATTGAGATTTTCTTCCATATATATAAAAGATCATTTGAAATATTATGTTTTTCGAAAATTTTTTTTATTACAGGATATAATAATGTAACTAAATTATTTCTATAAGCATATTCAAACATCTGTATCCAATTTATATTATTTACTTCATTATGAAAGAATTTGTAATCCTCTAATGATAAAGAATATCTTAGTAATTTAATAAATGTCATAGTATCTTTATATACCATAAATAATCTCCTTAATTTAATTCTATGCCACCTTAAGCTTTACTGTATTTTATTTTTACCTATTCCATTATAAAACAGCAAATCTATCTTAAATACTCATCCACTTTCCGATATTATTAACCATATTTTTACTAACATAAAACAGTTTATCACTTATGCGATGATTTGTAAAGATTTTCCATTAGGAATTTTATACTTTCTTTTTCTATTATTAAAATAGTATTAAAGAAAATTTATTAGATATTATCAAATATGTTTGGATTTTATGTTGTAAATTACAAGAATTTGTTTACCGAATTTTTCCAATTATTCGTAATAAGGTAGTATAATCAGTTTTGCAATGTTAAGCACGACATCGAATGGTAATATCTTGCTTCAATATGTTAATCAAAATTTGTATTACACAATGCTTTGAAATCAATATTTATCTGTAGGGGTAACTATGAAACCATTATTTGAGGCTTATCGGCCGGAAGAATTAGTACAATCACAACGAGTTCTAAACACACCCAGTGATTTTGCAAAACGGGCACTTTTCTACGTTCAGGAAGCAGGATATCTAAAGAGCTTAAAAAGTCATCAAAGTAGACGCTCAAACCTTAACTCTTTTCTCTTTTTGCTTGTGTTATCCGGCAAAGGGACCTTTACCTATCAGGATAAAGTATTTTCTCTTCAGGCAAATGACTGCGTGTACATTAATTGCATGAATTCTTATACTCATCAAAGTGATACTACTTATCCCTGGGAGCTGCTTTGGGTGCATTTTAACGGAATTTCAGCATTAGACTATTATCATTACTACACAAAAATCTACTCAAATGTATTCCATATAGAAAATCACGAAGTATATTCCGCTCTGTTAAACCAATTAATCGTTGTCACTCAGAAGAAGGAGGCTTCCTGGGAATTACTCTCCTCCAAGCTCATTACAGATATATTGACCCACTGCATTGTGAACAAAAAAATGGATCCGCCACAGGAAGGTGAATCCATATTACACAAGCTTTATGAGGTCAAGAATTATCTGGAGAAAAACTATCAGCAAAAGCTCCAGCTTGAAGATATCGCCTCCTACTTCTATGTCAGTAAATATCATTTATGTCGGGAGTACAAAAAATTATTTGGGATAACTATTATCGATCACATCTCGCTTCGTCGCATTACTGCTGCTAAGGAGCAATTACGGTTTACAAAGAAAAGCATCATGGATATCGCAACAGAAATCGGATATACGGATGCCAGTTACTTTAATAAAGTTTTTCAGAAGGTTGAGGGTATGACAGCAAGTGAGTATCGGAAGAAATGGTAATCAACGTTAAAAAATCCCGGAATTATGCTTGTCACGTAATCCCGGGCTTTTCATTTCTGTTATTCGTAAATCGAAGAAAGCTGTTATAAACCACCTGACATATTGTACCTATTCCAAAGCCGATCACACAGCCCACTGTATTCGTCAGCATGTCATCGATCTGGAAGAAGCCACGTTTGGTTACTAGTTGACTCAACTCAATGGCGAGACTGATCAGAAGTCCGGACAAGCTACAGGAGGTAATGTGATTTAGTTTTTTCCATAGAAAAGGGAGAAGAAATCCCAGTGGAATAAATAAAATAATATTTTCGATCGGATATACATTTTCGATCCACGATAGGGAAAAGGTACTGAAAAGTTCTAAATCCACACCTTCTCTGGATCCGGGTTCACGGGATAGGATGGTGACTGCTACTACACCAAAGAGGTAGACAATGACTATGAAAAACAGTACCAGCTTTGGTCTGTATCGTTCCCACACTTTCGCAATTTTCTCTTCCGAAGCAAAAAATAATAATACAAAAACAACCGTTATTGCAATTATCCCGGCTGTTATTGCATAAATCATATATCGTTGAAATGCTGCTAATATATCAATAAAAATCAACTCGAACATCCTGCGACTCCTGTAAAATCAAAAATATAGTACTGTTATAATATATTATTGTCCAGATGTCCAGTTTTTATTTCCATTATTATACATATTATTGATAAAATATAATTCCTTTGCTGTATAACATAATTGTTATCACTTTTTGACTCATCAGCTTGGCAATTATAATTCTATGCCAAATATCTTACCAGTCCCTTAGTTTTAAGTAATTCAACTACTTCCTTCACCTTCTGAGCCTGATCCTTTCTGCATACCAGTACTGCATCCTCAGTTTCTGCAACAATGATATCCTCAATTCCTATGGTAGCAATCAGTCTGTTATCGGAGTAACAGATACAATTCTTTGTCTCAATATTGATCTGCTCACCTCGGATGATATTGCCTGCGTCATCCTCATCATAGATCGCATCAAGATTGTCCCAACTTCCAACATCACTCCAACCGAAATCGCCCGGAATCACCACTACATCATCCGAACGTTCCAGAATTCCATAATCAATTGAGATACCTGGAATTCCCGAATATATTCTCAACAGCTCCTGCTCATCTCCCAAACATTCCTTTAATTCTTCCAGAGAATGATATAGCTTTGGGAGAAAGCGTTTCATATTATCAAGGATTGTAGATGCCTTCCATAGAAACATCCCACTGTTCCAAGCATATCCCGAACGCTCCAGATACTCCTTGGCCGTTTCAAGATTTGGTTTCTCGATGAATTGGTCCACCTCATAGAAGGCTTGGTCAGTCTCCTCAGTATAATGTATATATCCATAACCGGTCGAGGGATAGGTTGGACGGATACCAATGGTAACCAGCTTATCCTGCTCGGAAGCTACTTCGATAGCTTTTCTTAAAACCTTCGTAAACTCCTCGAGATTTTTGATAAAATGATCGGAAGGAAAGATACACATTACGCCATCACCATATCGTTCGGTTATTACTTCGGCAGCATAACCAATACAAGCAGCGGTATTTCTTGACAATGGTTCCATCAGAATATGGTCCTCTGCTATCCGCTCACCCACACAGGCTTTCATCTTGTCCGCCTGTGACACGTGGGTAACGATAAAAATATTCTCCTTTCCGATTATCCCTACAATTCGATCAATGGTTTCATTGATCATTAATCCATTCCCGCTGATATTAAGTAACTGCTTGGGCTTTTTCTGCCTGCTGAGAGGCCAGAATCTAGTTCCCCCTCCACCGGCCATTATCACTCCATATAGCTTCATATTTTCTTAGCCTCCAGACTATACTCATCCTAACCATTCTTATTCCACTTTATTCTGCTCCCTGAACCACTGATAGGTTGACCGGATGCCTTCTTCCAGAGAGATCTTATGCTTCCATCCCAGCCCATGGAGCTTGGTTACATCGGTTAACTTTCTCGGGGTACCATCCGGCATGGATGTGTTCCATTTGAGAGAGCCTTCATAGCCTACGATACCTTTTATCAAATACGCAAGGTCCTTAATTGATATTTCTTCCCCTGTCCCGATATTCACATGCTGTATGCCATCATAATTCTCCAGAAGGAACACACTGGCATCTGCCATATCATCCACATGGAGGAACTCACGAAGGGGGGCTCCTGTTCCCCATATTTCACAGTAGTCTGTATTTCCTACTTTCGCTTCATGGAACTTGCGGATCAATGCAGGTAATACATGACTATTGTTTAAATCGAAGTTATCGTTAGGACCATACAGATTTGTTGGCATACAACTGATGTAATTATCATTATATTGCAGCTTATAAAATTTACACATTTCGAGACCTGCTATCTTTGCAACAGCATAGGCTTCATTGGTGCCCTCCAGGGGACCGCTAAGAAGCGCTGTTTCCGGAATTGGTTGTGGAGCCATCTTAGGATAGATACAGGTGCTACCTAAAAATAAAAGCTTCTTCACCTTATTTAAGTGAGCGCTATGTATGACATTATTCTGTATCATCAGATTCTCATATATGAACTCTGCAGGTGTCGAATGATTGGCATGGATACCGCCTACCTTCGCTGCAGCCAATATAACATATTCCGGCTCCTCTTTTTCAAAGAATTCTCTAACCTCCGGCTGACTGGTCAGGTCCAGCTCTCTATGTGTCCTTGTGATAATGTTATGATAACCTTTACCGGTTAAATTACGGATAATAGCAGATCCGACTAAACCACGATGCCCGGCAACATATATCTTACTTTCCTTCCTCATATAACCTCCAGTAAGCGATCCTCACAGTTATAATCCTTCAGGCTCATACCTGCAATTTCCTTCATATCATGATCTACCATCATATGAACCAATTCACGGAAGTTCACCTTACGTCTCCATCCAAGCTCCTTCTCAGCCTTCGAAGGATCTCCCCATAGAAGTTCAACTTCAGCAGGTCGATAGAATCTGGGGTTGACGTCTACCAGCAATCTTCCGGTATTACGATCGTAGCCCTTTTCATCCACACCCTTACCTTTCCATTCCAAGCTTATCCCCACCTCAGCAAAAGATGCTTCTACGAATTCTCGTACGGAATAGGTCTCATTGGTAGCCAATACGTAATCTCCGGGTTTATCCTGTTGAAGCATTCTCCACATACCTTCCACATAATCCCCGGCAAAGCCCCAATCTCTCATGGCATCCATATTACCGAGAGACAATTTCTCCTGTTTACCCGCGATAATTCCCGCAACTGCTCTGGTGATTTTACGAGTAACGAAGGTCTCACCCCGTCTGGGTGATTCATGGTTAAACAGGATTCCATTACAAGCAAATAAATTATATGATTCTCTATAGTTTACCGTAATCCAATAGGAATATAATTTCGCTGCACCATAAGGACTCTTTGGATAAAACGGTGTCTGCTCATTCTGTGGTGCAGTCCCAGGCAGTCCACCGAACAATTCCGAGGTGGAAGCCTGATAAAACTTACACATCCGACCGCTTTCACGAATGGCATCTAGCAATCGCAGGGTGCCGACCCCAGAAGCTTCTGCTGTATACTCCGGAACCTCAAAGGATACAGCTACATGGGACTGCGCTGCCAGATTATATATTTCATCCGGTCTTATTTTCTCGATCAGACGATTTAAATTGCTGGAATCAATCAAATCTCCATAATGGAGGAATAGCGAGACATTTCCTATCATCGGGTTCTCAAACAAATAGTCAATTCTTGTTGTGCTTATTACACTATGTCTTCTTATGATACCATGAACCTCATAGCCTTTCTCCAAAAGTAATTCCGTCAGGTATGAACCATCCTGACCTGTAATACCTGTAATTAATGCAACTTTCTTCATCTTTTTCATACCTCATACGCTATTATAGTACTTATCCGGACTTGCATTTTCCATTATATTACAATTCATAAAATTATCAACGTGCTATATTGCTAAAAAATGGTAATATATTGCTTCAGTTTATCGTTGCATAAATAAAAAAGATTGGTAACCTCATAACAACTTAGGTCTACCAATCTTTTTGCAAGCCAGTATCGATTCGTCTGGCATAAAGTATTTATTTATAATACATCATATATAACTGAGAGAGATGCCTTCAGCTTCTCGTTCCGCAGTATCTACTTATCCAATAGCCTCTTAACCAGAGCTACAGCAGACCCGGCATCCTCAGAGTAACCGTCTGCACCGATTTCCTCGGCATAACTGTCGGTAATTACCGCTCCACCGATTATTACTTTAACCGTAAGTCCCTGTGCCTTTACCTCCTGAACAACGCGCTTCATCTCAACCATAGTGGTCGTCATCAGAGCAGAAAGCGCAATGATATCTGCCTTTTCCTCCTTTGCGGTCTGAACAATAAGTGGTGTTGGTACATCCTTACCTAGATCGATCACTCGGAAGCCATAATTCTTGAGCATCAAGGTAACTAAGTTTTTACCTATGTCATGAATATCGCCGGCAACAGTTGCAATTACAATGGTACCTTTTGAAGCCTCGTTATCATCCTTTTTCAGCATTGGCTCAAGATAATCGATTGCCAGCTTCATCGTCTCTGCTCCGGCGATTAATTGAGGCAGAAAGTAGATCTGTTTATCATAGAGATTGCCGACTTCATTAATTGCAGGTATCAAAGTCTCTTCTATGAGCTTCTGCGGATCCGTATCCTTAATCTCCTGCTCTACCAGAGTGATTATATTCTTACGATTACCCTTGACAATCGCTGTAAAGATAGCCTGCTTATTATTCTTCAAAGGGCCACTATCATTTGCTCCTTGATTGGATGAGTTGGTAGGCTTACCTGACTCCCTCTTCTCTTCGGATTGGGAGGGTTGATTTTCTGCCGTTATCGTCGTCGGTCTCTTGGCGGCACGGTCAATAAAGCGCTGCGGTGCATCCTCAACCGCTCGGAGCAAATCCGCAGCCAGAGCGGTATTCACCAACAGATCCTGCGAAGGATTTGCGATGGCCATAGTAAGTCCAGCCTGTATTGCAAAGGCAAGGAAGGTGCTATTAATAAATTGCCGTTCCGGAAGTCCGAAGGAGATATTGGATAATCCTACAATTGTAGCGATTCCAAGCTCTTCCTTACAATAACGAATCGTTTCCAGGGTCTCAAGCGCTGCATTCTTATTCGCTCCGACCGTAGTGACCAGACCATCTACAATAATATCATCTTTTGTCAAGCCACACTCATAGGCTCTTGCCAAAATCGTCTGAATAATCTGTTTCTTTTCCCTAATATCCTTTGGTAAGCCCTGGTCAGATAAAGGTAATAGAATAAACATCGCACCGTATTTCTTAGCGATCGGAATTAACTTCTCAAATTTTTCTTTCTCCAGAGAAATCGAGTTAATCAAAGCCCGCCCGGGGTAGATTCTCAATGCGGCTTCGATCACCGCTACATGGCTGGAATCAATGCAGAGCGGAAGCTTTGAGGAGTTCAATGCCTCCTGCATTACCAAAAGCATAACTTCCTGCTCATCAATTCCGTTCATACCGACATTTACATCAAGTATGGCTGCTCCTAGTTCTGCCTGTTCCGTTGCCATCTGTGCTACAATATCAAGCTTCCTCTCTCGAAGCTCCGCCTGCAGCGCTTTCTTTCCCGTAGGATTGATCCGTTCACCTACCACCATAAACGGTCCTTCCAGAGGAATCTCTACGGTCATCTGCTCCGTTGTCAAAGCTCTGACATGCTCTTTCTTTGCCTCTAAGGGATGCTTTCCTATCGTTTTATCCACAAGCTGTTTCATATGCTCCGGTGTTGTTCCACAACATCCACCGACGATATCAGCACCTGCGTCGATTAACAGTTCCATCTGATCCGCAAATTCAATCGGATTCATTGGGAAATGCGTCTCACCGTCAATCAGCCTCGGAATCCCGGCATTGGGCTTAGCCATAATTGGTACTGTTGCATATTTCTTCATCTCATGTACCATCTCAAGCATCTTATCGGGACCGGTGGAGCAATTGATCCCAACCGCATCGGCACCCATACTTTGAAGGACGATTACCGCCGTTTTTGGATCGGTACCATAAAGGGTCCTTTGGTTCTCATTATAGGTTAACGAAATAATGACGGGTAGATCACAGACCTCTTTTACCGCCAGAAGAGCAGCTCTGCACTCCTGCAGACTCATCATAGTCTCTACCACCACCAAATCAACACTCATTGGTAAAATGTATTGTAGCTGCTGCTTATATACCTCCACCAGCTCTTCAAAGGTCTTCGTTCCAACCGGATAGATCTGCTCTCCGGTCATGGTGATATCCGCTGCAATATAGACCTTTCTCGTGCTACCAGTATTTAGGCGATATTCCTCTACCGCCCTTTGGGACAAGGCAACTAAGCCGTGGTTAATCTCTTCCATCCGATCCGCAAGATCATATTCCGATAATTTAATACGATTCGCAGTAAAAGTAGGAGCAAACAGGATGTCAGATCCCGCTTCAAGAAATTCTCTCTGAAGGTCAATAAGTACTCGGGGATTCTCAAGCATCCAGACCTCCGGACTCACTCCTGTAGGCATACCGCGCTTTTGCAGATTACTTCCCGTAGCCCCATCTACTATTGTTATCTTAGAGCCTGTTAAAGCGATAAATTCCTGTCTTGTCATAGTTCCACCTTTACCTTTCTGTATGGAATATTTTCTCCATGAGACTGACTCGATTAAATGGTAACATAATATAATAGCCATCTGCAACATCGCCCAACATCTCTATCACTTCCCTGGCAATCTCTGCTCCAACCGCCTCCGCCTCTTCTCTTGACATATCCGGTCGATATCGCTCCATAATCTCCTCCGGAACATGTATCTGAGGCATCTCATTCTGAATGAAGCGGGCATTTTTATAACTAACCAGGGGCATTATTCCACATAAAATCTTCGTATCCACCTGCTCCTTGATACTTTTGATCCGACAGGCATCTTCCTTCGAATAGATCGGTTGGGTAAGAAAGAACTTCGCTCCTGCATCAATCTTACGCTTCATACGTTCAACAACCTTAGCAATCTGACCTCGGTTATGGTTCAGCGCACCACCAAAGTAAAAGGGTTCCTTTGCAAAGTGCTCCATGTTCATTTCCTTAACATATTCCATCAGCTGTATCGAGTTATGATCAAAGACACCGGTTGTTGAGACCCTGCTTTCACCGGGAACCGGGTCACCGGTAACCAGCAACAAATTACGAATTCCATGAATGTATGCTCCTAAAAGTGTGGAACGCATCGATATCATATTACGGTCTCGACAACAGATATGGGGCATTACTTTTACCCCCGTCTCCTCCGCAATCTTGATTCCCATAAGTACCGAATCAACCCGGCTTCTCCCCATCGGAGAATCGGCAAAGGTAATGATATCTGCTCCACTCTCTTTCAGGATATGAGCACATTCCATAACCCGTTCGATATCTGCATCATAGGGAGGATCGAGTTCAACCGCAATCACCTTTTTACCACTGCATATAAGCTCAAAGAACTCATTTCCCTTGATCTCTAGCCCATTCCCCGTGGCCTTATGACCCTCTTCTCTCGTTAAGGGATAACAGACGTCTCCGATCAGGTCAATCATCATTGCTATATATTCCGGTGTTGTTCCACAACAACCTCCGGTCATCGATATTCCCATTTCCGCAATCTGCTTCATGTTATTCGCAAAATATCTGGCATTATCCATGAAAACCATACGATTTTGCAGCTGTTCCGGATAACCTGCGTTGGGAGCTGCATAAAGGCAGCTTCCCTCCGGTAGCGCAAGCTTAGCGAAAAGCTGCTGCATGTGACCGGAGCCTACCCCACAGTTCAGACCGCAGATATCAATACCCTCCAGCCGACTAGCCTTATCAAGTAAGCGATTAGCACTGATACCTGCTGTACTGTAGCCATTCTTATTCACAGAGAAGGAGGTCATTACAAACAGAGACGGCTTCTTACTCTTGATATAGGGAAGCAATTTTTCTATATAATAGGTACTGGGGAAGGTCTCAAAATGAATTCCATCCATTCCCAATTCAATAAATAAGTCGCATAACAGTCTATATTCCTCAAGGATATCCTCTTCCTTCGCCTGGGCATCCTCCGGGATCGGTCCGATATCACCTAGAATCCATATCGAAGGAGTATCCCGCCTTTCTGCCAGAAAGGATTGTACTGCCTCCTTCGTGATGGAACAGGCAGCTTTAACTATGCGGATCTGTTCCTCAGTGGTACACTGCAGTACCTCTCGACTGGCCGCAAAGGTATTGGTTCTCAGTAACCTTGCCCCGGCTCTTAAATAGTCGATATGAATTGTTTTTATAATATCCGGTGCAGTAAGATTGGCTTTCTCCGATATTGCATTAGGTTGATTCACAATGCTGCAATAATAGGTGCCCATTGAACCGTCCGGGAACACTCGGTGTGTCTTCAAATACTCTCTTAATTCCATGAACAATAGATATCCTTCCTGTTATAATTACTCTTACAGTTTTATACTTTATTGTGTTAAAGTTGATTTTCCTTATTATATATCATTCCTTATCGCATCACAAGCCCTGAAAGAACTTTTTATCAGCCTTCGCTTTTCACAGAATAAATCCTATGCTATACTAAAGCAAGGAAACATCAGCCTATTCTTACCGTTTCCGATTCATCAAGGAAGAACGGAGTAATCATGACCAAATATAAAAGAAACAAAATAATCACACTTACCCTCCCTATAGTAGGCATCCTAATTATTTACTTAAAGGAGTGCATTCTGGCCTTGGTACCATTTATACCGGCTTGCTTTTTGTATCGTAAGCTTCATCTCTATTGCCCTGCCTGCGGTAATACCAGAAGTGTATCCGCTTTACTGAACGGAGACATCACAGCTTCTCTGCAATTTAATATTACTCCGGTACTTATACTGCTGCTGGCTACAATCGCCTATATTGAATTTGCCGCTGCCAGCTTTGGAAGACCGATCCGCTTACTACCAAGACAGCTTTGGTTTTATATTGTTTTGATCGCACTGATGTTGCTCTATTATATTGCTCGTAATCTATCTACTGTTCTGGCCCCATAAAAAATATCCGTATATTTTTAACTGAGTATCAAAAATAGGCTGTACACCATAATAAAGTGTACAGCCTTTGTTATTCTTCCTTTATTTGAGCCAGTATCAAGCTAAAAACACTTAAATCATATGCGTATTATGATGATACATAACCTGATTAATACGTTGTCTCGATTTCCTGTAAAATCTCTTGGTACATAGAACCAAATTTAGGATTGGTTAGTACCGCAATCACCATAATTGCTGCGAAGATACCGATAATAATCGAAATTGCACTGAGAACAATTCCGACAATGGCGAGATTCTTACCGCCTTTTTTATTCTTGATCACAAGAATGCCTAATACCAAGCCTGCAATCGCAAGCGGAATTGCAATATACCACAGACAACAACTGAGCAAAATACCTAGGATACCACAGATCAGAGATCCAACTGCCATTCCGTTACTCTGGGGTTGTACCGGTGTCTGGTATTGCTGATACTGACCATATTGATATTGATTGTTTTGATAAGGATTCTGATTGTATTGCTGATATCCGTTCGGATTCGGATTATATTGCTGATAATTCTGCCCATTCTGCGGTTGATCCTGCTGAGGCGGTTGATTATTTGGCTGTCCGCTCTGCTGATTCGGATCCAAATTATTGGGTTGGTTATTATTCTCGTTTGGATTGTTATAATCTCCCATGACTATTTCCCCTTTGCATATTAAGTATCGCTATATCACAGTATATATATGACATTGCTGTTAAAATAATCCTATCATACATCGACTTCTTATTCAATACCTTTATTATCTTCAAAAATGCTTCGTCTATGAATCCATATATTAGTGCAAGAAAATGAAGTTTCCAAAGATAATTTATTGACTGTATTAATGGAAACCAATATAATAAGAAAGGATGCTAGAATGAAAAATTAAGGAGGCAATTAACGATGAATATTCCTAAAATGAAACTTGGTATTATTGCGGTAAGCAGAGACTGCTTCCCAATGGAGCTCTCTGCAAGCAGAAGAAAGGCAGTTGTTACTGCATATGAGCAAAAATATGGCACGATTTTTGAATGTCCTACCACCGTTGAGAATGAGCTTCATATGAAAAAAGCTCTCGAGGAAATCAAGACTGCCGGATGTAATGCTTTAGTCGTATACCTTGGCAATTTCGGTCCCGAGACCGCAGAGACGCTGTTGGCTAAATTTTTTGACGGCCCTACCATGTTTGTTGCAGCAGCTGAGGAAAGTTCAGAGGATCTTCTGGATGGCAGAGGCGATGCTTACTGTGGTATGCTCAATGCCAGCTATAATCTGAAGCTTCGAAACATCAAAGCATACATACCGGAATATCCCGTTGGAACACCGGAAGAAGTTGCTGATATGATCGGTGAATTTGTACCGGTTGCAAGAGCGATCGTAGGCTTAAATAATCTTAAAATTATATCCTTTGGTCCTCGTCCTCAGGATTTTCTTGCCTGCAACGCTCCGATCCAGCAGCTGTATAATGTAGGCGTGGAGATTGAGGAGAACTCTGAGCTCGATCTTTTCGCAGCTTTTAACGCTCATGCAAATGATCCCCGCATTCCGGAAGTTATCAAGAGCATGGAGCTGGAATTAGGCGAAGGTAACAAAATGCCCGGAATTCTTCCGAAGCTTGCACAATACGAAATCACCCTTCTTGACTGGGCTGAGGAGCATAAAGGCGCAAGAGAATATGTTGCTTTTGCGAATAAGTGCTGGCCTTCCTTCCAGACACAGTTCGGCTTTGTACCCTGCTATGTTAACAGCCGACTGACTGCCATGGGTTACCCCGTATCCTGTGAGGTTGATATCTATGGTGCCTTAAGTGAATACATCGGAACCTGTATCAGCGAGGATGCCGTTACTCTTCTTGATATTAACAACACCGTTCCGGCAGATATGTATCAATCGGAGATCAAGGGTAAATACAGCTATGAGCATAAGGATACCTTCATGGGCTTCCATTGCGGCAATACAGCAATCTGTAAGCTGAGCAAATCCTCCATGAAAAATCAGAAGATTATGGCGCGCAGCTTAGAACCGAATCAGGAGCCTAACATAACCCGTGGTACCCTGGAAGGTGATATTATTCCCGGCCAGATCACCTTCTTCCGTCTGCAGAGCTCATCGGATGCTAAGCTAAGAGCATATGTAGCAGAAGGTGAAGTTCTTCCGGTTGCTACTCGTTCCTTTGGTTCCATCGGTGTATTCGCCATCTCCGAGATGGGACGCTTCTACCGTCATGTGCTGATCGAGAAGAATTATCCTCATCACGGAGCGGTTGCCTTCGGTCATTACGGCAAAGCTCTTTATAGTGTATTCCGTTATCTTGGAGTTACAGATATCGGTTTCAATCAGCCAAAGAGTATGCTCTATAAATCTGAGAATCCTTTTGCATAATATCTGTACGATTATAATCATGAAAAGCCGGTTCGAAGGGCTCCCTGTAGGGAGCACCTCGAACCGGCTTTTCATGATTATGTTATTATTTACTTCACTTCAATCCGTTTAGGCTCATTTACCACATTACTATCCTTGGGTAGCGTAACCTCTAATACACCGTTATTATAGGTGGCTGTGATACTCTCTTTCTTAATGCCCGGAATATGGAAGCTTCTGCTGTAAGATTGATAGCGCCTCTCCTGTCTTATATAATTATCCTTGCTATCCTTCTTCTCTTCGCTATGGGAAGCGGTGATACTTAAATTATCCTTGTCCAGGTCAATCGTAATCTCTTCCTTCTGGAAACCCGGCAACTCTGCCTGTAATAAATAACTGTCGCCTTGATCAATGACATCTGTGCTGAAGTTATCAAAATGATTCAGACCATTACCAAAGAAGTCATGAAATACTCTGTCAAAGAATAAGGGTCCGGTAGCTTCAAATAATGCTGGTCTTAACATAAATACCACTCCTTCTTAATATAATTATTGGTTAATCAGTTCCGGAACACATTCGATTAATGCGTTCCTTTAATAACAAATTAATATCTATCTGCAATATATGTTATACATCATATATAACAGATAATCAATATCCTTTTTATAAAGAAATTATAAACTTTCTATAAATCCTGCTACCTTACATAAATTTAGTATCTCTGGATATGTTAATAGGGAAAGGTGCGTTGCGTAAATACCGCAACACACCCTTCCCTATTATAATAAGAATTCAGGTGATACTATGTCATATGTAGCTCCGGCTATTCGCGAAAAATTTGAAACCCTGTCCATTGAATTAAAGAACACAATTCTTGATAGAAATGTGGAGCTTTATACCATTCATGATCTCATCAATGTTCTTGATCATATTGTGAAGGAAGCGGAAGAAGAGGATAAGTAATAAGCTTATCCTCTTCGATTCGTATCATTAAACTTCATATCGAAATTGGTTTATTAACAACTCATATATCTTTTCCTCAGGTACAGGTCGGCTAAGCAGGTAGCCCTGCCCTGATCCGCAATAGTGTTCCTTCAAAAATACAAGTTGTTCTCTGGTCTCAATTCCTTCTGCGATAACCTCAAATTCTAAATCATGTGCAAGGGTTAAAATATTTTTAATCAAAAGAGTATCAATGCCGTTTTCATTAATGGAATCGATAAAACTCTTATCTAGCTTTATAATATTAATCGGAAACTTCTTCAGGTAATTCAAGGAGGAATAGCCGGTTCCGAAATCATCTAAGGCCACTCGGATGCCTAAGGCTTTTAGGCGGTTAAGATGATTGATTACATTCTCCACGTCCGAGATATTTGCTGTCTCAGTAATCTCAATCACAACCTTACTAAAATCCACCTTCGCTGTGGCTATGATCTGCTCCAACTCCATAAAATTCATTTCACTGGTCAGGGTCTTACCGGATAGGTTAATCGACATAATGATATCGGAAAAGCCTTGATCTTCTAAGATGCGTTTCTGCTCTAAAGCCTTCGCTACAATCCAACGTTCCAGCTTATAGATTTGTCCGGAATCCTCTGCTACCGGAATAAAATCCCCCGGCGATATGAAGCCCTCCTGAGGATGGATCCATCGCACCAAGGCCTCAACCCCATTCATAATTCCTGTTGCCAGATCAAATTGAGGCTGATAATATAGTATAAATTGTTCTTCATCAATACCATATTGAAGATTATTGATCATCTTCATATGCTTGAAATTCTCATCGTTAATTTTCTCTTGATAGAACAGTACCCGGTTCTTCCCCTCTCTCTTTGCTTCATACATTGCGATATCGGCATTCTTAAGCAATTGGTTAGAATCCTTGCCATCATATGGATAACATACCACTCCGATGCTCATAGAGATGAAAAACTGATAATTTTCAATCGACCAGGTTTTGCTGATGCGTTTTCGGATCACCTCGATATACTCTAAGAGTTCCTCACGGTTGACATGGAAGAAAAGAATAGCAAACTCATCACCACCTAGTCTTGCAGTAAAATTAGGCTCCCTGATTTCCGCTCTAAGACATTCGGCAAAGTATGTCAGGAATAAATCTCCCACCTGATGACCCATGGAGTCGTTGATGGTCTTAAAATTATCAATATCGATATAGGCAATCATGAAGCTTCCAATATGCTCCTGACCCAGATAACGATTAATTTCACTTTCAAACATGGTTCTGTTGGGAAGTCCGGTAAGGCTGTCATAATAAGCCAGATGTCTTACCTTCTCTTCATATCGCTTTCTTTCGTTGATATCTGCGCCAAAGGATACAAAGTAGCTGATATTCCCATCGGTAGGCGAAGTTATTAGACTACTGTTCCATAAGATATTTATTACGGATCCATCCTTCGCAATCAGAGGAAATTCATAATTACTGATCTGTTTCTTTTCCCTGATTTCTTCAAAAATACATAGAAGCTTCGGACGATATTCCGGATTTACCATAACCTCCATCCAGCTCCTGTCTCGCAGATCGTCTTCCGTGTAGCCACATACCTTCTGAGAATAGGGATTGAAGCTGATGATTTTATGCTCATCGTGTGTCACGATAAATACCGGTGCTTCCGATATTATACTCTCGGTCAGCTGCTTCTGATATATAAGCTCCGCCTCTATTTTCAACTGCTTCTCATGAGCAGTCTGAAGCTTGGCGTATGCAGCCACCGTTTTATTCATCTCATTTTTTAGCAGTAGCATCCGGTTTCGTATCAGGATAAATAACATAAGAGTGGTAAGTAATATGTAGAACCATCCTTTATAGGTTTGAAAAAGCCTATAATTCTCCGGGTCGGTTATAATTATTTCCAAAAGCAGATCGGACAGTAGGATCCATAATACACCAAAGATAGCATAGATCACTGAGATTGATATGGCCTCATTGTCTCGGAAGGATCTTACTATATTATCCATTCCTATGGCGATCTTATGATGTTTCCCTTCTTTTTGGTACATAACTTCCACCTGCCTTTGCATTTTTTACTATAACGAAAAGAGTATATAAATATTATATGATATAACCGAACGGCATGTCAATTTATATCACTATTTGTCGTTACGCTTCCTCCATCGGTAACCCTATCTTGTGCATTACCTCGATGAACTTATCTGTTTTAATGGGTTTCGAGGCATATGCTTCACACCCATACTGAAAGGCCTCATGTACGAGCTCTGCCTCTGATAAGGCTGTCGTGATAATTATTTTTACTCGCTTCTCCGGTAGGATGTATTTTTTCATTTCAATTTCCCGGATGGCCTTAAGCACTTTAACACCATCAATTTTAGGCATCATGATGTCCAGACAGATGAGGTCATATGGTTTTTTCTCTCTCATTGATATCATATAAGCATCGATTGCCTCAAGTCCATCCACAACAACATCACATTCGCCGTATTGTGATAAAAAAGCACTTAAAAACTTACGACTGGCAAAGTCATCCTCAGCGATCAGTATTTTTAGCATGGTTATTCCTCCTTAAGGTTATTTTTCTTTAATAGTTCGAACTGGAATATCATATGGTTTATATCCTCCCAAAGGTTCTGATATTTACCTTTTCTTGCAGAGAGCTCAATCTTAAAGGCAGCATCCTTTAACTCCTGAGCATCCATACTTCCAAATAACTCTTTGATGGTATGAACATTCTCTTCCACTTCCATATAGTTATTATTCATTACCATAATTACCAGTTCGTTGAGCAGCTTATCCGCTCTCTCCACCACAGCCGCCATATCATTATCGATCTTTGAGATAGAATTGTGCATAAATTCTATCTCACCCTTATCATTAATAACCGGCACCTCATTAAAGTCATCGTTACTGTTTTTGACCAGAACACTGTTGATTAGCTGCTGCAGTTCGTCTATTTTAATCGGCTTTGATATATACTCATCCATACCGCTGTTCAAGAAGCGTTCCCGGTCTCCAATCAGAGAGAATGCGGTTACTGCGATAATCGGAACATGTTCCGCTATACCTCCGTTCTTCTTATTATGTTCTATTTCACGTATTCGCCTCACGGCTTCGACGCCATCCATCTCTGGCATCTGTATATCCATTAATATTAAGTCAAATCGATCCTTTTTATATGCCTCAAGAGCTTCTAAGCCATTACCGGCTACCATAACCTTATGCCCCTTTAGTTCCAGCAAACGGGTTAGCGCAATCCGGTTAATCGGCTCATCCTCAACCAGGAGTATTTTAACTATTGTCTCCTGCTTCGTATTGATCAGCATCGATGACTTCTTTTCCATATTTTTACCAATTAGGAAAGGAAGGTTGAAGAAGAATGTGCTACCCTTCCCTAATTCACTTTCTACCGAGATCCGGCCACCCATCATCTCAATTAACTGCTTACTGATTACAAGACCTAACCCTGTTCCTCCATGCTTTCTTGTATAGGAAGCGTCAATCTGGCTGAAGCTTTTAAAAAGCTTCTCCTTATTTTCTGCAGATATTCCGATCCCGGTATCAATAATCGCAAATTCTAACTGAATATTCTCATTTGCTTCATAAAGTTTGGTAATGCGGAAGAAAACTGATCCTGTCTCAGTAAATTTTATCGCATTATTGATCAGATTATTGAGAACCTGGCGTAAGCGATTGGGATCTCCATACAAATAGGTAGGAAGATCATCGGAAATATCACTGACCAGCTCAATTTTCTTTTCCTTAGCCCGAACAGAATGTATTTTATTGATTTCTGCTACCAACTCCGGCAAATCAAAGTAGGTATTATCTATCTTAAATTTACCCGCCTCCATCTTTGAGAAATCCAAAACATCATTTATGATATTCAAGAGAGAATCAGCACAATTCTTTGCTGTATTCAAATTATTGCGTTGCTCCTCGCTCAACCTTGTCATCATGGTCAGCTCAATCATACCGGTCATACCGTTAATCGGAGTCCGAATCTCATGACTCATATTGGCTAAGAACTCTGATTTTGCTATGTTCGCCGCTTCTGCCTCTTCCTTCGCCTTGACAAGTTTTTTCTGGCTCTCAAACAGAGTAAGCTCCGCCATCTTTCGGTCAGTAATTTCTGAGATGATAATCGCAAACATGTCTTCAACCGGAATAAAGGCTGATATATTAAACCAACGACCGGATGCAGTATCTTCATATTCATATACCGATAGCCGATCCATGCTTCCGTTCATCTCAACTTCGTTATCAATTCTCTTAATCAAGTCGGCCAGGAATTCCGGATATACCTCAGATACCCTACGACCGATAGATTCCGAGACATTAAAATCTAACATTTGCTCCGAGGAATGGTTTGCTTCTACCAACTCAAAATCGATTACCTTCATCTGATCGATAATTGTTCTTAATAATATGAATGCATCCGACATATTCGCAAATAAACTATGATATTTCTTTTGACTCTCCCAGATTAATCGCTCTGCATTCAACCGCTCGGTTATATCCCTGCAGATAGACAGAATTACCGTTTCTCCGTTCATCTCAAACAGCTGACCGCTTACCTCCATGGGAATTCGTCTTCCATCCTTGGATACATGCACAGAATTATAGACATAGTGTTCTCTGGTCAGAAGATTATAATAGGTCTCTGTTAGTTTATCTCTCATTTCTTCAGAACGAATATCATAGAGTGTAAGCTTGGTTAATTCCTCCTTCGTATAGCCTAGTCTTTTGCAGGCTGCCTCGTTGACATCAATAATCCTACTGCTGTTTGTTGTCTCGTCATATCGATGTAAGATGATACTGTCTGTGGCATTATCAAATAGCTGTCTGTATTTCACTTCACTATCCTTCAACGCTTTCTCAGCAAGCATATGGTCATTCATATCATATACATTGCCGATGAAACCGGCATATACGTCATCCAGATCATAATAAGGATTTCCCTGACATACTACCCATCGGTAGGATCCGTCATGATACTTCATTTGATGTTCGATTACAAAAGGAATCCGTTTCTCATAAGCATTCTTGAGCACCTGAGTAACACGATCTATATTCTCACTGTGAAAGGTATTGAAGAAACCGTTGCCTCTTGCTTGTTCCATCGTAAGTCCGGTATATTCCTGCCACGCCTTATTTACAAAATCACTTTGCATGTTCTGATCTGTTCTCCACATCATAATCGGAAAACGGTCAAATATCTTCAGTGTAAAATTCTTGGATCGGATCAATTCCTCTTCCTGCTCCACCAAAGCCGTTATATCATCCATCGCAAGAATGATATGTTTCTTCCCGTCGATTATAATTGGTACAAAATTGACCTTGAACCATGGCCTAATTGTCTCACCATTGATAATAAAAGAATGCTGTACAATAACATCTTTATTCGGCTTACCCGTTGATACAACTCTCCTGATATTACTCCAAAGATCACAAAGCGAACAGTTGGGGCCATATCCGCAGCCACTACCCATACTGTTTTTACAGAACATTCCGTCGCCGAATTTCTTACCAACAATATCTTCCTGACCCAGATGCAGCATATCCTTCACTATTCCATTGGTCTGTTTAATCACACGATCCTCGTCGATTACTACGATCCCCACCGGAATGGCCTCAAAAGCTACTACCAGATTATTTCTCTCGTTTGTTATCTCGTCTTCCATTGACTTAATCTTCGTTATGTCACGGAAAACGATGATTACACCTGTTACAGAATCTTTCGAATCACGCATCGGCGAATAACTGGCTGACAATATTCGCATCTGTCCTGTTCTGGTCAAGGTAGCAGTATGATTTTTTAGTCCTACCTTCTCCAGACGTTCGATTACCTCGTTTAAAGGATTGATGATTGGTCTCAAAGTATGATGATTCATTAAGGAAAGAATATCATCAATGTGCTTCCCGAACGCTTCCTGATCACTCCATTGTGTCAGCTCCTCAGCAGCAGCGTTCATATAGGTAATGCACCCTGATAAATCGGTAATGATGACTCCATCGCCGATACAATCCAATGCTGTGACCATATCATCCTGATTCCTCACAATTCTGGTTCCTTCCTGCACTTTCATTCCCTTCCTTCCTGTCAATAACATCCTTCATTACTTATCATCATCCTCATATACGAGTATTTTACTGGATAAGATCCGCCACATTGATAATCAGGCTGATGCTGCCGTCGCCAAGTAAGGTACAGCCCGTAATTCCATGTATTTTTCGAATATTCTTAATATAGTCCGGCAGTGCTTTCACTACCACCTGCTGCTGTCCTAATAATTCATCTGCAAAGATGCATAGCATCTTGTCGTCCTGCTCAACCATAATTATGATACCCTGAGTAAAATCGGTGATCTCCGTCTCCACCTGATAGATCTGGTGTAATCTCAGAATCGGATAACAATTCCCACGTACCATAAGCATTTCATTCCCATCCGGATCAACGATGATATCCGAGACCTCCGGACGGAAGGATTCCTTGATTGTCATGGTTGGAATCGTATATCTGGAGCTTCCGACCTTTACATTCATACCGTCGATGATCGCTAAGGTTAAGGGTATCTTCAATGTTATCGCAGTGCCGACAGCCTCCTTGCTCTCTACCGATATGGAGCCCCCTATGGTCTCGATATTCTTGGTTACAACATCCATTCCTACACCGCGTCCGCTATATTCACTGACCTTATCCTTGGTAGAGAAGCCCGGAAGAAATATCAGATTAAAGATTTCTCGATCCGTCAACTCCTCCTGCGGCTTCGTCAACAAGCCTCTCTCAATCGCCTTCGAAACGATCTTCTGCTTGTTTAATCCACGACCATCATCCCTTATTGTTACCAGTACATCACTGCCTGAATTCTTAGCCTCCAGTGTAATTTTACCCGCTCTTCGCTTACCGGCTGCTTCTCTGGCATCCGCCGGTTCGATCCCATGATCAATGGAATTACGTACCAGATGCATCAGAGGATCCGATATATGCTCTATAATATTCTTATCTACCTCGGTTTCTTCACCGATCAGTTCCAGCTCTGTTTCCTTATTCAGATTTTTATTCATATCGCGAACCAGACGATGCATCTTCTGGAAGGACGATGCCAGGGGAACCATGCGGATTGACATTACCGTATCCTGCAGCTCTGTAATATTCTTATGTAATTGTCTGGCTGCCTTATAAAAATCATCCAGCTCCAAGGCTTCCAGTTCGGGATTTTGTGTAACCAGGGATTCGGAGATTACAATTTCACCCACCAGATCCATCAGCTTATCAAGCTTAGCAACACTGACACTGATAATATTTTGAACAGCGGACGTATAGGTCTGATTATCCTTAGCCCTTGTATTTTGATTATTCTTGTACTCCGGAACCTTGATTTCACTAACCTGGGGTGAACTATCGGGTTCGTGCTGCTCTTCAAAATCAATATCCTCCGACAACTCTGACAGCTCCAGCTTTTCCAGAAAGATTGTCTTTTGAAAATATTCCTCCATTTCAGAGAAGGATTTATTGATTTTAAAATAAATGGTAAACCCTTTTTCCCTGATTATCTGAATGGTATCCAAATTCTCAATAATATCATAAGGAACATAATTAATATTATCTGAAAATTGCTTAAGATTATGAATCACCGAATAAGCCCGTATATTCTCCATCTCACAACCGTCTTCAAAGAATAATCTGGCTTTGTAATAATGCATGGAGGCTGCGGTTAATGGCTTGTCCGGGATAATATAATACTGAAGCTTCTCCTGGGCAACAGGCTTTTCCTCTAGGATAGGCTTTCCGTTACAATTCTTTTTTAAGTCTCCGAGGAATGCCTTGATGGATACCATTAGGGCTTCACAATTACCTTCGTCTGCATCATGATTTTGGATTTTCTCCAGCTCTATCTTAATAAAATCTACGCCCTCCAAAAGCAGATCGGATAGCACTCTGGTGTCGATGGATTGCGGTTTCTGTTCACGGATAAAATAAAACAGATCTTCCATCGCATGAGCCAGATTTGCGATATTGTTAAAAAGCATCATGGCGGACGATCCCTTTATCGTATGCATGATGCGAAAAATTTCGTTAATGGAATTATCGGAGCAGTTTTCTGTCTTCTCTATGTCAAGGATACAATTTTCTAATTGCTCTATATTATGAAGAGTTTCAAACAAATACATCTCAAGCATTTGCTCATTGCCGCTAAGTTCTGACATCTTCTTCCTCCTATTGAAATTAATATCTATGTTTTAATCGCTTCCAGTACCAGGTTCGTGGCATAGACAGCCTTCTCCCTGAGGGAGAAGCTATAGTCTGATAATCTCCACTTCAGACATAACCCTCGATTAATCGATGATATGATTGAAGCGATGTCCTCCGAATCGACTGTCTCCTGTACCAAGCCACTCTCCTTAGCTCTCACTATCATTTTTGTCAGGTAATCGATTCTGCCATAAAAAATGTCTCTCGCTTTTTGCTCTAATAAAGCATCCCCTTTTAAGGTATCATAAGCCTGGTAAATCGCAGTAATCGCAGGATAATTCTCATAATAAATCATATATGAATTAACATAAAATCGAATAGCCTCCAATGCATCATCATTCTTATCGATTGCAGAATAAAAAATATCCCTGTCATAAAAGCTAAATTGCTCTAAAACCGCTAAAATCAAGTCACTCTTTTTCGGATATAATTTAAAAATCAACCCCTCTGATATGCTTAACCTTTTTGCTATTTCCTTCGTTGATACATTGTGAATTCCGTTTTTATCGATTAAATCGATGGCATGCAGGATGATATATTCTTTTCTTTGGCTTGCATCTAGTTCCATATAATTGTCTCCGTCTTAGGTTTGTATATGGTTGATTATATCTTTCCCGACATGTGCTGTCAACGAATGCATAATATTGTCAATGCTATCGTTTTAAGATGCTCCGGAGGAAGTCTCCTCCGGAGATCCGTTATGTAAGTTACTTATTTTGATTAGTACTTTCCAAATTCATAATCATTCAATTTAATCTTATCTGCTGCATTTTTTTCGATACTCTCGTTGGAAAAACCGGAATGCTTCGACTCATTTCTTTGATTTAACATTTTCACAACTGCAGGATTCAGGCTATCTTCCAGCTTAAAGCTTCCCTGACCCATACTATGTCTTCTGAGTTTAAAGCGGGATACCTGCTCCTTAAGCATTTCTGCCTGACCGGAAAGCTCTTCGCTCGCTGCTGCACTTTCCTGTGAGGTAGCTGAATTTGTCTGAACCACATTGGATACTTGGATAATTCCTTGATTAACCTGTGCAATTCCTGCAGCCTGCTCGTTTGAGGCATTGGATATATCACCGACGAGATTAGCAACCTTCGCGATGTCACTTACGATTTTAGCGAGAGCATCCGCTGTCTGATTTGCAATTTTCGTACCGCCGTCAACTTTCTTGATCGAGCTTTCTATCATAGTCGTAGTCTCTTTCGCCGCCTTAGCCGAACGTGCCGCGAGATTTCTTACCTCTTCCGCAACAACGGCAAAGCCCTTTCCATGCTGTCCTGCTCTTGCCGCTTCTACCGCTGCATTGAGTGCGAGGATATTGGTCTGGAAGGCGATATCATCAATCACCTTAATAATCTTGGAGATATTGCTGGAGGATTCATTAATTTCATCCATTGCCTTCAGCATATCCTTCATCTGATCATTACCGGTATTTGCATTCTCCTTTGCTGTTTCCGCAAGAGAATTGGCCTGCTTTGCATTCTCTGCATTCTGTTTCGTCTGAACAGAGATTTCCTCCAGTGAGGATGAAAGCTCTTCTACGGAACTGGCTTGTTCGGTAGACCCCTGTGATAGGGATATGCTGGATTCTGATACCTGTCTTGCACCGGATGCCACCTGCTCGGCCGCTGCGTTGATATTAGACATTACATTATTCAGGTTATCACTCATTCTTCGGAAGGAAGCCGCCAAGGCACCAACCTCATCCCTTGTATTGATATCGATATCAATGTTCAGATCTCCGTCAGCAATCTGCTCTGCTGATTTCGATAATTTCTTCACCGGATTACCTATTATACGACTAATGAAGATTCCCAAAATAATCGCGATCAACATGCCCCCGCCTACTACTACCAGCATGGTGAAAATGGCTTTATCGGCTGTTGCAGAATTAGTGATTGATTTTCCATCTGCATCTTCAACCTTTAGACTTACCAGGTTATCAATGGATGCCTGCTCATTATCTGCACTGGCCTTCATGTCGTTAACTAAAAAGTGATAAGCCTCTTCATCTTTATTCTCCAGTGCTAAAGCTAATAATTTCTTAAGATTAGCACCATATTCTGCTCTTGTTGAAAGGAAATGATCAAAAGCCTCCTGCATTCGTTCCGACATTATTTTCGCTTGGAATGAATCACATAAGGTATTCAGCTGTGTGATATTACCCTGAATTTTCTCATAGATTGCATTGATATCATCTACATTATTTTCCAATATCATATCACGGTTCCATACTCGGATTTCCTGAAATACTCTGGACATCTGACCGGCTTCTGCGATCGGCACTGTAAGCTTCTCATATAACTCTGTGTCGTTTTTATCAATCTTGTCTATATTAACGATACCTACCACACCAACGACACCTGCAATCAGTGCTACTAAAATAAAACTGGAAATGAGCTTTGCTCCTATCTTCATATTGTAAAACCACTTCATAATTTACCCTCCTAGTATAATTAATTTATAAAGCACTCAAGACATTATCCACTTCGTCATCATAGAGGAGCTTATCACAATTCAGTAAAAGCTTTACCTCATTTCCAACCTTGCCGATGCCATTAATATATCTGTTTCCTATTCTGCTCACTTCCGGTGGCGGTACAATATCATTCGCCGGTATGTTCAGCACCTCGGATACACTGTCAACAATTAAGCCCATCGATATGTCCCTGATATCAATAACAATTACACAGGTCCGATCATTATAGTCCTTGTATTCTTTGTTAAACCGTAGTCTTACATCCATGACCGGAATAATCTTTCCTCTTAGGTTAATAATACCCTTAAAATATACCGGAAGCTCCGGCACCTGAACAATTTGCTGAATGCCGATTATTTCTGTCACGTATTTGATTTCAATTCCATATAGCTCGTCGTTTAATGCAAAGGTTAAATACTTGCCCTTTTGGGTGTCCTCCTGTTCCAATAAATCCAGTCCCGTAATGTCATCCATACTTGCAGCTCCTTTCTCAATTTGATAACGAGCTTGTCGCTCTCGAAATTTTACATTTTTTGTATGTCTCGTGAGTTACAACTTACTTCTATGGAAAAATTATATAATTACTTGCTTTTCTTGTCAATATATATATTTTTTTGTCACATTTACCAACGAAAACCTTATAAATACAACGAAAGTCCTACGAAAACGCATGTATTATGTCGAAATAAGCATCAAAAAAGATGTATGCCAGGATAAATTAGTACCCTTTCATACATCTTACTTTTTGTTTGCAGTAAATTCACTTAGGCGATTTCTTTCTCCATCTCTCTATTATCGATCAACTGAGCTTTTCTTCTAATTCCTCTGATATATATACTATACATTCCAATAATACCAATAATGGATAAAACAAAGGTCAAAGGCCAGATATAATTTAGACCGATTTCCTCAATGAACTTACCGGCTATCGATGTACCAAGTGCAGCTCCGATGGACCAGCTTAAGGAACCGATGGCATTAAATCTGGCACGAAAGTTGCTCGGGCTGTTGTCAGCCAGATATACACCGAAATTCGTCACCACCAAGATTTCACCTATCGTCCAGATTACTGTCGACAGAATAAACAATGGATAACTACTGACAAAACCTAACATACCAAATCCGATCGCATAGAAGATACCGGCAATTGTGATATTAATCAAGGGTCGAAACCGTTTGGTTAAGGAGGTTACACCCACAGTGCAGAATAACACCGTAAAGGCATTAATGCTCATAAGAATTCCAAACTTACTGGCACCGCTTTCACCAAAAATCGCATCTGCTGTCAACGGCAGAGAAAAGCGATGCTGTGTATAGATAAAACTGTATATGATATAGGTCAAGAGAAAGAGTGTAATCTGCGGTCGTTTGAATAAAGCAGTAAGAACATTACCCTTCTCCTCTTTCTCCTGCTCGGTATAGACAGTCTTCTTTAGATCATCGGCTTTGACTTCCTTCACATTTCTTCCAATCAGAAACATCGCAATAAACGACGTAAGCGCATCTCCGATGAATAATAGGGGAAGTAAATTCTTGAAGAGAAAGCCCGCAACAATCGGTCCGAGAGCGACACCGATATTGATACCAAGATATTGCAGCGAAAAACCCGACTGCCTTTGCTCAGGCGGAAGGATATCTGTAATGATTGCATTCATCGGGGGACGGACCGCTCCGTGAAAGAAGGTGGATACCATAAGGAATGCCACAATGATCGTGGGATTCGTTAAAAATGCACAGGGTACCAGGGAAAGGGCTGCTCCTGCCTGAGCTATCATATAAGTCCTCTTACGACCGAGCTCATCGGCCAGCTTCCCCCCGAGCAAGGAAGAAGGAATCCCAATCAGAGAACATATGGTTACAATAATGCCTGCCATCTCAATGGAAAGACCAATCTTTATCGTAAGGTACATCGTTAAGAAAGGCATTACAAAATCTCCAAATCGGTTGATTACCGTAGCACCGAACATAATATACATATTCTTAGGTAATCCCCTATAAGTGTCTATCATTTTAAGCTTCAACTTAATCCCTCCACTCTACCACAAGCCCACGATCCAAAAGTTATAACGACCATTGTAATTAATTGTTAAGGTATTGTCAATATCCGAACGTAAGGAATGACAACTTTCTTATAAAATGCACAAGATCGTATCATCCAAATGGAATACACTCTCGAATCCAATTTTACCACCTCAATACAAAGTAAGGACTGCATGCATGCTGCACACAGTCCGCTTCAAACAATATCTTGTCCTAACATAAACGCTTACTTCTTCTTATACTAACGTATGGTTATTGTCCCATGTATCAATATACCTTATTGTATATATTTAATGAACTCTCTGTAACATACTTCCCAACCAACGGTACGATTCTTACAAAATGCTCTGTCTTCATATGTGCATCCAGAGATGATTTATCCTCCCATTCTTCAATCATCGTCAATACCGCCGGATCCTCCAGGTCTTGATAAAGCTCATATACGATACAGCCTGCTTCTTGTCTTGTTGAAGTAACCAATTCCTCATACATGCTTAAAACAGTTTCAATCTTGTCCGTCATTACCTTACTTTTTGCAACCACTTTTATCATTATTTCGTCCTCCTAAATTATGAAAGAGCAAGATGGATCGCATTCTATCATGCTGTTTCATGCTCTTTGTACAAAGATAATACTATCACCCCTAATCCAAAATGACAAGATTTATTGTTTAATTACCGCGACCGACTTACACCGGCAAATGTGTCCAGCTTCGCCGGACACATTGTAATAAAAAGAGGATTTCGCATGCTGTTCTGCAGCTTGCGAAATCCTCTTTATTATTTGCGCGTATTTCCTTAGAACTTACCTGCCTCAGCAGCTTCCTGTAAGGATACTGCTACTGCTACTGTCATACCAACCATCGGGTTGTTACCTGCACCGATCAGACCCATCATCTCAACGTGAGCCGGTACGGAGGAGGAGCCTGCGAACTGAGCGTCAGAATGCATTCTACCCATAGTATCGGTCATACCGTAGGAAGCAGGACCCGCTGCCATGTTGTCGGGATGAAGTGTTCTACCGGTACCACCACCGGAAGCTACGGAGAAGTATTTCTTACCGAGATCAACACATTCCTTCTTGTAGGTACCTGCAACAGGATGCTGGAATCTGGTAGGATTGGTGGAGTTACCGGTAATGGAAACATCAACACCTTCCTTATGCATGATTGCAACACCTTCGGTTACATCGTTTGCACCATAACAGTTAACAGCTGCTCTAAGACCCTTGGAGTAAGCCTTACGGGAAACTTCCTTCACTTCTCCTGTATAATAATCCATCTCTGTCTCAACGTGAGTAAAGCCGTTGATACGGGAGATGATCTGAGCTGCATCCTTACCAAGACCGTTTAAGATTACTCTTAAAGGCTTTGTTCTAACCTTGTTCGCGGACTGAGCGATACCGATTGCACCCTCTGCTGCTGCAAAGGATTCGTGTCCTGCTAAGAAGCAGAAGCATTCGGTGGACTCTTCCAATAACATCTTACCGAGGTTACCATGTCCTAAACCAACTTTTCTCTGATCTGCTACGGAGCCGGGGATACAGAACGCCTGTAAGCCTTCACCGATTGCTGCTGCAGCATCAGCTGCTTTTCTGGAGCCTTTTTTGATTGCGATTGCTGCACCAACGATATATGCCCAACAAGCATTTTCAAAACAAATGGGCTGAATACCCTTAACCATATTGTAAACATCAAGTCCGGCATCCTTGGTAATCTTCTCTGCTTCTTCGATGGAAGCAATGCCGTAGCTGTTTAAAGCAGCATTGATTTGATTAATTCTTCTATCATATGATTCAAATAAAGCCATTGTATGTATCCTCCTTTTCCTATTCGTGTCTCGGGTCGATGATCTTTACTGCATCAGCAACACGGCCGTACTGACCCTTGGATTTTTCAAATGCTGTATTAGCATCTTCACCCTTTTTGATGAAGTCCATCATCTTACCAAAGTTAACGAACTGGTAACCGATAATCTCACTATTCTCATCCAAAGCGATACCGGTTACATAACCATCGGTCATCTCAAGATAGCGGGGACCCTTTTCCAGAGTACCATACATAGTACCAACCATACTTCTAAGACCCTTACCTAAGTCCTCAAGACCTGCACCGATCGGAAGGCCGTCCTCGGAGAAAGCACTCTGTGTTCTACCATAAGCGATCTGTAAGAATAATTCTCTCATTGCAACATTAATCGCATCGCATACCAAGTCTGTATTTAATGCTTCTAAAATAGTTAATCCGGGAAGAATTTCTGATGCCATAGCTGCGGAATGAGTCATACCGGAACAACCAATTGTTTCTACTAATGCTTCCTGAATAATGCCGTCCTTTACGTTAAGAGTTAATTTGCAGGTACCCTGCTGAGGTGCACACAAGCCCACACCATGAGTTAAGCCGGAGATATCCTTCACTTCCTTCGCCTGTACCCATTTTGGTTCTTGAGGAATTGGTGCTGCTCCATGATGAACACCCTGGGTTACCGGACACATCATTTGAACTTCATGTGAATAAATCATGTTTTGAAACTCCTTTCAATATACATAGTATCGCATTTCACTTCTTACTTAACGAAAACAACCTTGCTTGTCCCCGTTAATTATGTATTAGAATACAATGCTTTCATCAATCAAGAGAAATTTTAACAATAGGATGTAAATCCTTGTTAAAATTTTATCTTGTGTACGTATCATATTTTCGCATAAAAATCTCAATAAGTCTACACCTTTTTGCATTAAAAATAGCTGAACTATTTCATAAACTTTATAGATTATTCGCTTTTTGTTACTACTTCCCCTGCCCTTTTATAAATTGATGCTTCGGGGACATAACCTCGAACCATAGACAGAGGATAAATATTGGCATTTCTGCCGACTACGGTACCGGGATTTAATACACTGTTACAGCCAACCTCAACATGATCTCCGAGAATCGCACCAAACTTCTTAAGTCCGGTCTCCATAACCAACTCCCCGGCACGAACGGTCACTAATGTTTTATCCGATTTTACATTCGACGTTATAGAGCCGGCACCCATATGAGCTTTAAAGCCCAGGATAGAGTCACCGACATAATTATAATGAGGCACCTGTACCTTATTGAATAGAATTACATTCTTAAGCTCGGTAGAATTGCCGACTACAGCACCTTCCCCTACAATCGCACTACCACGGATATAGGCACAATGTCTGACCTCTGCATCCTTCCCGATAATTGCTGGTCCGTTGATATAAGCGGTTGGTGCAACCTTTGCCGATTTGGCAACCCAGACATCCTCTGCCAGCTTATCATATTCATCGGTAGATAAATCGGCACCAATCTTTATAATCTCCTCCTTTATTTTCGCTAATACCTCCCAGGGATAGGTACAACCAACGAAAATATCAGCCGCTATGGTTTCCTTCAGATTAAACAATGACTTAATCATAAGATGTTCTGACATACCCGTTCCTCCTTTATTCTTTTAAGAGATTAATTTGTAAAGCTTATTAATAATTATGGAATACATGACTTACTTATTTGTATTACTTTTAGGTGCTATTTCTTATAATACGGTACGATTTCATTAAAATACCTGGATAAAGCAGCCTGATTATTCAGCGTTTTAACACCCTCCACCATACGTGCGACAAAACCCTCCAGCTTGCCCGTATACTCCTCTTTGGTTATCTTACCATCGGACACATAGGTAAGTCCCTTTTCCCAGCTTGCTGTGAGTTCTGCATTCAAAAGGGATTTGATGGATGCATTTACAACATCATAGATTAACTCACCCAACTGGGTCGGTGTTATAATCTGCGTCTTTTTATTCAGATTAAGATAAGTGATATTGACCAGCTTATTCAAGATCTCGGCACGCGTCGCACTGGTTCCGATTCCGCTTCCTTTAATCTGTGCACGGAGCTCGTCATCCTCGATCAGCTGACCTGCATTCTCCATGGCCAAAATTAATGCACCGGAATTGTATCTCTTCGGAGGGGTAGTCTCTCCCTCCTTAATTATAATCTGCTTTACGGGAAGCTTAGAGCCTTTCTTCAGATTCATAAGCCTTTGCAACAATGCCTGATCGTTGTTCTCATCCTCAGATGCTTCATTCTCCTCCTGCTTCTCCTTATCCTCGGAATTTCCCTTGACAGGAGCAGCCGGTTTCTCATTGTAGCTTCCAAGCACCTTGAGATACCCTTCCTTCTCCAGTGCTCGGAAGGTAGCAAAGAAGCTTTCCCCTTTGATCTGTACAGTAATTCCAATCTTACGATATTCTGCCGGAGGATAAAATATGCTTAAAAATCTCCTCACAATGGTCTCGTAAACTCTCGCTGCGGTATGTGAGAGCGAATTTATCGCATTCAATCCCTGACCGGTGGGAATAATAGCATAATGATCCGTGATCTGGCTGTCATTCACATAACGTGTCTTCGCAATATTTTTATACGACCCCTGTTCCATTATCTCAGAGGCAAATTCCCTGAACTGGCCCAGTCCTTGCAAGCCCTTGATATTCTTATTAATCTCCTTGGCTACCGCGGTGGATAATACTCTGGCATCGGTTCTTGGATAGGTAACCAGCTTCTTCTCGTAAAGCTCCTGCGTAATCTTTAAAGTCTCATCCGGGCTGATCTTAAAGAAACGGGAACAATCATTCTGTAACTCTGCCAGGTTATAAAGCAAGGGTGCATTTTTTGTCTCCTTCTTCTTCTCAACCTGTATTACATCCGCCATCAATCGATCATCGTTTCCTTGGGTCTGACCTTGGTTGGTTTCCTTTGCAGCCCAGCTACCGTCATCCTGCAGCTCCGGAATGGAGCCCGCCAGCTCTGAGATCAGTTTTAGTGCGGAGGTCTTCTCCGAGAAGCCGTTCTCTTTATATAATAGTGGGGAATTGAAGTATCTGGAACCCTCCACTGCACGGAATTCAGCCATAAAATCCTTCTCCTCAACCTCTAATCCGCTGAGTACACGATAAAACGGAGTCTTGACAAAACTTCTTACTTCTCGTTCCCGTCGGACTACCATACCGAGGACGCAGGTCATAACACGGCCGACGGAGATTGCATTCCATTTCTCTGAACTCAATAACCTCTGCACCTCATTCCCATACTTCAAGGTGAGTATCCTGGAGAAATTGATACCCATCAGATAATCCTCCTGGGCACGAAGATATGCTGCATCAGACAAATGATCATAAGCCGATAAGGGCTTCGCCTCCCGTATTCCACGCAGGATTTCTTCCTCCGTCTGAGAATCAATCCATACTCGCCTCTTTTGCTTTGAGTTTGATACCTTCGCAGCCTGATCGACAAGGCGGTATATGTATTCTCCTTCCCGCCCGGAGTCAGTACAGACATAGATGGTATCGACATCCTTACGGTTTAGAAGTTCCTTCACTATATTAAATTGTTTTTTAACATTAGGGATAATTTCATATTTATATTCCTTCGGTAGGAAGGGCAGAGTCTCCATACTCCATTTTTTCAATGCAGGGTCATATGCTTCCGGATAGCTCATGGTTACCAGATGACCAACGCACCAGGTGACAATGGCACTTTCCGATTCAATATATCCATCCTGCTTCTTGCCGGTAATCTTCAGTGCTTTGGCAAACTCATTTGCTACACTGGGTTTTTCTGCTATGTATAGGCTCTTTGACATTTTGTACCAACTTTCAATATTGTTGTATCAATACGGGATAAGCTCTGGTCGGAAGCAATGCTTCCTTCCTCGCGTCTCCCTGTTATTGTACGGGATAAGCTCTGGTCGGAAGCAATGCTTCCTTCCTCGCGTTGCTCGTTCGAAATCCTGTGATAAATTGTCCTTGAAAGCAAGCTTTCGGACAGTTTATCACAAGATTTCGACCTTCGCTTATCCCGTACATTATAACCTATTTTTGAAGTTTGGACAAACAAAACTTCTTTCTTCTATATAAAACTGTCCTGAAGCCGGATGTTCCAAGTAGGCTGAAAGCGATTTTTTTCATACTTTTTGTTGAATCTTCACATACTATAGTTTACAATAATCGTAGTATTGAAAACCACTATCCACCCAAGGATTGATAGGAGGAGCATATGAGAGATTTTCAGATTTTTAGTGATTCAGCCTGCGATTTGCCGGAGCAATTCATTACCGATTATGATATTAAGGTAATTCCGTTCTATGTGAGCTTCGAGCAGGATATATATTATAAGGAAAACATAGATATTACAAAGGAAGCCTTTTATGAACGGCTGGAACAGGAGCATGGAAATGTGCTTACCTCCCTTCCTTCGGTTCAGGAATATATGAATGAGTTCAGAGCTTCCATACGGAAAGGGCTGGATATTCTTTGTATCTGTCTTTCACAGAAATTCAGCGGGTCCTATCAATCTGCTATGAATGCAAAGACAATCTTAGAGGAACAGCATCCGGAAGCACGCATCCAAATCATTGACAGTATGCAGGCTACTGCCGGACAAGGTCTGCTTCTGTTGCAGGCAGCTCGTATGAAGAGGCAGCTGTATTCTATCGAAAAGGTTGTTGAGATGTTGGAATTCATAAAGCCTACCGCTCGTATCATGTTTACAGTAGATACCCTGGAATATCTTATGAAGGGGCGACGGATTGGGAAAGCAATTACCTTAGCGGGGGATATGCTGGATATTAAGTCCCTCATTCAACTGAAGGATGGTGAATTAATCCCCTATTCGAAGGTCCTTGGACGGAAGAATTCTCTGGAGAGACTGTTGTCGATGACAGAAGAATATTTTCAGCAGACCGGAGAGCAAACTGAGGATTATGATTTCTGCATCGCAAATGCCACTACTGAGAGTGACGCCTTACATCTTCAGAGTCTTTTAGAAAGATATATTGATCGAAAATCAGATTATCCGATCTTCTCCATTGGTGTAACAATCGGCACATACACAGGTCCCGGAGGAATCGGTATCTGTTTTATTAAAAAATATGATCGTGTATCAAGGGAGGAAAGCAAATGACACCCAAGAAAATCTATTATGAGAATTTGGCAGATACGCTGATCGACAAATTTAACAAACGAGGTATAGAGGGTTATTACTGTGAGAACGCTGAGGAAGCCCTTCTCACTGCCAAGCGTTTTCTGACACCCGGCTGTACAGTCTCCTGGGGAGGTTCCCAAACCCTAATTGATATCGGTTTACTGGAGGCTCTCTCTACCTCCTCAGATTACATACTTTATGATCGTGACAAAGCGAAGACTCCGGAGGAAAGACTTCAGATCTATAGTAAGACTGTCACGGCAGATTATTATTTTATGAGCTCCAATGCAATTACACTGGACGGACAGTTGGTGAATATCGATGGCTCCGGGAACCGGGTTGCTTGCCTTATTACCGGTCCGAAAAATGTCATTGTAATTGCCGGTATGAATAAAATAGCGACCGATGTGGATGCTGCAATCGATCGTGTCCGCAATATGGCTACACCGCCAAACACAGTAAGACTTGGCAGAAAGACGCCCTGTGCCGAGACCGGTAAATGTGCGAACTGCTTGGTGGAGGATTGTATCTGTAATCAGATTGTTATAACCCGACGTTCCGGTATTCAAGGTCGCATCAAGGTCATTCTGGTCGGTGAGGAACTAGGTTTTTAGTATGATTTTTGCCTGAACAGGCTTAGATATCAAAATAACAGGAAAGGGAGGATTAAGACATGTCAGATCATGATTGCTGCCAAAACGGCGAATGCTGCGATGTAAAGGTTACCGTGGAAGTAGGTAAGATTGTAAAATACGTAAGTGTTGCTGCAGTACTTATCGTGGGAATTATCTTTGGAACTATGACCTTCAGAAAAATGCTGGAGGAAGGCTTTTTCGAATCCATGGAATAAGTGAAGCCAAACATCTTATAACCGTTTTGTGAAATCAATTTTCATGAAACAACGATTGTAGCTTGGAGTGACTACGCTGTACACTCCAAGCTACAATCATATACTTCTCTTATTAAATGCAATCATTAAATACTATCATTTAAATTAGTACAAAGGATATTTATCGGTTAAGGTCTTTACCATCGCCATAGCCTTGGCTTTATTTGCCTCTACATCCTTCACCAGAAGATAGATCGCCTCAGCAATTACATCCATATCTTCTGTGTTCATCCCTCTGGTGGTTACTGCTGCGCTACCAAGACGGATACCGCTGGTTACAAAAGGAGATGCCGGATCGTTCGGAACAGAATTCTTATTACAGGTAATATTCGCAGCATCGAGCAGCTTCTCTGTATCCTTACCGGTAACGCCCATATTCTGAAGATCCACTAACATCAGGTGATTATCGGTTCCTCCGGATACCAGATTAAAGCCACGCTTCATTAATCCACTCGCAAGAGCCTGTGCATTCTCAACAATTCTTCTTGCATAATCCTTAAAGCCGGGGTCCAACGCTTCCTTAAAGCAAACAGCCTTTGCTGCGATCACATGCATTAAGGGTCCACCCTGTATACCGGGGAACACAGCCTTGTTCAACTTATATTCTTCTGCGAACTCTGCACTGGATAAAATCATACCGCCTCTCGGTCCGCGTAATGTCTTGTGGGTAGTAGTAGTGGTTACATGAGCATAGGGAATCGGACTATCATGATATCCTGCTGCTACGAGACCGGCAATGTGAGCCATATCAACCATCAAGAAAGCACCAACCTCATCTGCTATCTCGCGGAAGATTTTGAAATCAATTTTTCGTGCATAAGCACTGGCACCTGCAATAATCAGCTTGGGCTTACTCTCTTTTGCAATCGCTCTTACCTGATCATAATCAATAAAGCCCTGGTCATTTACTCCATAAGGTACGATATTAAAATAAGCACCGCTCATATTCACCGGGCTGCCGTGTGTAAGGTGTCCGCCATGGGCAAGGTTCATACCAAGCACGGTATCACCGGGCTTAAGCAGAGCAAAAAATACTGCCATATTCGCCTGAGCACCGGAGTGAGGCTGAACGTTCGCATAGGTGCAGCCAAATAATTCTTTCGCTCGATCAATCGCAAGATTCTCTGCTAAATCAACAAATTCGCATCCACCATAATATCTCTTTCCGGGATATCCTTCAGCATACTTGTTGGTTAACTGGCTTCCCATCGCAGCCATAACCGCCTTACTTACAAAGTTCTCGGAAGCAATTAACTCAATGTGGCTATTCTGTCTCTCTATTTCCAGTGACATCGCCTCGGCGAGTTCAGGGTCAAATGATTTTACGTCTTCAAATGAATACATTTTTTTCATTTCCTTTC
>JAEZUM010000085.1 GCA_023421075.1 Bacillota bacterium
CTCTCTACGGAGCAACTGGCCGGAGTGCAAATCACCTCAGAATTTCGTACCGATGGGGAACGCCAGCTTAATACTACCGATATACGTTTGGGAGCCTCATCGTTAGCTACGATAAACAGTTCCTGCAATGCACTGACCGATGATACGGTGTCCATACCGGAGAATGCCTCTCCTCAATATGACTTCACCCTTTATGAAGATTATCTGGCCACGATTAATCCGGATGACTATCTAAAAAATTTAGCCGATTCCCTGGGTACCAGGCCGGATGCCATTCATGAACTCCTGACGAATGTACCAGCACAATAATTACTTCATACAAAACAGCCACTTCTGTCGTATTTCAATACAGCGCAAAGTGGCTGTTTATTAGCCTTTTGCCCATTTTTTAAGAGATATTTAATAATTAATTTCTTTTTTTCTGATATTAATTGTGATACACTAGTATCAGCCAAAAAGTAAGGCGAAAGAGATATGCTTCAATGATAGAGATCAGGTATCATCATCTTCAGATGATCCTGGTAAATTAATATTTATCCGCATTAAGATAGATTAGTACGATGTATAAGTGAGGTTTAACGATGCCAAAAGAATCCAAGCTAGAAGAAGACGCGGTTATCTACCAACCAAGACAGAAACTAACAGAAAAGCAGAAATTAAAGGACATGACATTCCAGGGTAAGATGAGCTATTTATGGGAGTATTATCGCATCCATGCTATTATTCTGGTAGGTGCAATTGCTCTGTGTTCCTATATTATATACGAAGTTATTACTCCGGATATTGAGACTCAGTTCTATGCCGCTATTATTGATAATACGATTCGTGATGAGGTATGGGAGCAGTATAGCACCGACCTGAAAGAATACCTGGACTTGGATCCAAAGACAGAGGATGTTCAGCTTAATTACAGCTTCTATCTGAATTCCTCCAGCGAATTTTCAATGAATATGCAGCAGGCTTTAAGCACTTATATTGCAGCAGGTGAGATCGATGTTATTATTGCACCGGAATCCGTAATTAAGGAATATGTCTATTATGGATTTTTCGAGAAAATATCAAACCAAATTCCGACCGATCTCTATGCAAGTCTTACGGATTACCTGTTTATTTCTGACACGGAAGAGGATACCGAGAAGAATGTGTATGGTATCTATCTGACGGATACCAAGTTATTTACCGAGAATGCCAACAATACCGATCCCTATGTACTTGGTATATTGGCAAATTCCGGCCATAAAGAAAATGCAGCGGAGTTTCTCCGTATGCTTTACAATGAGTAATTGACCTAATCATAGATAATAAAACTCTCAAAGTGAAGACCCCCTTAGATAATCCATCTAAGGGGGTCCTGCTTTATATTCCTGTATTCATAATAATCTATATATAAATGCGATGGTCGCAGAAATCAACTATTATTTTGCTGTGATGTACCCCTGTGCTTTCAATAATTCTGCAATTAATACCGCACCGCCGGCAGCACCTCGAACGGTGTTGTGAGATAAACCTACAAATTTGTAATCAAATACTCTGTCCTCACGAAGTCTGCCAAAGCATACGCCCATACCGTTCTCGTAATCACGGTCCAGTTTCGCTTGCGGACGATTATCCTCTTCAAAATACTTAATGAACTGCTTTGGAGCACTCGGTAACTCCATTTCCTGAGGAATTCCTTTAAATTCTGCCCAAGCCTTAAGAATATCTTCTTTGCTTGGCTTATTCTCAAAATTAACAAAAACTGCTGCGGTATGACCATCCGTGACGGGTACTCGGATACACTGGGTAGTGATCATCGGTCCTTCTGCCTTCACAATCTGGCCATCCACTACTTTACCCCAGATACGAAGGGGTTCCTGTTCACTCTTCTCTTCCTCACCGCCTATATAAGGGATTACATTGTCAACCATCTCCGGCCAGTCTGCAAAATTCTTACCGGCACCGGAAATCGCCTGATAAGTGGTTGCCACAACAAGCTTGATACCAAATTGACGTAAAGCATGAAGTGCAGGAGCATAACTCTGGATAGAACAATTCGGCTTAACTACAATAAAGCCTCTCTCGGTTCCAAGTCGTTTCCGTTGTGCTGCAATCGCCTCAAGGTGTTCCGGATTCATCTCGGGAACTACCATCGGTACGTCAGGAGTCCATCTGTGGGCGCTGTTGTTCGATACTACCGGTGTTTCGGCTTTCGCATATGCTTCTTCAATTGCCTTAATTTCGTCCTTCGTCATATCAACCGCACTGAATACAAAATCAACTCCGGCACTTACTGCCTCAACTTCATTTACATTCATTACGATTAATTTCTTAACGCTATCCGGCATTGGCGTAGCCATCTTCCAACGGTCACCAACTGCTTCTTCATATGTCTTCCCGGCACTTCTCGGGCTAGCTGCAACGGTAACTACCTCAAACCAGGGATGGTTTTCCAACAGGGAAATAAAACGCTGTCCAACCATTCCGGTCCCTCCAAGGATACCTACTTTTAATCTACCCATCTTAAATCCTCCAATTTTGTTCTTGTATGGCATACATCTGTCTTTGCTGTAAATATACTATATACTAATTTCAGAAAAAATCAACACTTTTTTGTTGAAATTTAAAGTTTTGTTACTATTATATAAGTATACAGCTTCATTGCCACTTTGTTTGGTTATTTTTCATGATGAAATTGATAATTTTCAAGCATTTTCTTAAGATCATCCATGGTTTCAATCTCATTCACATGGTTCCTTAGCTTCGCGGACCCGGGATATCCGGTCGTATACCAAGCTACATGCTTACGCATTTCTCGAATTGCTATGGTTTCCCCTTTATAATCTGCCAACATGCCCGCGTGTCGGAGAATCATATCCCGTACTTCATCAAAATCAGGCTTTGGCAGCAGGACACCGTCCAGGAGGTATGCTTTGATCTGGGCAAACAGCCAGGGGTTCCCCCTTGTACCTCTTGCCATCATGATGGCGTCGCAGCCGGTCTCCTCCATGATCGCTTTGGCATCCTGTGGGGTGAAGACATCCCCGCTGCCGATGACCGGAACGGATACTGCTTCCTTCACCTTACGGATGATGTCCCAGTCTGCTTTCCCGCTGTAGAATTGTTCTCTCGTTCTGGCATGGACTGTAATGGCTGCCGCACCATTCTCCTCAGCAATCTTAGCAACCAAGACTGCATTGATGCTGTCATCATTGAAACCCTTCCTTATCTTTACCGTCACCGGCTTACTATAGCCCTCTGACACTTTGCGGACAATCTCACCGATCAGCTCGGGATTCTTCATCAGAGCCGAGCCTTCTCCGTTGTTTACTACCTTGGGGACCGGACAACCCATGTTAATATCCAGGATGTCAAAATTACGATGCTCCAATCTCCTAGCGGTATCCCTTAAAATATCAGGATCTGCTCCAAAAAGTTGAAGCGCCGCCGGTCGCTCCTCCTCCGCAATCTGCAGAAGCTGCTCGGTATTTTTATTATTGTATTGGACTCCCTTGGCACTGACCATCTCCGTATAGACCAGGTCCGCTCCTTGTTCCTTACAAAGTACACGAAATGGCAGGTCGGTTACTCCTGCCATGGGTCCTAACAATAGATTTCCATCTATTTTTACATTTCCTATCTGAAAGTTCATTCTAATAATTCATGCCTTTCTATTCGTTCATACTTAATATATAGTATCTTAAATATCGTAAAAACTACACTAGCGGCCCTTGTTCTTGTCACTGATTATTTTAAGACCTTTTAATGTCAAATTAGGGTCATAAACCTCAATTACATCCGTTGCATCCGAAATGATCTTACCAAGACCACCTGTCGCAATCACTTTACATTCCTCAATACCGGCTTCTTGAAGCATTTTCCGGACAATATATTCGGTCTGACCGATACAACCAAAGACAAGACCTGCCTGCATACTGGTAACAGTATCCTTGGCAAGAATGGTATCCGGCATAGCGATTTCGATCTCCGGCAGCTTTGCCGTCTCATTCCACAAGGCGTTAGCTGAGATTCTCAGCCCTGGACAGGTTACGGCTGCGATGATGGAACCATCTGCCGTAATTAAATCATAGGTAATTGCTGTCCCAAAATCAATGACCAATACCGGTCCTCCATAGATCTCAAATGCTGCAACCGCATCAACAACTCGATCTGCCCCGATCTCCTTCGGATTCACCGCACCGATCTTGATTCCGGTCTTGGTTCCTATCCCTACGATCAACGGAGTTATACCGAGATACTTAATAATACCTGAGGATAGAGAGTGCATCAGCTTCGGAACCACACTTGCAATTGTAACTGCAGTAATTTCCTCAATCCTAAGATTTCTAGTCCTCAGTAAATCACATAGTATTAATCCGTATTCATCAGAAGTACGGTCTGTATTGGTAGTCAGACGAAAGCTCGCCTTTATATTGTTCTCCTCAAACACTCCTAAGGTTATGTTGGTATTACCAACGTCAACAACTAACAACATGATAAATCCTCCTTAAAGCCGTAATAAGGCTTACTATATTAAATGGAACGAGTAGTATTTATAAAAGCTCAGAGGCATCCTCTCCGAGGAAGAAAACCTTATAATACAATTCAACGGCTTCCAACAGCTCTGCTTTCTCTCTCTGAAGCTGCTTGATCTTCAATACACTGCCGATTTCATCATATAGATAATCCGTCTCTTCCGAATCAACACGCATCATAAGTGATCCATCCTCTTCGAATTCCAAAGACAAGATACCTCCGATATCCTCGGTAAACAATACGCACATAATTTTCAGCTCTTGTTTTATCTGTTCCGGCAACGCTTGAAAATCCTCGTTAAGCCAGAATTTCTTCTCATATGCACTACTCGCACATAAAACCACCTTATCCTGATACACAATCTTCCTCCATTCTGCTGCAAACCCGCGAAGCTCCTATTTTAAACCCCTAATTAAACCATCTCTATTATGATAAAGCCAAGGACGATTACAAGGACACCCATCATAAGATAAGTCAAACCGGTCATCTTACGTTTTGGGTCCTTCATCTGCTTTATTCCGTTTAATATATTCATTAAGCCGCCGGATAGACATGCAGACAAGATGGCATAACGGTTTGTCGGATGCTGAAAGATCAGAACCAGAGAAACAATCAGAGTAACTCCCACAATCAAATTAATCAGATCAATAAAATTGACCCGGTTGTCCTTTGATATGTGTTCCTCCGACTGTTTCTTGAATTTATTCATGTATAAAACCATGCCTTTCTCATACCATTATGAAGATCATTGTTCTTCACACTTCATCTCAGTCTATCAATTTCCTATCGTAGCGACCATTACCGCCTTGATGGTATGCATGCGATTCTCCGCTTCATCAAAGACCACGTCAGCATGACGCTCAAACAAATCTTCGGTAACTTCCTTGCCCTTAACTGCTGGCAAGCAATGAAGAAAAATTGTGTTCGGCTTCTTCGTGAGAGCAAATAACGCATCATTAACCTGATAAGGTTTTAAGAGAGCAATACGTTCTGCTGCCTTATCCTCTTCTCCCATGGAACACCATACATCCGTATAGATCGCATCCGCACCCTCTACTGCTGCAAGCTCATCTGTAATAACAATACTGCTACCGGATAACTTCGCATATTCCTCACAGATTGCAACCAGATTCTTATCTGTCCAAAGCTCCTTCGGAGCTAGTACCGTAAAGTCAATTCCCATCTTAGATGCACCGATCATTAATGCATTCGCCATATTATTACGACCATCGCCGACAAAGACCAGCTTTAGTCCTTTAAGCTTACCAAACTGCTCCTTTAAAGTCAAGAAGTCAGCAAGAATTTGCGTAGGATGATCTACATCTGTCAAGCCGTTCCATACCGGCACTCCACTGTACTGAGCAAGCTTCTCAACGGTCTCCTGTGCAAAGCCGCGGTATTCTATTCCGTCAAACATTCTTCCGAGAACCCTTGCGGTATCTTCGATGCTTTCCTTATGTCCTAATTGTATATCATTCTTACCCAAGTATTCCGGATATCCGCCTTCATCTACACAGCCAACGGTAAAAGCACAACGCGTTCTGGTGGATGGTTTCTCAAAAATCATGGCTATATTCTTGCCCTTCAGACTATTTCCGGTAATCCCCTTCTTCTTCTTCGCCTTAAGATCTGCTGCGAGATCAATAAGATATTCAATCTCCTCCGGTGTAAAATCCTTTAAGGTTAATAAGCTGCGTCCCTTCAAATTCATAACATCCTCCTTACTGCTGTCTCATAACAGCTATAAAATAGTATTCCGCCGATTGCTCAGTCCCTCGACAATTCTTCTTGTTTCGTTCTCAAAGTCAACAATGAGTTGACTTTATATTTATACTTTAATTATGTGTATTTATACATTATGATAGTTTCACACATTTGTCAAGAAAAATAATGATCCATATAGAATTCTACTATTTTAACAATGAAGAGCCTGCTTTATTCTTGAATATCTATAAATAAAATACAAACAGTTATCAACCAATGAAGCAAGTAATGAGAAAGAACTAAGCTGAGCAAACCGGAAGTAGGACACTGTACTTCCATTCAAACAATAGAAAGCACGCTTCACGAACTTTCTATTGTCATGAATGGAAAAGCTGCCATGGACTTCACATCAGCCCATGACAGCTCATTTTTATAGCAATTGTCTTATCCTTCAAATTTATCACTCAATGTTTTCTTCGCTACTCATTCCCTCTGCATCCGCCGAAGCAGTTAATTCATCATGTACGATAAATTCTGCGATCATGTTCTGCTCTAAAATCTCCTTCGAAGTTGTCTTTAGAAGTATGGCTTTATCATACTCTTCCTGATACATCGAGGCATCCACCGGTTCATTGGTTCCGATCTTCCAGGCACGGCTGCCCTCAAAGATACCTTCTCTGGAAATCTCAAAGATAACATCATTGGTCGCAAAGGAACCTTCAAAGAGATAGGTTGTAAATGCGACAAAGCCTTCGGACGCATTTGATAAATCATGCCCTACGATGAATGTCTCATCTAAGGTTAAGCCCATGATATTAGATATAGTAGGCATAAAGTCAACCTGTCCTCCGGTGGTAGTAATCGTCTGATTCACACCACTTCCGGGAACATTGATTATGAGAGGAATATTTAACATCTCATCATAATCATAGGTCCTTCCGATAAAAGCATTCATCTGATCCATGATCTCTTCCATACCACAGTTTAATCCATGATGATCACCGTAAAGAGCGATCACCGTATTCTCATAAAGCCCTGCTGCCTTAAGGTCAGCAATCAATTGTCCAATGGCTTCATCCGTATAATGTACAGACTGTAGGTAATCACCAAACTTCGTCTCATTATCGGCTTCCGTCATCGTTAATGTACGATATTGGTCATCAATATCAAAGGGATGATGATTGGATAAAGTAATTGCGAAGGTAAAGAACGGTGTCTTCTGTTGCTGCAGTATTCCCACCAGCTGCTTAAACATCGACTTATCCGAAATTCCCATTCCGATCAGTTCTTCCTGATTCAAATCCTCCATACTGTAAAAATCCTGAAAGCCTTGATTCGGATAGGCACTTTCTCTGTTCCAGAAGGTACCCTCAAAACCATGAATTGCAAAAGCATAATAACCCTGTTCGCGCATCAACCAGGGAAGCCCATGAAAGGTATTATCCTGGAACAGACGGTAGCTCTCGCCATCATCCACCGGATACAAGCTATTCATGCTTGAGAATTCCGCATCCGCAGTATTCCCCTTCCCCGTATTGGTATAATAATGATTATAGTATAGGGTATCCCCTTCGATCAGACGGTTGAGGTTCGGGGTGATTTCCTGCCCGTTGTATTTTGCACCGATCACAAAATCCTGAACCGCCTCCAACTGAATTACAATCAGGTTCTTCCCCTTTCCAATTCCGTTGTACCTTGGCAGCTTCTGCTCCGGACTAACATCCTCTAATACTTCCAGAATCTCCTCCTGCGCCATCTGCTTCTGGTCCAGGTTCTCGGATATCGTTTCATAGATATCGGTAACATGACTGGTGAAGAATTCCATACTATTCACTCGCTCTATAGCGGCAGAATGAAATGGATTCACAATCAAGGTAATAATCATAGCAGTTAGTAAATAAAGAACATACTTTAGTCTTCTCCAAGGATAAATTTTCTTCAAAATCTCCTTAGTTGCATATTTCTTAAAGCTGTAATAAGCAAAGGGAATATCCAAAAACAACAGAAAGCTTGCCGGTATCATTGTAGCGATAAAGCTCTTAGGAACAGCCGTAACACTCTTCGCCTGCCAAAGCTGACGGATGGATACCGTCTGATTATAATAATTATAATACATAGTGTCGGCAAACATCAGTAAACTCAACAAAAAGTACACGACCAGAAAAATGCCTGTTTTTTGTTTTAACGCGCTTCTGCCAAAACAAATATAAATAGCTCCCCATACGATCAGACTTAGAACGATCATAACGATTTCCATACGATTCACTTCGATCAGAGAATAGTATACCATCATCTTAAATACAAAAAGAAAGGTAACAAAGTATGGCGATGCAATAATATCTTTTAACCTTTTCATAAATCCTCCACAAAATACAGTTAAGTGTATACCTTTAACTGCGGTTATCACATAAGTCAGGATTATAATAGCTCATTGTACTGACATTATCAAGCGTTAAAATCTTAATTTTTTCTTAATGCAGATACTTTCTTTTGTGCAATAATACCAGTAGCTATGCATTATATAGTAAATTTCAATTCGTGTATGCCTTGATATAAAAAATCACTGTAAAAGAACCAAGGAATGCTACAGACGGGAATTACTTGTTCATAAGCAATTAAACCGTCTGTAGCATTCTTTATTTCAAGCTATTATTGGTTCGTATCTTCTTTCCCAACCTCGGTAAGCGCCTTTACCATTCCTGCTAATCCTTGTATCTCGGAAGGAATGATGATCTTGGTTGCTTTGCCGTCCGCCGCCTTCGCAAATGCCTCCAGGCTCTTCAATTGGATCACCGCATTACTGGGAGCAGCTTCATTCAGGAAACGAAGACCTTCTGCCATTGCCTTCTGAACCGCAATAGTTGCCTCAGCCTGACCCTCAGCCTCACGAATTGTTGCCTCCTTCTTAGCTTCTGCTCTAAGAATAGCTGCCAGCTTCTCTCCCTCTGCATCAAGGATTGCTGATTCCTTCTTGCCTTCCGATACTAAGATCGCTGACTTCTTCTGACCTTCTGCGATGAGAATGGACTCTCTTCTCTCACGCTCTGCCTTCATCTGCTTCTCCATCGCATCCTGTATAGCAGCCGGTGGAATAATATTCTTTAATTCGACTCTGGTTACCTTGATACCCCATGGATCAGTGGCGACATCGAGTGTTACTCTCATTTTTGTATTAATAATCTCTCTGGAGGTTAACGTTTCATCCAATTCGAGATCACCAATGATGTTACGAAGGGTGGTAGCTGTTAAGTTCTCAATCGCCATTAACGGATTGTCAACACCATAAGTATACAGCTTTGGATCAGTAATCTGGAAGAATACAACCGTATCGATCTTCATGGTTACATTATCCTTCGTAATTACGGGCTGAGGCGGAAAATCCACTACCTGTTCCTTTAACAACACTCGCTTCGCTACTTTGTCAATCAATGGCATCTTAAGATGAATACCAACCTCCCAGGTAGCCTGATAGCCTCCGAGACGTTCCAAAATATAAGCATTAGCCTGGGGAACGATTTTAATACAGGAAGCAAGAATAAGTAATATCAATACCACTAAAATAATAACTAAAATCTGACCTAATTCCATTTTACTGCTCCTCCTTATATACACTTACAATTAATTTTACGCCTGTAATACCATGAATCTTAACCTTGGTCCCTTTATCAATAACAGCATCCTCCAGAGCCTTTGCTGACCACTCCTGACCATCGACTACTACCTGACCTACGGCATTCATATTATCAATCGTAGTAGTAACCATTGCAATCTTACCGATGACACCTTCATAATTCGTCTTTGTTCTTCTAGGATTAAAGTATCTCATTACCAAAGGTCTCGTAAAATACAATAAAACCATAGATACTACAAGGAATAATATCACTTCCAAAAGTAGGTTATCAAAGAACAAGGATACAATGAATGCGATTAATGCCCCTCCTGCGAACCAAATCGTAGTAAGACCAAGGGTTATAATTTCTATAAATATCAAAATTGCGAGAATAAGAAGCCACAAAATCGAATTCGTCATCTTCATTCCCCCTTTCTTTCTCTGTTTCCTATATTTTACTCGCTTCTATCCTTTTCTACAATAGAACGGGTTGTTTTCTAATGTTCTTTTAATGTTTAATGTCTTTTCCTTATAAAGAAGAGCGTGTACCATACACGCTCCTATTTATCATTCCTTATTCAGGATATTAATATTCGAATCACTATAATCGCGGTTCCTTGCTTTCCTTTAAGCTAAGAGCAATACCAAGATTTCCATTACGACACCTTAGTGCATCAATAAATTCTTTTTCCCGCGTCTCGGTCTTAAGAATGATATCATAGCTGAGTTCGAACAAGGTTCCCATATTACTGGTTTTCACTTTTTGAAGTCGTACGTGGCTGGTGTACTCTGCAAAGATCGGATCAAATACTCCTTGATAATTCATATCCTCCGGGATGGTAATACGCAACAGCTTTTCATTCTGTCTGGATACACCGTATCCGGACTTATTCACAAGAACAATCACCGCTCCGATCACAACTGCAATCACTGCCCCCAAGGTCAGATAGCCTAATCCGGTAGCCAAACCAACCGCCATCTCCAAGAACACGAAGGAGATATCCTTGGAATCACCAGGTACACTTCGGAACCTTACTATCGTAAAGATACCTGCCATAGAAAACGCTCTTGCAAGATTTCCACCAATCAAAATAATTACTACGGCAACAATGGTCGGTAAGATAACAAGACTTAAAACCAAGCTTGCCGAACGGTCTTTTCGTGGTGTTGTGAGAAAATAAGCAAGACTGATTATTACTCCAAGTAGTAATGATACTGCAATACAGATCAGCACCTTACCGATACTGATGGATAGCCCTGAGGTCAATGACATATCCTCAAATATTGTGTCAAACATTGTTTCTGAACCAGACATGTTGTATCCCCCTATACGCACATTTTTTTATCATTTGTAAATTTTGTATTACCAATTTCTCCCCGTTGCAAAGCTCCTTTATACTCCTCACCATATTTTGAGAAGGTAGTAGGATAGATCTGATACAACGATAACAGCTTGGCAAACCATAGCGGCGCTGCTTTATTCATTTTGGCTTCCATAACCCACAAGCCTGCCGGTAATAACAATTCTCCGTAGACTCCCTTATCCAATCCAACCTCGTAGCGTCTTGTTCTTATATTCGTATCAAAGGTAATTCGAAAACTTGGATCACTGATACCAAACATTGCATTCCTATCATAGGATAGGTAAAGTGTCGGCCTTATATCAGGATATCTCTGAAGGAAATAATCAATTTCATTCAGTATTTGTTCGCTAAGCGGCCTCTTCGCGTTTGGACGCTGATGTTCTTCTATGTATTGATAGGCTTCCTCCAGGTGTAGCGAGGTGCGCCTCTTATTTACATGGCCATTGCATTTCTTCTTAATCTCAAGATATACCTTGTCCTTTAATCCAACACTACCATAGCTCCTTAGTCTCAGTTTTTCCTTGTAAGCCGGTCTTTCGATGGATTTTCTGATAATATCATGGTTCGGTGTGTCATAGTAGATGTTGCATATTGTGTAGAAATCCCCGTTTCGACTAAAGGCATCCAGCTCCATATACTCCTCTAATTGAGGTTTGATTTTTTGATAGACCTGATCTGTAATTATGAATTTCTTCTCCGTACGATTAAATACCTCTAATGCCATAGCAAACATCTCCTCATTGATCAGGTTATACAAAGAGCATTGTAATATTTTTCGATCACTGTAGCAAACCTTATTTGTGCTAAGTTTTTATCAAATATTGCTATGAAATGAACTCAGCTTTTCCTCTGTCTGGCTGCCTCATACATTAAAATCGCAGCAGCAACTGCGGCATTCAGGGATTCCACCTTACCCTGCATCGGTATTTTAATCAAGGTATCCGCCAATTCGGAAGCCTGTTCGGTTAATCCGTTCGCTTCGTTGCCGATTAAAAAAGCACATCTTTTTCGAAAACTTCCCTCTGTATCATAAGGGATTCCCTGAAGATGTGCTGCATATATTTCTATCCCCCTGGCTTTCACTCGGATTAACTCCTCATAAAAGTCCTTTGCCTGATAAAAGGGTACACGGAAAATGGATCCCATCGTAGCCCGGATTACCTTAGGGTTATATACATCCACAGATGAATCGCTGAGAATGATACCGGTCACACCGGCACCCTCTGCTGTTCGTATCATCGTACCCAGATTACCCGGATCTCTGATATCCTCCAGCAACAACAAGCATGCCCTGGGATCCGAAAGCATATTCTCCGGATTATACTGAACAGTCATAACCAGTCCCATAATCCCTTGAGGAGTCTTTGTCTCAGAGACCTCTTTGAATACAGCATCCGTTAAAATCTCAAAGTCCAAGCCCTCAAAATAATCCGGATCATCCTCAAATATTTCACGATGAAGGCTCTCACTGATATAGGTTTTCTTAAGGAGCTTTGCTGCTCTGGCTTCCTCGAACATCTTGATGCCCTCGATTACAAAGACACCCTGCTCTTCTCGTTCCTTCGCCTTCTTCTGAAGCAGGTTCAGATTCTTCACCTGCGCATTGCTCATACTGCTGATAACCGTCTTCTGTTTCATTATTTAACCTCACATAGAATCACTAACTGCTAATCAGGGAATCAATCATATCTACTCTCTGAATTAGTTTGTGCTAAGTGTATCCTCTACACTTTTTGGATCTTTCTTACGGCATCACATTACCCGGAAGAACAAGGAGTGAGCACCTCTGTGTGCACTTCGCAGTTCTTCTGATAATCAATCATATCTACTCTCTGAATTAGTTTGTGCTAAGTGTATCCTCTACACTTTTTGGATCTTTCTTACGGCGTCTCATTACCCGGAAGAACAAGGAGTGAGCACCTCTGTGCGCACTTCGCAGTTCTTCTCGAGGATTTTTTATTCAAAAAATCCTCTATTCTTGTAAGTTACTCAACTTTGCTGCCTGATCAGCCGCGATTAAGCTGTCAATTACAAAATCCAGATCCCCATCCATTACCTTATCGATCTGGTACATGGTTAAGTTAATTCTGTGATCGGTTACACGCCCCTGCGGGAAGTTATAGGTTCTGATCTTCTCGGAGCGGTCTCCGGTTCCAACCTGACTCTTTCTTGCTTCTGCTTCCGCATTACGGGTCTTCTCCAGCTCTAAATCATAAAGCTTCGCACGTAATACGCGGATTGCCTTATCCTTATTCTTCAACTGTGATTTTTCATCCTGACAGGAGATAACAATACCCGTAGGGATATGAGTCAAACGTACGGCTGAGTCTGTCGTATTAACACACTGACCGCCGTTACCGGAGGAACGGAATACATCAAACTTACAATCGTTCAGATCCAGCTCAACATCGACCTCTTCTGCTTCGGGCATAATTGCAACGGTTGAGGTAGAGGTATGGATACGCCCACCGGATTCCGTGACCGGAACACGCTGTACGCGATGTACTCCACTCTCATATTTGAGCTTTGAGTAAGCGCCTTTCCCGTTGATCATAAAGATTACTTCTTTATATCCGCCAATTCCATTCTCATTCATATTCATAACATCAATCTTCCAACGATTGCGTTCTGCATACATAACATACATACGATATAACTCCGCTGCAAATAAAGCAGCTTCATCACCACCGGCTCCGCCTCTAATTTCAACGATAACGTTTTTCTCATCATTGGGGTCCTTCGGTAATAATAAGATCTTAAGCTCTTCTTCCAGCTTAGGGATTCTCTGCTTGCATTCGTTTAATTCTTCCTTTGCAAGCTCGCGAAGCTCTTCATCACTTTCCTCATCGAGAAGTGCCAGGCTCTCCTCGATACTTTTTTGATTCGCCTTATATTCTTTATATTTTTCAACTATTTCACTCAGATCGGAATGCTCCTTACGAAGCTTCTTATAATTATTCTGATTATTCAAGACATCAGGACTCATCATCTCATCTTCCAGTTCCTGAAAACGAACCAGAAGATCCTCTAACTTATCAAACATGCTAATATTTCCTCCAAATCTATTATGATCTTCTAGCAGACACCACTCGGTCCAGCCCACTCAGATCCTTCTTTATCATTATTTCCTGAAAGCCTTCCTTTAGCAGGATTTCCTTCACTGCCTCACCTTGATTATATCCTATTTCATAGAATATCAAACCATTCGGGTTTAGATGTTTCTTCCCGGCATTGCTGATCAGTCGGTAGAATTCCAATCCGTCTGCACTTCCATCCAAGGCCATCCTCGGCTCATGGTCCTTCACCTCCGGCATCAACGCTTCGATGTCGGACGAGGGGATATAGGGTGGGTTAGATACCAGTATGTCATAACAGCCTTCAACGCGATCAAACAAATTGCTCTGTATTAGCTCTACGTTTACTTTATGCTTTCGAATATTGTTTGTTGCGACCTCTAATGCACGCTCTGACAGATCAACCCCAACTGCACGTTTTAGCCTCCCAAGCTTTGCAAGGCTTAAGATGATACAGCCGGAGCCTGTGCACATATCAATCACCGATTTATCCTCACTGTATTTCAGAACCTCTTCGACCAATATCTCTGTATCTTGCCTTGGGATCAGAACATCCTCATTCACTAATAGCTCCAGACCCATGAATTCCTGGGTTCGGGTGATATGCTGAAGCGGTATATGATTCGCCCTTTTATGAAGCAAATTAAGATAGAGCTCCATTTCTTCGCTTTCAACTGCCTGATCGCCTCTTAGTAATAGGTCCGTCCGATTTATCTTAAAAACATGGGCAAGCAGATACCACGCATCTACATTGGCATCTGCTATCCCTTGTTGTTTCAGTAATTCACGTCCGGTCTGTAGTAATTGATTATACGTACTCATTCCCATTCCTCACAAACCTGTTGCTAAAACCATTTTATAATTAAGCTAATTTTTCTTATCATCAAAGAATTTATCAAGAGCCTTTAAGATCTCATCATCTTCTTCATCCTCTTTCGCCTTGAGATTTGGCTTTAAGGTAATCGGAGCCGCTCCTTTGTTGCGTCCAATGGCATTATGATGATCTTCATAATGCTTCTCAGAAGTAGTTTCTGCCTGAGTCTTTGTCACATCCTGCTTCGTAACTGCACTATCCTTTTTCTCAACCTTTCCGGTATAAGCTAAGCCTCCGACTTGGGGTTTTCTCTCCAGATGGTTTTTCTGCTCGGCGTTTTTCACAACCGGCTTATTGACCGGCGTTGATTGGTTCTTCGTCTGGCTGCCCTTCTCGGTAACCGTCTTCTCGGAATTCTGCTTCACTGCAGCCTGCTTTGTATTGTTTGTCTTAGCAGGAACCTGCTTACCTGCAGATGCTTTTGCTGCCTTGCCCTTATTGGAACTCTCACCAGATTTCTTTAAGAACTCCTTCCAGTCAAATACCGCACTAACACTTTGAATAGCAACCTCTATCATAGAATCATCCGGTTCCTTTGTCGTAAGTCCTTGCATCCATAAACCCGGTTGACTGAGTACCTGTACGAGTTTGTTCTCACTCTTACCGGCTAGTCGAATGAATTCATAGGATACACCGGCAATAAAAGGAACCAGAAGTATTCTGGATAATATTTTTAATATAAGATTATTCACGGGCATAAACATAAAGAAAACCAAGCTGATCAATATTACAAGGAGCATGAAACTGGTACCGCAACGCTTATGCTGCTTCGACTGCCATCTGACATTTTCCACCGTTAGTTCTAAGCCATTTTCGAGGCAATTAATCGTCTTATGTTCCGCTCCGTGATACATGAACACTCTCTTAATCTCATTCATTCTGGAGGCCAAAAGAACATAACCGATAAATATAGCCAGTCGGATAATTCCTTCTATAAATAATACAACATAACGATTCTCAATAAGCCTGGAAAACAAATTGGTGATAATGACCGGTAGGACCATAAACAGTGCAACACTCATTACAATCGAGATCAATACAGCCAGTGCCATCAGCAATGCATTGGATTTATCCGCTCTCTTGGCTGACTCAGCATCCGTACTGGCAATCTCATCCTGTCCACTGTGAGCAAGTGAAACATCCTCAACGATAAAATCATCATCTTCTCTGCTTGCTTTTTTCTTCTTTTTCTTGGCTCCGGTATCCTCTTCCTCTTCATCATAGAAGCTGGCAGAATAATTCAATACCTTTACACCAATCACCATCGAATCGACAAAGGCCAACATTCCTCGAAAGATTGGTAGTTTAAACAGCTTAACCTTATCGGCAAAATCTTTATGAGTATTCACTTCTACTGTTATTTCATTATCCGGCTTTCGTACTGCAACGGCGTAGATGTCTTTGTTCTTCATCATAACGCCTTCCATTACGGCCATGCCCCCAATTCCTGATGGTTTCATTTTAGCACCCGAACCTTTCTCTTAACTCGTACTCTGTAGTAATAATACCATAAACTATCTGTAAAGGCTAGTTTTCATAACGCCTCAATTTATAAGTTATGTATTTAAAAATAGGCTGAGGAAGGATACCTCAACCCAATTTTTAATGCTTCAATTGTTTTACGGACAAGATGAATTGGTAATCCAAATCCTTTGTCCTGAATGAATAATAGAAAAGCTTCTATTAATTATTTATCCTGGCCTAAACCATACTTACGGTTGAATTTATCAATTGCACCACGAGCAGCAGCAGCCTTAACCTGACCAGTGTAGAATGAATGACACTTGGAGCAGATTTCTACGTGGATATCTTCCTTGGTTGATCCTGTTACAAATTCGTTACCGCAGTTGCAAACAACTTTAGCCTGATGATATTTGGGATGGATTCCTTCTTTCATGTTTTCACCTCTTTAAGATCGAATAGTTTTATCTATTGGCATTATAATAATTCCAATCTAATAAACAGCTTTTTTATTATAGCACAGGTTATCCGCAAGTGCAATACTTAAAAAACAATTTTAGTCTTTTTGATCGTTTCAATAAATTCAATATTTGTCTTGGTACGCAGAAACATATCAATAATTCGCTCCAGGGCTTCTTCGGACTTCATACCGCCTAACGCCTTTCGCATCAGATAGGTAGCCTCCAGCTCAGGCTGAGTTAACAACAGATCCTCTCTTCTGGTACTGGATCTCGGCAAATCAATTGCAGGAAAGATACGCTTTTCCGATAAGCTTCGGTCAAGAACCAATTCCATATTACCGGTACCCTTAAATTCCTCGAACACTACATCATCCATTCTGCTTCCGGTGTCAACCAAAGCAGTTGCAAGGATGGTAAGACTTCCTCCTTCTCTCATGCATCTTGCAGCACCAAAGAATTTCTTAGGCATATGAAGTGCTGCAGGGTCAAGTCCGCCGGACAAGGTTCTTCCGCTTGGTTGAACGGTCAGATTGTAGGCTCTGGCCAGACGAGTGATACTGTCCAATAATATGATTACGTCCTGCTTATGTTCCACAAGCCTCTTAGCACGTTCAATTACCATTTCGGATACTCTCTTATGATTCTCCGGCAGCTCGTCGAAGGTAGAATAGATAACCTCAACATTCCTTCCTTCTATGGATTCCTTAATGTCGGTTACTTCCTCCGGTCGTTCATCAATCAACAGAATAATCAGCTTCATATCCGGATGGTTTTTGGTAACCGCTTTGGCTATCTGCTTCAATAAGGTTGTCTTACCTGTCTTCGGCTGGGATACGATCATACCTCTTTGTCCCTTACCAATCGGGGATACCAGATCAACCATTCTCATGGACACCCCTGCTCCCGGTGTCTCCAGATGAATTCTCTGATTCGGAAAGATAGGTGTCAGGTCTTCAAAACGCTTCCGTTTCTGAGCCTCTGCCGGGTGAAAACCATTCACACTCTTGATATATAATAATGCACTGAATTTCTCTGTTTGACTGCGTATCTTTGTATTACCCGATACAATGTCACCGGTTTTTAAGTTAAATCTACGAATTTGTGCCGGTGATACATATACGTCGTTTTCACCGGGCAGATAATTATCACATCGGATAAATCCGTATCCATCCGGAAGGACCTCCAATATACCGACTTTTGTCTCACCACTGTCCAACTGCTCCATCTCACTCTGGCTCACCGCAGCAGACGGTCTTCTCTCTTCACGTCCCGTAATCGAATTCTGATCTGTTACATCTGCTGTTTTCACATCCTGCTTTTCAGTCTGAACCGGTTCCTCTTCTGAGGTAACCTTCAATAATGCCTCAATTAACTCACTTTTCTTCAATGTAGTGATGTTTTTTAAACCCTTTTCCTTTGCTATCTCTCGTAAATTGGCAAGAGTCATTGAATCATACTGATTTCCCATCGTTACAGCCCCTTTTCTCTTAGATTGGATTCTCTTACGGAATTTGATATAGAAATGATATAGAATTACTACATGATGGAATTATCCAAAGATTATCCTAATTTGATACCTTATTATACATCAGTTCA
>JAEZUM010000051.1 GCA_023421075.1 Bacillota bacterium
TCTAGAAAAAGGTACACTGTAAACCCAACATTGATTATAATCTTGTTACGTTGATTGCCTGAGGACCCTTAGCTCCCTGAGTAACTTCGAACTGAACTTCCTGGCCTTCTTCTAAAGACTTGAAGCCGTCCATGTTAAGACCACTGTAGTGTACGAATACATCGTTGCCCTGCTCGTCGGAGATAAATCCGAATCCTTTTTGATTGTTGAACCACTTAACTGTACCTTTGTTCATGTTAATTCCTCCAAAAAATTAAAAATAATAGGTTGTCAATATCTTTGACAACAAGTTCATGATAACACTCTTTCCATACCATGTCAAATATTATTTGTCGACCAAATTCTCTCTTCATAAGCCTCAGAATCAGTACAAAGGCCGTATCCGTTCGAAATTAGTATTTTGATCCCTTCGTCCAAATCCGACAGTTTCATTATGATAGAAGTGTTTTCACCTGCGGTGGTAAGGGTATACATATACTCTACACTGATATCCGCATCGGAGAGGCATTTTAGAACCTCATGAAGTGTTCCGGGCTTCTGTGCAATCTTAACTGCGATTACATCAGTAAGCATTGCAGAAAAACCTTCCTCCTTGAGTACCTTTCTGCCACCCTCCGGATTTGACACGATCATTCGGAGCAAACCATATTCTGAGGTATCAGCAAGACTAAAGGATACAATATTAATATCGCTTTCTTTTAGAGCTTCCGTTACACGTTCCAATCTGCCTCTGGTGTTCTCAATAAATACAGATAATTGCTTAATAACCATAGTCCTCCTCCTTCTTTATAATGCATATACTCACTACACGTTCACTATATCTTATGTTGACTGTACACAATTTACAATTAAATTAACTGCCTTTTATCAATTACACGTTTTGCTTTTCCTTCCGACCGCTGAATCGTCTTCGGTTCGACCAGCTTTACCTTCACTGCAAGTCCCAGCGCAGATTGAAGTACATGCGTAATCTTCTTAGTGAGGCTTTCCAACTGCTTGATTTCATCTGAGAAGAAACGTTCTTCCACCTCTACCTGAACCTCGAGTGTATCTAGGTTATTCACTCGGTCTACGATAAGCATATAATGGGGACTGGTCTCCGCAATTTCCAGTAGGGCCGCCTCTACCTGTGACGGGAATACATTTACTCCGCGAATAATCAGCATATCATCCGAACGACCTTTGAAGCGGTCGATCCGTGCTAAGGTTCTGCCACATTCACACTTATCATAGGAGATACTGGTTAGATCCTTAGTACGGTAACGGAATAAGGGCAGTGCTTCCTTGGTAATCGTCGTGAACACCAACTCTCCAACCTCTCCCTCCTTACAGGGTTCGAGGGTATCGGGATTGATGATCTCCGGAACAAAGTGATCCTCATATACGTGAAGTCCTTTATGATACTCACAGTCAGCGGCTACACCCGGTCCAAGTACCTCGCTTAGACCATAGATATCATATGCTTTAAGATTTAACTTCGCTTCAATCTCTTTCCTCATATTCTCGGTCCAGGGCTCCGCACCGCAGATTGCGGCTTTCAGCTGAATATTACCGATCTGTCCTGCCTCCTCCAAGGTCTCAGCTATGTGAAGCAGATAAGATGGGGTACAAGCAATTGCGGTTGCACCGAAGTCCTGCATCATAGTAATCAGCTTTTGAGTATTCCCGGTAGACATTGGGATTACTGTTGCACCCAGATTCTCAGCTCCATAATGAAGTCCAAGTCCTCCGGTGAAAAGTCCATAACCGTAAGCAACCTGTATCTTATCCTGTGCTCCAATCCCTGCCATGGCTAGTACTCTGGCTACACACTCCTGCCACAGGTCGATATCCTTGCGGGTATATCCGACCACGGTTGCCTTACCGGTCGTACCGGAGGAAGCATGGATTCGAACAACCTCAGACTCTGGAACTGCAAACAATCCAAAGGGATAATTATCTCTAAGGTCATTCTTTGTGGTAAACGGAAGCTTCTTCAGATCATCAATATCCTTGATATCGCCGGGCTCTAACCCCATCTGCTGCATCTTATTACGATAAAATGCGACACTATGGTATACGCGATCTACCATCTTAACCAATCGGGCACTCTGTAGCTTATGAATTTCATCTCGACTCATACATTCCTTGGTTTCATTCCATATCATGCGATTACATCCTCCTGCTCAGCAACGATATATCCATGGTCCTTCAGGACGGCAGCTGTCTTTACAAGATCCTCCGTATTTACGATCATTAAAGGAGCCTTTCCACTACGAAGTACGATGGAGTAAATATAATTGACACCTAATTTTGCATTGGCGATTACACGCAGCATACCATCGAGTTCGCCGGGTTTATCCTCTAACTCAACTGCGACCGCCTCGGATACCTTCACTGCAAAGCCCTTATCACCCAGAACTTCCTTTGCTTTCTCCGGCTGATCTACAACAATGCGAAGGATTGCAAATTCAGGTGTATCAAAGGATGCGATTGCTCTCAGGTTGATTGTGTTATCCTTTAATACTGAAGTTACATTTGCTAAACTACCGATCTCATTTTGTACAAATACAGAAAGCTGTTTGATCATTGTAATACCCCCTTTTCGATATTATCCTAGCTTCCGCTTCAGCCTCTATTCCATGCATTTCGGTCGGATCCAAGGCTGTTCTTTTTATCTGCGGTATTAATCTGATAATAAATGATAGCCTACTTCAAAAGCCTTTTTGTTGATTTCAATTGTCTTAGGCGGTACTGTCTCCTCAATTACCTTCAGCCACTCCTCTTCCCCGAAATTCATGTGCTGTGCCGCGATACCAAGGACGATGATGTTGAAAACCTTGCTGTTACCCAGCTTTTTTGCTTCTTCTAAGGCATCCACTTTATATACCCGATGATGCTTGCTAAGCTCTTCCAAAATATTCTCCGGGTATTTGGCTGCTCCAATGACTACAGGCATCGGATCGACACGGCTGTCATTCACAACGATTGCACCGTTTTCCTTAAGAAAATGAGCATATCGCAGAGCTTCCAATCGCTCGAAGGCGATCAATACATCGGCCTGCCCTTCTTCCACAACCGGCTCATACACCTTATCGCCGTACCGTACGAAGGTAACAACACTTCCACCTCTTTGTGCCATACCATGTACCTCAGAGAGCTTGACATCGTATCCTGCTTGAATCGTCAGGGCACCTAATATTCTACTGGTAAGCAGCGTTCCCTGTCCGCCTACTCCAACAATCATTATATTCTTTGTCTCCATGGTGTCCTCCTCCTTATAGCTCATTCAGCTTGATGGCACTAAACTTACAAGCCGTCTCACATAAGCCACAACCATTGCACATGGTTTCATTTATTGCAATGATTCCATTATCTAGCTTGGTAATCGCGGGACAACCGGGTTTCATACACATTCCGCACTTCTTACAAGCCTCCGGAAGAATTTGATACTGTTTCTTCACAGGAGCTTTGCTTAACAGAACACAGGGAGCTTTTGCGATAATTACCGCAACCTCATCCATTGCAGTGGCCTCTTTGATCACCTTTTCCAGCCTCTGAATATCGAAGGCATTTACCTCATACACATGATTTACACCTACTGCTTTACAAAGAGTAGCAAGATCAACCGCATAAGCATCTTCACCCTTTAAGGTCTTTCCCGTAGCGGCATGGTCCTGATGACCGGTCATACCGGTGGTGGAATTATCCAGAATCATCACAGTACCGGTTCCGTTATTGTACACCATATTAATCAGAGAATTAATTCCGGTATGCATAAAGGTTGAATCACCGATCACTGCTACCCAGTTCTTGATATAATCCTTACCTTTAGCCTTCTCCATTCCATGAAGGGTAGAAATACTAGCACCCATACATACCGTAGTATCAACTACGCTAAGCGGTGCTACTGCTCCTAAGGTATAGCAGCCGATGTCACCTGCACCGTGGATCTTCAATTTATTCAGAATAGAATACACACTTCTGTGAGGGCAGCTCGGACACAGGATCGGAGGACGATTCGGTACCTGTGCAGGATGAACCAGCTTCAGCTTCTCCCCGGCAATTGCTTTACGGAGCAGATTGGCCGAATATTCTCCTTGCACCGTAAGAATTTCCTTACCTACCGCCTTGATTCCCCAGGATTTCACCTGTTCCTCAATAATTGGATCCAATTCTTCGATAATATATAAGCGGTCAACCTTCGCTGCGAATTCCTCAATCAATCCTCTGGGCAAAGGGTTCACAATTCCCAATTTCAAAACACTGGCTTCCGGGAACGCTTCCTTTACATATTGATAAGGAATTCCGGAGGTGATAAAACCTATTTTTGTATCCTGATATTCTACCTTATTAATTGAGAAATTACAGCCATCCTTCTCCAGCGCATTTTCTCTGCTCTCAACAACAAGATGCCGTCCCTTCGCATTGCCGGGCATCATAACATTTTTGGCGATATCCCTCACATACGGCTTGTCTTCGACCTCAACCCTGTCATTCAGTTCAACCATTCCCTGAGAGTGAGACAATCTTGTGGTGGAACGCACAATTACCGGTGTATCGTATTTCTCACTTAGATCGAAGGCAAATTTCACAAATTCTTTGGCTTCATTACTATCCGCCGGTTCCAGTACCGGAACCTTCGCTGCTCTTGCAATGGCCCTGGTATCCTGCTCATTCTGTGAGCTGTACAGACCAGGATCATCTGCAATAATTGCTACAAGACCACCTGTTACACCAATATAGGAAACGGTGAAAAGTGGATCCGCAGCTACATTAAGTCCTACATGCTTCATGGAAGCAAGGGCTCTGACACCGCTAATAGAGGCACCGATCGCCACCTCCATTGCCACCTTCTCGTTTGGCGACCATTCGGAATAAATCTCATCATATTTCACGATATTTTCACTGATTTCAGTACTGGGTGTGCCCGGATATGCAGCTGATACTTTACATCCTGCCTCATACGCACCTCGTGCAAATGCCTCATTTCCCAGCATAATTACTTTTTCTGCCACTATGTAAATCTCCTTTCCTATGTATAACAAATAGCAAGCCGAACTCAGGCAGATAAACTAGCCATAGATCGTTCGTTTGACTTATTCTGTATATCCTTATTCTGTCTATCCTTATCCTAACACATATGTAATTTATTGCAAAGTGACAATTTTATAAATCCTTACGCAGATCGGTAACTCTCTTTGCTTTCCCTTCAAATCGCTGAAGACTTCTCGGCGCCACCAGCTTAATCGTTGCATCAAGACCCAGAACGACTCTGAGACTTGACTTAATCTTACGTTCCAGCTCTCCCAGCTTTGCATAGGAATCCAATAAGGATTCGTCCGCTAATTCCACCTTGATCTCCATATAATCGAGGAAATTCTTACGGTCAACCACAATCTCATAATGTGCTCCGATTTCAGGAACCTTCAATAGCACTTCCTCAATCTGAGACGGGAACACATTCACACCGCGTATGATAAGCATATCATCGGAGCGTCCGGACAGATTCTCCATTCGAACCGTAGTTCTTCCGCATTTGCACGGCTCATACATCAGTCTCGAGATGTCCTTGGTACGATAACGAATCAAAGGAAGCGCTTCTTTCGAAATACAGCTTATGACCAATTCACCCTTTGACCCTGGAGGAAGTACTTCTCCGGTCTCGGGATCAATAATCTCAGGAATGAAATGATCCTCATTGATATGCATTCCACAGAGCTCAAGGCATTCGCCGGATACACCGGGTCCAATCAGCTCACTCATACCGTAATTCTGGGTTACCTTCATATCACGGCCCCAAAGCTTATACATCTCTTCGCGCATGGGCTCGGTCATTCCCTCCCCACCGAATAAACCGATCTTTACCTTCAGGTCCTTCGAAGGATTAAAGCCCATCTGGTGAGCTACCTCACCGATATGGAGAGCATAAGAGGGTGTCGCTACTAAGAGTGTGGTCTCAAAATCCTGCATATACATAATCTGCTTCTGCGTATTGCCGGACGAGGTAGGACATACGGTCGCTCCGATATTCTCCAATCCATAATGCAGGCCCAGAGCTCCGGTAAACATGCCATAACCAAAGCAAATTTGGGCTACATCCTCCTCAGTCGCACCGCCCATAGCAGCAATTCTGGATACACATTCTGTCCATGTCTCCAGATCCTTCTTTGTATAGCCAACAACGGTAGGTTTTCCTGTGGTTCCGGAAGAAGCGTGGATTCGCACCAACTCCTTCTTTGGAACGGTAAATAGTCCAAAGGGATAGTTATCTCTTAGATCCTTTTTATTGGTAAAGGGTAATCTCCTCAGATCCTCTAGACTCTTTACATCCTCCGGTTTAATTCCTGCTTCCTCCATCTTTGCCCGATACGCCGGTACCTTATCATATACTCTGGATACCGTTTCCTTCAGTCTCTGTAGTTGAAGCACTTCCATTTCCTTTCTCGGAAGCATCTCTTCCTTTGCCCAAATCATGCCAAATCCTCCCTCATACTTATAAAATAGAAAATACAATTAATGGAGGATTTTATCCTCCCTCATTCTTATAAAATAAAAAATACAATTATCGGAGGATTTTATCCCCCCTCATAATTTCTCTTTCACAATAGGCACTAATAAGAAGCTGTCTCATCGTTTCTGTTTAAGATGAGTCAGCTTCTTATATAACTTCATATATGGATTACGATCCGATCACTAACCGGTAATGATGCACTATGTTATGCTTCTTCGATGGATTTTTTAGTATGTACGGTAACCGTCTCCTCATAACAGGAAAATACTTCTCCTACCTTGCCCTGTTCCATCTTAGGTGTCATAACACTTACCAAGGGCACTATTATTAATCCGGTAACCATTGCTAAGGCTCCTGCATTAATCGGAGACGCAATGTATTTTAAGAACAAATTAGAAACGGTGATGCCCACACCGGTTGCAAAGCTTGCCCATACTGCAGCCTTGGTAACACGCTTCCAATAGAGACCATACAGAAATGGTGCCAGGAAGGATCCTGCCAAAGCACCCCAGCTAATTCCCATAAGCTGCGCAATGAAGGTCGGAGGATCCAATGCAATTACAACGGAAAGTGTAATAAAACCTACGATTAATATTCTCATTGTAAGGATCTGTTTCTTTTCACTCATATTCTTAACAAGATTACCCTTGATAAAATCCAGTGTTATGGTAGAGCTGGAGGTCATTACCAGCGAGGCCAAGGTTGACATGGATGCAGATAATACCAATACAATAACGATTCCGATCAGAACATTCGGCAACGAGGATAATATATGAGGTACGATTGCATCAAAAGCAACGGATCCGTCCGCCTTATATATGGCTTCATTATCATAAAGTCTGCCAAAACCACCCAGGAAATAGCATCCTCCGGAGATAATTACAGCGAATACGGTTGAAATAATCGTACCTGATTTTATGGATTTTTCGTTCTTTATAGTATAAAATTTATGTACCATCTGAGGAAGCCCCCAAGTACCTAATGATGTGAGAATTACAACGCCCAGAAGATTGATGGGATCAGGGCCGAAGAAGGAAACATAGGCACCTTGCATTCCTGCGGTAGCCGGTATCTCACTTTCAAACTGTGCCATACGCTGAATTGCTTCCAGAAATCCGCCATTGTTACCCAGTACAGCTGCTACAACTGCTATGATTCCCCCCAGCATAATAATACCCTGAATGAAGTCATTGATTGCTGTAGCCATATATCCACCAAGAATAACATAAACTCCGGTCAGTATTGCCATCGCAAGTACACAGATCCAATATGGTACATCAAAAGCCATTCCGAACAATCTGGATAAACCATTATAAACAGAAGCGGTATACGGTACCAGGAAGATGAATGCAATCACGGAGGCAACAATTCGAATCGCCTTGCTGTCATATCTGCTGCCAAAGAAATCCGGCATTGTTGTTGATTTCAGATGATGTGTCATAACCCTGGTTCTTCTGCCTAAAACAACCCAAGCCAATAAGCTTCCGATAAAAGCGTTGCCAATTCCGATCCAGGTAGCTGAGATCCCGTACTTCCAACCAAACTGTCCTGCATAGCCGACAAATACAACGGCGGAGAAATATGTGGTACCATATGCAAATGCAGTCAACCATGGGCCTACCGCTCTTCCCCCCAATACAAAGTCACCAACACTGGTGGTGTGCCTTCTTGCATAAAGACCAACCAATATCATGATGGTGAAAAATATAATTAAAAACACCACTTTAACTAACATTTGACTACCTCTCTCCCTGTTCTTTATCCCTTCAACGCTTCAACGCTTTAAAGCATCGGCACTTTAAAGCAATAATACCAAATATTAGGAGGCATGTCAATAGAAAAATCGTCAAACTTTGTTAAATTTCCTGCAATGTCATGCGAAGAAAAAGACCCGGAGAAGCATTTCTGCCAATCCGGGTCTTGAATTATTATTATATATTTTAATGCATTTGTTATTCGTATACAATCGGACAGCCTTTTTATTCTTCGATCCCCTTCCATTATGTCAGGGTAAAGAGTTTATATGCTGCAAACAAGGAGAACAAGGTGGCTATGGGAACAAGGAGTACGAATTTCGTGTGTTTGGTCTTATGTCGGAAGGTATACATTCCGATCAGTGAGCCGGGACCTCCGCCAAGAAATGCTATCAGCAAAAGTGTCCGCTCCGGTATACGCCAAGCCTTCGTTCTAGCTTTCTGCTTATCCAATCCCATGGATATTAATCCAATCAGACTCAGAATTGAGAAATAACCAATCACTAGATAACTCATTTGCTCCATGGTATTACTTCTCTTGTGTGGGAGCGATTGCAATTCCCAGCTCCTTCAACTGTTTATCCTCAACCACATTCGGGGCTTCTGTCATAAGACAGGATGCATCCTTTACCTTAGGGAAAGCGATGACATCACGGATGCTATCCTCTTTTGCCATAAGCATAACCAGACGATCCAAACCATAAGCAAGTCCTGCATGCGGAGGCACGCCGTATTTGAACGCATTTAAAAGGAAACCAAACCGTTCATAAGCGGCTTCTTTTGTGAAGCCAAGTACCTCAAACATCTTCTCCTGAACATCACTCTGGAAGATACGAACGGAGCCTCCTCCGACTTCCGTACCATTCAAGGTAATATCGTAAGCCTTTGCTCTTACCTTACCGGGGTCAGTATCTAATAAATGAAGATCCTCATCCATTGGCATCGTGAAGGGGTGGTGCTTTGCGGTATATCTGCCTTCTTCCTTGGAATATTCCAATAACGGGAATTCTGTAACCCATAAGAACTTGTATTCATCCTTATGAAGAAGTCCGAGGTTCTTCGCCAGCTCCACTCTGAGTGCTCCCAGAGCAGCAAATACAGTATCATCTTCATCGGCAGCAAATAATAAGAGGTCTCCCGGCTTACCGTTCATCGCCGCAGTTAATGCCTTGAGCTCTTCCTCTGTCAGGAATTTCGCGAAGGAAGACTTGTAGGTACCATCTGCCTCGATTGCCAGATAGGCAAGACCCTTTAAGCCGTAATCCTTAACAAAATCAACCAAAGCGTCAATCTTCTTCCTTGGCATCTCCGCTTGTCCTTCTGCATTGATACCACGTACACAACCGCCTTTCTCAATAGCGCCGGTAAATACGCTGAAGCCACAGCTCTTAACTACCTCTGAGACATTCTTTAGTTCTAAGCCAAAGCGAATGTCCGGTTTGTCAGAACCAAAGCGTTCCATCGCCTCAGCATAGGTCATTCTTTGAATCGGCAACGGCACCTCAATACCAATACTTTCCTTGAACATTCTCTGTAACAAACGTTCATTAACACCAATTACATCATCAACATCCACAAAGGATAATTCCATATCAATCTGAGTGAATTCCGGCTGTCTGTCTGCACGGAGATCCTCATCACGGAAGCACTTTACAATCTGGAAATAACGATCATAGCCCGCCACCATTAATAACTGCTTAAACAGCTGCGGTGATTGAGGTAATGCATAGAAATTCCCGGGATGAACACGACTGGGTACCAGATAGTCTCTTGCACCTTCCGGGGTACTCTTTGTCAAAACCGGTGTTTCAATCTCAAGGAAGCCTTCTTCTGCAAGAAACTGACGGGTTACGGTTGCAACCTTACTGCGTAAAATCATATTCTTCTGAAGGTCCGGTCTTCTAAGATCAAGATAACGATACTTTAATCTCAATTCTTCCTTGGTTTTGGATTCCTCTTCAATCTGGAACGGAGGTGTATCTGCTTCAGACAGCACTCGGAGCTCTGTCGCTCTGATCTCAATATTACCGGTGGTAAGATTCTCATTCACAGCACCGGAACGCGCCTCTACCTTACCGACGATAGCAACAACAAATTCACTTCTCAGCTTCTCCGCTTTCGCAAAATTCTCACTGCCGCAATCACTTTCCTCAAATATAATCTGTAACAGTCCGGAACGATCTCTTAAATCAACAAAGATTATTCCTCCTTTGTTTCTGCTCTTTTGTACCCATCCCATAACGGTTACAGTCTCGCCGATGTTCTTATCTGAGACTTCAGTACATCTGTGGCTTCTTTGTAAGCCCTTCATTGCTTCTGCCATAGTTTATCTTTCTCCTTTGATCGCAATCTATATTGGTTTTTCGGACTTTTAACCTTTTTCAATGCATTTAATTTTATAGCATTTTTAGGTATCTGTCCATAGATTTTTTATACCGCTAAGCCGTAGTAAATCATACAGTTGCCAATGCTATCCCTGACCCATTTTTAATTCATCTGAAAATCTACACACTTGCGATTTCTCGTAGCAGGCTTTACATAGTTTGTTCCTACCCTTACATGCTCCGGATGAACAACATAGGAAATAAGTGCTTCCTCATTCTCAAATACACTGTCCAAAACCAAATCTGCTTCTGAGGTTGTTAAGGGATCTATATACAGATGAATGGAAACAATTCCGGGGATCAGATTAATCAAATTCTCTAATTCCTTCTTCATCTCGATCGCATTCTTTCTATTCTCTTCTGCTGTATAGCCCTCTGCATAGTTCCATGACACAATATGTTTTACCATAGTAATACCAACCTTTCTTATTCTTACTTTCGAATCTTAGAGAACCCTACCATATTTACAATAAAGCCTTTTCCATAGGATCCTGTATTTTTCATTCCTTATTCACACGAACAAACCATACAGCATCTCAGATGCTGTATAAAACGTAGAAGAACAAGGAGTTTGCGCGAGTATACAAACTTCGCGGTTCTTCCTGTGTGACTATTTTTATTCACACTAGTATTCTATCATTAGTATAATTAGAGAGCAAGACAAAAAGAAAACCGGTGGCTGTACCGGCTTTCTATCATTTTGTATCTTCATTCTCATTTTGATCGTGTGCTATGCGATAAAGCTGAAACTCTTCCAATATCATCTCGATATAATTTTTAACTTCTGTCAGACTCCCTCGACGGGCAGCAAGCTCAATCTTAAAGGCCAAATCTTTTATATCTATTGCATCAATCTTACTCGCCGCCTTCTTAATATCCTTAGCAATTGCTTCAATTCGAACGATATCATCACTTTCCGCCTCCGGGTCGATCAGATCAATATATTTCGTCAGCTCCTTCAAGGCCATCGGATCTTGAGGAATTGTCGGATCTGATTTATCAAAGCGAAATACAATATCACCTTCTTCTGTCATCTTTACATAGTCCGGAGTCCCAACCAATTTGTTTTTCGTTAACTGTTCTATTATATTGAAGAGAGCCTCCATCTGTATTGGCTTCGAAATATAATCGTCCATACCCAGTCGAATAAATTTCTCTCTGTCACCCGGGAGCGCGTATGCCGTTAATGCAACAATCGGGGTATGTCGATCTTTTCCCTCCAAGCTTCTTATTCTTGCTGTTGCTTCCACTCCGTTCATCTTAGGCATCTGAATATCCATCAAGATCGCATCAAAGTCCTCCTGCAGATATAATTCAACTGCTTCTAACCCGTTTAGTGCTGTTCTAACCTTGTGACCACGTTCCTCCAGCATCTTCCATAATACCTTCTGATTAATTCGGTCATCCTCAACAACTAACAGACTTAAAGCCTTTTCTGCCTTTGATATCTTAGGTAGCTCCTTTTTATCCGATAAAATGGTTCTTCCGATTTGGAAGTTCAGTATGAATTTAAAGGTGCTTCCTTGCCCAAATTCACTATTAACTTCTATTCTTCCTCCCATCATCTCAACAAGCTGCTTGGAGATAACAAGACCAAGTCCCGTGCCTCCGAACTGTCTGGTAAAGGAATTCTCTATCTGAGAAAAGCTTTTGAACAGCCGGTCCATATCTTCCTTCCCAATACCAATACCGGTATCCGATACGGAAAATGTTAATTCGGCTTCATCCTGTGATTTTCTTATACTTTTGATCATCAGTATAACCTCGCCATGCATGGTGAATTTAATCGCATTGCTTAAGAGGTTATTCAGTATCTGCCTTAGTCGATTGGGATCCCCGATGATGAACTGTGGAACAGTGGAGGAGAACGTATAATTCAGTTCAAGGTCCTTATCATTTGCTCTCGGTGCATGAGAACGAATTATCTCATCAACCAGCTCCTTCAGATCAAAGTTAATATGCTCTAAGGTCATCTTGCCGGCTTCCATTTTTGAGAAATCCAAAACATCATTGACAATCGTAATAAGAGCTCCTGCACAAGCCTTCGCTGTCATAAGATTATCTCTTTGATCCTCCGTTAATGCGGATAGCAGAGTCAGGTCAATCATACCGACTATACCGTTGATAGGAGTCCTTATTTCATGGCTCATATTTGCAAGAAACTCACTCTTTGCCCGATTAGCTGTTTCCGCAGCTTCTTTTGCAGAAATCAGTAATTCCTGATAACGCTTGATGTCCTCCTGAGCTTCGATCCGATCCGATATATCGTAGACAGACCCGACAAAGCCTGCATATTTTCCATCGGTATCACAGAAAGGGGCACCAATTAAAAGGCACCAGCGATAACTGCCGTCAATCGTCAGAAATCGTGTTTCCTTAATAAAGGCTTCATGATTGGCGATGGCCTCCAAGACTTCTTTCCTGTATTCTTCCCTGTCATCAGGATGAATAAAGTCAAACCATTGATCGATTGGAGTATCCAGGATCGCTCTGCCGGTGATTTCTCCGAACTTCTTATTAACATATTTCCATTTAAAATTCTCGTCAGACATCCAGACAGTAAAAGGAAGTTGATTCATGAGATTATTGATATATTCACTTGTCCGTCTGGCATTGATCTCCTGCTGCTTGCTCGCAGTGATGTCCACCAATGAGATTTCTATCGCCTTTTTCCCAGACAGCTTGATAGGAGCCACACTGGCTCTAACCCAATAATCCTGTGGTCCATCCACATTTGCTAACACCATTTTGACTTCGGCGTTATAAGTAACACGATCATTCACCAGTGCATCCGTCATTGCTTGATTTAACTCACAACCGGGACACTTTGTACTGGTACCGCAAGCATCCGGCTGGTCAGAGCTATTGATACAATGCATGCATTTACCGAATTGAAATCCAACGATATCCTCCTTTGTCTTGCCGATAAAATCCAGTAAAATCTGATTGGCCCGTATTGCTCGCCCGAACTCATCCAGTATAATTACTGCAGCCGGTGTATTGTTAAAGATCATCATTAGGTTCTGTTCTTCTCGAATATGACTGAGCTCCTGCGTACGTAGGGTGGTGATATCGCGAAAGCCGACTACCGTTCCTGTCAATTCGCCTACCTGATTAAAATTCGGAGTGCAGGCAGCAGACACATATTTTATCAGATTATTCCGAAACATTAGGACACTGTTTGCATTTAGCCCGGTCGGCTTCCGGTTCTGAAGCACGAATTCTACCGGGTCAGGCATCCGTTCCTTGGTTTCGGCATGATATAGCTTGAATATCTCTTTAAAATTCTTACCGAGCGTCTCTGAAGTATCAACATCAAGAATATCCGAAGCATGCTGGTTGATAAATACAATTTTACCCAGACTGTCGGTTGCTATGATCCCGTAACCTATATTTAATAAGATTTCAGAGGAAAGCTTATAGTCTCTCCTTAATTTGATCCTCTTAGGCATAGACCCATCCCTTATCGAAATAGTATGATTCTTCAAACACCAAAATTTATTGATCAATCATTGATTAAGCATTTTATAAATCGAATACGCCATGTTATCCAGTGAAGATTGTTTTTCCACGGCTCCGATATTGAAGGCAACCTTCGGCATACCATATACCACACAGGATTTCTCATCCTGTCCTAAGGTCCTGGCTCCTTTTCTACGCATAGACATTAGTCCCTTTGCACCGTCATAGCCCATCCCCGTCAGAATTACACCGACCGCATTCTTTCCCGCCTCTTTTGCAACCGACTCAAAAAGAACATCGACTGAGGGGCAATGCCCATTCACTTTTTCTCCCGCAAAGCATTCCACTTTATATCGATCCCCAACATGACGTATAATCATATGCTGATCTCCCGGTGCGATCAATACATGACCACGTTCAACGAAATCACCGGTTCTTGCTTCCTTCACCGTAAGGTTTGTCTGGGTATTCAAACGTTCGGCAAACATACGCGAAAAGTTAGGCGGTATATGTTGGACAATTACAATCCCGGGAGAATCTGCCGGTAAGTTTTTCAATACAGCATAGATTGCTTCCGTTCCTCCGGTTGATGCACCAATTGCGATAATTTTACCTTTCCCCGCTATCTCATTGCTTATTATCTTCTTCACCGTTGTTTCCGCATCATTATTATGTACCTTAGCATTTGAAGCTATTTTAATCTTTACAATCAACTCATTGATAAAATTCTCCACACTATTCACAGAGGATAGATCGGGCTTTCCGACAAAATCTACTGCACCTGCATTCATCGCATCAAATACAGTCCCCGAGGTGGAGCTGACTACAATAATCGGAAGAGGATATTGAGGCATAAGTCTACTGATAAATTCGATTCCGTTCATTTTGGGCATCTCAACATCGCAGGTCATAACATCGGGCTTAGTTGATATGATTTTATCTCTTGCATCGTATGGGTCATTTGCTGTTGCTACGACCTCAATATCCGGATCAGATGACAGCCCTCGAAGCAGCACCTCGCGAAATAGAATACTATCGTCAACGATTAGAACCCTAATTTTATTTAACATAGAGTTTATCACCTCTCTTATATTTTTCTATAGATTGCAGGTTGCACGTATTTAAACCTTGTTTCATCACGATTCAATGACTCGGAATGTCCAATGAACAGATACCCTCCCGGCTCCAATAAATCATAATATTTATTAACAAGGGTATTTTTCGTTTTTTCATCAAAATATATCATAACATTTCTGCAGAATATTACATGGAATTTTTTCTTAAACGGAAACACATTCTCCATCAGGTTGAATTTCCGAAAGATCACTTCATTGCGAAGCTTGTCGATAAATACTGACTCCTCCGTGTTTAGTTTGGTGGTATAATTCAAACGCCACTTCGCGGGAAGCGTTTCAATCTCTTTATTACTATATACTCCGCTCTTCGCTTCCTCCAGCACCTTACTGGAGATATCAGTGGCCAGTACCTTGGTATCCCAGTATAGCTTCTCCTTACCAAAATATTCATCCAGAATCATGGCAATGGTATAAGGCTCCTCCCCACTGGAACAACCGGCACACCAGATACGCAAATCCCGCTCCGTTGCCTTCGATACAAGATATGGAAGAACTACATCCTTGAAGTAAGTAAAATGATCTGCTTCTCTCATGAAAAAGGTATGATTCGTTGTTATCTTATCCAGAAGGGCAGAAACCGCCATGCCTGTCTTGTCACTAATCACGTAGTTATAGTATTCGGAAAAATTTTTAAATCCTTTTTGGATTAATTCATTTTGAAGTCTGCCAATTACCAGGGTTTCCTTCTCAGGTTTTAGATAGATGCCATAATTTGCCTTGATAAAAGTAGCTAATTGATCAAATTCTTTCTTTGAAATAGTAATCACAGGCAGCTCTCCTTTTAAAACAGTTGTCTAGGAACGTTATTCATACGCGAAAGGCTCAGAATGAATCAAGATTGATCCATTCTGAGGTCCCGGTTCTGTATCTTTATTATACTACTTCACTCAGAACCTCTAATTCAGTATCGGTTAACAGCTTGTCGCAATCTAATAGAAGCTTTACTTCTGATCCCACTTTACCGATCTTCTTAATGTACCGGTTATTGGTTCCTTTGTTAATCTGAGGCGGATCTACGATATCCTGCTCGGGTATTGTTAACACTTCTGCTACACTATCGACAATCAGACCAATCGAAAGCTCTTTAATGTCGACAACAATAACACAGGTTCTGTCATTATAAGCCTTTGCATCCTTTTTGAAGCGAACTCTTACATCAATTACCGGTATAATCTTGCCTCGTAAGTTAATGATTCCTTTCACATAATCCGGAATCTCCGGTATCACAGTAATTGCTTGCATTCCAATAATCTCTGTGACATATCTTATCTCTATGCCGTAACATTCATCGCCCAACAAAAAAGTAAGATATCGATCCTTTTGCGTATCTTCCTCGAGCTCCAGATTGTTATCCAATATATTTGTCATACCGCCTTCCTCCTTTTCTATGTATGATTATTGCAATATTTTATTTAGTGTTTGTATTACATGGTCTTCTTTAAATGGCTTCACAATAAAGGATTTTGCTCCGTTGCGAATTGCTTCCATTACCATTTGTTCCTGTCCCATGGCAGAAACCATCACAATCTTAGCTGCCGGATCAAATGCGATTATTTCCTTTAATGCCTCCAGTCCAGTCATCTCAGGCATAGTGATGTCCATTGTAACCAGGTCAGGCTTTAATTCCTTATATTTATTTAAACCAACCAGTCCGTTTTCTGCTTCATCCACTACCTCAAAGGCATGCTTTACCAAGATATTCTTTATCGCCATTCGCATAAATGCTGCATCATCTACAATTAATACTTTTTTCATACCATTCCTCCATGATGGTGTTCTTCACCATCTCCGCTTTTTATCTGAAGTGTCGCAAGTAACATCTCCAAGGTAGAGCTACTTCGATCTCTTAATGAGAATTTATGGTTTGATATCTTCCAATTAAGACATAGCTCCCTAAAAAAGCCATAAATCATGACTGCAATCATGTTAGTGTCTACATCCCCACGAAGCTCTCCGGACTGAACCGCCTTTTTAACGAGTGACTCTATCGTTGCGGTTCTATCTTCCTGAATCTCTACTATTTTCCCGGATAACTCTTCTTCATTGATCAATACATGAAAGATCAGAAGAATTGATGCAATTGCCGGATAATTCTCATAATACTCCGCATAGGATGTAATCAGATAAGTAATTGCCTCGGTCGGCCTTAGTTGATGTAGCTTTGTTGACTCCAGGATATCTGCGTCAAATTGTATAAAGTAATCCAGAACAGCCATTAGCAATTCATTTTTATTATTAAAATGGCGAAATAAGGTGGCTTCTGAAATCTGCTGTCGCTTTGCAATTTCTCTGGTCGTCAGCCTCTGGATTCCTAACTCATCAATGATATCAATTGCCGTTAAAATGAGCTGTTCTTTTCGATGCAATATGTTAATTCCCATTTTTTCACCTGCCGTAGTTTTACTTACATTCCGATGATTGGAATGCAGAGCCTTGTCAATTATGTATTTATCGGTAAAATATTGCCTTCCAGTAAACAGCTAAAAAGGTGTATCCTGATTAATTCGCATCAATCAGACCGATTTTATGTAATACCTCCATAAACTTAGCGGTATCGATCGGCTTAGCAGCATAGGCATCACACCCCAGTTCAAATGCATTTTGCACAATCTGGGTCTCAGCCAATGCCGTTGTCATGATAATTTTAGATTGTTTTTCCGGGTCAATCCCTTTCTGTGCCTCAAGCTCTTTGATATGCTTCAGTACTTTAACACCGTCTACCTTTGGCATCATAATATCAAGACAAATCAAATCGTAGGGTTTATCCTCCTTATGAGAGATCAAGACTGCATCCAGTGCTTCTAATCCATCGACAACCAGATCACATTCTCCGTACTGTGCGAGAAATTTGTATAGGAATTTACGACTTGACAGGTCATCTTCCGCTATCAATATTTTCAACGTTGCCCGCTCCTTTCATCATTCGTATCTTTATTACGAAACGTTATTCTCAGACTGCTTCCACCAAGTTCTCAAGTTCCTGTTCTGTCAGAAGCATCTCACAATCCAGGAGTAGTTTTACTGCATTTCCAACCTTACCGATTTTCCTAATATATTTATTGTTGATGCCCTTTTGGATCTGAGGAGGGTCAACGATATCCTCTTCCGGGATAGATAATACTTCAGATACACGATCCACGATAAAACCAATGGAAATCTCCTTAATATCAACAACGATGACGCAGGTACGGTCATTATACTCCAGAGGTTCTTTCTTAAATCGCAATCTTACATCCATAACCGGTATAATCTTTCCTCTTAGGTTAATGATACCCTTTACATATTCCGGAAGCTCCGGTATCTCGGTAATTGCCTGAATACCGATGATTTCAGTAACATGCTTGATCTCAAAGCCATAGCATTCGTCACCGATGATAAAGGTCAGATAACGATCCTTCTGTGTATCCTCTTCTAATTCCGGAGAATTGAACAATTCTGCCATGCTATCGTTCTCCTTTCGTAACGTTAATAAATATCTCTCTGTATTAATGATGAAACATTCTGGTTACATCCAGAATAAGACTGATGCTTCCATCACCTAACAGTGTACAACCGGCTAATCCTCGAATCTTCTTAAAATCCTGAATATACTGCGGCAATGCTTTTACAACTACCTGCTGCTGTCCCAGTAATTCATCGGCAAATACACATACCGTCTTTTCATCCTGCTCTACCATAATAATAATGCCTTCCGATAGTTTGGTAATATTGGTCTTCACCTTATATAGTTCATGTAAGCGTCGAATCACATAGCATTCCCCACGCACCATAATCATTTCATTTCCATCAGGATCATGAAAGATTTCCGTTTCCTTAGGTCGGAAGGATTCCTTGATTGAGATTGTCGGTATGGTATAACGGGATTTGCCGACCTTAATATTCATACCATCGATGATTGCCAGGGTAAGTGGTATCTTCAGTGTAATTACGGTTCCTTTGTCGGTAACACTATCCACCGAGAGAGTACCTCCGACGGATTCGATATTCTTCGTAACAACATCCATACCAACACCACGACCCGAGAATTCGGTTACTTTTTCCTTCGTTGAGAAGCCCGGAAGCAATATGAGGTTATAGATCTCCTTATCTGTCATTTCTTCCTCACTCTTGAACAGAAGATTATTCTCTCTGGCCTTTTTTAATATCTTCTCTTTATTAAGACCTTTTCCATCATCTCTGACAATAATGAGTACATCGCTACCGGCATTTTTTGCTTCAAGGGTTATGGTTCCTGTTCTAGGTTTGCCCTTATCAATTCTCTCCTGTGCAGTCTCAATACCATGGTCAACAGAATTACGAACCAGATGCATGAGCGGATCCGAGATATGCTCAATAATATTCTTATCTACCTCGGTTTCTTCCCCGATTATCTCTAATTGAACATCCTTATCCAGTTTCTTGCACATATCACGTACAATACGATGCATCTTAATAAAAGTTGCGGATAACGGAACCATTCGAATGGACATAACAATATCCTGTATTTCACTGGTTATCTTATTCAGTTGGTTTGCGGCCTTATTAAAGTTGCCCAGCTGCAGACCCTTCAGATCCGGATTCTGAATTACCATAGCTTCCGCAATTACCATCTCTCCTACCAGATCCATCAGCTTATCCAGCTTCACCACATTTACGCTGATGATACTCTGGGTTGTACTTGCCGATGAAGTGTCCTTCTCCTGTACCTCTGCACGGACAGGCTTTTCCACTCTGGATACTTCCTTTCCGGTAGGAAGTTTGATTGGATTCTCGGGAGGAGTTATACTTTCCTTCTTTCGAAACGACTGTAATTCTGAGTCGTCCTCCAGCTGTATCAGTTCCAAATCCTTTAAAAATATGGTCTGATTAAAAAACTCATGCATCTGCTGATAATTACTGTCCGTTTTTAGGAATACCTTGAATCCGTTTTTACGGATTTCGTTGATGCTCTCATCACTGTCAATAATATCTGACGGTAGATAATACAGCTCCTGCACCGAATCCTTCAAATTATGAATGATGGTATATGCCCTGATATTCTCCATCTCACAGCCATCCTCAAAATGCACGATTGCTTTATAAGAATAGGTGCCCTGAATCACAGGTTCATTCACATGACTGATATAATATTGTTGCTTTTCGTCGTTCGCTTCTGTTACCCTTTCATCTAAAGAAGTGTCGGCTGTCAGCACTATGGTATCCGTAGCTGCCGTCGGCTCTGCATTGATCATCTTTAATTCCGTCAGAAAGGTCTTAATCGTAGCTACCAGATCATCCGCATTTCCATCGGCAGGGCTCTGTCCCTTAATTTTTTCCACCTCGGTTTTGATAAAGTCAACACCCTCCAGAATGAGATCGGAAAGTGCGGAAAGATCCACCTGCTCCGGCTTATCTTTTCGTATGAAGAAAAATAAATCCTCGATAGAATGTGCCAATTTTGCTATGTTATCAAAGAGCATCATTGCTGAAGATCCTTTAATCGTATGCATGATACGAAAAATCTCATTAATCGCTTCCTCCGAAAAACCGCTCTCCTTTTCGCTCGAAAGTATTAATTGCTCTAGTTGCTCCAATAACTGGGAGGTTTCGAATAAATACATCTCCAGCAAGGGCTCATTTGAATATTGATCTGCCATTAGATCACCTCCAAAATCAAATCATATTGAGACAATAGTAGACTTTCCCTAATACTTTCCGAATTCATTGTCGCTCAGTACGATTTTAGGTTTATTAATCTCTGTTACTTCCGATGGTTCCAGATTCACCTTTTTGCTCTTGGTCATATTCTCAAGCATCATCATAACCTCAGGACTTACCTCATTTGACTTTCCCTTTGTTCCCTGACCCTTTTTCAGCTTAAATCTGCTTACGGTTTCCTTCAGCATGGAAGCCTGTCCGGATAACTGTTCGCTTGCAGCAGCACTCTCTTCACTGGTTGCTGAGTTAGTCTGAACAACATTGGAAACCTGCATAATACCTTGATTAATCTGCTGGATACCCATTGCCTGTTCATTGGAAGCCACCGCAATATCATTTACCAGGGTTGCCACCTTCTCAACACCATCTACAATCTTACTTAAAGCTTCGGCCGTATCCTTGGCAATCTTCGTACCACCCTCTGCCTTCTTGATGGAGCCCTCGATCATGTCCGTTGTTTCCTTTGCTGCACTGGCGGAACGTGCTGCCAGATTACGAACCTCATCGGCAACTACGGCAAAGCCCTTACCATGTTGACCTGCTCTAGCTGCTTCAACCGCTGCATTCAGAGCTAATATGTTGGTCTGGAACGCGATATCATCAATGACCTTAATAACCTTTGAAATATTCATGGAAGATTCGTTGATATCCTCCATTGCAGTAAGCATGTCTTTCATCTGAGCATTTCCCTGAACCGCATTCAGCTTTGCATTTTCAGCCAATTCATTGGCTCTGTTTGCATTCTTTGCATTCAATTCGGTCTGTGAAGAGATTTCTTCCAAGGATGCTGTTAATTCTTCCACTGAGGAAGCCTGTTCGGTAGCACCATGAGAGAGCTGAACACTGGTCTCTGATACCTGCTTCGCTCCTACCGCTACCTGATCGGATGCTGTCGCTATGCTGGACAGAATCTCGTTGTTGTTATATACCATCTCGGACAGCTTCTTTCCAAGCAAATCCTCCTCCGATCGGATAACAACCTCTACCGTCAAATCACCTGATGCGATTCGTTCCGCTGCATGAGCCTGGCTTCTGATATTTTCAATCATCTTCTCAAAGGCCTTTGCCAGCTTACCGGTCTCGTCATGACGATCAATCTTCGCTGTTACATTGACATCTCCCATTGCAAGACGATCCGCTGCCTCTACCAGCTTATTGATCGGTTTGCTGATTGTTCTGGATATAATGACTGCAAGTATAATCGATACCAATAATCCGATTGCAATCATGATAACAATCGTTAGATTTGCATTGGCAGCAAGCCCCTGATTACTCTCAGATTTTGCTTTTGCTGCCTCTGTATTATATACCAACAGAGCCTCCAGTTTATCTCTTAAATTACTAACCGTCTCATCGGAATCAAACATCATAATCTCAACAGCCCGTTCCAAATCATGATTGCGAGTCGCATCAATTATTTGATTGATATAAACCTTATAAGCATCCCATTCTTTTACCACATCTAAGACAACCGCCGGATCCTCGTCCACCATACGCTCTTTATACTGTTTTAGAATATCATCAATGACCCCTGAAAATTTTTTAAGCTTTTCAATGGTTACTTCCCGTTCTTCATCGGTTTCAAATTCCATCATTTCAAGTGACAGATAACGAATCCGTTGAAGATAGGTACCTGCACTACTGGATAAAGCCACTCCTAATGTGTTCTCATGATATAGATTATCATCTGCGTCTCTTAACTGTCGGATACTGATAACACCTACGGTACCAAGCAAAGCTGCAATCAAGGCCACCATCAAAAAACCTGCAATTAATTTGCTCGCAATTTTCCAATTCTTGTATCTCTTCATATCGTATCCTCCTTTAGATAAGTTGGTTTACACAAATTACTTCAAAGATCATTAACTTTATATCATTTTTTTCGTAGTAGTAAGTACTCACTTACTCTGTTATTTCTATTATAGTAATTATGTCTTATAATGTCAATACGTGCGGCTTAATGTCGAATTAAAAACTTTAATTATTTTAAATAAACCTTTGAAGTATCACGAACCACTGCAAGACAAAAAACACCTATCATGGAATGGGATCCCTCTTCTTCCGACAGCTTAATGATAATAGCTGCAACTGAAAAAGCATTAAATCACATCCATAATAGGTGCCTGCTCCTGTATAAATTATCCGGTAATAATTTTCTGGTTTTATTTATATGGTTTTATTAATTTTGTTTCTTTAAACTTGTAGGACTAATCTCGTAGGGCTAATCCTGTAGGATAATTCTTGTAGGATTATTCTTGTAGGATTATCCTTGTTTCTTATATTTGAACCAAGATACTCGTATATCCTTCCGGCTATTGCTTCTCTGCAAGAAAATACTCCTCAAGCTTCTCCAAAACAACTTCGGTTTGTTCTCCTGATTCCATGTTCTTAACATTAGCCCGATTGTTCGCCAACTCGTCTGCACCAATAATTACTGTATTTTTAGCTCCGATTTTATTGGCATATTTCATTTGGGCCTTAACACTTCGATCCATATAATCCGTCTCAACGACTACACCTGCAGCTCGTAATCTTTGAACCAGCTTAAAGGCAGAAGCCTTCGCTTCTTTACCCAGTATTCCGACATAAAGTTCTATTGCAGGCTCAGCTTCAAGCTCAACCCCTTCTGCCGCCAACTCATTGATGATACGTTCGATACCAAAACCAAAACCCACAGCAGGAATATCCTGCTTCTCATCCAGCTCATGAATCAGATTATCATATCTGCCTCCGCCACAAAGGGTAAAGCCTTCGGCATTCACAAACTCAAACACTGTCTTGGTGTAGTAATCTAAGCCTCTTACGATACCGGTATCAACCTCATAAGGAATCCCCAGCTCTTCCAACAGACCCTTTAATTCATCAAAATGAGTCTGGCATTCTTCATCCAGATATTCAATGGTTCTGGGTGCATCCTTCACAATCGTCTTACAGGTTGGAACCTTACAATCAATGACACGAAGGGGATTCTTAAGCATTCTTTCTCTACAGGTAGGACATAACTCGGTCTCATGCTGTCTCAGATAAGAAAGAAGGGCTTCATTATAGGTCTTGCGACAGTTACCGCAGCCTATGCTGTTGATGTGGAGTCTGGCTCCCTTCATCCCCAATTCCTTCATAAATTCGGTTAAGAGAGATATCAATTCCACTTCAGCCAAAGGACTCGCTGAGCCCAAAAATTCTATACCAAACTGATGATGCTGACGGAGTCTTCCACTCTGTGGGTTCTCATAACGAAATGCCTGAGTGACATAAAAGAGCTTGGTGGGCTGACTTTCTGCATATAAGCTATTCTCCAGATAGGCACGAACCGCACCGGCAGTTCCCTCCGGCTTTAAGGTTATGCTTCTGTTACCTTTATCGTCAAAGGTGTACATTTCCTTCTGAACGACGTCCGTCGTCTCACCAACTCCTCTTTGGAAGAGTATTGTATACTCAAAGGCAGGTGTTATAATCTCCTTTATGTTATACGCTTTACAGATCTTTCTTGCGATACCCTCGATGATGGTTCGTTTATGCATACTTGAGCCATACCAGTCCTGGGTTCCCTTAGGTCGTTGTGTAATCATATTGTCCTCCGTTCTATCTCATTGATTTATAAATAAATACTTACTCCTATTAAGACTTTTGATGAAGTACATTACTACAGATCAGTTATATTCTCCTCCAGAAAACTCTTTTTCCTCAGGATCATCTCATCAATACGGTTGATATAATCCAGAACACTCTTCACATTATCCACTCGTTCCAGTCGATTTTCCTTATGAAAGACAAATTTGGACATGCCACCGGCACCCAGTGCAAGAATCGTCTGTTTTTCCTCCATAATCAGGATATTATAGAGTCCCTCCATGCCATTTTTGGCATAGCCGATGTTCTCTAAGTTATCCGCCATATTCTTCTGTCGATATAGATAATACGGGAGATATTCATTCTCCTTCGCAAATTGTATTACCTGCTCGAGCATTCTGGGAACCCCTGTGGCTTTGCTGTCCAGGTAGTTCTCTTTCTCGGTATTCAATCTGGCAGCTCGTTTGATCGCCAGTGTATGAACAGTAAGGCTCTCCGGATTAAGCTCCCGGATCTGACGCAAGGTATCAGCCACATCCGATGGTTTCTCAGCGGGTAACCCAATGATAATATCCATATTGATGTTTTGATGCCCGGCGTCCCTCGCCATGACGAAGGCATCCTTGACTTGCTTTATAGTATGCTTTCTTCCGATGAGATCTAAGGTCTTTTGCTGCATACTCTGCGGATTAATGGAGATACGGTCAACTCCCCGCTTTTTCAGTACCTCCAGCTTCTCGACTGTGATACTGTCCGGTCTTCCGGCTTCGACACAGAACTCCTTGACAAACGTAAAATCAAATTGATCTTTTATTAGACCCAACAAACGATCCAGTTGTTCCGCTGTCAATGTCGTTGGTGTACCTCCGCCTAGATATACTGTATTCAGCTTCTTCCCGGGAAGAGAATGGGCAAATGCTCGGATCTCCTTCTCCAAGGCTTCCAGATATCTCTCAATATATTCCGAGTACTTTGCTGCAGAATACGAGGTAAAGGAGCAATAGAGACAGGTACTGGGACAGAATGGAATTCCGATATATAAACTATATCCCCTCTGATAATCCAGCTCCTTAAGAAGCTTCAGCTCCCGTCCTGCAATCTCAAGACTCATACCAATCTTCTCATCGCTGCAAAGGTACTCCGTCCTCATTTTTTGATAAATCGCCTCTTCTGTTTCTCCTTGCTCCAGCATCTCATATACCAGCTTGGTAGGTCGAATACCGGTGAGTATCCCCCAAGGCAGTAATTGCCCGGTAAGCTTTGACAGAATTCCATAGAGAAATCGTTTCAAAGTGTTCTTGTAAGCAGCTTTCGTAAGCGTTACATCAACTTCTATTCGGTCAGAGCTAGTAGAATCAGCATCGATCCTCAGATCTGTTACAATACTGCCCGGTAGAAATTCTATCTTAATTGTCTTAGTGTCACCTTCACTACTTGATAAGCAACCGGCAATATTCGTATCACCTGCCTGTTGGGACGATACATATTCTTCCCCGGAATAGACTTTGATGGTCTCCTCCGAGTAAAAAGCCTTCACCAGGGGGTAGACATCATTCTCATATGTTTTATCGGATAATATCACTTCAATCATACTAACACTCCATGCCGGATTAGGATTACTTCTCTATTCATAGAACCAGCTTCCGCTCAGATATACATTATTCTCTCGCTCGTAGCCAATGGTGGTCGGATCACCATGACCCGGATATACCTTTACCTGGTCCTCCAGATTCATCAGCTTATCATTGATGGAAGCAACCAACTGCTTACTGTTGCCGGTAGGCAGGTCCGTTCGTCCGATGCTCTCAAGAAACAAGGTATCGCCACTGATCAATATGCCATGTCCCGGAAAATAATAGCACGCACCACCGGCAGTATGACCGGGCGTATGAATCACCTTAAGGGTGAAACCGGCTAATTGCAGGCTCTGTCCATCCCGTAGCAGTACCTCCGGTAACAGACTGCATTCCCTCCGTATCTGTGCAGATGCATTCATATGGGGATCTTCCAGAAGCCTCACCTCGGCCTCATGAGCATGGATCGGGGCCATGGTCACAGCAGCAAGCTCAGTCGCTGCCAAGATATGGTCAAAATGACCATGTGTGAGAAGAATCCCTTTGCACACAAGGTCATTTGCCTTCAAATACTGTTCTATTCTGTCGGCATTCTCAGCCGGATCAAATACGATTGCTTCCTTATTCTCGTTGTTACTTACGATATAACAATTCGTCTGTACCATACCGAGGACAAGCTTTTTCAGGGTTAATTCACTCATAATAACTTACCAGTATCCTTCCCTTTGAATTAGTTTGTGCCGGGATGACATAACCCGGAAGAACAAGGAACGAGCACCATTGTGCGAGTTTCACAGCTTCTTCCTAGCGATTAGAATTCACGATAGTTCCCTTTGAATTAGTTTGTGCCGAGGATGACGCAGGCACAAACTTATGAGTATGAAAATCGATTTTAATTTTCATACTTAGCCGGCGGTACGCTCAATATCCAATATGCTCTCCACATTTCTGATCTTGGCGATAATTTCATTCAGCTGTTCTTTTCCGTTTATCTCAAAGCCGATACTGATCGTAGCTTTTCCTTGTTTGCTGGTTCTAACATTCATTGAGGTTACATCAATCTTGTTCTCCGTTAATACCTTGGAGATGTCTACCAATACACCGGTACGATTATTGGCATAAATTTTGATCTCAGCACTATATACCCCTCCGACTTCCTTACCGTCCGCGGATACATTCCACTCTGCATCAATTAATCTCGCACGGTCTTCCTCCGGAAGATTGATTACATTAATACAGTCCGTACGGTGAATGGAAACTCCTCGTCCGCGGGTAACAAAGCCAACGATCTCGTCTCCCGGAACCGGGCTACAGCATCTGGAGAAACGAACCGCAAGGTCATGAATCCCTTCCACAACAATGCCACTCTTGGATTTCTTCTGTGGTACACGTTCCTTTATCTCCTGTACCGCTTCAAGAACATTCTCATCGGTGATTTCTTTTTTGTATTTCTTCTTATATTCTTCTAATAGCTTATTAACAATCTGACCTTCCTTAAGACCACCGTGTCCAACCGCCGCAAGAACAGAATCCCAATCACGGAAGCCATACTTACGCATCACGGTATTCATAAATTCCGGTTTTAATATATCACTCAGGGTAATACTTTTGGTTTTGCAGTAGGAAGAGATCAAATCTTTTCCTTTGTTGATATTATCTTCCTTCAGCTCTGTTTTAAACCAGTTGTTAATCTTGTTCTTCGCTTGTGTACTCTTCACGATGGAAAGCCAATCACGACTTGGACCCTTAGAGTTCTGCGAGGTAATGATCTCGATACGATCGCCGTTCTGAATCACATAATCGATGGGCTCTAATTTGCCATTGACCCTAGCACCAACCATCTTATTACCGACCGCACTATGAATCGCATAAGCAAAATCGATGGGATTAGAACCTGTGGGTAAGGTCTTCACATCACCGGTCGGAGTAAAGGCATAAACACTCTCGGAGAACAGATCAAAATCATTCTTGATCAGACTCAGGAATTCCTTATTATCCGATAAGTCTCTCTGCCATTCCAGAACCTGGCGAAGCCAAGTCAGCTTCTCTTCCTCGGAATTGGCAGTACCGCCCTTGCCATCCTGTCCTTCCTTGTACTTCCAGTGAGCAGCAATACCATACTCTGCAGTACGGTGCATCTCATCCGTACGAATCTGAATCTCAAAGGGTGCCCCCTTCGGTCCGATCAGAGTGGTATGAAGAGACTGGTACATATTGGGCTTGGGCATTGCAATATAATCTTTAAAACGGCCGGGAATCGGTTTGAACATTTCATGGATCACACCGAGAGCCGCATAACAATCCTTTAAGGAATCTACAATAATACGCACAGCAAACAGATCATAGATCTGATCCAGTGTCTTATTCTGATTCACCATTTTCTTATAAATACTGAAGAAATGCTTGATACGACCATCAATTTTTGCTGATATTCCGGCATCCTCAATATGTTCTCTTACTTCATTCACAATGTCATCAATATAAGCCTGACGTTCGCTTCTCTTTGTCGCGATCTTATCTGCAAGCTCCTTATAGACCTCAGGCTCCAGATATTTGAGGGAAAGATCATCAAGCTCGATCTTGATCTTGGAGATACCAAGCCTCTGTGCAATCGGTGCATAGATGTCCATGGTCTCTCTTGCAGTCTCTTTCTGCTTATCCGGCTCCTTGTATTTTAAGGTACGCATGTTATGCAGACGATCCGCCAATTTGATTAAGATAACACGGATATCCTTCGCCATCGCTAAGAACATCTTACGTAAATTCTCAGCCTGCAGCTCTACCTTGTCCATGTCATAGTTTAACTTGGTCAGCTTCGTTACACCGTCCACCAGTAGAGCAATTTCTTCGGAGAACATGGATGAGATCTGAGCCACCGAATATTCTGTGTCCTCAACCACATCATGAAGAATTCCTGCCACGATGGTCTCTTTATCAAGCTCCAGCTCCGCTAAGATGTTGGCAACACACAGAGGGTGAATAATATATGGCTCACCGGACTTACGAATCTGGTCCTTATGAGCATCATTCGCCAGATGATATGCCTTCTCCACCATAGAAATATCGGCTGAGGGATGATAACTTCGGATTTTCTCAATAAGCTCCTGATACAAAGTTTCAGGCGCAGTAAAATCAGCCGGTGCATTAAACGTCACCGTTGACATTATGTCTTCTTTTCCTGTTACCTCTTTCGATTCCTCCATGATCATCACCACCCATCTATGCAAAGTCAAAAATCTCAAGCATTCTAATGAAGCAAAGATATCTATCAATTATAATCGTTATTTACCTTCGTACTGAATTACTGCTTCCACATCATATTTTGTCAGCTTATCACGTCCGTTTAATCCCTTTAATTCCATGAGGAAAATAATCTTAACCACTTCTCCCCCAAGCATCTCGATGAGCTTCGTAATTGCTTCGATGGTACCACCGGTAGCAATCAGGTCATCGATAATAACTACCTTCTGACCGGGTTTGATGGAATCCTTATGAATCTCTATCGTTGCTTTGCCATATTCCAGATCATAGTCCATGGATACGGTTTCACAAGGCAATTTACCCTTTTTACGAACGGGAATAAATGCTTTATTTAAATTATAAGCAATCGGAACACCAAATATAAAACCTCTGGATTCAGGTCCTGCAATTACATCAAATTCCAGACCATCCAGTAGCTCCTGCATCTGTTCTATTGCCATCTTGAGTCCGTCTTTGTCCTGTAATACACTGGTAACATCACGGAATATAATTCCAGGCTCCGGAAAATCCGGGATACTTCTTACATAATCTTCTAACTTCTTCATTTTAATAACCATGCCTTTCTTAGGGTTAACCCTTTTATTTGAATACCCCTCGGTACACCTGTTTCGTTGGTTCTACTCAGGACAAAACAATGATATATTCTTTATAGATGCCTATTATATCACTATTTGAGATAATCCGTAAAGAATATTTAGCAATTGTGTCGTAAATTTTTCTTATAATTGGCACAAAAGCGAATATATCATTCTATTTCTCGAGATTCAAGTCGATTTATCGGTAATTTTGTATGATAAGCTGTACATTTCGAAAGCCGTTGTACTCATTAATCTTCGGATAGTAGGTGATTGCCAAGGTTGAATTAAGACTTCGACCCGTTCGAAGCTTTTGAGCTTCCTCTTCTCCGTAAGTCGAAGCGATGTAGGTGAAGAATTCATTTACATCTCCGAAATAGATTGCCTCCATCTCTTTTCCAAACTTATTTACCATGTAAAAACGGATACCACTGGCATTCTTTCCGATGATAAAGGCTGACTTCACCTTTAAGTCCTTCTCAGCAAACAAAGGCTTTTCATTTCCTTTTCCAAAAGGCTCTAATTGCTTAAGCTCCTGAATTAATGCTTCATTGACATAACCTAAGGGCAAGTGAATATCAATGGATACCTTCGGAATTAGCATTTCCTCAGTCAGTGTCGTATTTTCATTCAATACCTTTCTTAACACCTCAATATTCTCCTTGTTCAGAGATAATCCGGCTGCCATCGGATGACCCCCTACCTTGAGGAACAGCTCCCTGCATTTACTGAGTTCTTCAATCATATTGTATTGCTCGATGGACCTTCCGGACCCTTTAATACAGTGTTCTGCATCAGTCAGAACCAGGGTAGGGCGATTATAACGCTCTCGGATTCTTCCTGCGATGATACCTGCAATACTTTCATGGCAATCCTCGAGATATACAACAAGAACCTTATCCTTTTGTAAATCGGATCCATCGATCGACTGTACTGCCTTCTGTACATTCTGGGCTGTCATCTCCTTTCGAAGATCATTTAAGCCTCTTACTTCGTTGGCAAGTATCAACGCTTGATCCTTCGTCCCGGCCAGAAGTAGCTCCAGACCTTTTTTCGCTGTATCAAGTCTTCCGGAAGCATTCAGACATGGTCCGATAACAAAACCGAGATGAAACGCGCTAAGTTGCTCCTTGTCGATGTTGCTCACATCCATCAGCGCCAACAAGCCCTGATTCTCAGTCTTTTGAAGAAGGAGTAGACCATGCTTCACGATAATTCGATTCTCACCGGTTAGCTCCATAACATCACAAACGGTTGCAATCGCAGCGTAGGAAAGCAGTTCTTGTTCGAATTCTTCCCGATTTTTCACATCATAATACGAATTCAGTGCACAGCAAAGCTTATAAGCAATTACCGCACCGCACAATCCGCTGTAAGGATAATCACAATCAGGGCGTTTGGGATTAATTACTGCATCCGCCATCGGCAGACGTACCTGAGCAACCTTATCCACTGCCTTCTCCGGCTTCAGCATGATATCAGGTTCTATGGTAGCAGCAACCTCTTCAAACTCCTGAGCCTGTTCGGTAAGCTCCAGCAAGCTATGGTGATCTGTGATGATAACCGTCATCCCTAAGCTCTTAGCCAGTTCTACCTGCTCCAGTGCTACAATTCCGTTATCACAGGTAAGAAGGGTATCAATCCCTTCCTCATGTGCAACCTCAACCATATGATTATTAATTCCATAACCGTCCTTGATACGATCAGGAATCTCATAGTCTACTCTGGCTCCGATATTCGTAAGACTACGGTACAAGATATAGGTTGCAACTACACCGTCAACATCATAATCACCAATGATACGAAGTCTCTTCCCTTCTTGTATCTTCTCTCTCAGGATGTCACAGGCCTTCTCCATATCCTTCATGAGAAATGGATTATGAAGCTCATTCAGCCTCGGGTGTAGGAAACGGTTTATCTCCTCCGACGCTTCGAGTCCTTTGTTCACAAGACAACGAGCCATCACTTCACTTACACCGCATTCCTGCACAATCAGATTAAAATCTGCTTTTCTGTTCTTAATAACCCAATTCTCCATGTTGCCTCCAATATGCTCAAGTAAATTATACATATCATTGCATGTTAGTTTGTGCCGAGTGTGTTTTTTACACTCTGATGACGCAGGCACAAATCTTCCCAAAGCGAATTGCATTCGCTTAGATGAATTATGCATTTTGTAATTCACATTATTCTGCAGCCTTCAGCATAATGGCGCATTCTACTCTCTTCTTCTGCAGCTCACAACCGATATCATACGCATCATTTATATCTCCGTGGAACTTGAAGGAATTCGCCGCACAACCACCGCTGCAATAGAACTTTGCAAAGCAGTCTCTACATTTTTCCTTCGAATATACATTACATACCTTAAACTCTTCACGAAGCTCCGGCCTCACAATTCCGTCATCCACATTACCCATCAGATATTCCGGGATTCCTACAAACTGATGGCAGGGGTACAGATCCCCCCAGGGAGTAACGGCTAGATATTCCGTACCTGACCCGCACCCGGACAATCTCTTAGCGACACAAGGTCCTCCGGTCAGATCAATCATGAAATGGAAGAAATTAAAGTCTTTTCCTTCTCTCTTATATTCAAGCATAAGCTTTGCCAAACGATCATATTCCTCATATAATACCGGAAGATCTTTTTCCGTAATTGCATAAGCATCCTCAGGAAGTGCTACTACCGGCTCCACGGATATCTGCTTAAATCCAAGATCAGCCAGATGCTTCACATCTTCACTGAAATCCAGGTTGTTATGGGTAAAGGTTCCTCTTACATAATAATTGGTCTGGTTTCGGCTCTCTGCCAGCTTCTTAAACTTTGGCAATATCAGTTCATAGCTGCCCTTTCCGTTTCGACTGGGGCGCATACGGTCATTGACTTCCTTTCGTCCGTCAATACTGAGTACTACATTACTCATCTCACGGTTTGCGAATTCCATCACTTCATCATCCAACAATACACCGTTTGTAGTCAGGGTAAAACGGAACTTCTTATTATGTAATACCTCCTGCTCTCTCCCGTATTTTACCAGATCCTTTACGACCTGCCAATTCATCAGCGGCTCGCCTCCGAAGAAATCAACCTCCAGGTTCCTTCGGTTCCCGGAATTGGTAATCAGGAAATCAAGAGCCTTCTTACCAACCTCATAGCTCATCAGCTCTCGATGCCCCTTATACTCACCTTCTTCTGCAAAGCAATATTTGCAGGCGAGGTTGCAATCATGAGCGATATGTAGACAAAGTGCTTTTACAACCGTCGAGCGCTGTTTGAACTCCTTGATATATTCTTCATAGATATCCTTGGTAAATAACGCTCCATCCTGCTTTAGCTGCTCTATATCGCCGATGATTTCCTTCACCAGGGTTACCAAAGCTTCCTTATTACTGATCAGTTCTGCCTTCTCCCCCTCATCCTCTGTAAGGAAAGCCGCATTCTCCGGCATGGAATACTTCTCCACCATAGCCTCTATTATACTGTCCTGGTCACTATTCTCATACATACCGATAATATCATATGCCAGATCATCTACTACATGGATCATACCGCTGTTCACATCCAGCACAATATTATATCCATTATTTTTAAATTGGTGAACCACTCTTATTCCTCCTATATGAAAAAACCAACGATTGTCTCTACAACGAACAGGACTGTCTAATAATATTTTTCGAAACAATCCGTTTCCAAAAGTATTATGAGGCAGCCCCACTGATAGATAGCATAAAAAACTTGAATAATGAAGCCGCAAGAGGCTCGGGAAATAACGAAAGGTGTCTCAAGTAATACCAATCCTTAAGACACCTTCTTCACCGTTCTTATACAAATGATTGCATAACCAGCTTGCGTGCTCTATGTACTGATTCTTTATTTGTTCTCACAGCTCTGATTGCCAACTGTACAGGATGTCTTACATGCTGACTGACAGGATGTCTGACATTCTCCACATCCACCTTTTTTCATTGTTTCTTTGAGGTTTCTTGTGTTTAAAGTTTTGATATGTTTCATTGTTTCAGCCTCCTTAATGCTATTAAATTCAAGCCTGCAAGCAAGCTTGAATCTTGCTCACTACACTTCATTATATCATAAGTATAGGCATAAGAAAAGTATTTTTTATAATTAAGTCTCCTAGTTATTGCTAAGAAAAATGATATTTATGGAAATGTATATTGAAACAATTAAGTACGGTATGATATAATATATCATATCGTAATCAAAACTACTTAATTGCATTTGAAGTATTTTATTAAAAGTGTAAAAGGAAAGGAACGGTAATAAACAATGAAGCAATATATTATTACTACCGATACAACCAGTGATTTACCTGAAGAGTATATGCAGCAGCACAATATCTCGCTGTTACCTTTATATTATAATTTTGAAGGAAGTGTTTATGGCGAAAAGGTCTTTCTGTCGCCTAAGGAATTCTATGATAAGATGAGAAAAGGAGCTATGCCGACCACAATGGCAGTGAATCCTGCGGTTGCAAGGGATGTCTTCACCAAGCTGTTAGACCAGGGCTTTGATATTCTTCATATCGCTTTCTCCTCAGCACTCAGCGGCAGCTGTTCTGTGGCTGCAACGGTAGCCAGAGAGCTTATGGATGAGCGTGCTGAGTCAAAAATCCTTGTGGTTGATTCCTTATGTGCCTCTCTTGGAGAAGGCCTTCTGGTTCATAAAGCAGTTGGATTAAAGGAAGCAGGCAAAACCATCGATGAGGTAGCTGATTGGCTTGAGCAGAATAAATTACACCTTTGTCATATGTTTACCGTAGATGATCTTCATCATCTTCACCGAGGCGGCAGAGTATCCAAGGCAACCGCAATCATCGGAACCTTGATCAATGTAAAGCCAGTTCTTCATGTAGACAATGAGGGACGCTTAATTCCTTTAAATAATGTAAGAGGTCGTAAGAAGGCACTTATCTCTCTGGTGGATCAGATGGAGGAAGGCTTAAAGGGATATTCCGGTACCAATGATATCGTTTTCATAAGTCATGGCGATTGTATTGAGGATGCTGAGTTCGTCGGCAATCTGGTGAAGGAACGTTATGGTATCAAGGAGATCATGATCCACTATGTCAGCCCTACCATCGGAGCTCATTCCGGACCGGGTACCGTAGCTCTCTTCTATATGGGTCATTCAAGATAATTTTGGCTTTTCGCATAAGGCTGTTGTAAAGCAGAACACTCCGACTCTTCCAGTCCGGACGACCTGCTTTACAGCAGCTTTTCCTATATCTTAGCAATTTGTGATATTGAATTAGAAAAAAGGTTATGCTATAATCCCGTTTAATAATGTAAAAAAGTACCAACCTACACAAAAAAACATGAATTCACTGAAGCCTGAAGCAATCTTATGATCAGATACGTTAGTAATGTCAGAATAAATATTATGGGGTGAGGGAAATGTCAATCAAAATATTAGTCATTGAGGATGATGCAGATATCAACCGAATACTTTGCAGATATCTGATGAAGGAACAATATCAGGTTACACCTGCCTATTCCGGCAGTGAGGCAAGACTTCAGCTTAAAATGGATCACTTCCATCTGATAATGCTGGATTTGATGCTGCCGGGCGTAGCCGGAGAAGAATTAATTGCTGAGGTACGGAAAGTATCTCAACTTCCGATCATCGTAATTTCAGCCAAGACTGCTCTGGAGGATAAGGTAAATGCTTTAAAAATCGGAGCGGATGATTATATTACAAAACCCTTCGACCGGGACGAGGTACTGGCAAGAGTGGAGGCGCTTCTACGCAGAAGTATGCTACATAATCCGGTGGAGTCCCTGAAACAGGAACAGAATTTGATCTTCAAACACCTTTCTCTAAACCCTGTTTCCAGAGAAGTTTTAATTAAGGATAATCCGATCGCTCTTACCGCTTATGAATTCGACATTCTGCAGCTGCTGCTTCAATATCAGGACAAGGTCTTCACAAAGGAACAGTTATATCAGGATATCTGGAAGACCGGTTATTACGGTGAGGATAATACCATCAATGTACATATCAGTAATATTCGTAAGAAAATCAAGGAGTTCGATGACTCTTCCTATATTAAGACCATATGGGGAATTGGTTTCAAAATGGATACTCAGTAATTACCATCTTTATACTTTCTTTAAACTTAATTAAGTACTTATTAATGTTCCCACCTTATAATTGTATTCAATAAGTGGTTAACATTATTGAATTTGAAAGGAGTACTAAGGTGAGAGAAGTTATTTTATCAACAAAGAATCTGACCAAAAAGTATAACATTACTTTTGCAGTCAATAACATCAATCTGGAAGTGAAACAGGGGGAGATCTATGGTCTGGTAGGTAAAAACGGCGCCGGCAAAACCACTCTGCTTCGTCTTCTTACCGGTCAGGCATTTGCTACCGAAGGAGACATCACTCTATTCGGAGAGACCTCGCAGGAAGGACTTAGTAAAGGGAGAAGACGAATTGGCTCAATTATTGAGGTTCCCAGCTTCTATAACAACATGACCGCAGAACAAAATCTGGAATATTACCGAATTCAAAGAGGCATTCCCGGGAAGAACTGTGTCTCTGAGGCTCTCGATGAGGTAGGTCTTAGTCATGCCGGTAAGAAGAAGTATAAAAGCTTTTCCCTTGGCATGAAACAACGATTGGGTCTGGCTCTCGCTCTGATGAATAAACCCGAACTGTTGCTTCTGGATGAGCCTATTAATGGCTTGGATCCCTTCGGTATCGTAGAGATCCGAAACCTGCTGCTTCGGTTAAATCAGGAGAAAAACATCACTATTCTGATATCCAGCCACATTCTATCGGAATTATCCAATTTGGTTACCTATTATGGTTTTATCGATAAAGGGCAATTGGTGAAACAAGTATCCGCAGACGCTCTATCAAAGGAATGCAACCGCTACCTTGAACTAAAGGTGGATAAGGTTGAAGTCATGACCGCTCTTCTCGAAAGTAAATTAGGTTGTACCTCCTATCAGGTTACTCCGGATTACTCCATCCACATCTTTGATTATCTGGATCAGCCTGCAAAGATCAGCTCGCTTGCAGTGAATAACGGAGTGGGACTCTATTCCATCATGACCAAGGAAATCAATCTGGAAAATTACTTTATTCAATTAGTAGGAGGGGAAAGCAATGACTAACTATATTCAAAGTGAATTCTATCGACTGCTCCGCAGCAAAGGGAGTTATCTGTTTATTATGATTTGCAGTGCATTGTTAATCAGTGCTAATGTTATTCTGGCCGTAGTAGGTCATATGGAGACCGGCTTCCCGTATAACAATACAGGCTTTTCCTTAAGTCTGTTCTATTCCGATTTAGTGATGGTATTTATCTTATGTGTCAGTGTTGCATCCATCGTATTCGGTAACGAATATACCAATCATACGATGAAAAACAGCATCTCTTACGGGATATCAAGGGGACGTATCTATTTTGGTAAATTGATTGCGGAGATTGTCTATGCTGTGATTGCTTTCGTATCTATTACCGGTCTTTATATTGGTAGTGCATACCTTCTGCTAGAACATTCAAGCACCAATGACCTGGAGCTTTTGATAAATGCCTGCTTTGTTGCTCTTCCATTACTGCTCTTTGCTCTCGCCACCACGAATTGCTTTCTCTTTATCATCGAAAGTACCGGTGGTGCAATAACGGCAATCATGGGAGTATTGATCGCCTTTCCGTTAGTTTCTAATTTTCTGGGTATGAAATTCGAACTTTTCCGAAAGCTCGGTAATATTCTTCCCTGGAATCTGATGAATAATATGAATTTTGATTTCGAGACAAAGCAAATGATTTTACCTTGGGAGGGTCGTACCGGATACATTAATTATTGGTTATACGGTATTCTTTGGACGGTATTATTCGTACTAATCGGTTTTCTTGCATTTCGAAAGAAAGAAATCAAGTAAAGCGAATCGCCACAGGAACAGTATACTTTTTAACAACAATACAGTATTCTTTACCATCACGGTTATTCATTCAAAGGGAGGTGCGATATGCAATATGTATGTATCCTTTTAATCCTATTGGTGCTGCTTCTTGCTACGCGCCTCTATTTTCTTAATCGTGCCCTTCGATCCGCTTCAGAGGATATGGAGGAGATTGAGGCTGCCCCGGAACAGAACCGACAGCTGAAATCTATCTCAACCGATCATGCAATGGAAGGTCTGTTACGAAGGATTAATATCCTCTATGCAAAGCGTCAGAAGGAACGAATTCAATATCAGAGACGGGAGCAACAGCTGAGACAGGAGATCGAGAACATATCCCACGACCTTCGTACGCCACTCACCTCAATCTTAGGATATCTGGACCTGATTGAGGATGAGGAGACCTCAAAGGCTGAACAAGAGGAATACCTTGGGATCATAAGAAAAAGAGCAAAGATATTACAGGGCTTCATCCAGGACTTCTACGAGATATCTCGTATCGAAGCAGACGATTATCCACTGCAGCTAATTGCAATTCCGGTTCAGAGCACTCTGAAAGAAGCTGTGGTTGCCTATTATCTGTACTTTGAGAAACGTAATATCGAGGTTACCATCGAGCTCGAGGATAAACCTTGCTATATTATTGCAGACAAGATACAATTCGAACGAATTGTCAATAATCTTCTCCAGAACGCACTGAAATATTCGGATCACCAATTTATCCTCCGACAGACCAGCAGCAAAGGCCAATGCTGTCTTAAATTCATCAACGATGCGACAGATCTCACTGAGGAGGAGCTAGCTCGTATCTTTGAACGCTTCTATACCGGCGATCAATCCAGAAGCAATCAGAGCAGCGGTCTTGGACTAACAATCACTAAGATATTGACGGAAAAGATGAAGGGACAAATCGAAGCAAAGCTGGAGGATCGGCATTTTGTGATTGAGTTGCGGTGGACGATGTAATTGTTAATATTTTTTTCATTTTATATTTCGGTTAATCGTGGTACAATAGTTTAAAATCCAAACAATAGTAAGCACACATAGTAACTTCCTATTGTTATAAATTCATGTCATCACGAAAACAAGGAGACAAACAAATGAACAAAAATAGATTTCATTATCTATTCGCACTAATCACCATCCTGCTAGTCCTGTTACCGGCCTCTCGTGCCGAGGCAAAGGTTCATAGCTTTTCAGCAATCAATATGGAAATTACCCTTCCGGAGGATACTATAGTTATCACAGCGGATACTCCGAATTACGATGATGCTTGGCGGGCAGCAGGAATCATGGATCCCTCTGCCGAGAAGAAGAATATGAAGGATATGGGAGTGAAAGGTATCCTCTACGATCCGGCTACCTCTGCTACCGTACGAGTATTGAGTAAGCACAGCAGTGACAGCGAAAAGGTATTTCACCTCTCACTTCTGTCCGAGGAGGAGTTAAATTCCTACCTGGATACACTTTTTTCTTCCAACGATGATAATACAGATTATTCGATTGATAAATATGAACATAAGGAAATACCCTTCTACCGGTTAGAGCTTCAGCTTAAGAAGGACGGCACAGAATACTCCGAGGTTGTCTACGGAACCATCGCAAATGGTTATTCCATTTCATTTGATATCTTTGCTAAAGACATTACAGAACCTCTGGATGAAACCTTTCTCAAGGAAGTGGTTGCCGGTACTCATTTCACAGAATTCCTTAACAAGGCTGAAGTGGAACGACAGGAGCAAAAAGCACTGACTTATTTAACTGCATTAGTCGGGATTATTCTGATCAGTATTGTTGTCTTGTTCCTGCTCCGAAGCAGAGCCAAGAAGAAACAAAATCTCGTAAAGAAACAGAAATCAGAAGCCCTTGCAAAGTTCTATACCCTACAGAGACAAAAAGAGGAACAAAACATAAAGGATACGGCTCTTTTTGGTAATCGAACCAAATTCTCAGAGGAAGTAATCAAGAGCTTCTATCTGTACGATCATGTATGGAAGAAGATGAAGCTGTGGATTGTAACGGTAATTGTTTTAATATTATTGATGCTCTCCTTTTACAGCACAGGTTCAATTTATGTCTGCATAATAGCTGTCGGAGTTGTAGCAGTATTCATCTACCAATATTATGCTCAGACAGAAAAAGCCATCAACCGCGAGGTAAAGGCTTATAAAAGTAGTAAAGGTACGGAAGCTGTTTATACATTTTATGAGGATTATTATACATTATCCGGTATCCAGTCCAGTTCGAAATACCCTTATATCCAGATAACAGAGCTGAAGGAATACAAAGATTTTATATATATCTATCTTGGCACCGATAAGGCGCATTATCTGAACAAGGATGGATTCGATCAGGGCTTAGAAGAATTTAAGAGCTTTATGAAGGACCGCGTAAATGTAAAATAAAAATCAAATGAGGCTGTGTCAAATTAAGCAATGACAAGGATAACATGTATCCCATAATACACTGTTTGACGAACAGATTGCTGTTTTGTAAGACAATAGCAAACATTTATGTTTGAAAAATGGCTTACAAAATAGTAAAATGTCCGTCAACCTGTGTGTGAGGGATGCTGTTATCCTTGTTTTGTGCTTAATTTGATACAGCCTCATTTTCTTATTATATATTAATCCGTTATTCATCGTGTAAAGACGATTACTCTTATTTTACCAGATCCTTTCCGCTTAGTGAAAGGATCCCCCATTATGAAGATTACGTACAACTTCGGTGACTCGATTTCTTGCCTCGTCCCCCGTTGTTGAACCTTTGATATAGTCAACCAACTGCTCTTTCCCTTGGTCAGATAAGTTCACAAAATTTTTCATCGCTTCCATGTCAAGCGCTAAGCGAAATCCCAGTCCTTCCGGAAGCTGATGATCATTACCAACCAGACTCATAGCTATCTCCTTTCTGCAGTTACGCGTCATCAATAAATTGATTCAAGCTTAGTATCTGATTGTTTTTCTATTTTATGTGCCAATTGATTTCCTATTTCTTCATATTTCGTTATATTGTGAATTTTTTTATGAAGCATATATTCAAAAAGGCTGTTAACATCCCATGATAAACAGTGATATACTGTCATTTTATCATAGCGGATACAACAGCCTCTTATTACTATACTTATGCTAATGTTACGAATTGATCAATCAATGCTTCGATGGTCTTTAAGCTGGTTCTCCAGAACTCGGGATCCTCCAGATTAATCTCTGCCTGCTTAGCCGCGTCCTCAACGCTCATTACGGTGGTTGCCTTCAACAGCGCCCGATACTTCGGGATAAAGGCTTCTCCTTCCGACTTATACTTCTCGTACAAGCCTCTTGCAAATAAACCGCCGAAGGCATAGGGGAAGTTATAGAAGCTTAAATTCTCCGAATAGTAATGTCCCTTTAGCACCCACATATAAGGATGAAGATAATCATGATCAAGTCCCTCTCCATATGCTGTCTTCTGCGCCTGAAGCATAATCTCCTTCAGCTCATCTGCAAATAAGAAGCCTGTCTTGCAGCGATCAAAAACAGCCGTTTCAAAGAGATACCTGGAATAAATATCACAAATAATCTGAGTAACATCCTGAAGCTGACTCTCGATTAATGCTATCTTTTCTCTTCCCTCTGACTCTCGAATCGCAGCTTCCATAATGATTGCTTCATTGAAGGTAGAGGCAGTCTCAGCAACAGGCATGCTATAATCCACATTGAGAGGAAGATGCTCCTGAATGTTTAAGCCATGATAAGCATGACCTAGCTCATGGGCCAGTGTCACTACATCACTTAAGGAGCCGGTAAAATTGGTAAGAATACGACTTTGTTTTACAAAAGGCATGTTCTCACAGAACGCTCCGCCAACCTTTCCCTTGCGGGGGAAGAAATCGATCCATTCCTCGTCGTAAGCCTCTTCTACCATATCCGCAAGATCCTTTGAAAAGCTCTTAAAATGCTTCAAAAGATAATCCTTCGATTCTTCTACCGTAAATTTTGTTGTCGTCTCTCCGATCGGTGCAAACAGATCATACCAGGGAAGTCCCTTCTCATGACCCATAATCTTTGCCTTATGTTTTAAGTATCTATGGAAGGCGGGTAATGCTTCCCGAATTGCCTCTAGCATCGCCTCCAGAGTCTCTCTCTTCATTTTCGCCTGAGACAGGGTCATTTCCAGAGGGGATTCATAACCTCTGAGTTCACAGATGGTGTTAACCTGAGTTTTAATATTATTCAAGGAGAAGCTTACCGCATCCTTAATCTTCTCCAGTGCTTTCAGCTCTGCTGCAAAAGCATCCTTGCGAACATTAACATCCTCACTATGCGCTTTGTTGCGAACCTCCGGGAAGGTAATGATATTATCCCGGTATTCTACCTCCAGTGTCGAGGTCAAAAAGCTCTGCATACTGCCCCAGGCGGAACCTGCACTGATGTTAAGCTTTGCGATTACATCCTCAACATCATCGCTTAATAGATGCTCTGCTTCTTTTTTGATCTCAGATAATAAGTACTCGTACTCCTTCAGCTTGGGATATTGATTGATATATCCCTCCAGGTTCTTAATCCCGGCAATAAATTTATTGATAACAGCCATAGGCTTTGAGGATAAGCTTAATTGCTTTTCGATGGCATTCATTTCATTTACCGTCTCACTGTCCGAGGTGTTCACTGACTGCCTTAATGCTACATAGTAACTCAGTCTTGTTCGGAGCAATTGAAACTGCTCCAGATAATCGACCGCTTCCAACAAAGCAGCTTCTTCTCGGGTTTCCTGATTAAGTCCTTCGCTAAATTGAATCAGCTTCTCGGTTAGCGTCTGTAACCCCGCCTTATCTTCTTTGTATTTTTCATCATGAAAGCCCTTATATAATACTTCGAGTGACCATTCCTTGTTCATTATGATACTTCCTTTCTGCGTCTCTTTTATGATGTTTATCTTATTGTATTATAGATTTAAATTTAATATACTGCTTGTCAAATCAATCTGTGATTTTGCTCCAGCGATAGCAGCGTCGCTTTCGTATCAAGACCGCCTGCATACCCTACCAGACTACCGTTCGCTCCAATAACACGATGGCAGGGAATGATGCACATAATCGGATTATAATGATTCGCCATTCCAACCGCACGACTGGCATTTTTATTCCCTACCGCCTCTGCGATCTGCTTATAGCTTCTGGTCTCACCATAAGGAATTGCACGTAAAGCCTGCCAGACCTTCCTCTGAAATTCCGTTCCTTTCGGATTAAGGCGGATACCAAATTCCTTACGTTGTCCATCGAAATATTCCAGAAGTTCCTTAAACGCTTGTTGTATCAGCGGTGTCTCTTCGATCTCACAGTGAAGAAGCTCGTCTCTTCCTGCCTTATTCATATCCTCCGATATATTCCTATCCTTAACGATGGACACCTCGGTTATTCCTTGTCCATCTTCTGCGATGAATAGCCTTCCAAGTCTTGTCTCATAATAAAAGCCCTTCATAAATGCACCTCCATCCAAGTTCACATTACTCACTACGCATGTAAAACCCTTTGAACCACTTTTCGAACATGATAGACCGTATCATAGGCAATCCCGATTGCTCTGCGTCTGCGGAAGAACTCGTCTTCGCCAATCTGCTCCTGCTGCCAGTCTGCGGTATCACGAAGACTTCCGGTATAGACTACATGCTCCGCCAGTCGACGCTCCAGCTCTCTGATTGCGTTCATTCTAGGATATCCCAGCAGATGTGTCGCAAATTCCAGGCAAGTATACATATCCTTAGCATTAAGGCGTTTCCCCAATAAGGATAACAATGCATTGATGGTATTATATATCATAACCTCGCGATTTTCTTGAAAATACTCTACCTCCCGGCGAATACGCTCATATTCTCCCGGTTCTACCGGAACCTCACATATCTTAACCAGAACATCCTGTTCCCCGTGGAGATAACGCCCCGGTCGTTCCACCACGAAGCCTCCATAGATCGGTGAATTGATATGGTATCTGGCAAAGGAATACATTGCTCTCAGATCACGCTCAAAAGCAACGGTTACATGACTATATTTATTCCTGGTAAAGAGACGGATCCCTTTTCCCATCATTGTATTGGTTGAAACAAATACCACATATAAATATTTCATTTCCTTCTGTTGCTTCGGCATCATAATTTACCTCCATATAGGTGTATTGCATTTTCTCATACAATCTCCAAACGAGTCATCATTTCTGTCGCAGATCTGCTCTCCTACGTGTATGTTTGTGTCGCAAGGATACTTCATACTTTTTAAATTATACCTTGCTTTCTCCATAACATCAAGTATAACAGTATCTGAATCAATTTGCAGATTTGACGAATGATTGCTATGCATCCAGATTTTATAAAAATAGGTGGTGTTTTTCAACACCACCCTAAGATTTATATAAATCGCTAACGCAACAGAACGATATGTGTATTCTTTCGACATATGCTCCGATTGCTTATGCGAATTATGATTCTCTCCTAAACAAAGTACTTAACTCTGGTCTCCAGCGGAGAAAATTCCTTCTCTCCCGGCTCAGCCAAGCGGCTGCCGAAAGGCATCTGACTCATCAGCTTCCAGCTCTCGGGAAGGCCCCAGGTGCTATGAACCTCTGCATCGATCAGAGGATTATAATGTTGTAGGGATGCTCCTAAACCAAGCTCCTCCAGAGCAGTCCATACGGTAAATTGGAGCATACCACTGGACTGTGTTGACCAGAGAGGGAAATTATCCTTGTACAGCGGGAAGGCCTCCTGAAGCCCTTGAACCACTGCCTGATCCTCGAAGAATAGGATGGTTCCAAATCCGTTCTTAAAGGAGTTCACCTTCTCATCGGTAGATGCAAAGGCTTCTGCCGGAACAATTTTTCGAAGGGTCTCACGTACGATCTCCCATAGCTTATCATGATGTTCTCCAGCTAATACGACTACTCTTCCGCTTTGAGAATTGAAGGACGAGGGAACATGCTTAATGGAATGCTCCACAACATTCTTAACATCATCCAATGATACCTCAATCTCTTTTCCGATTGCATAATATGTTCTACGGTTCTCTACCGCATGGTTAAAAGTTTTACTCATAATAAATACCTTCCTTTCCAATTCGTTGTTATCTGTTTCGATTAATTTCATTCTTCTATCGTTTTGAAGATTAATATGTACTTCAAGAAAAGATTTTTATCATTATAGATTGTTTACAATTCAATTTAACACCATTCTTTTGAATTTGTCAATCGTTTTATTGACAATTTATTAAATATTGTATAAAATCTAATTGTAAGCTTTAATCATTATATATTTTCAATGCAACAAGATATAGCCAAACACACATACTATCCACGATTAGCAGATTAATATATCTGATTGATAGAAAGAGAGGCATTTTATGGATACATCAAACAATACAAATTCTTTTGGTGATAATAAGGGAGACGTTAATTATGATTTGCTAATGCTAGATAATCAGCTCTGCTTTTCCCTTTATGTATGCTCCAAGGAAATTATCAAAAAATATAAAAACCTTCTGGATCCATATGGGCTAACCTATACCGGTTATATCATAATGATGGCTCTATGGGAGAAGGACGATGTCACCGTGAAGGAACTGGGCAAGCGACTTTACTTAGATTCCGGTACGCTAACTCCAATGTTAAAAAAGCTGGAGTCTTTGGAATACATTAAGCGTATCCGCAGCTCCAGCGATGAAAGAAATGTATATATTCAATTAGCACCAAAGGGATCGGAATTGAAATCGATCGCTTTGGAAATACCTAAGAGTTTGATCTGTAATCTGGATCTGGATCCGCAATATGCAGGAAATCTTCTGCAGGCTCTCCATAAAATGATGGAGCGTTTAGAGGAAACCGGGGACCCGTCTCTGGACTAATCTCAGGATTTAAGGAGGGACTTTATTCCTTTTAAAACATGTCCGTTCACAATATGTAGAATTCCCTCCATCATTGCTTCGGATATGGTTCCTTCTCCGGTTGTTACCAGGGAGTGGAACGGCATCTCCTTGATCATGCTGGACATCATCGCCTCCTCTTCCTCAGAAGTCTTAGTTACCTTTTTGGTCATCCGGTCGGCTATGAATAATATAAGCTTACCGGTTAAGGTATGGCTGATATCCTCCAAGGTATTATTATGATTATAAGGCCTCTCCGGTTTACTGTCGTGAATCGGCAGAGGCTTATTGTATATAGCTTCAAATTCCCGGTCACTTACCAAAAACTCGCCTTCGGTAAGATCATAGTAGGCGGGGGCTAACTCTCTCAGATCCGGCTGCGGTTTCTCCGGACTTGTTAGAAGGACGGTCTGTCTCAATTTTATCTCGGAACAGGACGCTCCGACTGAGATCTCATAGGTTCCTCCTTCGGCATACCACTCCTTGATCAGGGTGTTATAATATCCAAATTCCTTCGTATCAAGCGTTATACATATCCTCTTGTTCTCACCGGGTGCAAGCTCTGTCTTGTGAAACGCTCTTAGCTCCTTCATCGGCAAATATACCTTCTCATTCTGATGACCCACGAAAATGAATGCCGTCTCTTTGGCCTTAATCTCTCCCACATTGGTGATTGTGAAGGAAACCTCAAGCATCTCTCCATAGTCACAATGGCTTTTGTTCACTACCAGATCAGAATAGTGGAAACTGGTATAGGTTAAGCCGTATCCAAAGGGGAACCGAACCTGCTTCCCTGCTTTCTCATAATAACGATATCCTACATAAATACTCTCACGATACTCCACCGTATCTCTGCCTCCAGGAAAATAGTGGTAAGCGGGGGTGTCAGACAGCTTCATCGGCCAGGTCTCTGCCAATTTACCACAGGGAATTGCTCTTCCAAGCAAAAGATTAGCAACCGCTCTACCGCCTCCTTCTCCAGCCAGATAAGCGAGTAGAATTCCCTTCACCTGTTCATACCAGGGAAGCTCCATTACTGCACCACCGTGAAGAATTACCACAACATTTGGATTACAAGCCGCAACTGCTTTAATCAGACGATTGTGTTGCTCCGGCATCGCCAGGCTAGTGCGATCGAAGCCTTCGGATTCGTACCCTTCGGGGAGACCGGCAAAGAGATAAACGATGTCCTTTCCTTTCGCAACCTCACAGGCTTCTTCAATTAACTGTTCCTCTCTCGCTTGATCGAACTTACGATTATTCCCCATATCATAGCCCTTAGCGTAGGTAATATCCAGTCCCAGCTCCTGCATAACGGCATAAGCATTCTCTACTTTAATCGGATGAAGCTTGGAGCTGCCTGCTCCCTGATATCTGGGTGACTTCGCAAATTCTCCGATAACCGCTGTTTTCTGATCTGTTTTACCGGGTAATATATTCTCTTCATTTTTCAGAAGCACAATGGACTGCTCCGCGGCCTTCACTGCCAGAGCATGGTGCTTCTCAGCGTCATAATGATAATTCCTCTGTTTTGATTCCATCTGCTTAAGAATTAATTCGGTAATTCTGACGGCAGAAAGGTTCAGCTTCTCTTCACTCAATTCGCCCTCTTTTACCGCTGCCACTAGTTTCGCATCATTGATCCCCATGCTTCCGGGCATCTCCAGATCCATACCTGCTGCCACTCCGAGGGAGCGGTTATTGACAGCACCCCAGTCTGACACAACCAGACCTTTAAAGCCCCAGTCCTTGCGTAGAATCTCTGTGAGAAGCTCATGATTTTCACTGCAATATTCGCCGTTCAAACGATTGTACGCGCACATGACTGTTGTGGGCATCCCTTTCTTTACAGCAATTTCGAACGCCTTCAGATAGGTCTCGCGGAGTGCACGCTCATCCACAACCGCACTGACCGTCATTCTACGTCTCTCTTGATTATTCACTGCAAAATGTTTCAGTGAGGTACCAATTCCGGTGCTCTGTACCCCTTGTATCATGCCCGTTGCCATCTCTCCGGACACCAAAGGATCTTCACTATAATATTCAAAGTTACGTCCACAAAGAGGGCTTCTCTTCTGATTTGCTCCCGGTCCAAGGATGACACTTACTTCCTCCTGCAGGCATTCTTCTCCGATCGCTCTGCCGACTTCCTTGGCAAGCTCCACATCGAAGCTGCAGGCCATGGCACTGGCGGTAGGAAAACACACCGCAGGTAGGCTGTCGCCAATTCCAAGATTATCAGTGGACCCAATCTGTTTCCGAAGCCCATGGGGTCCGTCATCAACCATAATTGTCTCCAGACCTAGGCGTGGAATCTCTTTCAGATTCCAGCAATCTTTACCGGAGCATAGACTTGCCTTCTCCTCCAGAGTCATCATTGCTACCAGCTCTTCTGCTTTTGTTCTTATACTATTATTGTTCTTCTCTACGTCTTCATTCATAAGGGAAACCTCCGACCGTATATTCACTCCCGTTTTAAAAACTCAGCGTGTTGATATCTCGATATCATACTCCGACCGTATTAATCTTAATCTATCATTTGTACCGACGATATAGCTTCGCTTCATAGGGCCGAAGCATATCAGCCTGATCCGTGTAATTCGTTAGAAGTAATTCAAGATTCTTATCCCTCGGCAGGGAGGGTATCACTTTGTCGCTGATATTTGCCTCAATATAGAATTCCCCAGAACCGAGTCTTCTAAAATACGTAAACACATCCATCCTTGTGCGATTAACCACTTCAAAGCTTCCGTAGATCAATGCCTCCTGTTCCTTTCGAAGCTGTAATAATCTCTGATAAAAACGCCATACTGAATTCTCATCCTTCTGTTGAGCGGCTACATTCCACCTCATATAATCTCGGTCCATTGTGAGCCAGGGTTCCCCGTCTGAAAACCCACCATTCTTTGTATCATTCCATTGCATCGGTGTTCTGGAGTGATCACGGCTGCCACTCATAACCTTTTTCCAAGCCTCCTGTTCTCCAAGGATCGGAAGAAGCTCTGCATACAAATTTATGCTTTCCACATCCTGCATCTGCTCGATGCAAGTAAAGTCGTGATTAATGCTGCCGATCTCCTGTCCCTGAAAGAGAAATGGCGTCCCCTTTAGTGTTAATTGCAGCATTGCCAGAAGCTTGCCTAAAACACTCCGAACCGCTGGATCCGGATTGATTTTAGAGATCATTCTGGGATTATCATGATTCTCATAAAAGATGGACATCCAACAATTATCCCCGTAATTCTCCATCCAATCAATCATATATTTCTTAAAGTAATTCAAATCATAACGGTAATCCTCGAATCTGACATGACCCGGCGTCTCCAGATGGTCGAAGGAAAACACCATATCAAGCTCCCTTCTCTCCTCACCGGTCAAAAGTCTGCTCATCTGCATTCCCACACCCGGAGTCTCACCAACCGTGAAAGCCTGATAGGGTTCAAAGGCTTCTTTTTTTAGCTCTCTGAGATATTTATGGAGCTTAGGACCATAATAGTAATGTTCAATTCCGTAATAGCCCATCAGCTTACCGATGGTTTCATTTCCTTCGGGAAGTCCCTCTCTCTTTGAGATATAGTTAATGACATCCATCCGAAAGCCATCCACACCCTTCGCCAGCCACCAGCGGATCATCTTCTTAATCTCTTCCCGAAGTTCAATATTCTCCCAATTCAGATCCATTTGTTTCTTGGAGAAAAGATGAAGTCCCCATTCCTTAATATCCTCATAGTAATTCCAAGCTGACCCGCTGAAGAAGGAATTCCAGTTATTTGGCGCTCTTCCCTCCTCGGACTCGCGAAACAGATAATAATCATGATATTTGGAGTTCTTATCCTTCAAGGCTTCCCGGAACCATGGATGCTCATCTGAGGTATGATTCACCACAAGGTCCATAATTAGACGCATTCCTCTAAGGTGGACCTCCTGAAGCAAGCGGTCAAAATCCTCCATCGTACCAAATTCCTGCATAATGGCATAATAATCGCGAATATCATAACCGTTGTCATCATTGGGAGAATCATAGATCGGTGAAAGCCAAAGCACGTCCACTCCAAGCTCCTTCAGATAATCAAGTCGGGACATTATTCCCTGCAAATCACCAATTCCGTCACCATCCGAATCCTGAAAGCTTCTCGGATAAATCTGATAGAATACTGCTTCCTTCCACCATACCTTGTTGATATCCTCCGCTTTACCGGCGGGGATATCCTCTTCACTGTTTAGAAGCGTCAAAAAGGTGGCAAAAAAATCCTTTCCAAGGAATTTCTTCGTAAGTCCGGCCACGGTTTTTAACCTCAGATTACCGACCACCGGATTTGTGATTAGTTTATCTTTTTTATTTAATTGAAGTAATAGCTTGTATATCACATCGTGACCGATCGGATTGGCATAAAGCTCTTTTATTTTACTGTTATAATCCAGTTTCTTACGCAATCAGCACCCCGCCCTTCTCTGGTTTTCCTCCATCATTCTAGCCACTTCCTTCTCATCCAGCTTATAGATTGCCATGATGATCAGCATGACAATATATCCAAAACAAGGGACGAGACTCATAATAATCCAGATTCCCTGAAGTGCACCGGGTGTCTGCTTTGGTGCTCTCTCAACATATCCGAATACCCCCAGAAGAACCAGACAAAGGGTATTGGCAATGGCACCCCCCAGCTTGGTCATAAAGGTCTGTAGGGAGAATGCCATCCCGGCCGTTCTCTCACCGGTTTGATATGCCCCGTATTCGATGCAATCCGCCGTAAACATACCATACAGCATCAAGGGTAGCTGCATGAAGGTGATACGTACCGCAGCAATTGCGAGAAATATCACCAAATTCTCATAGCCAGCAAAATACTGTACAATACTTAATACAATAGCTACGATGGAACTGACCACTGTTACCCTCTTCTTGCCAAAGGACTTGATCAGTATCGGCAGGAAGGGTGCTACCAAAATAACCGGTACAATAACAACCGCCATGATAATTGTTACCATGGATTCATCACCAAGATTAGAGTTAGCAAAATAAACAGCAATTATCTGAAGGGTATTTGTAATTTCAATTCCCAGAAAACCAATAAAATAGATTAATAAGTATTTATTTCTGAATAGGTATTGAAATATCTTAAAGAAGGAAATATCCTCACTATTCTGATATTTGACCCTCTCCTTCGCACGAAATTGCAGCGGAAACATGACAAGAAAGGAAATAAGGCAGTAGATTCCCACTGTCCAGGTCCAACCAACACTCGCCTTAATACTCATAAAGACAGCACTCGTTATTGCAGCAACTGCGGCGGCAAGTCTTCCGTATGCCATCAGCTTATCTCTCTCATAGGTATTACTGGTCATAACGGTGGATAAGGAAAAGAGTGGAGAATCGGAGATTGTATACACCATATCAAAGATCAGATAGGTCAAATAAGCATATACTAATTTCAACAGATAGGGTCCCTGTATATTGATGAACATCAGGAACAGGGATAGGGGAACCGTATAGGTAGCTACCTTTAACCAGGGTAGGAATTTACCCTTTTTGAAGTTACACTTATCAACAATCGCCCCGATGATCGGATCGTTGATCGAATCCCATACCTTTGCCAAAAGAAGTAATACTGCGGTATCCGCTAAGGTAAGACCTACAAATTCCGTATAAAAATAAGTTAAGAACTGAAACGGTAACACATAAATGATGTTCTGGCCTAAAAAGAAGCCTGTGTATGATAACCGTTCCGACTTTGTTGTCTGCATCGCTTTTCTATCCATTATTAACCCTCCCACATATTTATGAGTAGCTGCTCATATGGTTATTTTAACTCTAAAATATTGATTAAGCAACTAATATATGTTACATTTCACCAATATCAAGGAATGGTATCGGCATATCATGAAGTTACCACTGGAAATAATATTGAAAAAAGTACACTTCGGAATTAAAATTAAGATAGTTGATAAAAGGTATGAAAGGATGTGAGATATATTACTATTGATGAGAAAAGAGAATTTGTTCAGATCGTCAGGGAATTTCTTATGGTAGAGCAGGTTCAGGAGATGAAGCATTATATTCAACACGGGAACACCAGTACCCTGACGCATTGTCTTGTGGTAGCTTATTACAGTTATCGTCTGGCATTGTGGCTCCCGATGCGCTTTTCTTATAAAAGTCTGATCCGTGGTGCCCTGCTTCATGACTTTTACCTCTATGACTGGCATATCCCGGACAAGAGCCATAGACTCCATGGCTTTGTTCATCCCAGAATAGCCCTTAAGAATGCAAGAAGATATTTTAAGCTAAATTCGATCGAAGAAGATATCATCCGAAAGCATATGTGGCCTTTGACATTAAATACCCCACCCTCCAGCAGAGAGGCCTTGCTGGTCTGCCTTGTAGATAAGTTTTGTTCTCTGGCTGAGACCTTATATATTCCGATCCAACCAAAGAGTTCTTTGTTTCGTTTCCGAAAAGCATGAGGAGTAATCAGAAGCTGTTGTATCAACGAAGAAAAGTATTACAGGCATCCCTCACATAAGAACTGGATAATCTCTGTAAGTGAGATTATCCAGTATGGGATTCATGTTATAAATGAAGCTCTTCGTCAAAGCCAAGCATGATATTCATATTTTGGATAGCAGCGCCGGAGGCACCCTTTCCTAAGTTATCAATACGAGTCATGACGACTGCGGTACCCTTCGTATCATTACCGAACACAAATATTTCCGCATGATTGGTATCGTTGCAGGCGGTAATATCGACTGCTCCGTCATAGAGAAGTGTATCATCTGCATAAGGCATCACCTTCACGAACTTCTCCTTAGAATAATGCTCGGCTAGTACCTCGTGTATGTTTTTACCTGTCATCTTTCTTGAGAGAAGCTTGGTGTGAAGCGGAAGCATTACCGCCATTCCCTTGTAGTTATTACCAAGAATCGGAACAAAAAGGGGAGCTTCCGATAAACCGGAATGCTGCATCATCTCCGGAAGATGCTTATGATTTAGACTAAGTGCATAGGGTCTGGGTGCCTTGGTATAATCATTCTTACCATCATTTGATTCATATTTCTCAATCAGCGCTTTTCCACCGCCACTATAACCGGTAAGGCTCTGACAAGTGATCGGATAATCCGGAGCGATGACACCATTCTTTACCAATGGATATGCAGAAAGTATAAATGCCGTCGCATGGCAGCCCGGGTTGCTTAATCTCTTACAATTCTTAACCGCTTCACGATGTGCGCTGGATAATTCGGGGAGTCCGTAGGTCCAATCGGGAGCAGTACGGTATGCTGTACTGGCATCGATTATCTTCGTAGTCGAATTCGTCACCAGACTGACCGCCTCCTTTGCTGCATCATCCGGCAGGCATAGGAATACGATATCAGCTTCATTTAGACATCTTGCTCTCTCCATCGGATCTCTTCGCTTCTCATAATCGATCGTTATCATCTCAAGCTCTGAATATAAGCTTAATCTCTCGTGTATCTTTAATCCGGTCGTTCCCGACAATCCATCGACAAATACTTTCCTCTTCATAGGCTCACCTCATGTATCATGCATATTTATTCATTGTTTTATATTAATATACATTAGGTGTTTGTGATTGTCAATATAATTTTATACCATTAAAAGCCTTGGATCACATCCTCATTCAATCGTTTGAGAAGTTCGACCGCCAGCTTCACACTGTTTTCATAATCATAATAGGTGGAGATTCCGTAATGTGTATGGGCATAACGCACCGGAACACCGATTACGATGGTCGGAATGCCTTGATGGGTCAGATGGATAACCGAACCGTTCGTTGCTCCTCCGGCTCTTACCGCTTCCTGAACCGGCAGGTTAAGCTCAGCTGCAGTATCCAGCGCAAAACGTTGAAATCTCGGGTTCGTAATCATCTTTGCATCCATATGACGCAGCATCGGGCCTTTTTTAATCGCTGTCTGGATCTCATAGCTGTCAGCACTGGTGTCATCGGCAGGACAGCCTTCAAAGACGATCGCAATGTCCGGTTTGATCACCCTTGTTGTAACGGTACTTCCTCTGGCACCTACCTCCTCCTGAGTCGCTATTCCGGCCACAACATCCACCATGAGTTCTACCCCATCTAGGGTACGGAGTGTGTCGATAACACCGGCACAACCGATTCGATTATCGAACGCCTTTCCCATCATAATATCATGCTTCTCATCGTATTCAAAATCCACATAAGGCACCACCGGCTCTCCGATCCGGATCTTGAATTCCTTGATCGCCTCCTCCTTCGAGGTGGCTCCTACATCAATGGTCATCTGCTTGATATCGATCGCAGTATTCTTCTCTTGTTCACTCATATAATGAGGTGGTTTACTAGTAATGATACCCGGTATATATTCCTTCTCAGAATTCCGAACCCATACCTTATGAGCAGGTATGTTATAATTCACCCAGGATCCCAGTGGAACAATCTGTAAGGTCCCATTGGGCCGAACAGAGTGAACCATAAAACCCACTTCATCACTATGGGCATCCAGCTGTACGATTCTTCGATTACCGGAATTCTCCTTACGATAAACAAAAAGATTACGGAGTGTATCCTCCTTGATCTCACCCAATCCCGCGCTGTAGCTGCGAAGCAGCTCTACTACCTTATCTTCAAAGCCGGCAACACCCATTGCATTGGAAAGCTCCTGTATTCTGCCGATGCTTTCTGCTTTCTTCCTATCGCTCATCTCTATTCTCCTCCATTATCATTCAAATTCTCATATTTCTTAATAGACTTCCCAAATCTCATCCTATCTATCGATACAATACAACGATCACTGCCCCAACAAAGATTAATAATGCTGAGAGAATTCGTTTTCTTCGATCTCTTTCCCGGAAAAGGATGCTGCTGATTACTGTAGTGATTACAATATTCAACATCGTAAGAGTTTTAACATAAGTCTGTCCCGAGGAGATCTGACTGATATTCTGCACCGCTAACATTTGAAATAAAAACTCAATCACCCACAACACCGCCTGAAAAATCAGGTGTTTATCAACAAGAAGCACCTTCCTTGTCTTCGTTCTTGCCACTGAATACATCAGAACCGCCGAGGAAATGGTCCAAATCAGTGAATAAGTGATGGCAGAGGATGCACCAATTGCTATCTTATCCACCGAAGTTGTAAAGCCTAACAAAATTGCGACTAAAAGCATCCAAAGGCTTGGTTTATTCACCTTAAAACGCCCACCTTGAAGATTGATCGTAAAAGCACCGATACACACCAACACAATCCCGATTAGTGCAGGGATATCCGGTAGTTCGCGATATATCAGCATACTCCATACTACAACAAAAATCGGGATACACCCAAGCCAGGGCGTAGTCAGGGATAAATCCTCTGACTTAATTAACCTGAGCCGAATTAAGGTAGCAATTGCAGTGATGATTACGGTTAATGAGGTAATACTGATAAATACCGGTGGGTTTTTAACGATAATATTCCCTTGAAAGGATAATGTTATGAATACGATGCTTCCATAAAATCTTGTTGTAAAGCTTATAATCTCCGGAGTCTGCTTGATAAATTTCTTGATATACAGTTCTCGCAGGCTGACAAAAATTCCGGAAATGACCGCAAAAAGTATCCATAATTCCATCTCCCCAATGCTCCATTCTAAATGTGTTATTTCATTCTGTCCGAATACGAACTTATTTTTGACCCCCAAGCTCGCGATAAACCTTTTCTACTTCTACAACCGGCATCGGCTTACCAAATAGATATCCCTGAACCTCATCACAACCTAATTCCTTTAAGGTTGCCCATTGCTCCTCGGTCTCAACTCCCTCGGCAATTACTCGAACACCCTTCTCCTTGGAGATCAGTATAATAGATTTTATCAACTGATAATCAAATCTATCAATATGTACGGATTGCACCAGCTCCCGTGCCAGCTTGATACGATCTACCGGTAAATTTTTAAAATAGCTGAGAGAGGAAAATCCGGTTCCGAAGTCATCGATCGACACGGTAATTCCATGTCTCCTTATCTCCTCCAAACTCTTTATCATCTCCGTATTATCCTGAAGCTGAATCGATTCTGTTATCTCAATATCAATCCATTCCGGCTGTAATCCCAATCGTCTTATTTCCTGATACAGATTCTCTGTAAAATCAATTGTACTTAACTGCTTCAGGGATATATTAATTCCAACTTTTATTTTTTCTTGATTCGTGCTATTCCAATATGCCAGCTGCGAAAGTGCAGTCCGCATGACCCAATCACCGATCGGAACAATATATCCGGTCTCCTCAGCAATCGGTATGAATTCCATTGGCGGAATAAATTCTCCCTTTGGTGTCCTCCAACGTATCAATGCTTCAAACCCCAATAAGGTTCCTTGATCAGCACTTAGCTGAGGCTGATAATAAAGCATAAATTCCTGTTCAAAGTTAACCTTCTTCAGCATGATTTCGATGGAATTTCTTCGATAGAAATTACCACTCAACTGAAGGTCAAACTCTTGAACCGTATTAAATCCGAAGCTTCTGGCATGGGACATGGCAATATCCGCATGTCTTATAAGCTCCTCCTTCGATGTAGCATCCTCCGGATAGATGGATATTCCGACATTTAAGGTAATCCTAATTTGATACTCCTCCATCTTATAGATATCACTTCCGGTCTCGACAATCTTATTGGCCAGTCTCTGACGTTCAACAAAATCATATCTCCCTCTTATAACAAAGACAAACATGTCCTCACCATAAGAAGCCAGCAGTGAATGAGGTATCTCCTTCTCCAAATCGGATAATCTCACTGCCACACCCAGTAAAATACACTCCGAGATATGATGGCCGAACATCGTAGTGATCATTTTAAAACGATTTAGGTCTATGAAAAACAGAACAATTGTCTCCTCATCCAATCGTCGATGCATCTCTTTCTCGAGATAGGACAGCAGGTATCTTCGATTCTTTAATCCGGTAACCAGATCATGATTTACCATTTCCTCCAGAATCTTATTCTTCTCAGTAAGCTCTTCCGTACGCTCCCTTACCATCTGTTCCAGCTTACTGTTGAGTTCTATCTCCTGTTCCAATTGATTGTGCTTTCTGATATTATTCTGGATATAGGATGATAGCATTGTATGGAAAAGAATAACTAATATTAATTGAAAAAGCTGTACAATTAAAAAGCCCTTAAAGACTACTACAACCAAGGGCACAATTAAAAAAATGTAGCCCCTACTTTTTCTTCCGATATTAAAAGCTCCTGAGTATAATTCGTATTCTCTTGAAGTACTTCTCAGATAACCGGCTATTGCAATTAGGCCAAAGGATACTACATAGATAGAATCTAGAAGGGTATTGGGATCATAGTCTTTAAAGAAATACTGATAAAAATATACTAGATCTGTTATCGCAAATATCATAGCTCCCAAAGAAATAAAACGAAGCGTGATTGGCAATTTTCCATTACGAAATGACATATACCATATTACAATCCAGATTATTATGATTATATCTAAAATAATAGCAAGATGAGAAAGATAGTCGGTTTGAAGTTTAATAAGGTGCTCTATTCTCTGATCCAGAAAGAAAATCCAGATGACATCAATTACAAAGAATACATTAACAACGGTATCCAATAGCATCTGAACGATATTCCACTTTCGAAGTTCTCTTATACCATAGATGGTTAAGGCGATGACAAAAAAGATATTTGTAATGGTATAACCCAAAGTGATCAGAGAAACCTCTTCCGGATCGATGTGAAAGCCCATATCGAGAATAGCCCACATAAGATCACTGAATGCCCATACAAATATACCGAGTGACAGAAACAACCCGGAAATATTCTTACCTCTCGGTTTATAATCAAAGAAAAAAGCTCGGAACACCACATACCCGGTAATGAAAGTTACGATTGGTGAAAGTATGTTACCCCAAAAATCCGATTTCAAATAGATAGCAACAAAATAAACAAGAAATAATATAGCCACAAGGAACTTCTTCACCTTTATCACTCTGTAGTCACACCCCAATCAATAGTTATCTATACCCATTATAGCATTTTATTGATAAATAGGATAGTGAACTATGATGATTTTATACAATTTTGGCGAAAAATGTTGTATAGGAAAATGGAAATCACTCAAAATCTTCCATTAAGATAAAGAATAACAACTTCAGTGATCGGGATATATTACAAAAGCATTACAATCAATAGGAAAGCAGCTCCCAGAATATATCACCTTTTGGCTGCTCATTTTCCTTGTACATAGGCAACAGTTCCCCTTTTTCTTCTGATATCGCTACTGCTCTTGCTTTCAACTGATGATAATATAGAAAAGCTGATTCTGCTACTGTAACTCTCTGATATACCTTCCACATACCACAGAGGATATAATTTTTACCTCCATTGTGTATAAACCCTTCTACATCTGCCAGAGGATACCCCAGAAAGATACCGATCTCATGCGGAAACTCTCCTGATGTCCAGTAATTCCGGTATCGTTTCCCTAGCAGCAGCAATGCTGCAGCAACCTGATCCCGGTGTATCAAGTAGCCATAGCGTTCCAGAAAGGATTGACGCATTCCTATTGTCATTGCTTGCCAAAGTAATGGCTCATCATAAAGCAACAAATACAGTCTGCCTTCTGTCTCCTGAAATATAATATATCTGCAGTTATACAGAGTAAGATAAGTCTGTAAACAGGAATAGAACTCCTGTTGATCAGGGACTCTGCTCTTATCTACAGTAATCAGACTGGCTGGCTTTAATTTGAAAAGGGTTGGAATACATTGATATGCTAACAGATCACGAATATAATCCTCCGGTTTCACAAAACCGTTTTTTATGCCGGCATAAATCATAAGAAATACGACCTTTCTCAGATAATATGTCTAGCATATGTAAAATGATCCTTTCGCATTCAATCCTTCGTATTATTTAATTTGCGAAGCCTCTTCAATATAGCAGTCCAAAAGTTCATAAAACCAACTCCTTAGTTCTGAAAAAGAATATCCAGCCTCTTCGGCTATCTCCGTATTCAGTGAGAAGTCTTCTCCTCCATTATAAGGTGCCGCCTCTGCCTCCGGGTTAAGATTAGGCTTTCTACCGGTCTTCTCCTCGACATAATCAAAGATATCCTGTAGAGTAATTGTCCCCTTACTGCAGGCATTCACCGGTCCGATCAGGGAAGAGCCTGTTAACCAAGATAGAAAATCACCCGCCTCTAAGGAAGGGATATAAGAGATTGCAACATGCGTATTATCCACATTCATCGGTTTTCCCGTTACGATTTTTTCAACATAGTAATATAGTCGTTTGGTATAGTCATCCTCACCTATGACATAAGGTAGACGAACTGCCACAGACGACAGTGTAGGGTGCTGTTGTATTAACGCACATTCTGCCTGACGCTTAATTTCATCATAGGTATAATCCTCTCGATTACACCAGACGAGCGGATACGTTTCTGCCCTAAAATCTTCTTCCTTTGTATTAAGCCCGAGCGCGGGATAAACCGATGCACTGGAGGTCAAGATATATCTTGTGCAGTTAACCGCATCCAGAAGATATTTTACATCATTCGAGCTATATGCGATATTATCACAAATGACATCATAGGATTTCCCTTGTAAAGCATGCTTCAATGCTTTTGCATCACAACGATCAGCTGTAATTCGCTTAATTCGGTCGCCAAATTCATCCTTTGCATTTCCCCTGGTCAGTATCGTAACCTCATGTCCTTTATTTAACAATGCCCGAACCAAATGTATTCCAAAGAATCTGGTTCCTCCTACTACTAATATCTTCATTCGAACCTTCCCTCCTCCTCTTAATCCCGCTCTTTCTCCCTGATCTTATTAATCTCCTGCTTCTTACGGTTTATATGATGTTCCTTTGCTCTGGGATAATATTTATCACACTTTTGGCAGTAACCATGATGATTCGCTTCTCTCCCCTTTGCACACTCACCCATTGCCTTATAATACATACAGACGGTTTCTCTAAGCTTAGCCACATTATACACCTCCTCGCCATTATCCTATCACTCCCGGTACTATATGTAAAGACCTCCTATCTTTTACCATTATATACTCGTTTAGTCAGAGAAACACCGGATCTGCAGGAAGCTTAGCTTCTGCAGATCCGGTGTTTTTTATGATTAAATCTTAAAGATACTAATCGATTCCTCCAGCTTCTTCGCATCGGCCGCCAATTCCTGAGCTGCCATCAGGAGTCGCTCGACAGAGTCTATCTGACTGATTGCAGTAGCACTAACCTCCTGCGACGCTGCCGCTGTTTCCTCTGAAACAGCAGAGATGCTCTGAATTGCATCCATGGTATCTGCCTTAGCAGTTTCAATCTTCTTAATTCCTCCTGAAATATTGACCAGATTATTTGCCAGATTATTGACATGTTCATTGATATTATCAAACACCTGGATGGTCTTATTTAAAGCCTCCGACTGAGAACCTACAATACTTTCTGCTTTCTTTGCGGTATCTACGGTATCCTTCGTCTTATCTGTGATCACCGTAACAATATTCTGTATCTGCTTCGCCGCATGTACGGATTGATCTGCAAGCTTACGAATTTCATTTGCTACAACTGCGAAGCCTCTGCCCGCTTCTCCTGCTCTGGCTGCTTCGATGGATGCATTGAGCGATAGAAGATTGGTCTGAGCGGCGATATCATTGATAATATTTACAAATCCGCCAATATCCTGTGATTGAGTCTCAAACTCTTGTATCTTAACGATAACATTATGTGTGATATCCGAGGTAGCCTTAGCCTTCTCACTCAGCTCATCAATGATAACGATACCTTCGCTTGCAATTTTCTTTGTATTATTTGCAATCTGACCAATCTCATTGGTATTGGTATATACCTCATTAATCTGATCGGAAAGGCTGGTCATTTGTAATAGACACTGCTCCGTATCGCTTGCCTGTTGCACAATACCTTGTTCGATATCATCAATGGTCCGAGAGATGTCCTTCGTAGCAACCAACAGTTTTTCGGAAGTATCAGACACACCACCCGCGGAGCTGCTAACCTTACCTCCGACCTCCTGAACCTCACCGATCAAGTTACGCATATCGGCAAGCATGTTACCGATACCCTTCGCCAGGTGGAGGAATTCATCCTTTCGCTTCGTCTCAAAGTTAGTGGTCAGATCGCCTGTCGCCGCCTGGGTGATGCGCTTACTTAAGAAGCTGATTGCTATACTTACGCCTCCGGCTACCAGAGCAACGATGGCAAATGCAAATACAATTGCTATTCCTACAAAGGTTAAATTTAATGTCTTAATACCGGACACCTGCTCCAATATGGTTGCTTTCGGGATCAGCGCACAGATGGTTGCTCCCATATCACCTACCTTACTATATAGGAACAAATACTCTTTCCCGTTATACGGCTGATAGGAAAATCCACTACTCTCTTCTGATTCTAATGCATTCTTATAATAGCTCTGCATCGCGAATACACTGTCCTCAGAACCCTTGATCACTTCACGCCCATCCTTGGTCACAAAAGCCATGATGCTTCCTTCGCCAAGATCATATTCTGTAAACATATTCATCAGCATCTGCTGTGATACATCGATTATAACAAATCCATTTCTGGCATTCATGGAGCGGATCAGCGAACAAGCATAATTGGATGTATTGTAGCTTGTCTTACCGCCGGACACCATGCCGTCCAGATCCCGATGTTCTCCGACCCAGATGAATTTCACTTTCTTGTCTTCAAAGCTCTTCGTTAAATTAGATTGTAATAATTTTTCATATATACTATCCTGAGTAGCTGCCTCCGAGGATATCGTCTTTGCCTCCTTACCAATCATATGTACACCGGCAATAAAGGAATTTGTTTTCTTCACCAGCTGAACCGCACTTTCTACGGAGAAACGAGCATTCAGATAATTTGTCTCCGGTGCTCCCTCAGGGCGATTATAATACTCACCGATGTCCGAATCCAAAAGGAGCTCACCGGATTTTTCCTGGATTACGGTTAAACCGAAATTCAGATAATCACTGACCGCATTAATGGTAGCTAAGGAGCTGTTTTCATAGTTTGTTATAATTGCTTCTTCTGATTTACGATAGGATATCGTTCCATATAAAGCAAGCAGTATAATCGGTATTAGTAACCCGATCAGAATCTTTAAACGTATGCTGCGAAAGATTCCAAAAACAGATTTGCGTAATGAAGTCATTCTCCCCTGATCTTCCTTCAATCCGTTATTTCCTTGTTTTATAGCCTTCTTAAATGTCTTACCCGGTGTGACTGATTTCATCTTGACCGCTTTTGCTTTCGTGCCCTCCGGTACTTTCTTGGTTGGAAACTTAAATAACGCCTTACTCATAAAATACCCCCTATGTATTCTGTTGATAGAATTAGCATTCATCCTAAGTTAATAAGTCTATTATAGCACATTAAGAGTGTCAAAATCTATTGTTTTTTATGTTTTTGCTGAATAAATTAGTGCTTTGAAACGTTTTTAATCGACAACATGAACAATTTGAAAAGTCAAATTGTGAAATAATATACAATCCTACATTTTATGTATGGTGCATATTAGTGCATTTTTACTTAATCTCATGATCACCAATTGTTAACCGCATGCTCTGCGAAGGAAGTCAATCCGTCTATTTTGAGTTCTGTTCCATCATCCAGTACAGCGATGCCGTTAAACACTCCAAACATCTGGTGACAGCAGTTATCAACCCATAATAACTTCGTTCTTGTGGTACGATCATAGCTCGGTGTCAGGGTTAGCTTAAGCCTTCCCTCTGTATCATGTATTTGCCAAGGCTGCATATAATCAGCTCCCCGTTCAAACACTACTTCTCCCAGCTTATGAGTACTGTCACCGTAGAATAAGATATTCTCGGTTGCATTAGTCGTATTACCAAAGCCGCAACCCAGATTAAAACCGAAGATCTTATTCTCTATGTAGCCTGTGCCATTACTCCAATACCATTCATTATGAAAGGGCCAAACACCTCTACCCCAGTCTAACAGTCCAAAGGAATCCTCCGGTGAGAAGCAATAGTTTTTATCTCCATAGGTTATCGTTCCCTCGGCGGTCATACAATTAATTTTTTGATTATAATAAAAGGCCCGAGGCGATTCATCAAAAGGAACATTAATTACCAGCGAATTCCTATTTTGTCTGGTCAAGGTAATATCTGCTTCAAAATCCCCCCAGCGACAAAAGAGATGTCTTGTATTGCCCTTTGCTTCAAAGCTCACCTTCCCTGCTTTTTTATCATAGCAAATAATATGATCCTTTTCGGCATCCTCCGGAAGCTGAAGGGAACCAAAGGGGAGTGCCAGGAGCGTCCCCTTCTCCGCCAACATTTTACCCTCCTTAAAATCAAAAAACATAATTCCAACCTGACCGGCATAAGAAGCATGCCCAATGGTAAACTGCATACACATCCTCCGGTCTGTAATCTGATAGAAATCCCATTCCTTGATCCGAAAGGGTGATGCCTTGATGGCATTACGTCGATAAGACAATATACTTTTCGTGGAGTAACCGGGATTCGGCGAGCCATTGGCATCCAGTACCGGCCCGGATTCTGTGAATTGCTTTTGCATTATTCCTCCCCCTTACTCTTGTTCCATGCTTTCCGTTGGGACAATAATCTTCCGGCAGGCAATAAGGGAAGAAAGGTTACCAGGGTTAACCCCGCCGATACCGCAAAAAGAAGTTCATTCGGTATCATTCCTTCTTCACCGTCCACCACTGCGAAAATACCAAAGTTCTTAATAATTATATTAGAGATGAATGGTCCGATTATCATTGGTATACAGACAAAGAACAGCTGCTTAATGCCTTCAAACTGCCCTCGCTGCTCCTCCGGATAAAGGTTCTTATACCATGCGGTCAGTGTCTGAAGAATGATAACATAACCGGCTCCCGTCAAAAGCATACCGAGGGCAAGATTGATTAGCCGGGAGCTAAGACTGATCACGGTTAAGCCAATTACATTTATAATCAGTGCTGTTGCGATTACTCTGGTATTCCTTCCCCGGTCGATGAAGCGGGCCGCCGGTATCGTAAGCAGTACTGCCACCAAAAGACTAAGTCCCTGAACAATTCCGGTTAAGGTATAGTCCATTCCAAGATAGTTCACAAAATAAATATTGATATAAGGAAAATATACATTGAAGCCGATGAAGTAAATCATCATGATAATGAATACCCAGAACAACTCCTTATTTTCCGCTACGGTTTTGTAGTTAAATACACTGAAAAACTGATGCCAGAAGCCCTTCGGATCCTTCTTCGCTCGAAGCGTAGGGGAATCCTGCAACATAATCAATGTAAAGAATCCAATTGCTGTAACCAATCCGCCGATGATGATAAAGAAGGCGAAAAAATCCAGTTGATCGATAATGATCCCGGATACTACAGATCCAAAAATGGTCGCCAGAACCGGCATCGTGGCAAAAGCACCTCCGACGCGTCCTCGGTTCTGTTCATTCGAAATATCTGTTGTCCAAGCGCAAAAACCACTGTCATAACCAACCGATCCAAAGAAGCTCATTACAGCGTCCATAGCAACAACGAAGCATCCCGCCGCAAAAATCGAATTAATCGGCAGGAATTCGGATATCCCGAAGATAATCGTGAATATACCCCACAGAATATATCCTAATGCGATAAATGGCTTCCTCTTCCCCCTGCGATCACCCATGGTTCCGATTAGAAAAGTGGCAAAGGTGGTTACTGTTGCACTTACACCCACCATCCAGGAAATAATATCCGGATTAGGAGCGATTTTTGCATATACAAAGGTATTAAACCAAGCATTTTCAACATTCCAGCACAGCTGTCCGGCCATACCCAGTATCCAGATTAGAACCCAATTCTTTTTGTTGATTTTCTCCATAGCCCTCTTCTCCCTATTTACCGAAGGCTGCCTGGTTGTTCGCCGGGCTTTGCCTCTTCTCCAGGTCGGGCAAACGCCTTTCTATAGCCGCCAATGAGATCTCAACATCCTCATGTACTTCATCCGGCGAGAAAGCACCGACGGTTACCATATCACATTCCCGCAGGGTATTCCATGCGAAATTGAAGCCGACAAAAGGTGTTGTTCTTCCTGCTGCCATTGGTTTGATGGTCATTACCGGTTTTTTTGCATTATGTATGATACGGGCTACTGTTTCCACCTCTATTTGCATCAGAAAGCCCATACAATTATAGATCTGAATATAAGTCTGAACATCATAATCATTCTCATCCGAATAAGTAATCAGTTCCGGCATATGAGCAGATAAGCCCGGGATCAGGCCGGCGTCACGAATCATTGCCGTATAATCCGATAAGCGATCAATGATGCCCATATTCTTATTAACCAATTGTTCTGCACTGGAATGATGGATCAAGCAGATTTTGGACCCCCTCTGCCCACAGGCTTTAATAACCTCTTCCGCTTCCCTTCTGCCTTCCTTGGTATTATCAACATTGATACAGGGTGTGTCTACCATGATCATGGGTTTACCAAGTTTTTGCTCTGTTGTCTTTACTGCATCCACAAGATTTTGGCTCAGCCCAAAGGGAGCCATGATGGTATCAATTCCGTATTCCATATAGGCTTCTAATATCTCACACATCTTATCTCTGGTATCATAACGCTTTGTAATCATTCGGTCTGCTGCGGCTCCGGTATGACTCCAGCCCAGTATCCAGTTCGTCCCGATTATCATACGGGACAGTGAAACCCCCTCAACCTCTGTCCTTGGAAACAATTTACCCATAAATAGCCCCTCCAGTATATTTTGTATATTAAAAATGAAACCCTTTCCCTAATTCGCTATTCTTTTCGTACCAGAAGAGGCACCCTCTTCTGTAAGGATACATCAAATAAGCCGGTAGTCGTAACTCTCAGCTTTGGGATAACAGGAAGACTGACAAAGGCCATAGTCAGGAAGGGATCGATTCCCTCCTTTACGCCCATCTCTCTTGCAAGTGCCTGCATCCCATGGATATTCTCTGCCAAGGTAGCTGCATCCAGATTACTGATCAGTCCGCCGATAGATAAGGGCAGATTACCGATGATCTTTCCGTTTTGAGCAATCGCCCAACCACCCTGCATATCACGGATACAATTCGCCGCAATTGCGATATCCTCATCATTTGTTCCGATTGCAATAATATTATGGGAATCATGAGATACCGAAGATGCGATTGCTCCTTGCTTTAGGCCATATCCTGTTACAAAGCCGAGACCGACATGATTCGTATTATGATGACGTTCAATTACAGCAAGCTTAATGATGTCCTCCGGGATATTTACCTTCGCCTCTCCGTTGACCAAGGGTACTAAGACCTCCTCAGTCGTGATCTCTCCCTCAATCATCTTAATGACGCGAAACTGCTCACAATCCTCATCCTCGGGATCATAATCGATTGCAAAATGCTCCGGTACAATCTCATTACAATTAAAGGAATGAAATACCTTATCCAACAATTCCTTTCGAACCTCAGGCTCTTTCATTTCTATTACCTTATTGTCTTTCAGTATAACTTTTCCGTTCTTCAGCACAGTTTGAACCGCAACCTGTTCCAGATCAGACAGGATAATTAAATCCGCATGATACCCCGGTGCAACTGCACCGTAATCCCTTAACCCAAAATAAGTAGCCGCATTAAAGGAGCCCATCTTAATTGCGATGCAGGGGTCCGCACCCTTACTGATTGCCTGGCGTACGATGTCATCGATATGCCCCAGGCGAATGATATCATACGGATGCTTATCATCGGTAACCAGCATTGCTCTCTGGTGATAGGGCGGTGTAAACATTCCCATCAAAGCTTCCAGATTCCTTGCCGCAGTTCCCTCTCGAATCATAATCCATTGTCCCAGAGCAAATTTTGCCTTTGCCTCCTCAAAGGAGATACATTCATGATCGGATTGTACTCCTGCTGCTACATAAGCACAGGCATCCTTTCCCGTCACTCCCGGTGCATGGCCATCCACTACCTTATTTGCCGACTTGGCATCCTCGATTTTCTTCAGAATATCGCTTGCTCCGCGGATTGTTTCATAAAAGTCCATCACCTCAGCAAGACCGACTACTTTTTTATTCTTATAGAAGCCTTCAATGTCCTTCGCAAGCAATATACTTCCATTTTCATCAAAAGCGGTTGCCGGGACACAGGAAGGAAGAACAAAATAGACATCAAGAGGAAGTCCCTCAGAAGCCTCCAGCATATACTCAATTCCTTCCACCCCGCTTACATTCGCAATCTCATGAGGATCTGTAATTACGGCTGTAGTTCCATGAGGGATTACAGACTTAGCAAATTCTACCGGCTTAAGCATGGAACTTTCCAGATGAATATGACCATCAATGAACCCCGGTGCTACAAACTTGCCGGTGCAATCCAACTCCTCCTCTCCATCGTATTGACCAATTCCTACAACACGCCCTTCACAGATTGCAACATCACCCTGTTCAATCGTTTCCGTAAAAACATTAATAATACTTGCATTCTTTAGGACCAGCTCTGCCTTCTCAATGCCTCTCGCTACTGCCAATTCTTTTACATGCATACTGCCACCACTTTCTTTCAGAGTTATGTTTACTATATACAAAAATCAGGACGAACCCGTGTATTTTTTATATAATTATAACAATTATACTCCTTATTCATGCTTCCTGCAAATGTTGATTTCATAATTTGAAGCAAATATTTCGGTCTTTGGGACAAATAAGCTATCTGCGATTGATCTTCAAACCAAAAAGAAGATGCTATTCGGCAACAACGATGAAAAACCTTCCGGTATCTGATCTCCGCAAGGTTTTCTATAAGAACAATATAATGAAAAAGGGAATGCTATGTATCGGACAATTACTTTTTATAATATAAAATGCCAAGAGTATTCGGTCCACAATGGCTTGAGACAACTCCACCTGCCCGGGTAATCAGAATTTCATCAAAATAATGCAGACTCGACAGATAATCATAGGTCTCCTTCTCGATCAGAGTATCTATACCGGAATGGGTGATAAATACTCTGGCAGGATCTGCCTGTAAGAGCTCTGCTTCCAACTCTTTGGCGTAGCTTCTTATGACCGCCTGCTGCCTTCCACGATATTTCTTGTCAACACCCATCTTGCCATCCTTGACCGCAATCATCGGCTTCAGCTTAAGTGTGTTTCCCAAAAGTGCAGTTACCGTATTGCATCTACCGCCACGATGTAAATAGGTAAGGGTATCCACCACAAAGGAAGCACACACTTTCTCTCTCGCCTTCTCTATCTCCGTGACGATATTTTCCGCCTGCATTCCTTCCTGCACCAACAAGGCTGCACGCAATACCTGAAGTCCGATTCCGGTTGATAGATTCATTGAGTTAATCACCCAGAGGCGATCATACTCAAGCTCTGCACCCGCCATTCTTACCACCTGACAGGTTACGGACATCTCCTGAGATATTCCGATGAAAATTATGTCGTCCTTCGCCTCTGCCATCGGGCGTAATATCTCAAGTACCCTTCCTAGCTCAGGAGCTGCAGTCTTAGGTGTCGTATTATGCTCATCCGACCATTTATAGATTTCTTGCGGTGTGATTTCAATTCCATCCTGATAGCTGTTCATATCAAGTACAATATTAAGCGGAATAATTGTAATATCATAGGTTCTAACAATCTCTGCCGACAAGTCACAGGTGCTGTCAGCAACTATTCTTATCCTTCCCATTTCAGTCTCCTCATGATCTTTGATCCCATCCTTTATCAATAAAATCTCGTCATTCTAGCCAAATAGCAAGGAATATCTACTATGCCCAAAGCAAATGAGTCTTCCGAAGCAAATCGATCGGTTATCGGATTAAGGATGCATTTATTTACAATTTTATTATAGCAGTATTGAAAATGGTTTTAAAGCAATTAATTTTCATAATTTCAGGAAAATGGTTCATACTTTAACAAAATGCTTGAATAAAAGCGGATGGATCAGGAAAAGGAGTTTTCGAAATGCTTCGATTAAAGAACATATACAAAGATTATAAAGCAGGAGACACCAAAGTAAATGCCTTGAAGGATATCAATCTTCAATTTCGCAAGAACGAATTCGTATCCATCTTAGGTCCCTCCGGCTGTGGTAAGACAACCTTGCTAAATATAATCGGCGGATTGGACCGTTATAGCAGTGGAGATCTATCCATCAACCTAAGATCCACCAAAGAGTTTAAGGACATCGACTGGGATACCTATCGCAATCATTCTGTTGGTTTTGTATTTCAGACCTATAATTTGATCCCTCATCAGTCCGTATTATCAAATGTTGAACTTGCTTTGACACTATCCGGAGTAACCAAATCCAAACGAAGAGCCAGAGCCGCCGAAGCTTTAAAAAGAGTTGGTCTTTCTGATCAGCTTAAGAAAAAACCAAATCAGCTCTCCGGCGGACAAATGCAACGGGTAGCTATCGCCAGAGCCCTGGTCAATAATCCCGATATTCTGCTGGCGGACGAGCCTACCGGTGCACTCGATTCAGAAACCAGCATACAAATTATGAATATATTGAAGGATATCTCGAAGGACCGGCTGATTATCATGGTAACCCATAACCCGGATCTAGCCAAAGCATACTCAACCAGAATTATCCGTCTTTTGGATGGAAAGGTCTCCGGAGATTCTAATCCATATCTGGTCGACGAAGCGGCAACCTCTACTTCTCACCATCATACATCAGATAAGACCTCTATGTCATTTATAACGGCACTCTTTCTCTCCTTGAACAATCTGATGACCAAGAAGACCCGAACCTTCATGACAGCCTTTGCAGGAAGTATCGGCATAATCGGAATTGCCCTCATTATGGCAATGTCCAACGGTATTCAGACCTACATCGATAAAGTTCAGGAAGATACTCTGTCCTCATATCCGATTACTATTCAAAGAGAAAGTATGGATCTAACCGGTATGATTCGTACCTTATCAAGGGATACGGAGGATCAAAAAGAGCATGAGTTGGATAAAGTATATGGGACAAATGTGATGTCTGAAATGATGAACACAATGGTAGCAGAGGTACAAACGAATAACCTGCAGGTCTTTAAAGAATACATCGAGCAGCCTGATAATGAACTGTCCAAGCAAATCAGTACAGTACAATATCAATATCCGATGGATTTGAATGTCTATAAATCAGATACCTCTGAAGAAGTCACACAGGTTAATCCGAGTAATCTGTTTGAGACATTTTACGGTGATTCCATTGCATCTGATATGGCCTCCCAGATGTCCTCTTTATTCTCCTCCGGAGCTAAGGTATGGAATGAAATGCTCGATAACCATGCATTGCTCCGTTCACAATATGATGTTATTGCAGGCTCCTGGCCAAAAAAATATGACGAAATTGTACTGATCGTAGATGAGAACAACGAAATCAATGATATGGTTTTATACGCTCTTGGGCTAAGAGCGATGGATGAAGTACAAAAGATTTTGGAGGCAGCCATCAATGGCGAGACCTACGAGACAGAAACTTCAAGTTATTCTTACGAAGAACTACTCTCCATGCGCTTTCGACTGGTGATCCCGGCTGATTATTATAAAGAAGAGGCAGACGGAACCTGGATTGATCTGCGTGAGAATGCGGAGGAAATGAAGACGATCGTGGATCAGGGCACTTCTTTAAGGCTAGTCGGAATTCTAAGACCGAATAAGGACGCAGTATCCACCTCCATCGGCGGATCCATAGCATACACAAAGGCTCTCACCGATTATATAATCGAGGAAACCAATACAAGAAAGATTGTAAGAAAGCAGCTTGAGAACCCGGATATTGATGTATTTACCGCTATCCCCTTCTCAACCGGTGAGGAAGAGGTTACTGAGATCACCATGGCGGAGGTGGACTCCTATCTCTCCACACTGGATGAAGAGACACAGGCTCAGATGTCCGATTATATGAGTGATATGACCGAGGAACAGATCCTCGAGATGTTCACCGAACAGTTGCAACCGGAGACAACCGATGCAACCTATGAAGAGAATCTGAAGCTTCTGAATATAGTGGATTTGGATAAACCTGAAAGCATGAATATCTATGCTGCCACGTTCGAATCAAAGAATAATATCTCAAGTCAGATTGAGGCCTATAATAACAGAGTAAGTGCAGAAGGAAAGGAGGAGTATGTCATTCATTATACTGACCTGGTAGGTCTTATGATGTCTTCCATCAGCTCTATCATCAATGTCATATCCTACGTTCTGATCGCCTTTGTAGCAATATCCTTGGTCGTGTCTTCTATTATGATCGGAATTATAACTTATATCTCCGTCCTGGAACGAACCAGAGAGATCGGTGTTCTACGCTCCGTTGGTGCCTCAAAACGCGATATCTCAAGAGTCTTTAATGCAGAAACTTTGATCGTCGGCTTTGTATCCGGTGCTCTTGGTATTGTCATAACCATCCTGCTCACAATTCCGGCGAACAGCATCATTCGCGATTTAACCGGAATCACAGGAGTTAAGGCGCATCTTCCGGCACAGGGCGGGCTTCTACTGGTTGCCATCAGCATGATATTAACTCTGTTTGCCGGATTAATTCCCTCACGGTTAGCTGCCAAGAAGGATCCGGTTGTGGCACTACGCTCGGAATAGATCTGCTTACTTTATGCCGGTTCTCTCGAGGTAAGTATCTTCTTAAATCGAAGTGCGAAGGTTGATATGGTGGCTGTAACGGCAATAAAATCAGCTACCGGTTCCGCAAAGAATACAGCAAACACCTTATCCTCAAAGAAGAGCGGCATTATGTAGATCAGTGGTATCAACAAGATCATCTTACGAAGTAAAGCCAAAAGTATGGATACCTTTGCCTGTCCAAGTGCCAGAAAAGTCTGCTGACAACAGGTCTGCATGCTCATCAGAAAGGCGATCGGCATAAATATCCTTAAGGCCCAGCTGGTATAACGTATCAGCTCCGCCTTCGAGTTGAACAGAGAAATAAACTGCTCCGGAAACAGCATCATCAATAACCATATGAATGTACAATAGCTGAAGGCATAGATGACCAACAGTCGAAAGGTTGCCTTTACTCTATCTGTCCTCCTTGCACCGAAATTGTAGCTGATAATGGGTTGTGCTCCCTGACACAATCCATGGATAGGCATGAATTGAATCTGTGTCAGACTCATTAGAATTGTCATTGCTCCAACAGCAATATCTCCACCATATCGTTGCAAGGAGGTATTGAAGGCTATACTCAATAGGCTTTCCGTAGACTGCATAATAAAGGGTGACAAGCCCAGCATAATTACCGGGGAGATGATTGCCCTATGTAATTTCATATATTTACGCCTAATCTTCAGCTTTGTACGGCTTCCGGTAAGAAAGCGCAGTACCCATAAGGCTGAGACGCTCTGAGATATTACGGTGGCAATTGCTGCACCTTCGACACCCATATCAAGGCCAAAGATCAGGATCGGGTCAAGAATAATATTCAGAGCAGCGCCGATGGCTACTGTCATCATACTTATTTTAGAGAAACCCTGTGTCGTGATAAAGCTATTCAACCCCATTGCCAGCTGAACAAAGATGGTACCACAGACATAGATATTCAGATAACGAAGAGCATAGGGTAGCGTTTTGGCACTTGCACCAAACATCAAGAGCAAGGGTTTATTGGTAGATAGAAAAACAATCGTAAGAAGGGCAGATATTACGAGCAATGCCGTAAAGCAATTACCCAGAATATTCTCCGCGGTCATATCATCCCTCTCTCCCATTTTTATCGCGGCACGGGGAGCTCCACCCATTCCGATCAAAGCACTAAAGGCAGAGATGATCATAATAATCGGGAAAGTAACCCCAACTCCGGTCAGAGCAGTTGCACCGATCTGCGGGATATGTCCAATGTAGATACGATCCACAATATTATAGAGGATGTTCACCAACTGAGCTATAATCGCCGGTATGGCCATACTCAACAACAATCTGCCAATACTTTTTTCGCCTAACGCATTCTCTGTCTTATTCATCCGTTCATCACTTTCCTGATATTTTCCCAAATCTAAGATTAATCCACAGCATACACTCAAGCAAGCTCAAATATCCACAGCAGGAATGCCACTCCGTGTACAACTAAATATACATATCATTAATGAAATGCAAAATCATCCGATCCGTTGTACTGTTATTGTATTATAACAAACGTTAGCCCACCCTCTAGAAATTGAACAGAAATACCCCTACCCGCAAAGTACTCCGCTATAACAGACTGCATCTCCTCATAATGCCCCTCACAGGAGCAGCTGCTCATCGGTTCAATCCAAAAGCTCTGACTGCCACAGGCATCTCTCATATGTAATTTAAAGCTCAGGTCTTTTTCCTCAAGTAAATGATTGACTTCAATAATATCATTGTAAATCACTATTATTCTTCCCATAACAAATGCTCCATTCCTTAATAAAAATGTGGACTAGGTAATAACCGAAACATGACGTCCAACACTCCGCTTACCCAGGAAAGCTTCTGAAATAAATATGATTTCCGTCCGGATCACAAAAATGCATGTTTCTCGCACCCCAGGGTCTGGTCGTAGGAGGTTCTATGATTGTTATCCCCATTTCATGAAGTCTATCATATTCCTTGTCCACATCATCAACCGTAAATGCCAGGCTGATATTGTTGTTTTGATTGTTTTTCACCGCTCCGTCATTATATACCGTGATAGCCACCTGACCCCCGATGATTAATTGATGAACCTCATCCTTATTCTCTTCTTCAATAAGAAACAGTCTGCGATAAAATTCTGCTAATCGGATTACATCATTTGTTTCAAGACAAACCTCTGCTAAGAACATCGTGTCATTCCTCCTTTCTAAGTCTGCTAATCGAGAAACATAGCATTCTTTGGTATTGTATTAAACGCTTTCTTAAATGCTCTGGAAAAGGTCGAATAGTTCTTAAAACCGCTTTGGAAGCAAGCTTCTGTAATCGAGCAGCCATTCTGAACCAGATTCTTCGCCAAAAGTAATCTCTTTTCCGTAATATAATTTCCTATGGTATATCCGGTCTCCTCTTTAAAGAAATGCATTAAATAATATCGACTCAGATAGAACCTAGCCGATAGGGAATCGATGGACATCTCTTCTCCCAGATGTTCGTTGATATAATCCAGAATCTGCACCAGCTTTGCATTATCCTTCGCGGAGTCCAGGTAATTAATATGATTGAGTATCGCGGTACGGTTGAGTTGAATCATAAATTCCAGGAACAGAATCTTCTGATAAAGCTCCTTCCCAAAGGCATGATCTGAGAAGGAATGCTCCAGCTCCTGACATACCTGATACAGCTTACTTCTCTCCATGGAGTGAATTCGCAGTACATTAGAATGCTCCTGCTTTGAGCGATTGAAGCAATAGTTAAGATCATATTCTTCTTCCGAGAAGGTGGTAAGAAATTGAGGCGATACATAGATGATTATCCTCTCATAGGCAGAGTTATCAAGAACGGACGGCCTGTGAATCTCACCGGCATTAATCAGCACAATATCATAGGGCTGTAGCTCATAGCTCTTTCCTTCGATGGTATAATTGATATTGCCGCTGATAAATATAATTATCTTATTGAAGTCATGGTAATGAAATTCGAATTCCTTGCGCTGTCGGTCCACGAGATGAAAGATCTTAAAATCATGATTCAGATAACCTGCTTTTTCAAAATTAATCATACCAACCTCCATGAAATATCTTAACCAACATTATAAAGCATTATATGCAATATTCAAAGCATTATTATGCTATTTTATTTAAATAATGTTGTATAAAATAATAATATAGAATGCGAATTACTGTAAAGTTCTCTGTTGATATGCAAAATACTACCTCAGTTTACATGATTCGCAATTGCTTTAAGGAGGTATTTTCTATGCAGCTTACCGGTGTCTGGTTACCGATTATAACGCCATTCAAAGATGATAAAATAGATTTCAAATCCTATAAAAGGCTGATTGAACATTACTCAGAGAAGGGAATCAGTGGATTTATTCCTCTTGGTACTACAGGTGAGATACCCACACTCAGTGATTACGAATTTGAAGAAATGATAGAACGCACCATGGATTATAATAAGAAGCGTCTGCCTGTTTATGTAGGGATCGGAGGTAATTATACCGCAAATGTGATCAAGAAGGTAAAAATTGCTGAATATTATGACATTCAGGGTATCCTGTCTGTCTGCCCTTATTATAACAAACCGAGTCAGGATGGGATCTATGCACATTTCAAAGCCATTGCAGATGAAACTGATCTGAATATGATCGTTTATAATATTCCTTACCGCACCGGCGTAAATATTGAAAATGACACAATCTATAAGCTGGCAGAGGTTAAAAACATTATCGGTCTAAAGGATTGCTGCGGTGACATTAAGCAGAGCATGTCCCTCCTCATGAATCCTCCGAAGGATTTCTCTATTCTCTCCGGGGAGGATCTGTTATTCTATCTGACCCTTACACTGGGTGGTAACGGAGGCATTCTTGCATCCGCGCACCTAAAGACGGAGAAATTTGTAGAGGTATATCACAAGGTAAAAGCAAATGACATTGCAGGTGCCATGGAGATTTGGAAAGAGCTTTATGATTTGATCCCTCTGTTATTCAAGGAGCCTAACCCTTCGCCAATCAAGTACTTCCTGTCTCAGACCGGGTTGATCGATTCCGATGAGGTCAGATTACCGTTAACTACCATATCCGAGCAATTAAAACAAAAGCTGGATCGCCATATTCTTACGGTAGCTCATACCAAAGCGAGCTAATCTGATCTATTAGTAATGAAATAGGATTAATTAAATATAGCCTGTGAGTTATTCATCCGTATCGGGAACTTGTCTCGTCGGTTAATAATCACAGGCTATTTTACATACCTGAAAGGTATTATATTATTGATGCAAGAGAATGCATCAGTGATATCCGCAATTACCGCTACAGCCACTACAGCTGCTGCTACTTCCGCAACCACAGCCACTCTTACCTTCTTTCTTACGTTTCCATAGATAGAAGGATACACCGGCTATCAATAAAATCACTACACCAATTACAATGATATCTGTCATCTTCACCCTCCTATTCTCCGATATTGACGCTTATTCTTCGATTCACAACTCCTACCGTCTCCAAGGTCTTAACCATTCGATATACGGTTGCAACTCCAATCTTCGGATCGATGGAATTCGCATATTGATAGATATCCTTACAGGTGTGAAACTCCTGGTTCATTATAATATCAATCACTAATTTTCGCTGTTTGGTCAGCTTTATTCCATTTGCCCTTAGCGTTTTGAACAATTGTTCTTTACCGGAATCCGGTTTTTGCTTCGAATCTTCTAATCGTATTTCGTTCAAATATATTCCTCCTATTCTTTCACAATCCTCGGATTATGCGATGAATAGACCACCAATCTGATTAATTAACAGTGCAACGACATAGGCGGTTATCATCTGCACTCCGATCCCAAAGCCTGTGAGCTTCCAGGTCTTTAATTCTCTTTTCATTGCGCCAACTGCTGCAAAGCAGGGCATACATAACAGATTGAATACCATATAAGCATAAGCTGCCGCCTTATTTGGAATATCATCCTTCATCGTTGTGAGTGCATTCTCATCTCCACCTTCAAAGAGTATTCCTTCTGCATAGATTGTTGCTGCTGCTTCCGAATCGTAAAAACCATCTGTAAAGCCCAGCTCCTCCAACTCCTCACCGGAATAGCCCGCGAAGAACTTCTCCAGATATTCCGGAGTAATGTCCTCATCGTATAGCTGACTAAAGGTTACAACAACATTCTCCTTTGCGATCCAACCGGTGATGATACCTACGGTTGGCCTCCAAGCACCAAAGCCTAAGGGCTTGAATATCGGTGCTATGACACTGCTGCCTACGGCGAGGAAGCTATCATCCATCTCGCTCATGATACTTCCGTTCTCATTCACCTCTGCATTCTTACCATTGAAGGAATCAAGGTTAAAATTAGAAAGTACCCATAACAAGATCGTGGAAAGAAAGATTATGGTACCTGCCTTGATGGCAAAATCTTTAATTTTCTCTACCACATGAATTAATATGCTTCTTCCGGTAGGAATGCGATACTGAGGAAGCTCCATTACAAAATTGGAGGTCTCAGACTTATATACAAATTTATTTAGCAATAGGGACACGATAATTGCAACCACGATACTGAGCATGTAGAGGGAATAAGTCACTAAGGTCTTATTGCTGTCTGCAAATATAACAGACACAAACAAGGCAAAGATCGGAAGCTTAGCACCACAAGGCATAAAGCCGGTAATTATTGTGGTAATTCTGCGATCCTTTTCGGACTCCAGGGTTCTGGTTGATGTAATTGCCGGAACTCCGCATCCAAACCCCATTAACAGTGGTATGAAGGAGCGACCGGATAAGCCAAAGCGACGGAAGATTCGATCCATAACAAAAGCTACTCTTGCCATATAACCGCTATCCTCGAGTACCGAAATCAGAAGGAACAGTACCAATACCAAGGGAATGAAACCGATAACTGCACCAATTCCACTCATGATGCCGTCAATGACCAGAGAGTATACCCAAGGTGATGCATCCATGAGTAACAGCTCCATCCATCCCGTCAGGACACCCCATCCGGTCTCCGCCAACCCTGCCAGCCAGATACCGGGACTTGGAAGTCCTTCGATGAATAAGAAATTCTCACTGAAGGTACAAGCAAAAAGCAAATACATCACTACTGCAAATACAGGGATAGCCAAGAAGCGGTTAGTAAGCAGCTTATCCAATTTATCGGATCCTGTTTCTACATGGCCGGTGACAGACTTCTTAACAGCTTCCTTCACCAGCTTTGCTATGTACTGATATCTGAGGTCGGCAATCTTAGCCTCCAGATCCAATCCTGTTTTTTGCTCTGTATGTTCAATCAATGCTTTGATTGATTTCCTTCGATTTTCCTCCAGCTCCTCAAAGACAACCTCATCTGCTTCGACTAATTTCAGAGCCTTCCAATAGGTCTCTTCTTCTGTTGTCTCATCAAGCTGCTTCCTTACTTCTTCAATAATTTCCTTTACCTGTCCATCGAACAGTTCCGGTCTTTTCGTTAATTGTTTACTCTCTGCAACCCTCGCTGCTGCCTTCATCAGGTCATCCATTCCCTTACCGTTTCTTGCAACGATGCCAACAACCGGAACACCCAGGAGCTTCTCCAGCTTCTCAAGGTCAATCTTATCACCCCTGGCTGCCACCTCATCCATCATGTTAATTGCTACGACCATGGGAACTCTGGTTTCCATAATCTGAAGGGTCAGATAAAGATTACGCTCTATGCTGGTTCCGTCCAAAATGTTAATAACCACATCCGGTCTTTCTTTTACGATATAGTCTCTTGCTATGATCTCCTCCGCTGAATATGGAGAGAGTGAGTATGTACCGGGAAGGTCGAGAATAGTCATATCCTTATTCTTTCGATAAATACCTTCCTTCTTATCCACAGTTACACCCGGCCAGTTTCCTACATGCTGCCTTGCACCGGTTAGTTCGTTAAACAGAGTTGTTTTCCCGCAATTAGGATTACCCGCTAATGCAATAATATAAGACATGTCTTTCCTCCTGATTATTCAACAATGATTTGAATGGCTTCACTTTTTCGAAGGCTTAATTCATAACCACGTATATTCACCTCAATAGGGTCACCTAAGGGTGCTACCTTGATAACCTTCACCATCGCTCCAGGAGTAACTCCCATATCCATAATCCTCTTTCTTACCGGCCCCTTCTCTCCGATTGATGTAACAATACCTTCCTGTCCGGGCTTCAGATCCTTTAGCGTCATAACTTTCCTCCAATATTTTAGCTTTTTATTGTAAATTGATTTATATATTACTCGACTATAATCATGGAGGCAAGACCACGATTCAAGGCAATCTTCACACCCTTAATCATAAGGATCAGGCCGCTTGGGTTCTCCCCGATCACCTGTACCTTCTCGCCTTTGATAAATCCAAGATCTCTTAGGTGCTTCTTCATCTCATCCTTACCACGAAATTCCGATACTCTTCTGATTTCACCGATACTTACCATTGCTAGAGACATATTCATTCCTGCCTTTCCTTCTTCATGATAATGATTATCATTTCCATATCATCTGTTATCATATGGTAAATCAAGAGAAAAGTCAAGTGTTTTTGATACTGATTCTCATTTATTTAGAAAGTATGTCAAAAAAATATCGATAAACGCATACAAAATACGTTTACCGATATACATCTGATGCAAACCAAGCGATTCTTTTATACTCAGGCACCGGTCTGCAATATTATCTTATTTTGTTAATTATATTGAAACGCCTAGTTCTCTTAGCTCTGCGATGCTCTGTTCATAACTCATGACTTGAATTGTGTGGAAGCCGAAGGGCTTTGCACCTTCCAGATTATCCGCCAAATCATCCAGAAATACTGCTTCACATGGATTGATACTGTATTTATCGATCAGGGTCTGATAGATTTTGGGCTCAGGCTTAATTGATTTTACTTCGTAAGATATTACTCCTCCGTCAACATAGTTGATAAATTCAAAGGTAGGCTTGCTTAGCGTGAAATGCTTTTTACTGTAATTGGATAAAAGGTAGACCTTATATCCGTTTTCTTTTAAGCCCTTCACAAAATCCTTTGCATAATCGTATTCCTTTACGATCTTATCAAAGGAATGAAAGAATGATAAAATCTCCTCCTTTAACTCCGGATCCTTAGCAATACTTTCTTCAATCAGCTCCTCTTCCTCTCGTTCGCCGCGATCCCATTCATTCCAAAAGCCACTTAATACAGTCGCTTTTGCTATGCGATCTCTGACTCCCTGAGCATAACCACAATCCATCAGATATTCCTTCCAGCGAAAATGAGCTAAAACATTTCCTATATCGAGTACAATCGTTGTAATCATGTTCGTCTGCTTCCCCTTCCTTATCTTGTGTTCTTCTGGAAGGCTACCCTGGGTGCCCCGCTCTCCAGATAAATAATACCGCATCTTGCATATCCGTTCTTAAGAAGGAACCTTTGCATTACAGTATTATCCTCATGAGTATCGATACGAATATTAGGGCATTGTTCAAAGCACCAATCAAGGCAGTAGGTGGCTACCCCCTTCTTGTGACTGGCAGAAGCAATCCGATGAATTACACCGTAATTCTGATCATCCAGCCATTGCCCCTCATAAATCCGGATATAAGTAGGATCAATTCCTATGGTGAAGCAGAATACACCAACGATTTGTCCCTCCTCCAAGCAGACATAGCTTCTCTTTTCACGGATATCCTCTGTAATCAAATCGATACTCGGATATCCATTAATCCATTGATTATGGTTCCCATGCTGTCTCATATATTGTCTTGCATGATCATAAATTGCCATTACCGTATCCAAATCCTCTTGTGAGGTAAGTCTAATTTCCATTTCGATGCATCCTTTCCGTAAGCAGGTAAGTTCATGATAAGAGTGTCAAAAGCCTGTGTTTATCAATTATTCGTAAATTTGCATGTTTTAAATAAGTATGAGTAATCGATCACATAGTTTGATGAGCAACTGTATGAGGCCGTCGGTACTTGGAACACGTAATTTGTGTTCCTATGTACCGCTACGTGACTCATCCAAACGAAAGTGTGTTGCGAATAAATTATGTGATCGATTACGTTGATATTATTCTATCGTTGCAAATTAACGTATACTTGAATATTATAAGCTTTTGATCTTCTTGTCAGTTTATCTTCATCACCGCTTATTATAATATATGGTCGGAAAGAAAGCTATCTCTAACGAAAATTTTCGGACCTCTGCCTTCCGATTATCTAGATGGAAGCTAAAAGCTCAGCTTTAATACACCCTCTTCATATTTTGCTCCCTGAATCTCTTTATTCTTGAATTTAGCCGGTAGAATGAAGCTACGTCTCTCATTCTTTATCGTAAGGGTTAATTCATCACCCTTTTGAACTAGATCCATGTCCTTTAGTTCAAAGAAGGGAAGGGATATTTTAAACACCTCAGACTCTCCTTCTCGCTCCATCGAAAAAATCGTATCCTGAAACAGAATTTCCTCCGGATGATATCCACCATAAAGAGTTGATGCAACATCAGTTAGACGATCAATGGTTCTAAGTTCATGCTTCAGAAGCTCCAAACAAAAGATCGGTACCCCAGTAAAGCTTTCCCTAATATCCTTCAACGCCTCCTCCTGATTCTTCATCCACTGATGAAAATAGCCGGACATCGATTCCTTGGGATAGATTTTATTCACAATAATTGCGTCTACATTATAATTAAAGAGATGAAGAAAAGAAAAGTTACGTTTTGCTTCTTTGATCACAATCTTTTCCGAGGTAGTTACGATGCGTATACTTACTACTTCCTTATCCCATAACAGCTCCCGCAAGGCATTCATCTTGTCAAGCAGAACCTCTACCTCGTCAAAAATCGTGTCCTTCGGCATCGGTATCTTCATGATCTTCGAAACGGCCGGACCTGCCACCTTCATCGCTTTGCGCTTCATCGGAAGCATCTGATTAATCCACCCCCCAAACATCTCAGGGAATTTGAGCAGTGATAAGGTCTCTCCGGTTGGCGCGCAGTCTACAATCAATACATCATAAATACCTTCATCATAGATATCTTTGATCTTAAACAAAGCCGTCAACTCCTCAAAGCCAGGAAAAACCAAAAGCTCTTCTGCCTCGAGACTATCCCCGTTCTTTGATACCATCATCTGATGAAGATAATCCTTGATCGATCCCCAGGCACGTTCGCATTCTGTAATGGCATCTACCTCCATCGCATAGAGTCCTTTGGTCACTTCACAGGGTTCAGGACCCAGCTTGAAGTCCAGGGCATCTCCTAAGCTATGTGCCTGATCCGTACTTATGACCATTACTTTTTTACCGGAAGCCGCCAGCTGGCAAGCTGTAGCTGCCGCCACACAGGTCTTTCCTACTCCACCTTTTCCTGTATATAAAATGATTCTCATCTTCCTTACCCCCTATTCGATGGTTACTTTACGGACCTTTGTCTCAGATGACTTTGTGGAAGAAGCTGCTTCCTTCTTGGTGTCATTCATAACAGTCATGAAATACTCTTTCGCTATTGCAACAAACTCACTCTCCAAATTCTCGATCCGATTCACCATACATTCCGGCATAATCTCCTTCAAAGCCTCATATTCCAGCTGCTTTGCCTGCATCATCTTAACCACAAATTGTCTAATCATCGGACAGACCTCCTTCTACCGGTACAAATTGTATCCTTAAAAACTGATCAATAATCTTAGCTCCGCCTACTCTATATCTGCGCAGTACATTCGGAAGCGGTATACTTCTCTTAAAATTCCCGATGCGGATTATAATATCCGTCCCGGTTTCATGCATCATGACTTCATCCTTCGTGGCACAGGGAAGGTATACCTTCAACTGATATCCGGTCTCTGTCTTTTCATATTCCTCGTTACGGACCTTCGTCTTTATATCCAATATCTGTGCCTCGTTCAGTACATCCTCGACAATGCGATCAAGGGCCTTCATTCCGGAGATCTCAATATCGTACCATTTCACTTTATATACGGGGATGGTACCGAAGATTTGTTCAATCTCGTTCATATACTGTGCCTGCAGCATCAGCCATTCATCGAAGAAGTCCAGATTAATATTGGCCGGAAGGATTAGATTAATGAAGATTGCATCAACATTGAAATTAAAAAGATTTAAATACATATAATTTCGTTTCGTCTCTTCTACGACCATCTTCTCCGGCATAGTAACCAAACGGATACTGGATACCTCCCGGTCCTTCAGCAACTCCTGAAGCAACACAAGCTTGGAATAAAGAAGCTCGATATCGTTCATTGCCTTACCATCCGGAAGCTCCACCTTAAACAGCTTTTGGGATACCGGATGCAATAACCTCATCGCAAACTTACCTACCGGAAACAGCTTCTCCATATACCAGGAAAACAGCTCGGGGAACTTTAGTAAGGATAAGGTCTCCCCGGTCGGAGCACAGTCCACAATAATTACATCGAATTCCCCACTGTCATAAATTTGTTGAATACGAAGCAGTGAAAACAATTCTTCAATTCCCGGTAACATCGACAAATCCTCAATGTCCTCCTGTTTTGAATCCATTCCCTTCAGCATTTTATCAATTGCCCGAACCAAATTGCTGAAGTTATGCTCCATCTCGTATTCGGGATCAATCTCCAAACCATAGAGGCTACCCTCTATACAAGTGATTTCCCTTCCGATCGGCCTCTCAAAGAGATCCCCCAGATTATGAGCCATATCCGCACTGACGATTAGCGTCTTCTTACCGGAAAGTGCTGCCTTTCTCGCATGAGCAGCTGCTACACTGGTCTTACCTACTCCTCCCTTACCGGTAAAAATTATTATTCTACCCATATCATTCATCCTCCTTTTCATATCAACTAAAATGAACTATCACGTATAATGTCCAGTTATTTCCCTATGTCACGTCCCCATTGTTGTCGTAAACCTTATTGTATATATTTCCTTCACCGAATACTTCGTGCCTCGAACTATTCGGGTTAAGAGAAACAGAACTTCGATACATAGGAATAATCCTAGTGGTATAATCGTTCTGCTTACTCAATGATTATTTTTCTTATGGTTTTCTTCGTCTCTTGAACCTCTTCCTTCTTCGACAGATTGCTGGTCATAATATCCAGGAATTTGGCTGCGATTCGAAATAATACCAGCTTCTCTTCCTCCGTTACTGCATCCATGAAAAGCCTGTAATAATGCTCCAGCTCTTTCATCTGTGTTGCCAGAAATTCCTTGCCTTCCTCACAGATCACGATGGTAACGACTCTCTTATCTACCACATCCCGTTCCCGCTTGATGACCCCACGTTTCTCCAGTCTTCCGATTATCCCTGTCGCAGTATTCAGCGGAACGCCCAGATAATCAGCAATCTCAGTCATATTCGCACTGCCCTTCCGGTATACAAAGAGTAAAGCAAATACCTCATTCTTCGAATAGTCCAGAAAGGTATTATTCCATTGCTCGGGAAAGAACAGGAATTTACATTGATCAAGAAATTCAAACAAAAAACCTTCCAGTGTTCCTTCAATCATAACATCTATCCTAGGATTAAATTTACTTCGACATTCGAAGTATAATTTAATTCTATCACCGAAGTATTTAGTTGTCAACACTAATTTTAGATTATATTATTTTCAGTTAAGATGCCTAGAAAAAGTTCTTCCTTGATTGGTTTTGCAAAGTAATATCCCTGATAAGCGTCACAATTTTTTTCTTTCAGCCACAAAAATTGTGCTTCCTCCTCCACTCCCTCCGCAATTACGCGCAAGTTGAAGCGATGAGCAAAATCAATAATCATTTCAACCAGATCTCCTATTTTATTATCCAATAAAATACGATCTATAAAGGATTTGTCAATCTTAATCGTATGCACCGGCATATTACCAAGATGATTCAAGGAAGAGTATCCTGTGCCAAAATCATCCAGCTCGATACGAATTCCCGACTCTTGTAATTGCTTCAGGTTCTTAGTCAGCTCCCTGTAGTGCATGGATACTTCGCTTTCCGTTATTTCCAAGTGGATGTAATCGGTAGCGATACTGTATCTCGCTAGCATCTCCAGAAAACGATTGGTAAAATTGGGATTAATCAGTTCCAGGAAGGATGCATTAATAGATAAAGGAAGCCTCATCGCACCTTCAGCATATAATATCTTGTTACGATTCATAAAATCACAGACATTTTGAATTACAACCTTACCGATACTGTCGATCAATCCATTCTTCTCCGCAATGGGAATAAAAATACCGGGAGGAATCTCTCCCATTTCATCATGTCTCCAACGTAGCAATGCTTCCGCTCCGATCAGCTTTCGATTGTTATCATATTGCGCCTGATATACCAGGTAGAATTCGTTCCTTTCGATTGCCTTATAGAGTGCCTTTTCAATCTGAAGCTCCTTTGCCTTCTTTTCCATCAGCTCCTTACCGGACCAAACTATATTGCTCTTCTCCAGTTCACTTACACAAGCATGATAAAAAGCAAATTCGCATCGTTCAATCCACTCCTCCGGCTTAGCCCTATCCGAGAAATCAATTCCACCCGCGGCGATATTCACCTTTAATTCCACCGTATTAATCACAAAGGAATCGTGGAAGCGTTTGCTCAGCTTATGATAGATCTGTACTGCATTTAATTTATCCTCTTCGCTCTGTAACAAGATAGCGTATTTCCCTTTGGCAATACTGAACATCTGGCCTTTCGAAACATCCTCAAAGAAGGTCATAATTTCGATTCCAACAAGATAATGAAGGGTATCCATTAAAACGATCCCAATTGTCTTTTCCAGATTCTCTACCGCCTCTATTCCTATAATCAGCATCGCACTTAAGGAATTAGGGCCATTTTGTTTTTGCTCTCTCAGTCGTTCCAGTAGCTTCTCGCCATTATAAAACCCAGTCTGATTCTCATGAAAGGCCAAGTATTCTATTCTCTCTTCGTATTGAGACAGTTCGTTAAAATTATGCTTAATTTTCTCTTCGTTCGCCGCTGCCTCTTCATAAAGTTCCTCAATCTCCGACCTCTTTGAAGACAGCTCCAGGCTGTTCTTCTCAAGATTTTGAATCAGCTCGATTCGCTCTTTCTCCCGGTAGGTAATTGCTAACACTGCGGTTACCAGAAGGGCTTCAATCGGTACTATCATGTAAATATGCCATACTTCTTCAAAACCGAAAATTCTTTTATCAGAAAGTAAGACCGTCAAATAAGCCAATGCTGTATTAAATAGCAGCACTGCAATTATAATCTCATAAAATCTGGGGTTTCGTTTGAGTTTCTTCACCATCCATGCTGCTATACAATAGAGCATAATATTGAGGATTTGGACCAATGCCAAACTCATAATGTCTGCTGCATAGAGAAAGGATTCCAGAATTGATGAAAGGGTTGCACTTAGAATACCGGCGATAGGCCCAAAATAAAAGGTGGCACAGCCTATCAAAAGAAATCTTCCACTTGGGATATATGGTATGTTTGATTCATAAACGATTATTGTTGTGAACAAAATAATGACTGCAAAAATCAATCCACCAATTATATTGTTTGTCAGAAAATATTGTGTCTTAATCTTATGATAGAGATTCATTCCATAATAAGATAAGAAAAAGATAAGGCTGTAAATTAATAATAATCTTGCAATATACTCCATTCCCTATACCCCCTTCACAATCTTCTGACATGGATTAATGATACTGTCATTATAGCACTTGGAGAGCATCGGAACAAGTAAGTTTGTCGAATTATATCCTTAGGCACTATGTTCGCACATCTTGAAAACGCACTCAGCACAGGCTTTATTCATAAAAAAGAAACTACTCAGGGGAGTAGTTTCTTAACTTGAAAGGCACTGATTCGATCCACTTTATAGGAAGCATCCAGGAAGGCTGCCGATTCAAATAATACATATAAGTAATCACCGTCGATCGCTATCCCTTCATTCATGGACGGTACATATTCATATTTTAGGTAACTGCCAAGATCCATACTGCCACTGTCTTCCTCAGAAAACTCCGGTAGATATACATCAATTCGGCGCATATAACCGCGAAGTCCTTTATATAGCTGGCAGGAACGGGACATAAGCAGATATCCTTCTTTGGTAAAGGCTATTCCCTGAACTCTGGTCGGCATGGTTACTGCATCCGATTTGGTCAAGGTAACATAGGTATCAAAGTCATCGATATAATAGCTATACAACTTGGTTGCCTTTAATTCGTTGTAAGATCCTACCCAAAGTTTATCATGATAATAAGTGATGTAGGATGCTGAGAAACCAACCTTACAAACCGAGTGAAAGCTAACATTAACACTGGATGCTCCTGATTTGACTGCCGCAACGATATCAGCAAACCAGAATGCGGATACCTTGCTGCCTGTAGTCAGATAGATACTCTTACCATCGTAACAAATACCACCGACATGAGCATCCGTCGGTAAAACCAGTGTTGTTAACAAGGCTTTTGACTTTTTATCCATAACATACACAACGGACAGCTCTTCATCGGATAAATCGTAGGCTGATATCAGTAAATAGTCTTCTGCAAATATGATACTCTGTGGACACATTGTCGTACTTTGAAAACCGCCCACATTGGTATTGATTAATCCTGGTATAATATAGCTCTTCTTATAATTCACATTATCTCTGAAAAATGGAATATTGATATAAGCGGAAGACTTCTTAAAGGCCACCTCATCCGCAAAATATTTTGCTTCTATGCTTGTTGCCTTTGGCACCTCTATGGTAACCGTTTTCGTTTCTGATTTTGCGCCTTCATAAATCACACCTTTATATTCCTTCTTCGCCACCATATAAAAAGAATAGCTGAAGCCGACCTGTAGATTCTCGACGAAATAAGAATTTGTATTTCCTGCTGTCACCGTCGTCAAAGTATATCCAGAAATATCATCCCCGGAATATATCTCATAAGAGGTTGCTCCTGTAACTGCTGTCCATGTCAACCTAGCCCTCTGATCACCGGACTTCAGACGAAATGTCACCTTAGAGGGTTTTGTACTTAGATCGAGTACCGGCGAAAATTCACCATAAAAGGCACTGTTCAGCCGATACGCACTCACCTTATATTGATAGATAGTACCCGGTTTTAGCTTCGTATCCAGATAGGTCGTTGTAGTTGAGTCTCCGCAGTAGGTATACTCCGTTGCAGAAGCTGCCTTACGGTAAATACTGTAGCCCGTTGCACCGGTTACCGGACTCCAGGCCAATCCTACGGAAGAATCGGTAGACTCAACGAAATTCAAAAATTCAACCTTACCGGGTGCCGTTGTCGCCAGAAATGGGTCAGAAAACACTCCGCTGTAGATTACTCCATTCATCTGCTTGACGGCACGTATCTGATAGGTATAAACTGCTCCGCTAAAATCTGATACAGCATAGGAATTCGTCTGTACTGTAGATTGCAGATAATACATACCGGACAGATCATCCTTACGATACACTTCATAATAGGATACCTCTGAAGCTACCGGCCAAGTAAGAGTATAGGAGGTCTGACTACGTTCACTGATGCTTATATTGGTAATCTTCGCGGGCATTACCTGAACAGTAATAAATGCCGTGGAATTCTGATATCGGATTGTTATTGTTTGATTTCCCAATTGCTTATTATTGAAGCCTTCTATGGTATAATCCTGGATTACACTGCTGGTTCCGTCACTATTTTGACCAAGAATCACCATACCGGCAGGATCAAAATTTTCTCCGTATCCATAAATCATCTTATCCGGATAACGGGAGATCTGGATCTGAGTGACCGTGATCAGAGAATTAGCACTTGCTTGAGTCAAATTCAATAAATTGAACAGGCCAAATGAGACAATGGTTACGAGAAATAATATCACTAGTTTTTTCTTCATTATGTAAGCCTCTCCTTATTAGTAAACCTTTGGTAGTTGGTATACGGGTCATTATAAGTAAGCTATTTGTCAATCTTGTGGTAAAAAAGTGAAGAAAAGATTAAGGTTGCCATCTGCATCGAATAATTCAATAAAATGATGCGGGCTGAAGGAGTGCATGAATAACGAAAAAAGAGCCCTATGCTTACCTCACACACAGGTTGACGGACACCAAATCATAATGTATGCCATAGTCGAACATGAATGTTCGCCTCTGTCTTACATTATGATAAGCTGTTCGTCAAACAGTGCATTATGCGCGAAAGCAAAGTGAGCAGATGCAAGCTTGCTTGCAGATATGCGAACGCGCACGCGAACAGTAAAAAAGCCCGCAAAGCGAGCTTTTTTACTGTTGGGAAGCATTTTTATGATATAATCCTTAATTATTAATTACTAATCGACTGGATGGAACCTATCACCGTGAAAACAGTTAAGATTAATTCTTCTAATGTAATCAATTATAATGGTACATATTACCATAGATATACATTATGAATAGCATCCAATTTACATAAATAATCGAATTCTTATAATTTTCCTAAACGGCGGAGCATGGTCTTCTCGACTGCGTTCATGATATTCTCGTAGCCGGTACAACGACACAGGTTACCGGACAGGAGCTTACGTAGCTCTTCTCTGGTATACTCTTTGCCACTTTCCAATATCTGAACCGCTGACATAATGAAGCCAGGAGTACAGAAGCCACATTGAACTGCTGCTTCGTCGATAAAAGCTTGTTGAATGTCAGCCAGCTCTCCGTTCGGACCCAGTAAGCTCTCCAGGGTTCTGATGTTCTTACCGTCAGCCCAGATTGCCAGATAGATACAGGAATTAAAGCATTCACCGTCAATGATTACGTTGCAGGCACCACACTCACCAACTTCACAACCCTTTTTTACGGAAGTAAGGCGATAGTCGTTGCGAAGCATATCGGTTAAGGATGCGCGAACATCGATCATTGTTTCGGTTTCTTTCCCATTTATGGTACATTTTACTAATTTATATTGTGCCATTATACTTCACCTCCCGAAAGCTTGATTGCTTCTAGCAAGCCACGATGTGCCATCTCTACGGCAATGTGCTGACGAAGGGCTTTGGAAGCACGCCAGCTGTCACGAGGCTTGATATCCTCAAGTACGGCCTCACTAATTTTCTTAAGAAGTTCGGTGCTGATCTTCTCCCCTTTTCCAATACTCTCGGCTGTTACAGCACGTAATGGTGTAGGTCCCTGAACGCCATATGCAATTCGTACATCAGTGATTGTCTTCTTGTCTTCGGACAGCTTCACGTTCACGGAGCAGCCTGAGGTGGCAATATCCATGGCATTTCTCATTGCATACTTGATATAATGTCCATGATAACCTTCATAGCTTTCCTTCGGGATCAAAATTGCTGTCTGAAGCTCATCCGGTCTTATATCAACCGTACCTGCTTTTATATAGAATTCCTTAATAGGAATACGTCGGGTTCCCTCACTGCCGGTCAGCTCTATCAGAGCATCCCAGGCAAATAACGTAGAAGCAGAGTCTGCAGAGGTCACGCCATTGCAGGTATTTCCGCCGATGGTTCCGATGTTTCTGATCTGAGGTCCGCCAATCATATCCACTGCTTCACCGAGTACATTAATATATTTCTGAATAATGGGATCCTGCGTAACATGTGAGAAGCTGGTCAGCGATCCGATCCGGATCATACCGTCCTCCATAAGTGTTACACCTCGCATTTCATCCAGCATGTAGATGCTGATGATCTCCTTGCCTGCGAGCTTACCTTCCCGCATTTGAATTAATACATCGCTTCCTCCGGCTAATATGATTGCCTGGGGATGAGCCTGGCGAAGCTCTATCGCATGCTTCACGCTGGTTGCTTCGAACATTTCCTTAATATCATACATGATGTTTTTCCCCTTTCTTATATTAGCCCTTCCTCTTTAAACCGTTCAAAGAGGATATGAGGCGTCATAGGGATGTTGTTAATTGCAACACCGGTAGCATTTAAGATTGCATTACGGATCGCCGGAGCAACAGGACATGCCGGGGGTTCACCGAGTGCCTTGGTTCCAAATGCACTGGTCGGTTCATAGTTCTCAACGAACTGTGCTTCCAGATGAGGGTGATCCATAAAGGTAGAAAGCTTATAGTCTAACAGGTTATCATTCAAGGTTTTACCGGTCTTTGGATCAAAGAGCAGCTGCTCTGCCAATGCATAGCCGATACCCATACTCATTCCGCCATGAACCTGTGCTTCTGCCAGCTGAGGATTAATTAACTGACCCACATCATGCACGTTAATAATATCAAGTAAGGTTACCTTGCAGAGAGGAATATCAACCTCTACCTCTGCGAAGCAGCAACCAAAGGAATATGCATTGGTCTTCGTCTGGTAGGTGCTCTCTGCCGTCATATGCTCACTGCGGCTCATGCTATATAATGCTTCCGTTGCAAGCTCACCAAGGGAAATCATCACACGCCCATCGGACTTGCGGATAATCTGACCTTCAATGAGATCCAATTCAAAGGAAGGCATTCTGGTTAATTCATAGGCGTATTTCAGTATTCGTTCTTTTAACAGCAACGCAGTCTGTTTGATGGAAAAGCCTGCAACATAAGTCTGTCTGGAAGCATAGGCACTGGTACCAAAGGGAGTAACATCGGTATCCTGTGCAGAGATCACATGTACTTTGCTAAAGGGAATACCTAAGGCATCCGCTGTCATTTGAGCAAAAGCGGTATCCGCTCCTTGGCCAATCTCGGTCTCGGCAAGCTGTACCTGAACAGAACCATCTTGATTGAGAACCATTCGACAGGATGAGGTCTCCAGACTGATCGGCCAAACACCGGTGTTGTACCAGAATACGGAGCAGCCCACACCTTTTCTGATGGGACCGGTCTGATTTTGATACTCCTTGAATTTGCGGTCAAAATCTATGTAGCTCTTTCCCTTTTCTAAGCTTTGGTTAAAGCTGTCAAAGTAGTTCTCATTCTTGGAGAAGCCATCCACATAACCAACCGGCATCAGGGTCTTGCGACGATATTCCACCGGATCAAGACCTAGGGCTCTTGCGATATCTTCGGTATGCGATTCTGCTGCGAACATGGCCTGCGGAATTCCATAGCCACGCATTGCTCCGGCTACCGGACGGTTTGTAAATACGGTATAGGAATCACATTCCATATTATCACAAGGATATAATTGCGGTATGGCATTCATTCCCTTTGCCGCAATTCCATGACCGTGGGATGCATAAGCTCCCTGATTAGAATAGCATTCCAGCTTTCTGGCGACAACATGGCCATCGGGTCGTACCCAGCTGATCACGTGAAAGCGAATCGCATGGCGAACTCGATTACTTACAAAGGTCTCTTCTCTGGTTACATCTATTTTGACAGGACGTCCACCAACCTGTGTCGTCAGATATGCACATAGAGGTTCATATAAGGCATCCTGCTTATTACCAAAGCCACCACCGATGTAGGGTTTTATGATTCGAACATCTCCCCAGGGGATTCCTAAGGCTTGCCCAACGATACGGCGAACGATATGGGGAATTTGCGTTGAAGATACAACCGTAATGCGGTTGCCCTCCATGCTAGCATAACAAATATGATTTTCAATATGACAATGCTGTACGGTTGGGGTATCATACCAAGCATCAAATTTAATCAGTCCGGGCTCTTTCGTTGCTTCTTCGTAATTTCCTTTTCGGATCGCTGAATGTCCAAGTACATTGTTCGGGTATGCTTCGTGCAGCTGCGGAGCTTCCGCCTTCATCGCTTCCTGCGCATCAAGAACAAGTGGATATTCCTCGTATTCAACCTTAATTGCTTCCACTGCCTGCTTCGCAGCCACCTCAGTCTCTGCAATTACTGCTGCCACATCATCACCATAAAAACGTACTCTGTCTGTAAGCAAGAGTCTGTCTGCCACATCCTGATGAGCAGGATCTGTTGACCATGGATGCCCTGCGGTAGGGAAATAAATCTTAGGTACGTCAAAACAGGTGACTATCTTAACTACCCCCGGAATCTTTTCTGCCTCTGAAACATCGATGGATTTTACAATACCATTTGCAATTGTCGAATGTAGGATCTTCGCAGTAAATGCATTCTTCTCGCAAAGATCATCGGTATACTTCGCTCTTCCGATAACTTTGTCCAATGCATCTACACGGGGAACACTTTGACCGACTGTCATTTTGGCAACCTCCTTTTATTATGAAGAAAAATAAGTATTTCTATGACTGTTTCTTTGAAATCTTAGATCATTTGATCTAATTTATGTCTGATTCATATTATAGCACAAAAGTTTCGAAAATAACATTACTTATTTGTGTAATTTATATAAAATATTAGCAAACCTTATAAGTAAGCATAAAAATTACATACACTGTATCATTATACAAAAAAATCAAATATCCTCTTTTCATTTTTACGAAATAGCAATATCATACAAGAAGAATGCTATGATATATGATAAACTGATCATAAGAAAGGAGTTGCACTGTTGAAAAAAGATATAAGAATAGTCAGATTTGATTCTGATTTGGAGATCGAAGCATATCATTTCCAGGGGATTATGCAAAAATTTCCCAACCATTTTCATGAATATTATGTGATCGGCTTTATCGAAAAGGGGAGTCGATATCTATCCTGTAAAAATCGGGAATACACCATAGAGACCGGTGATTTATTACTATTCAATCCGGGGGATAATCATACCTGTGAACAAATTGATGATAATGCATTGGATTACCGTTGCATTAATATCCAATCAGAGATTATGCTTAAGGCGACTTATGAAATAACCGGATTAGCTTATCTGCCATATTTTACGTCCCAGGTTGTCTTTCATAGTGACTTAGTCAAACTGCTCCGAGAATTACATTTCATGATTATGGAGGAAGAGAAAGACTTTATCAAAGAAGAAATATTCCTCTTCTTGCTAAGACAGCTCATTGAAGATTTTACGGAACAGGAAGTACCAATACCAAAAACGGAACCAAATACAGAGACTAAAGCCATCTGTGCCTATATTGAAGAGAACTACAGCAAAAATATTACATTGGATGAACTGAGCAATCGATCCGGACTGAGCAAGTATCATTTTCTACGATCCTTTACGAAGCAGCAAGGGATTACCCCTTACAGTTATTTAGAAACGATACGGATCAACAAAGCAAAAAAGCTCTTGGAACAGGGCGTACAGCCAATCGATGCTGCCATGCAGACCGGCTTTTCAGATCAGAGTCATTTTTCGAATTTCTTTAAGAAATTGATTGGTCTTACACCGAATCAATATAGGAATATTTTTCGAGATAAACAACTTTAGCTATGTCGGCGAAAGGACTTATATGAACACAAATAAAGAAGTGAACGGACATCTATATGCTGCTGTCACCATTTTAATATGGGGCACAGCCTTTATATCAACAAAGTTATTGTTAAAAACCTTTTCTCCAATCGAAATACTATTCCTACGATTTGTGATTGGATTTCTCGTCCTTTTCGTAGTATTTCCCCACAGGTTCAAAATCAAAGAGAGAAAACAGGAATTATATTTTGCTGCAGCCGGACTTTGTGGAATTACACTGTACTACTTACTGGAAAATATCGCTCTTACCTATACCTATGCTTCCAATGTGGGGATTATTATTTCTGCAGCACCATTCTTTACAGCAATCTTAGCACATCTCTTTTTGGATGGCGAGCGATTGAAGCTTCGTTTTTTTGTTGGCTTTGTCGTAGCCTTAGCCGGTATTTCTCTTATTAGTTATAACGGTTATAATACGTTTCAATTAAATCCGTTTGGCGATGTTCTGGCTGTATTGGCCGCTATTGTTTGGGCGATCTATTCTATCCTTACGAAGAAGATCAGCAGCTTCCAATATAACACCATTCAAACGACACGCCGTATCTTCCTCTATGGATTGATATTCATGATCCCTGCGCTGCTTCTGTTCGGATTTCAGCCAAAGATATCAATGCTTAATCAACCAGTCAATCTGTTTAATATATTGTTTTTGGGCTTTGGTGCTTCCGCTCTTTGCTTTGTAACCTGGAATTCTGCTGTAAAAATATTAGGAGCAGTGAAAACCAGCATTTATATTTATATGGTTCCTGTAATTACGGTTGTAACCTCCATCCTGGTACTAAAAGAAAGTATAACAGGCATTACCGTCATTGGTATTATTCTAACCCTGGTTGGTCTGTTTGTATCCGTGAAAAGGGGTTAAAAATATCCCCTTGCAGGTATTTCGTGATGCAGGTACTCAAAAAAGTTAGCTTCGCAAACTTTTTATGTATCATATATGAAGAGGCTGTTACAAAATTAATTTTCAATTTCGTAACAGCCTCTTCGTTATCTCTCTGTATTACTGTCATCCAATATATTACAATTCAACCTCTTCTGCCTCTTGTGCGCTTAATAGCGCAATGAATTCCCTTTTCTCAAATTCCTGAACAGAAATACGATTCTTATTCGGATTAGCAAAGACGAAGGTCTTATCTACATTATCGACGTAGTTCTGAATCTTGTCATTGGTAGCACTAATGATAGCCTGGAACCCAAGTGTCCGAATCAGACCGATACAGCTACCTACCTTTTCTGCATCCATTTTAGAGAAGGCTTCATCTAAAACAACCAATCTGGGGGTAGAGCGTCTCCTGATATTTGATTTTTGATTGATACGATAAACCTGTGCAAAGCTCGCCAAAAGAGCAACATATAGGGGGTTCTGTCCTTCTCCGCCGGAGTTCTTCGATAACATTTTGCTCAGCCTCATGGGTGGCATGCCTTCCACCAGCTGCTCCATGTCAAAGGAGAGATAGGTACGGTAATCCGCATATTTCTCCATGTTAGCTCTTGCTTCCTCTAAGGTTCTGTTATCACAATTCTCGGGAGGCATAAATAATTCTAACAGCTCATTGATTAACTCACTGTAATCCTTTTCATGCTGCATGCTGAACATATCCATCTGATTGCTTATGTTTCCGGTCAGTTGATGAGGATTAATCTCAAGATTCTCGTCCATAAACATATCATAGAACTTTCCATCCTCACCTCGGTTTTTGGTAATGATAAATCGATATTTATCCTTTCCGAAATCCATTTGTGACAGAATACGATTCAACTCCTCCTTCTGCTGCATTACCTCCTTAATGGCATCGCGGATCTTATAGATGAAATCTGTCTTAAAATGGTAAATAGCCTGTACTGCCTGTTCATTCGCCTTCTTCATAAAATCATTCAGCTTATCACTCTGCAGGCTCTCCAGTAATTGCTCATATTCTTTATTATCACGATTGGTCAGCGACAGCCCACGATATGCATATACGGCATGATACTGCTCCCTGCGTTTTAATACCTTGTAGAATTCATCCTCCAGCTGACGCTCTAAGAGTTGCTTCTGGCTGAGCAGATCACTTCGCAGTTTATCAACGCCCTTATTCTCGGCATTACGGAGCATCACCTGATATGCTTCCTCCCTAATGGAATTATATTGATGGTTTTTCTGTTTCTCAATCAATTCCTCATTTAAGGATATCAGCTCATCTGCTGACGCTCGGATACTATTTTCCTTGGTACCAAGCGCGACACTCGCCTTTTCCTTCTGTTTACTCTTAGCATCAATAACCTGCTCGATTAGGAGTTTTTTCGCTTTCCAATCATCAATATTCATCTGCTTTAGCGCTACAATTCGTCGATGATAATCCTCCTTCAGAAGCTCCTTCTCATTAATTTGATTCATTTCCTGAAGCTTACTTTCATAGAAATCCACATCATTTTGAAGATATTCATAGCCAAGCAGTTCCTCTATCCTGTGAAGCTCCTTATCCAGCGGCTCCTTTTGCTCTTTGAGTTCATTCAAGTTCTGTTCTAACAGACTTAATCTGCGCGCAATAGCGCTTCTGCCGATATAAGCTTCCTCTGTGTAATTACGAGGATTGATGTGCTGCAACCGATACCCCTGGTATAGGATACAATCCGGTGTAATACCGCTTTTATTACCTCGAAGCTCTTCAACCGAGTGACATTTGATTACCGATCCCATAAGATAGTTCGTATAAGCGGTAATATACTCTGCAGTGGCCTCGACCTCCTGTGCAAGAGAATACCCTTGAACCTGTTTCATATCCTTCATTACACGTTCCGTATCAATGACTGCGACCCGATAATATTTCTTAGAATCCAGCTGCTGATAGAGCTCCATCGCCTGCTTGGCATATTCAGGAGCGACAATCAGATTCAGCTTGTTGTTCCCCATATATCCTTCGACGGCATTACGCCACTGTTCGTCCTTCACTTCAATAACATCTGCCAGGATATCAACCTTTACCGGCTTCTCATATTCTCGTTCCAGTTCCCTGGTCAGGTAATCCTTAACCTCAAGAAGATAAGGAGGATATGCCTTCTGTCCACCTTTTAGTATATTCATCTGCTTTGCAATCTCGCCAAGCTTATGCGCATATTCATTTATTTGTGCGACTAATTCACTTTTCTTCTTCTCCAGCCCCACTCTGGTCACAGTTAGGGTAGCCTTCATCTCACCAATCTCATCCGATGTTGCTTGATATCTGACAAAGCGTTCCATTCCGATCCGCATACCATCATCCGGATAAGAAGTGGAAAGCCAAGCCTTCAGCCCGCTGCCAATCTTATCATAAGAGGTTTTACTGCGATACAATAGCTCTAACATCTGATTCAGACTGATCAGTTCTGCCTCCAGATGCTCGTAGCCACTATTCTGGATCGCAAAGGCCACCTCATCCCTCTGCTCCTGTAGCGTCTTTAACTCGATTTCCAAATCCTCAATGGATTTGGATAGAATTAGAATATCCTCCTTGTACTCAGCCTCTTGATTCTGGAGCTTATCCAGTTTGGCTTCAACTGTGGAGATATCCAATTTATCCAGATTATATTGCAGCTGCTCTATCTGACCGGAATAAGCCTCATATCGGCTATACTGTCCTGTGATATCCGTTAAGAGGCTGATTTCACTCCTGGTATCCTCCAGTCTGCGTTTCAGCCTGGTATACTGAGCCACACTATCCTGCATATCTTCCATGTGAATATCATTTTCCGTACAAATATAATTCTTAACAAAATCCTCAAGCTTCATGTCCATCTTAAATGGAATTGCTTTCTTAAAAAGGGCCGGGAAATGCTTCGGATGCAATCCACCAAAGAAATTAGTATATAACTCATTTCGGAACTTCTCATTCGTCCGGCTGAAATAGTAATCCTCCTTAGAATAATTCGTCTCTATGTAGTCCTTGAGTTCATTAATCGAGAACACCTTATCTTCATCACGGTAATGATGGGAAGCCAGTCTACCCGTATGTCGGAAGAACAGCCTATTCACATCATTTACGCTGACATCCACATCAAAAATGACTCCAACACACTGATGCTTATGGGTCTCGGTGTCTTCAAGCTCCAGAACAATGGTCGTGGAGAAATTCTTATTACGAAGATAACTGATTTCGTTATTTTCCTGTACTACCTTCATACCACGAAGATACTCGATCAAGGTACGATCCGAATCCTCCTTCGCCGCTTTGTTAAAGAAGCCACGGCCATTACTGTCGGCATACAATACAATCTGAAGAGCATCCAGTACGGTAGACTTACCGCTGCCGGAATGTCCGGTAAAGAAATTAATCTCTTCGTGAAAGGAAAGGATTTTCTCATTAATATAGTGCCAGTTATTCAGACACATCCTCGAAAGTGCTTGATATCTGTCCATCGTCGGTAACCTCCCCTTCCTCTTGATATTGTTCTATGATAGCTCCAATCGACTGGCTGTCCAGTAACAGATTGATCGTCGGATAAATAATAAACCTTGTATCTCCATCCAGCTCCCCCATTTCATCGGTGATTTCAATGATCTGATACTTCTTCAGCGCTGTCATGGTTTTCTTAAGCTCTGTCGGAGAGATGGATTTACTGTTCCATAAGCGGAACAATTGGATTTTATCATACACCTCATTTAAGGAGGAATATACATGAATAGAGCTGGAGGCTGTATTCATCTGCTCATCAAAGATCAGCTTCAATAATAACAGAAAGATCGTCGTCAGCCGGCTTAATTTATCACCCTGCAGATTCTGAGTCACAATCTGCATAATTCCATACTGCCTATTCTCAATCAGATCAATATCCGCAATTTTAAAATACTCTTTTAAAAAATCAAGATGTCTCTCACAGATACGATACATCCGGTTTGGAAGATACCGTTCTGTTTTTCTGTCATATTTGCGCTCTAGAATATAGGATTGGTGATATAAGGTCCTGACTACCTCTCTAAGCTCATCCTTTTCTTCGTCCAGAAGTTCATTGTAATAAGGGAACATAAAAATCCTTTCTTACGGTCAGCATCCTCGGATTGTACATTCATTTACTGACCATTCCTTGTTATAGTAAAAATAATCTATGTTATTGGCTGTTCTTCTCAAATATGATATCCGGATAAGAATACGTTCCATGGGTGATCATGCCGCGCTCCCCCGGTACCACATGAAAGGGACTGGTTCTGCGTATACTATGGTCATAAGCAAGTACCAAAAGCTCAAATTCCTCATCATTACAGATAGGGTGATCCCCGGTACAATAGCTTCCTCCCTGCATACGTTCCAGGATAAAGGCTTCGATCTGTGCTCTACTGTATCGATGTTTATTCTGATTAATGCGAAGAATGTCCTCTTTCGAAAGCTCCTCCTCTGTCTCAACCTCATGCTCTACCGTATCCTCAAATTGCTTTCTCTTCCCTCTCTTTTTATAGAAGGAATCCGGTGTGATAACCGTATGATCATTCAACAGGAAAACCGAAGTTACCTTAGGATACAGCTTCTGCCCTTTCGCCTCAGACATTAGGTTTAGCAATGCTATGACGTTACCCTGCATATTGTCATCACTGCTTAAGAGGTATTCCAGCCTGCTTACGGTTGCCTTGATATATTTACTGTGTTCTGCATCAATATGGGAGATACGCTTCTCCATATTAATGATACCTCGCTCAATCTCATCAATCACCCTGCCAAAGTCTTCAAGAATTTCTTCTTCCTGCTTCCCCTCAGCCATAAGCTTATGTTTCAACAGATTGATACGCTCTTCGTCCTCACTGATAACATGCAGTAATCGTTTGATATCATTTTTATAAATATAGAAATTATCACTGGTCTTAAGCAGCCTATACTTTCGGTTAACAATAGTCTCCACATAGCCGTTAAGATGCTCGATGAGAAGATCCTCATAATTTTCCTTCTCGAGAAGTGCTCCAAAAAATCGGTCCATATTATGAAGCATATCCTGAAGAGAACGGTTGAGTCTGGTGGTATTGATCATGGCTGCCTTCAATAGCTCTAAGCCTGCTTTCGTATCATAATAAAAGGAATAAATACTGGTATAAACATTCTGTATGTATAAATCCTGTTCCTCTGCATCCGGATTACTGACCTTTTTAATGGTCTCAATAAATGTAGAAGCATAATCCGGTATAATAATATTTGTCTTGAACGAGCTGTAATCCTCTACTCTCTTCAGCCAGGAGAATCGAATCAGACGATTCAATATCTTAGTTGCCATCGGCTCCATATTATCGGTATCCTGCTCCTCATCATCCGCTGAAATATCAACGATACGATCCGTAAAGTGCTCTGCAATCAATTGTATACAGGTTTCTTTGGTCAAAAAATAGTCATTGTACATGTATTCATCATATATTGCTAACAGAGCTTCCATATAGATATAACGGTTTCGGGAACTGAAAACAGTCCAGAACTGCTGGGGTAATTGATAGATTTCCTTCATTGCATCTCCTCGGTATCAAACGTATTCATCAATATATTGTAACATTTTTTGTCGATCGGAACAATGTTTGATTTATTTATTCGGTTTATTTTATTATTATTTATCCATGTATTACTTAATAAAATAAACTTTTATGTACAATAAACATACTAATCTAATATGTAAAATAAATAAACTAATCTTTATTGACACCTATACCCTGATATGTTATTATTTTAACGACATTCCGGTTGACAGTTCCTTTAACTGTTCAAGTTTTGGCTTATAGGTGGAGGACTTCTTTATTGAAGTACTCCATTTTTTTATATCATTCACAACAAGAAGCTCATAATAATCATAAGAAGGGAGTGAAATACATGTCTATTACACAAAGTATCCTGGTGGCTATTTTTTGCATGGCGGTTGTATTTACCGTGCTTGGACTTCTCTGGGCGATTATCCGAATATTTTCCTTGTTCATCATTATGATTGAGAAAAGGCGTGGTAAGGAAGGAAATAATTAAGAAGTCCAGTGGTAAAATTCAAATCGAATTCAAAGATGACCTAAAAGGAGGTATTTAAAGTGTTCTATGATTCACTGATTAAATTATTGGAAGAGTCCGGCTTTGCCGCCTTGACCTGGCAATCCATAGTAATGATTATTGTAGCGTGTATTCTTCTATATCTGGCAATTGCGAAAAAGTTCGAGCCGCTCTTACTCCTACCGATCGCTTTCGGTGTTCTGTTAGCCAATTTACCTTTGACCGGTATTATGGCAGCGCCTCCCAGCGATAAAGAAGTGGGTGGTTTATTATATTATTTGTATCTTGGTGTGAAGAAGGGTATCTATCCTTCCTTAATATTCTTAGGTATTGGTGCCATGACTGATTTTGGTCCTCTGATTGCCCGTCCTAGTAGTATGCTGATCGGTGCAGGTGCGCAGTTTGGTATCGCAATCGCTTTTATCGTTGCTATCTTACTTGGTTTTACTCCTCAGGAAGCTGCCTCCATCGGTATTATCGGTGGCGCTGACGGTCCGACTGCTATCTACCTGACAACAAGACTGGCTCCGCATCTTCTGGCTTCGATCGCCATCGCTGCCTATTCCTACATGGCATTGATCCCGCTGATTCAGCCACCGTTAATGAAGCTGCTGACCACAAAGAAGGAGCGCGAAATAAAAATGGAACAGCTCCGCAGTGTATCCAAGCTTGAGAAAATCTGTTTCCCTGTGGCTGTTTCCATCTTTTGTATCCTCTTATTACCTTCCGTTGCTCCTTTGATCGGTATGCTGATGTTAGGTAACCTATTCCGTGAATCCGGTGTAGTAGAGCGTATCTCCGACACCGCGCAAAATGCATTGATTAATATTGTAACCATCTTCCTCGGTGTTACGGTAGGCGCAACCGCAGTAGGTAGTGAATTCTTAAAGCCAAAGACGCTCGGTATCATCATCCTCGGATTAATTGCCTTCATGTTCAGTACGGTTGGCGGTCTGTTAATCGGTAAATTGATGTGTGTAATCACCAAAGGCAAAATTAATCCACTGATTGGCTCCGCTGGTGTATCTGCGGTTCCTATGGCAGCACGCGTATCTCAGGTGGAAGGACAGAAAGCTTTGCCCGGAAATTATCTGCTGATGTTTGCAATGGGTCCGAACGTAGCCGGTGTAATCGGTTCCGCAGTAGCTGCAGGTATCCTGCTCTGCTTATTCGGCTAATTCTATTTACATACAATATTCAAAAATATCAGCTTCGCAGATATTTTGTGAATCATGAATTAAAAGGCTATCTGCTTCTTCGTATATTATGGCGAAGGAGCAGATAGCCTTTCTTATAATGATCAATCATTTCATTCGAAAGAACCTATAACTAATCCAGGTCGTCAAAATCAAAGGCAGCTGCCTTCGTATAATTAGTCACCTTCGCTTCGAAGAAATCTGTCTTTGTACTGTTGAGATTCGAAAAGCCTTCTATCCAAGCCATTGGATTCTCCGTAATCTCAGGATACAGCTCCTCCAACCCAATTGCCTTCAACCTCTGGTTACCGAGGTATTTAATATATTTATCAATAAGGTCATTGTTCATGCCAAGGATCTCATTGTTTGTAACATATTGTCCCCAGGCAATCTCATGCTCGACGCCGGTTCTCATCATATCGCGGATCTCCTCGGTCAATTCCTGGGTAAACAATTCCGGATTCTCTGCCTTCAATTCTTTTAATATATTCTGGAACAATACCAGGTGAGTAACCTCGTCTCGGTTAATATACTTAAATATCGTACTGGTAGCGGTCATCTTCCCCTGTCTAGCCAAGGTATAAAAGAAGCTGAAGCCGGAATAGAAATAGATACCCTCCAGGATATAATTCGCAACAACAGTTCGCAAAAAGTTCTCTACTGATGCATCTTCATTGAAGCTCTGATACATGTTAGCGATATACTGATTTCTTTTGAGTAACTGCTTGTCTTCACGCCATTCATCATAGATCTTGTCTCTGGTTACCGGATTCGTAACCGTATCCAGGATATAGGAGTAGCTCTGGGCATGAATCTCCTCCTGAAAGGCTTGTATATTCAGTAAAGAGGCTACCTCAGGAGCAGTAACATAGCGAGATAAATTGGGTAGATTCTCACTCTGTATGGAGTCTAAGAAATTCAAAAAGGAAATGATCTTATCAAAGGCGTTTCTCTCCCCATTGGTTAGCAGCGGAAATTGCTTAATATCTTCATTCAAAGAGATCTCCTCCGGTATCCAGAAATTATTCAGCATGGTACGATAGAACATATTTGCCCAACTGTACTTGATACGGTTCCACTCTCTGAGATTTGTTGTATTTCCGTTGATTAATGCCTCTGTCCCACGAAGTCCCTGCTCATTGAATATCTTCTTCTTATTCATCCCATTCTCCTCCTAAGTTGTTCATGATCGCAAACTCCGATCGTATCTTATCAAGCAAGCTTGTTATGCGAGTGCTATCTCGCATTATACTCACTACGCTTTATTATATCATGAATAAAGATCGTATTCATGATCGCCAGCTCCGATCGTATCTTATCAAGCAAGCTTGTAAGATACTCACTACGCTTTATTATATAATGATTATTGTTATGATTTCAATCCTTGTTTATTTCTATTTAGCTGGAGCAGCTGGTGCATTCGTCCATTTCCAGGGATTGATTACGTACATAATAGATTGTTTTAACACCGTTCTTCCATGCCTCCACATAGAGGTTCAGAATCTCCTTCGCTTTTACCTCCGGTGTAATATAGAGATTGAAGGACTGCGACTGATCGATGTGCTTCTGTCTGATCCCACAGGCTCTGATGCTATACAGCTGATCAATATGATGTGCTTCTTTGTAGAACCAGAAGTTCTTATTACTAAGGTCCGGGGCTGCCTTTGGAGTAAAGCTTCCTTTCTTCTCCTCAATAAAAAACTTCTTAAAGATCGGATCTATGCCGGCTGTAGTGCCTGCAATATTGGAGGTACTGCCGGTTGGAGCCACTGCCATGATATATCCGTTACGTACTCCGTATTTCATGACCTCCTCTTTCAGGAGAAGCCAACGCTCTGAGGAGTAACCTCGTCTCTCAAAATATTTACCTGTCTGCCATTCCGAGCCTGCGAATTCGGGGTAAGGCCCTTTTTCCTTGGCCAACTCCATAGAAGCCTTAATCGCCTGATAAGCGATCTCCTCGAACAATCGATCTGCCTCCTGTAGATGCTCCTCGCTCTCCCAGGCAATTCGGTTATTGGCCAGGTAATGATGATACCCGCTGGTGCCCAGTCCGATAGCACGGTATTTATCACTGGTTATTCTTGCTTCTGCAACCGGTGTCTGGTTCAATGTAATAACATTATCAAGCATTCTGATCTGAAGCGGAACCGTCTCCTGCAGCTCATCGATTGTAACTCTACCAAGATTCACGGAATTTAGATTACAGGTCACCATGTCTCCGGATTTTAATCTTCTTACGACTTCCTTGTGGTTACCGACGGTTTCAATTACTTCCTCAACAAATTCTGATTCGCTGACATTCTGAGCAATCTCATGACAGAGATTGGAGGCATAGATCATTCCTGCATGCTTATTGGGATTCGCACGATTCACCGTATCACGGAAGAATAGGAAGGGGGTTCCTGTCTCAACAGCACTCTTCATGATCTTCTTCATTACTTCAAGAGCCGGAATGCTGATCCTCGGGATTGTCGTATTTGCTTCACACTCAAGATATCTCTGAGTAAAGGCTTTATCCTCCTCTTCATCATAAAAATCCTCCAGATGATATCCCATGACCTTATTCACCTGATATGGATCAAACAAAGTCCAATCCTGTCTGGCTTCCAATCGTTCCATGAAGAGATTGGGTATACTGAGTGCCGGAAAGATATCATGAGCCTTTCTTCTATCATCACCGTTATTGGTTCTCAAGTCCAAAAATTCATACAGGTCCTGGTGCCAAATATCCAAGGTAATGGATGCTCCGCCTTTGCGTCGGCCCAGCTGATCCACTGCAACAGCAGTATCATTATAGAGACGGATCCAGGGTATTACACCGCCGGAGGCATTCTTATAACCACGGATTTCGCTATTCAGTGCTCTTACCTTACCGATGTAGATACCAAGGGCTCCACCGTGCTTGGATACGGCGGAGAATTTCTGATTTACATCATAGATCGACCAAAGATTATCCCCGACCACAGAGATAAAGCAACTGCTAAGCTGGTGGAATGGCGTTCCCGCACTCGCCAAGGTCGGGGTCGCGGTTGTCATCTTAAGCTCACTCAGTACGTCATAGAATTTCTTGGCATACTCCAGTTTCTTCTCTCCCTCCGGAATTGCCAAATGCATCGCGATTGCCATAAAACGCTCCTGCGGGAGCTCCAATACCTCTTTATGAAAGCCGCGAATCAAGTAGCGGTCAGCCAACAGCTTAAGACCCTCATAATTAAAAAGAAGATCCCGATCCGGTTTGATATATGCTCCTAATTCCTTGATCTGTTCATCACTATATTCCGCTAATAGAAAATCTCCATAGTATTGCTGATCAACCAGCATATGAACCAGAGACAGAAAATCTCCATATCCAAAGTAATGGTAGCCACGATTGATCGCTGCCTCCTTATAAAGATCAGACATTAATAATCTTGCAGCAGCATATTGCCAGCTGATATTGGTTGATTTCACCATATTCCCCTGACTGTCCTTTGTGGTCTGTATCATCTTTTCAATTGCTGTCTGAATCAGAATCTTCTGTATCTCCTTCGTGCTCATTCCATCCCGGAATTGGATATTGGAATCCATCTCTAACTCAAAGGGATCACAGCCGTCCAGCCCCTCACAGGCATACGCTACCATTTTCTTCGTTTTCTCCACACAAAGCTGTTCATATCTTCCGTCACGCTTTTTAATCATAATATCCATACGCTTACCTCCACCCATAGTATATACTAGTAATAGTTATCATTATTAGCATTGTATACCATATTTTGTGTTTTGACTAGAGGGAAATTTTATTTAGAATAAAAATTTATGTATTAATCCCAAAGTGAACTACGTTCACTTTGGGAGCGTTTTTATCGTATAGGACGTAATTTGCTGTACGTTAAAAAGAGGATATATCGAGACGGTAACACGACTCCGATATATCCTCATATACGTTATAAGCTCTTATTCAACGGACTTCTTCGTTTCCTCACCCACACTCTCGGTGCCGGGCAACTCGTAAACCACCACAGCAACCCCTCGCTTGATATGTTCAAACATCTTCTTAGCTGCCTTTGGTGGCATATTGATACACCCATGGGAACCTCTGGTGAGATAGATATCCTTACCGAATTCATCCCTCCACACCGCATCATGGAAGCCGATGTTCTTATTAAAGGGCATCCAATATTTAACGGGTGTTTCATAATCCTCGCCTACCAAAATAGCATCGTTCTCTTTATATTGAATCGGATAGGTACCAATGGGAGTGGCATAATCCTTCGAAACATTACCGGACACAAAATCTGATTCCACAACCAACTCACCCTCTTTATAGAAAAACAAGTGCTGCGCGGTTAGATTAACTTCAACATAGGTCTTACCGATATCGTCATCACCATATTGTTGCGCTGTCTGGAAATAAACCGGCTTCTTCACCGTCTGCTCTCCGTTTTTAATCAATTCGGTCAATTCCTTCAACTCAGAGGAACGATCCAACCACCAGCCATAATCTCCACCTTCTACCTTAATCTCATCGCCGTATGAAGTCTTAAAGGTTCTGCGACGTCCGAAGGAATTATAGGTTTTCCCGATATAGTCAACATATTCCTTTATCTTCTCTTCATTCAGGGTAACCTGATAATTCTCATCCAGTGTAAGCCATTCATTGATCTTCGAACCATCAAGGACCTCGGTAACCTGACCGAATTCATAGGTAATCTTCGCACCCGCAATTCGATTTAATTCGTTTACAGCATCTGATAATCTTGTATCCTCAGTAGTTATCTGCGGCTCCTCATAACAACCGGCTTCCTCCAGGGACACGGTAGGCTGTAAGGTGTTTACTGCATTAAGGATAGCTTCTTTTACTTTCGATTTTATTAATTTGGCACCCGGATCCTCCGGAATAATCTCATAGCCATTCTCACCGTATGCAATGGTTGCATTGGCAGGCTCTGTCATATTCTCTTCCTTGAAACCTTTCAGAAGGTCTACATATGTGCTCAGCAGATTCTCATCGTAAGATAACATTGTACCTGCCTCATACTCTTGCTTACGAAATAAAGCTCTCGGCCAAAGAAATCCTCCTTGTTTGTGAATAAGCTCTGACAGATTTTCACCAAATTCTGTATGTAGGTTAATATTGATACCATAGATAACATCCGTCACACCGTTTCTTTGTTTCACTTCCAATACATAGGAAGATACCTGATCATTGATCACCTTTTCAGCCTTTTCCTCTGACATATTTGAGGTATCAACGCCATTCACTTCGGTATTGCCAAAGAAATGATTATTATAATAGAAAGCAAAGATCAGATATACTGCTAAAATAGCACATAGTACTCCCGCATCGATAAATAGCATTCTGGCTATTCTCTTGCTCTTCTTGCTTCTCCGGCTCTTTGTAACGCCGGGCTTCCTGTTTTTGTTTGAATTATTCATCTTCTTTGTAGCCATATTTTATCCTCATAGAGACTATTCGTATCATATACCATATACTACCATGTAAATATGTTACCTTTAAGTCAATATATTTACAAATTTCTTAATTTAGTATCTTATTTATTAATTATTTTCCAGAAAATCTCAAGATAATTGTTCTTCCATCAAACTCTCTGACTCCTCCGATGAAGTATCACACCAGGACTCTATTTCTTCCTTCGTATTCGTATGCTGTTGTTCCAGCTGCCTTATGCACCATTCAATCCTCTGTACTACCATATCTCGAATCTGAATCGTCTTCATTCCTTTATATTCCTCGTATGGTATCGCCTCCAGAAAATGAACCTGTGTATGAACCTTCCTTAATGAGTTGATACCAAAGGGTTTGTAGGAATCATATACGACAACCGGTATAATAGGACACCTGGCCTTCTCTGCACATTTGAAGCTTCCAATCTTGAATTCCTGTAGGCGATTATGATTGTCCGTATAACCTCCCTCCGGGAAAATAAGATAACGACGTCCCTCCTTCACCTCTTCTGTTACTGTATTCATTATTTGAACCTGTTGTCTGATATCATCAAAATCAAGACGCTTCGCCCGGATCAGGTCAACAAATTGTGTCGTCACAATCGGTCTGGATTGTTTCTTTGCAATAATAAAGGTACAAGGCTTTTTATGTCCGATCATGACTCCGAGCGCATCGTATTTCCCTTGATGGTTCGAATACATAATATATCCGCCTTCTTCCGGAAGGTTCTCGGTGCCTGTTATATATGTCTCTATCCGTCCCTTCCGCTTAATCAGCTGTACTACCTTCATCGCCAGCGCATAGCATTCTTGTTCCGAATATCGGATCGGATTATTATAGTATTTTTTCATCTTAAATATGTAATAAGGAATCACATAAATCCCTCTTAAGATTACAAATATAAAACGTAACACTTCATCACTTCCATTTCGTTTAGAGATTATAAGAATACAACCTAATCAAAAACAGTATCCTTATTTATTATCATACCCCTTGATCGGGATTTCGTCTAGATTTTTAATCGAAAACCATGGATTTCCAAAAAAACAGAAGAATTAGTCGCCATACGACAAATTAGATATCAGATTTCACATTTACATTCTAAAATGATTTCGATATAATTAGCTGACGTTACCGAAACATATTATACTTGTGATATTAAGAAAGGTTGTTACTATAGAAATGAGAAAACCCTTTGAAAAAATATTTGATGAAGCCGCATTACTTCCGAAGATTCGTCGTAGTATCTATTTGATGACTTTGGGCAATACCTTTGGAACCCTTTGGGGTGTTATCAGTGGCGGAGGCAGCTCCTCCCTAACCGGATATGCCGGGTACCTCGGAGCGGGTGACTTTGTATATGGATTGTTAACCGCAATCCCTCTGGCGGCTGCACTTCTCCAGATTCCCTTTGCTACCTTGGTCAGTCGTACTCAGAAACGCAAGAAGTATATGATGACCTATGGTCTCTTTTCAAGAGTATTATGGATCATCATAGGTCTGATACCATTTTTAATCCCCTCAAGCCAGTCAGAACTTCGGTTATGGACCGTTATCCTGTTAATCGGAGTATCCTCAGCCTTCAGCTCCTTCATTAATGTCTGCTGGATGCCTTGGATGGCGGATCTGGTCCCAGTCGAAATACGTGGGCGATGGCTGAGTAAGCGGGATGGTATCACTTCCGTCGCCAGTGTGACTATGGGATTAATTGTTGCCGGTATCCTGGATCAAATGACCAGCTTCACCGGATATACAATTGTATTTGTGATGTCTGGAATCCTTGGTGTTTTGGATATGTTCTGCTTCCTGTTCATGGAAGATGTACATAAGACACCACCGGTGCAATTGAAGCTGCTTCCTGTATTAAAGCAGGTATTTCAGAATAAGCCTTTTTTTAAATTCATGCTGTTCTGGACTGCCTGGTGCTTTACCGCTAGTATGTCCGGAGCGTATCTGGCCAGATATGCCTTAACTGAGATGGGCTTAAGCTATATGCAATTTACTCTTAGCAGCCAGGTAACGGCGGCAGCAATTACCGTTTTGGTAGTTACTCATTGGGGAAGATTATTGGATCACTTTGGGAGTAAGCCGGTGCTGTGGTGTACCTGTGTCGTGGCTGCTTTAACCCCATTGTTTTTCCTCTTCTCCACCTATGGAAGCATCTGGCCTACTCTGCTTCATAATCTGATCGGCGCAGCTTTCTGGAGCGGAGCAAATCTTGCTGCAACCAGTCTACAGCTCTCCTCCTCGCCCGATGAACAACGCCCTTCCTATATAGCCGTCTTCTCCTGTATAACCTCTTTATTCGGTGCCTTCTTAGGTATCCTTGCAGGTGGTGCTATTCTGGAAGGCATACATACAAGTGCAACCTTGAGCGCACTCCTTCCTGACCGATACAAGTTTATGATTGTTATCTCTGTTGTTCTTCGTATCGCATGCGTTTTTATTATAATACCCATGCTAGATAACAGCAGTGAATATACGCTGTCCGATATGTTCAAGGAGCTAGCCCTCAGAATAAAAGCTCAACAAGCTTATCTACGTTACCGAAGAGAGCGGAATAGAAGGCAGTAAGGAATAAGGGAGTCAATGAACCCGCTTCTCTTTGAGAACCAGTATTAGCAGGGTAAGACTTAGAATTGCTGCGATAAAGCCAAACACAAAGAACAATAAGGGTGCATCCAAAAAATAAAACGCTAGGCTTGCGATGAATGATAATCCGATTGACTTGAGCATCCTTTTGCCATGCTCCGGTAGGTTTAAGATGATTTTCTTCTTATTTTTCATATATCATTACCTCTCATAGATTTTGTTCTTTATTTCTCATTGTATATTACCATAGACCTAATCTCAATGATAAAAAGAAGAAGTATTCCTAAATATTTTGGAGTACTTCTTCTGATATTTTTGATTACAGATTTTATGAAAATGCTTTGAAACCTTAATTAATCCAGAGTAATTAACCCTACACCTTCTATCATCTGCTTGCCTTCTTCCGACTTCAGGTACTCAAAGAATGCTTGAACAAGTTCACTCTGTTCTGAAATCTCACCACGTGTCGCCATTACAAAGGGACGACTCAGGAAGTAGCTGCCAGCCTTAATGTTCTCTGCGGTAGGCTCAACACCCTCCAAAGAAAGTGCCAGAATACTGTCATCCAATACATCCAGTGATACATAGCCGATGGCACCGATTGTGGAAGCAACCTTAGCCATTACACCGCCAGTACTGTTAATCTCGTTGGAGTATTTACATAAATCCTCAATCTTAAGTAATTCTTCGAAAGCACCTCTTGTCCCGGAGCCTGCTTCTCTACCGATCACTACGATTGGCTGATCTCCGCCGCCGACTTCCTTCCAGTTCGTGATTTCTCCTGTATAAATCTTAATCAACTGATCCTTCGTAAGATTGGTTGCAGTATTGGAATTATCTGTGATCACTGCAATTCCGTCTATTGCAACGATGTTCTCTACCGCGCCGGAGGATACTTCGGTATCCTTTAATGCTCTTGAGGCATTACCGATATCTACCGTTCCTGCAAGTAAGGCCTCAATGCCCGCGCTGGAGCCGATAAACTCTGCCGATACCGTAACAAGCGGATACTTTAGCATAAAGGACTCTGCTGCTACATTCGAAAGCTTTTCCATGGAGGTAGAACCGGATATTAATAGTGTACCACTGATTGCAGTGGTATCTGCTGCCGCATCTTCACTAGAAGCTGTTGCTTCTGTGGGTTTTGCCTGATTGTTTGTCTCAGCCTTCACTTCCTGTGCTGATGTCTCTTTTTCCTCGTTTTTCGAACTACAAGCCGCTAAAGCGGTTACCATCAGAATACATATTAAAAATAATGCTGCTATCCCTCTAATTTTCTTCATCTTATTATCTCCTTTTTCTTTTTGCTTAGCCTGGATGATTAATGTCTCCGGCTGATAGCATTAATTTAACATGAAAAGAAAAAGGAAAATACCATGGTATGGTTTAGATTACGTTAACATTATGTAAAGGATGACTCACTATTTGTATGCCCGCTTGCCAAATCTCATCGGACAAACCACTCTGCAACGGTTGCAATCTACTGTATCAAATCCTCTTGCATTGGATCCATAGGCGTAAGGTCTGCATCGCGATTGATCCGCACTCGAACCGTTCAGTGCTCCTGTGGGGCAACTTGTGACACAAAGGTTACATCCCTCCAAGCAGATGCTTTCCGCAAAAGGATCGGATTCCAGATCCAGCTCGGTGAGTACAACACCAAAGGTAATCAGGTTGCCAAATTCTTCATTCAATAACAGCGTACTTTTGCCGAACGTTCCGAGTCCCGCCAACATCGCAGCATGCTTCATAGACAGCAAGCCTTTGCCCTCCAGTTTATCCTCATCCCAGTATTCATAAGGGCTATCCGAGGGCATTGGTACAGCATACCCGCCGAAGAGACGCTCCAACTCCTTGGCGGTTCGGAAAGCGATCAGATCCACTTCCGGACAGATGATATCATTAAAATGCCCATAAATCAATCTCGAGGGCACCTTTGTTAATCCCTTAGGTAATGCGATTCCGAAGACGATTAATGATTGACAATCCGGATAGATATCTCTTGGATGAAATCCCTCCGGTGCCTGTGAGAAACGATCGATATTGGCGAAACCGCATACGTCTGCTCCCAAGCTTAAGACATATTCTCTTATTTGTTCTTTCATATTTAGGGCCCTCCTTACCTGCTATGTTGAATGTTTATCCGCTTCCCTTATCATTAATTGTTCAATGCCTTTAGAATTAGAAGAATAATCACAAGCCATAACAGTAGAATCGGAATAGCAAAATACCATTTCTTTGGCTTTCCGTTACTCCACAGCCCTTCCGCTTCCAATCTACTCTTCTTAAGAATTTCCTCCGGTAACATTTTAATCGTTAGTGCAATGAATGCCGGTAGAAGGATAAGATCATCCAGATATCCGAGTACCGGAATAAAATCCGGGATAAGATCAATCGGAGACAGCGCATAGACGACCGTAATCCCTGCCATGATCTTCGGCATAAGGGGTGTCTCTTTTTTCTTCAATGCAATAAATACAGCGGGAATATCTGTTTTTATCATTTTAGCTCTTTCTTTCAGATTCATATATCCTCCTAAACAGTATATCGTGATTACTGTTTTCTAACATGATCAAGTATCTGATTTGCTTTCTTCGCTTCAAAAATCAGACTGATATAATACCATGCCGCTCCGATGATATACGGTATTGTAAAGGAAAGAAAAATATCACGATATGCATACTTCGACAGCTCCTCATATCTGCTGCTGAACCATACTAAAAGCATTACAATCGATAATGCTATCAGGTATTGCAACAGAAGAACCAAGACCATCGGTAGCTTTTCAAATCTCTTATGTTGCTCCAAAATAAATAAGCTTAGTACACAAAATAAAAACATATATACAATATTCGTTCTGGTGTTATCCCACGTGAGAGGATTCATAACATACTCCAGAATGAATTTGGAAAACAATAATATCGTGAAAAATATACATACCGCAGAGAAAAAGCCGCTAACCTTATTTTCCTTCATGAACACTTCTCCTCTCAGTCTCCTTCAGGTATTTCATAAAGGATTTTTTATAAGTTCGATTTACTACCAGTTTCTCCGAATTCTCCATAACAAGACATAACCTCATATTAATATCCGCATTCACCTTGAGAATGTGGAAGATATTTACCAGAACCGATTTATTGATTCGGACAATCCCCCCACTTCCCAGTAATGCTTCAAGCTCCTGAAGACTGTGTTCAACTTGTATTACTTCCTTGTCCAGATACAGAAAGGTCCTCTTATCTACCGTTTCTATGTAATAGATCTCCTGTGGCAAAACACGCCTTTGTCCACCATCGATCCTCCCATTAATGATACCTCTGGAATTCACATATTGAAGTAAATCCTTGATTTCATCCGTTTCCTGGCGAAAATATAAATCGATATAATCCTCTGAAAGCTTCTGATTATGATACTGATTTATTTTCATTTACCTGTCTTCCCCGTTTTTCTTTTCTTTTTTCGAGCAAACTAATGATAATGCCGACAATTATGGCTATTGATGTAAAATTAAGAAAAATGTCACGATAGGCATATTTCGATAAGGGCTCAAAAAATCCGGTTATCCATACATAAATAAAGACAATTGTCATAGCAATGGAATAGACAACAAGCCAGGATAATAGCTGACTCTTTAATCGGATATTCGCACTGGCTTCCATCACAAACACAGCAATAAAGCATACCACAGCTCTGTGCAATATGTGTGAATTTGTATCCTCCAGCCGTCCCTGGAATAACTGTAAAGCACTACTGACCATTGTTGTTGCTGTGTACATCATGCAAAATAACTGAAACCCTCTTTTTAATACTAACAATATTTTATTCTTCATAATCAATCTACACTCCTTGTTTTTTTCAAAGTATAGTTGATTGAAGCATATCATTCAATAGGATCCCTACTATGTTGCACTCCGGCTTACCTATGTTGCATATAATTAAAAGGTAAAGTGTATTACCCTGTGTTTCGATATAAATCCGGCCTTCTCCAGTGTCTTCTTGGAAGAATAATGATAATACCAACAACCGCATACCGGAATCAGTTCATGATCATCACAATACTCCTTAAGCTTAACCAGGATGAACGTTCCAATGCCCTTCTTCCTTTGGTCCTTCGCAACCACCATTCCGATATCACGATAATTTTGATCCTTCCATATCTTTTTTATTGTTCCGGCACCAAGTAACTGATCTTCTTTCAAAAAGACAAATACCTCCTGATTCGAGATGTCCTCCTTTAGATCATGGAAGAAATCCACATCCTCGGTTATTTGATTCAGCTCCTCCAGACGATGATAATCGCCGATTTCAGCCAGTCGAAAGGTAATGTTATCAAACTGGGCTCCAAAGGAAGTGATCTTATTATAGTCCCTGAAGAGATAAGCACTGCCTTCGGCTGCTTTCTGGAAATCATGGCAAAGTGACATAAGCAAATAATCATAGGTCTTACATTCCGCCGCGGTAATATAATTCGTGTCAATGAGGTATTTAAAAATCACCTGCGCGTATCTACAAGCTTCTTCTACCAAATAAAACTCCCATAAGATTTTCCTCGAGTCAATACAAGCATATCCTGCAGGCTTTGAATCGTATTCTATCTGATAATAATCGGAATCCCAAATATTCTCTTCGATATTCAGATCTTGTGCGTAGGGTAGCCCCTTCCCATATTCCTCTCTTAGCTCACGGAGCTCATCGATGGAGCTTACAGAATGTAATGATATCATATTCTTCTCCTAGAATAAATTTCTGATCAGGCTAGTACCTGCGATAAAGGTGCCGATTGTCGCCCCTAAATTCGCCATAAACATAACTAAAATAGTCTTAAGCAAACGATTTGTGAAGAAACCTTTAATCGTAAATATATCGGTCTGAACATTCTGCACATCCTTGACTGTAGGCTTTTTGATGGTGGCCTCAGCCAACCCGGTAAACCATCCACAAGCCAATAAGGGATGTAATGTAGTTAACGGCGCAGATAGGAAGGAGGTAAGAATACTGAGGGGATGAGCGAAGGATAATGCGGTAAAAAGCGCTGCTAACGCTCCTGTCCATAATACCCATGCGGATAACTGCTGCAATCCGGTCTGAAAATTAATTATAAAGGAATAAATCAACAGTCCGGTGATTAAGGCAGGGATAACCCATCCGATTACTTTAGAGAAAGAACTCTTCGGAGGAACGATAGATATTTCTTCGATATTCTGATCCTTGAAGATCTCCTTCTTAATACCCGGTACATGCCCTCCACCTAATACGGCAACGATCTTTTTACCCGGAGCATTCTTAATCTTCGCTGCCAGATATTTATCTCTTTCGCTGATTAACACCTCTCCAACCTTAGGAAAGTCCTTCTTTAATCCTGCCATTGCTGCTTCCAGCATATCTTCTTCCAATAATTTCTCTAAATCATCACTGGTAATATCCTCGTCCTCATCTCCTGAAAACAATAAACTCCCAAGCAGTTTTGCCTTATCCCATAGATTGAGCTTTCGCCAGATCCGTAAGAAGGTGGTCTGAAGACTTCGATCAGCCAAAACCAAGGTTGCTCCGGTCTCCTTCGCACTCTCCATTCCCTGAATCATCTCTCCGCCAACCTGATTTCCTAACTTCAAAGCCATCTTCTTCTGATAGGAAGCCAGAAAAAGATTCGCAACCATGAAACCAACCTTTTTCTCTTTAATCACTTTGATTAAATCCGTATCCTCCCAGACTTTCGGTTTGATAATATTCTGATAACGGTCTTCATCCAACTCAATGCATACACTGTCCGGACGCTCTTCCTCAATTACCTTTTTTACAAGCTCAGCACTTTCCTTTGATACATGCGCGGTAGCAATCAAGATGATTTCTTTCTCCATATATTCTATCTTACTTACATTATCTTCACTCATTAAGACTCCTCCATATCGTACCCATTTCGTTCCAACCAACGAACTATTCATTCAGTATACCGTTCCCAAATTATTAAGTCAAGCAAACGTCTATGGAACACTCTGTAAAATTAATATAAAATTGCTACTGTTCACACCCCAGAATAAATTGGTGATATGAGTCCGTTCAATGATTCCGAAATCGGATGGGTAGTCCCTCATCCAATAACATAATAACCGAGTCACAGGGATTATTTTTTTGATGCTGAAGGTGTAGATGAGGCTCAGAAGTAGTACCGGAATTCCCAACCTGCGCGATCGTCGTACCAACCTCGACAACATCACCCTTTTTCACACAAATGCTGTTACTTTTCAGATGAGCAAAGATTAAATACGTGCCGGTTTCCTCAACTCGCATAAAAATGTAATTACCCAGTAATGAAGTAAAAGACTCGATATTCGGTGCTATATCATTTTCCCCATCGTTAATTTCAATTATTTCTCCTCGTATTGGAGCATAAACCTCTTTGCCATAGATGCCATAGGACGGTAAGTCGTTTTCCCCAGTATCATATGGTGTCTCTAAAATATCATATGCATAACGTTCCGATGGCCAAACAGCATGGGTACGATAATCCTTCCCACCAAATAAAACAGGATCACCCTCTACAACTTTGTCTAATATTACAGCTTCAGAAGCATTTGCATGATCAGGGTAAGGGATGAAAATCATACCGGTCAGCATCGTGACCGGAAAAGCCAGTAGTAGGGAGGCTACCATATGGATTGCCCTTGTTTTCTTTTTATGAATACGCCTTATCAGGTGAACCATTGACTGTAATATGAAAATCATTGCACCGAATGGACCAACAATAAAAATAGCTGCTGTCCAGGCTATTCTCCCCCATGCTCCTCCTATGAGGTAAACCATACATACAAGTGTTATAATTAATAATCCGACTACTATTTCATAAAGATATTTTTTTAAGAACTCCCTCATTCTAATCTCCTTTTTGTGTTTCCTAATATTTGTGACTTCGTATATACTAACGTCTTAAGCCACGTATAAACTTCATAATACTGAGTATTACAATGAAAATTTTGGAAGACTTATGCTTAAAGATTACTTTATACCTATAAAAAACCTCCAAAGTAGATTTGATTATTTTCATCTTCTACTTTGGAGGTATCATATCACATGATAGAGTCCTTCATCCTATTACATACAATTCTTTATTATTTTATCTATGAACACATGATTTCGAATCTAGTCATCCAGGAAGGAATATTGAAATATTATACTCCCCTCAGGATTGGTCGCATTGATATCAAATCGTAAGGTTGCAAGGTCAGCCACCAGGGTTGCGGAGTACCCTCCATTTTCCCAACGTACTTTAATCATATTCGTTTTGGTATCAAATATTCGTAGCTTTGCCTCGAAACCAAATGCCTGGCATTCATTTCGAAATCTCAGTAGTTCGAGCTGCTGCTGTACGATATCATTGTTTAATGCTTTCCTGATTGTCTCTAAGTCGAGATTGGTCCGGTTTATTTCCTTATGACCACCTGCTCCGGCTAATCTGACTGCTTCATAATCATTCCTTCCTGCAAATAAATCAAGATACCATATCTGGGGCTTGCCTGGCATAAACAACTGAATCGCCCGAGCCAACAGTAATTTTCTGTCATCCTCTCCAAGTGCACTGTAATAAGTCGAATTCACCTGATAATACACATTCTTTTTGCCATGAAGATCCTTAACATAACCGCCTCTTGACACAACCGTGCGGATTAGCTCTTCTATCGCAGCATCCGGTAATAAGCCCTTTAAATCTAACAACGGTATGCCGTCATGGCAGCCAAGCATATTCACAACGCGTATCCCTTTCTCCTGCAGCTCCTGCGCCCATTGAAGCAGATATTCGTTGGTTTGTCGATCTAAGGCATCGATGATCAGACCCGGAAGAAAGAAATCATAAGTCATATACCCTTCTGCTGCAAGCTTTTCATGAATTTTCTCTTCGTATCTTGAATGGATCTCCGGTAACAGCGTTAACTCATAACGATCTGCCAGTTCCTTCACACGCTTTAGTAATTCCCAGGTTCCGGGGTCATTCAGGAAGTTCTTCTCCCCCGGCTCCTTCGGTGCATAAGCAAAGGCGTCCAGCCTTACAATCTCTGCACCATATTCTTGTAGTTTTTTTAAGGTATCTTCATAAAAATCCCAAACAAGAGGGGACTTGATATTAAGATCCATCTGTCCAAGGTACTCTCTGCCGGCTTCCAGCAATTCTATCACCGAATCACGATAGCCTTCCATTCCCGAATAATCGATATCTTTCGGTAATTTGCCATCCCTTAGCGAAGTATTGACTCTTTCCGCCAATCTTTCCGCAGTGCTATACTGAATATCCATCGCCCTCATTAGCTGCTGCACACCGACATTCCCATACTTCACCTCTTGATAAAAGGTATTCCAATAAGGAACCTCTTTCCCATCAGGCATGCGAACATTTAAGATTGGCAAACCCGGTTTACGGAAAAACATATTTTGAATCAGCGCTTCCTCGGGCTGAATATAGCCTTCCTCTGTCATATTCCCGTATCCATCCCAGAATTTGTTCCAATTGATAAAAAAATCCTTATACTTAGATTCCTCGCCATTTTTTATGATATCCTGAAATTGTCCGGACAAAACCGAAGCATGATTTAAGATAAAATCCAATTTCAGTACCATATTCATTTCTTTCAACAAGTCAAGATCCTTGCGGGAAGCATAAAGATTATTTAATTCATAACCAATGACGGAAAACCCTCTGTCAAGATCTGTGTTAAAGATACTTGGAAGAATATAAAAGGCTTGAAATACATTCTTAAATTCAGGCGTCTGTAACAAAGCAACGATATCCTTAAGGGTACCTCCCATACTGTCAGGATATGCATTGAGCATGGGACCGGAGTTGTTTGTAGTGCTATTCTGTGGTCTCATCATATTCGTTTCCTCTATCCTTCCTGTGTCATCATCCCAAGATAATCCTGATAGGTTAATATCTCACCGCTCTTAGATATGATCAGCTTCGCTCTTGATGCATTAGAGATTAACAATTCTTGTTCAATACCAAGAACCATTGTTGTAAACGGGCTGTCAATTCCACCATCTCTATTGCGGGATCTACGGTGCTCCAGAGTCTCCTTCGGTGTACTGTTCAGTAATACAGGCAGATCAACACCTTGCAGATTATGACTATTTCCATGCGTCCATTCAATCATTAATATATTTGTGTTACTAAAATCAATCTCCTCATACCATAACTCAGTGGCCGCTCTTCCCATTCGCTTTAGGTAGATATGGTCAATGCCATTCTTAAATTGTGAAATTATTTGAGAAAGCTCCCCGAAATCAATTTCATTCATTGTTCCCAAATAGTTTTTCAAACCATTTCGTCCGGAATTCTGATAAACTGATAACCAAGGGTAATCGTTATTATATTCCGGGTTGTAATCACTATCCTTTTGCATTAATTCAAGGAGTATTTTACTCACTTCCTCGTGATATAAGCCATGGACAATCAAGCCATTGATTCCATTGGTACGGAATATGCGCAAACGCTCAGCATCATTATAACTTGGAACTCTGTGCGGATAATTATCGCCGGATAAGGTATAGCTTCCAAGCTTCAATTGATTGAGGTAATGAGAAAGCAAGGAAGCGATCTCTGATTTTCCGACACCGGATCCTCCGCATACCGCAATCACCACTCGTTGATTAGGATGAGCGTTAAGCTGTGGAAGCAGAAGCTTTAAGAGTTCCGGCATTATTCTATGCGCTTTTCTGATATGGTCTTCGCTTATGTTAATTTTGTCTCCGGGCATGTCCCCTTTGGGTATATGATCCAAGTTCTCGGAAGGATCCGGAGTCCAGGGTGTTTCTAAAATATACATATTTCTGTCCCTCTTATGTTTGTCTTCGTTTGTAGAAATAACTATATTGTTCATTCAAATCTCCTTTATTTTCAATATTATTGATTATTATGAAGTCCCTTCATTAAGGACTAAGATAATGACACTGAACGAAATGATAATAGGGAATCGGCAAAGTCCGATTCCCATAATATGTTCATAAAATTCTAACCTTTCACACCACCGATTACCACACCCTTAATCAATTGTGCCTGGACCAAGGGGAAGATAATAATAACCGGTAGTATGGCGATTACTGCAATTGCCATACGGATACCGACACTGGGAAGGTCTAATCCTACCAGCTTTGCTCCTTCGGTCAAAGAGGATGAGCTTTTCAGGAAAGCAATGTTATTCATTAACTTATTCAGATAAACATTGATACTATACAGTTTTGTATTGGTTATATAATATAAACCATTCGTCCAATCATTCCAATAAGCCATGCCGGAAAATAAGGCAATGGTTATAATAACAGGCTTAGAGAGCGGTAATATAATCCGTGCATAAATCCCCAGCTCCTTCGCTCCGTCAACGCGGGCAGCCTCAAGGATGGACATCGGTATGCTCGCAGTGTAATAGTTTCGAACCATTAAAATACTAAAGGACCCCATCAAATAATTCGGAACAAGAAGTGCCCATATCGTATTTTTAATATGGAACAGCTGTGTCCACACAATATAAGAGGCTGTCATTCCACCATTAAAAAGAATTGTAAAAAATACAAAAAACGCAAAAATATTTCTATACTTGAAATCCTGCCTTGATAATGGATAAGCAAATAACGAGGTGAGCAAAACATTAATCGTGGTACCTACCGCAGTAATTAAAATCGAGATACCATACGAACTGAAAATCGTTTCCCGCTTAGCCCAAAGATATTGATAAGATCCTAAGTTTACCTTTGAAGGTAGGAATTTATATCCTTCTTTAATTAATACATTCTCCTCTGTAATCGATGCAGCTATCATAAGAACAAAAGGCATGATGCAAATTACAGTTATAATTAACATTATAATAAGAGAAATATATTCAAATCGTTTTTCAGAATTTATTATCTTCTTTTTCATATTTGGCCTCCTAAAATAACGCACTCTCGTTATCAACTTTACGTACAAAAGCATTCGAAAGAATAACCAGTACAAAGCCGATTACGGATTGAAATACACTAGCAGCAGAGGACATCCCAACATTGTTCAGTTCCATTAACGAACGATATACATAAGTATCAATTGTCTGCGTTGTTGGAAATAGCATTCCGGAGTTCATAGGAACTTGAAGGAACAGACCAAAATCGGAATTGAAGATCTTACTGATTGACATTAACAGCATTAAAATAATCATTGGCCTTAGGATGGGCAGTGTAATCCGTTTGATTTGCTGCATCTTCGTTGCACCATCCAATTTTGCAGCTTCGTAGAGACTGGTATCGATTCCTGAAATGGTTGCGATATAGATGATCGAGCTATAACCGGCGTTCTTCCAAAAATTAACCGTAACCAGAATAAATGGCCAGTATTTGGCTTCACTATACCATCTTATTCCTTCTCCCTTTAATATAGTGTTATTAACAAAACCATTGCTTCCAAGGAATGCATATACCAAATATGCCACAATGATGATCGAGATCATATTAGGGAAACAGATCGCTGGCTGAATAAATTTTGCAATCTTCCTCTTCCCGATTTCCGTCATCATGATAGCTATCGATAAGGCGATAATCAAACCCAGTGTTATAAAGACCAGGTTATATCCTATTGTATTGCGGATCATAATGAACGCGTCTTTTGTCTTAAACAAATACTCAAAATTATCAAATCCACACCAGTCACTAAATAATATACCTTTCGAATAGTCCAGCTTTTTAAAAGCGATCAAAATTCCAAACATCGGTAAATAATTATTGGCTATCAGATATATAATTCCGGGCAGCATCATCAGAAAAAGAGGAATATAATTAACTCTTGACGTCTTTCGATGTACGATACGTCTCTTCGCAGTTATCTCTGCCTTCCCGCGGGTCAGTGACATCATCAATTACCTCCTTAATAAATACTTGAAAAGAACCCCAGGCTTCCCTTTCATATCAGAATCCCGGGGTTGATTCCCTATGTAGAAATTATTATTACTTTAAACTATTTATTTGTTTTGTGTAGCCCATGTGTCTAATTGTTTTTGTGCTTCCGCAATAATATCATTCACACCGGCAGACTCCATGGCTGAAATAAACTGAGGGATTCCTTTCTCCGGATCCACTTCACCACACAATAACGAATACTGATACTGTTGAATAACATTATCTACTGCAGAGCATTGAGAGGTTATATTGGCCGCATCGAGCTTAAATCCAAATGCTCCAGAGTATTGCGCGTTTTTATTGTTATCCTGCATATAGGTAACATCCTTCGGATCCGTATTACCTCTCATTGCATATTGCTTGAACATATTACCAACAATTCCGCAAGATAATGCTGCTGTATATGGTACTGTGTTCATGTCCAATCCTTCGGGATAGGATATGGTACCATCATCGTTTTTAACGTAATCGGTACCTTCAATACCAAATATTACTGAATTCAGAACAAACTCATCGGTATACAACATATTTAATACCTTTGCTGCTGCCTGAGGATTTTTGCTGGTATAAGCGATACCCCAATTCACGATAAGGCTTCCTGAGGTCATAAGTGTCTTATTCAAAGACTTAGCATAAAAATCCAATCCGTTACATCTGCTCTTATAAGTAGCCTCAACACTCTCCGGAACGTAGCCATAACCTGTAATAACAGAGAAAGCTTGTTCAGAACCCAGAAGATCGGTTGAGATATCAGAGGATAATGATGCATCAGGCATGATTAATCCCTTCTGATTCCAGTCATAAGCCAGCTTGCAGGCTTCCTTGAAGAAATCAGTGTTGTAATAATTCTGAACCGTCAAATCTCCACCGACAACACAAGCTCCATAACCAAAATTGTCAACTTGATATCCCTGAACACCGTTTAAGGAATAATCAATCATCATAGTATTTCCACCAGCTTGACCTCCGGTAGGAACCAAAGGATACATACTCGGGTACTTCTCCTTCACCTTAAGCAATAAAGGTTCGATATCCTTCACAGAATTGATACTATTGATATCAAATCCCAGTTCATCCACAATATCCTTGCGGCAAATAAAGTAAGGTTCCAGAATGACACCTTTATAACAGGGGATAGCATAAACATTGCCGTTAGCAGTGGATGGCTTTAACCATTCCTCTCCCATAAGTGCGATCGTATCCTTTAACTCGTTATCCAGATAATCATTCAAGGGTAATATCTGATTTGTCGCAATTGCGGTGCTAAGACCGGAGAACGGGCAATATATATCAATTCCTTCTCCGCTTGCTAATGCCATGTCTACTTGGTTTGCATAGTTGGGACCATCAATCGGCTCCAGCTCAACCCTTACATTCTCACCCTTCTGTTCCAGGTAAGCATTGATGGAATCCTGCACCTGTTTTGTACCATCTACGGAAGGAACGACTACTAAGACCGGATAGCTGATCTTTACCGTAGTAATCTCTGTACTATCCGCTACGGTGTTATTATCCTCTGCCGCCTTTTCGGTTGGTGCGGTTGCCGATGAATCAGTTGGCTTTGTATCATCCTTTTTTGAAGAACATCCTACTAATGAAAGGATCAACATCAGGGATAAAAAAATTGCTAGAACTCTTTTCGATTTTTTCATAAGGTACCTCCTCCTTTTTATATATTAATCTTATCAAAAATAAAAAATGAAACATTTAAAAATATACTTTAAGGCTTTAATTTTGTACAAATCTAAGCCATATTTAAAGCAATCATTAATAGCGGGCGAGCTTTCTAGCTTAATAATAAAATAAAGCATACTGTGACATCTACTTTTTATAAGCTGTCACTTTTGGCATCTTACGAAGAAATAAGGATTCTTCACCTTCTTCCTCGATGATAACGGTATCCTCCCGGAAGGTAAAATTAATCTTCTGTTGATTACAGGTCTCCACCCAACGGGTTGTAAGCTGGAAGGTATCCTTACTGATCCAGGCTCCACTCATAAGAGCCACACTTACAGCATTATTAATAAAAATGTTACGTCTATAATCACCGTTCATTCCGATTTCTACACTTTTACTCTCACCCTCCTGCAGGTAGTGAAGAGTACAGCCATCTGCTACAAAATGAAAGTGAAATTCTTCAATTCCTTTTGGTAGTTTTGTTCCTCCCATGAACATGGAAACCATAGCGGCGCTACGATTAAGTATAAAACCTTCCTCGCGAACGAGATAGCTCAAGTTATTAATCAAAGCACTGCAACCGTTATATGGTGCATACTTTGCTGCAGGGAGTGCCAGCATAGACATTCTCCTCGCAAGCTTTTCTGATGCCTCTTTATTCTCCGGAAGGCGATCGACATCCGGCAGTTCTGATAAGAATTCCCACATTGTATCCAGTGTGGTCTGTGCCCAATGTGCTCCGGCTGCATTCTCTGTAATTGCAATAATCATATCCCTATCCGGAACAACAATTGTAAATTGCCCCATTGCACCATCTGCACGATATACTCCATCCGGCTTACACATCCATAGCTGGAACCCATATCCAAGATGATTATCCTTTGCCATTGGATTATTATTCGCCTCGGTTGCCGATTCGTTTTGTAGGGTTGTTGCCTTCTTCACATAATCCTCGGATAGAATTCGCTCACCCTCCCATACCCCTTTGTCAGCATAGAGCTTCATCAGACGCAGATTATCTTCTGTTGTTGCATATAAACCTCCGCCACCGACTTCCATCCCATCCGGCATATAGATCCAACGGAGGTTATCCGCATCGATCCCAATCTTATCGAAAAGACGAGGCTTAAGATAATCGTGAAGACCTAATCCGGTTAATTTTCTTACAATTGCACCGAGCAAGGTGGATCCGGTGCTGTTATACATATAGGTAGTTCCAGGCTCATGATTTACCGGTGTTGCCAAAAACTCTCTGATCCACTCTTTGGAAGGAGCCGGCATAGTATCCATACCACAGCCCATACAAAGCACATCTCTAACCCTAAGCTTCTTGAGATTCTCGGAGGGGTTCTCCGGTGCTTCCTCTGAAAAGATATCAATAATCCGATCCTCCAATGTAAGAATTCCCTCTGTACATGCAATTCCGACTGCTGTTGCGGCATATGTTTTGGTATGAGATTGCAGACCATGACGAATTCCAGGTGCATATGGAGACCACCAGCCCTCTGCACAGACCTTACCATGTCTCATAATCATTAATCCGTGCGGCTCCGTAAAACCACTCTCTAATTGATCAATCAACTTTTGAATTAACTCTGACGGAATCCCAACACTTTCCGGTGTTACACGTTCAAATTCATTTCTCTTCATTTTATCTACCTGTGCGATGTATGCTACATCAACACGATCCTTTCTTCTTCAAATGATAATTAATAATAAACTTAATCATTACTATGGCAGTTATTACAAGCCCAGCTCCTCCAACCATTCTGCACACAAGGCACTCCAATGCATGATATGTGGATATTTTTCCCCCAGATCATTATTACCGTCTGCCAATGCCAGTCCATGAATTCCGCCGGGAAAGCAATGCAGTTCAAAGGGAACATGATAATCAGCCAGTTCCTTCGCCAAATACATACTAAACCGTGGATCATCGCTGTTGGTCTGCCAGATAAAAAAAGGTGGAGTATCGCAGGTTATATTTTTCTCTGTGGCCAGATAGATTTCCTCTTCTTTATTGGGATCGATCAACGGATTTCGCAAGAAACCGGCCGGGAAGGAGGCAAAGGAGATAGCACCGTAACCGACAACGGCTGCATCCGGGCGGCAGGAAAAGTGATCAATGATATCCTCCGAACCTGTATTGCCGTAATCAAAGTGTGTAGCACAATTACCGGACAGCATACCACCGGCCGAAAAACCCATTACTGCAACCTTATCCGTTACGCCCAATTCCTCTTTTCTTGCACGAATAATTCGTATTGCCCGTTGCATATCCGCAATTGCATCTCTTCGACTATACGGTTTTAATCGGTACGATAAAATTGCTACCGCAAAGCCTGCACGATGAAAATACTCCGCAACATGAAAGCCTTCGCAGCCGGTTCGTGTCTCAAAGCCACCACCATGTGCCACAATAATTGTTCCGCGCTGATTCTCACCAATGTGTGGGGGAACAAAAACCATATATGGCTGAGTTTGCCTTAAATCTCTGTAGTCAAAGCCCGGAGCTCCTTTATCCCACAGATATATTTTGTCAAAGCGTTCCATCAGATCATTCCAAAGCTGCAGGTTTCCATCGACATCAATACTACCGTCCGGTTTACGATGCTTTGATACATGACGGATGGAAGATCGTTCATTCACAATCCTTATTAATTCCTCTCTATTTTTTTGATAATCCATAGAGACACCTCCAATCCTCTTTGCATAAAAATATAACAGTTATTCCCTTATGTAACTATCGATTAAGTATTCATTTATAGCAATTCTGTATTATCCTGACTTACCATCATTTCTTTATAAACCCTCTCAATCCAGACCTTCTATCAGAGAGTATCTTAGATAGATAATCTGCCAATTCTTTTCCCATTCTTAGTTGCGTTATTGCCGAAGGATGACCACAGGCACCAAAGCCTTCCTGAAATCCTATTTTGCCATACCGAAAACACTTCACGTTATAATCCTTTGTTATGGCAGAATACTTCATGACTGCCTTCTCTATATTGGAATAGAGATAATAATCCATGCTCCCAAGTGCGCAAATTATAAGTGCATCCACTCCATTCAATTCTCGGAGCGTTTTTAGAAAACTAAAATAATTATTCTCAAAATTACGTTCTCCCTTCTCGTTGTCACCCTCAAAGGCTATTAAACTGCTATCATTCGTACCGAGATTAAGTACAATAACATCCGGTGTAGTCATCGTAAAATCCCATTTGGAATAATTCTCTTTCTTCCCCTGTTCTTCCTCTAACAAGTAATCCGTATAGGGATAGATCTGCATCATCGGCGCCAAAGGCCAATTCATCACTCCAATCCCCTTCCCAAGCGTGATGCCTGACACCGATATGATACTATAATCTGCCTGAAGCATTCTGGCGGCAATCGCAGCGTGACTCATCCATCCATTCTCTTCTCCGGAGTAGAAAAAACGATCGCGTTCTGTTGTTTCGTTACCAAAACCACAGGTGATAGAATCTCCGATGAATTCAATCTTTAACTTGTCTTTTGATTCTTCAGGCAGATCATTGATGGTACCCTCTGTAAGCAAAGAATGAATTCCCACCTTACCCTTAGCATTCTCTGTCAGTTTAATAATTCTAACCCTGTGAGTTTCGGTTTGATTACTGGTAAATAGAAGGAGTTCTTCCTTCGCATGATTGATCTCCATTCGCTTGTAGGGCTCCTGTGAATCATCTAAAAAGACTGCAATCCATGGCCAAACCTCTCGGCTGGGAGCCGTCGGGGGCAGTCCGTCAAATTCAGTTGCCGGGATAGCAATAAATTCCCCGATCAGGCAGCTACCGGTGAACTCGAATTCTAACCCGGAACAGCTCCAATTAAAATAAGTTATATTACGTTCTGAATCTTCATAGGTTCTTCCAAACCATTTGAATCTGTCGTTAACTTCCGATAATAATATTTGTTTCATTTCTTTCTTGGTCTCCTTTTTTAAATTCAAAATGCTTTCTTGTTTGATGTATTATTGACTTTTTAACTGAAAAATGTAAGAATATAATAAAACTTAAGGAGTGTTCGTATGGCTACATTAATCGATGTTGCGAAGCTAGCCGATGTCTCTGTTACCACTATCTCACGTATGCTTAATAATCGTGTGAAGGTTAGTGATAAGACCCGTGCAAAAATTGAAGCTGCGATGAAGGAACTGAATTATTATCCGGACGAGATCGCACAGTCCCTGACGAAAAAGAAAAGTAATTTTATCGGATTAATTGTTCCTTCCGCAAAGAATTTCTTCTTTAGCCAGGTAATTGAATATACCGAATATTATGCAGTTAAGAACGGCTATAAGCTTCTTCTATGCATATCAAATCATGAAACAGCAAAAGAGGTTGAGTACTTTGGAATGCTTAAGGCGAACAAGGTTGCAGGAATCATTCTCGCGAGCCGTACTCAGAATCTTCTCGAATATTTAAGTATAGACTCTCCGGTTTTATGTATTGACCGAATTATATCCCCTGATATCCCTACCATCTGTTCCGATAATTATGTTGGAGGTATCCTTGCTGCAGAACATCTGATATGTAAAGGCTGTAAAAACATGGCATATATCAGTGGTAGTGCAGATCTGGATTTTGAAGCGAATAAGCGTTTTCTGGGTTTTTCCGATGTATGCAAAAAGGCTGATCTTAAGGCTCCTGTTTTTCTTGATGCAACAGAGGAACGGTTCTTCTCTATGGATTATCAAGGTATTGTCGCTGATTTGTTTGAAGCCAACCCACAGGTAGATGGAATTTTTACCTCAAATGATATTATCGCTGCTCAAGTATTACAATACTGCCAATGTCACGCTATACGAATTCCGGAGGATGTTAAGTTGATCGGTTACGATGATACGGATCTAGCTTCCCTTTGTACTCCCGCTATCTCAACGATCCATCAACCGATTAAAGAAATGTGTCAATTAGCGGTGGAGGGAATTTATCAGCTCTCAACCACCGGTCTACCCCCCAAAAATGTCATACTACCGGTAAGCTATGTCGAAAGGCAAACCACATAGGTCTGCCTCCGATATACCCCTTGGTTATACGATGAATTTCTGAACAGCAAGTAATAATTTATCGGCATTCGCATATAAGGCTTCCGAGGAAGTGCCTAGGGTATCTACCGATGACAATTGTTCCTTCGATGCTTGATTAACGGTATTGGAAGAAGCCGCTATCTCCTCCAGCACAGCAGAGATACTTTCGATGGCCCCCAGGGTACTGGTTCTTGATATTTCCATTGTATCAACAGAATCCATTATGTATTTGAGGTAGATAACCAGTTGCTCTACGTTCTTGTTAATATTATGATAGGATTTGATTGTGTCCGTTACTGCACTTTCCTGTAGAGAAAGGACCTCCTCAACCTTACCTGCAATCTGCATCGTATCCTTTGTCTCCTCCTGTATCTTTGCGATAATCACTTTTATCTCATCAACCGATCGTTTCGACTGATCTGCCAAATTACGGATCTCATTCGCGATAACTGCAAAGCCTTTTCCAAATTCACCTGCCCTGGCAGATTCGATTGAGGCATTTAAAGAAAGCAGGTTGATTTGACTCGCTATTCCGCTGATTACATTGGATATGTTACCAATTGATAATGAATTATTTGATTGCTCCTCTACCTTTTTTACAATATCTGTAGTAATCTGGATCGTAGATCTTGTTTGCTCATTCAGCTTTTCCGTTACAAATGTACCGTCTAAAATACTTGTCTTTGTTAAGTCCGTAATTCTACCGATTTCCTTTGTATTATCACTGATTGTGATAATCTTCTGAGATAAATTATCCATCTCAATCAGACAGCCTTCCGCATCCTTTGCCTGCTGTACAATTCCCTGCTCGACCTCACTCATGGCGAATGAGATGTTTTCCGTGGATTTTTGGAAGGAAACAGTCGCAGCTGCCACCTGTTCCGAGGACTTTAGTACCTCGCCACTTAAGTTTTTCACCCCGAATATAATGGTTTTCATATTAGAAAAGGTGTTCTCGATCTCATTGATCAGGATCTTAAATTCATCCTTTCTCTTCGTAGAAAATGCTACGCTCAGATCCCCTTGTGATGCTCGCCTTAAACCGGTTATAATACTAGTGATCGCTTTATTTATACCGTTTGATATTAGAAATCCTGTAAGAATCGCTATAATGGAAGCTATGATAACAATCAGTAAGGTAAAGGCTCTGATATCATCTGCCTGTCTTAATATCGTACTCTTAGGAACAAGCGCACAGATCATTGCTCCGGAATCACCGATTTTTGAATGCATAAACAAATACTTTCCACCACCAAAGTTCACATATTGGCTTCCGTTAGCAGCTGTTCCTTCCATGGCCTCTTGGTAGAAGGCTTTATCCAGAAATACAGCTTCCTGAGATTTCGTTATCAATATTTCCTTCCCGTCCCCGGTTACAATGCCGAGCATTCCGGTTTCATCAAAATTAATATTCTGCAGGATGGAATCAAATGTTTTACTACTCACATCAATTATCAGAATCCCATCTGTGGACACCATCCTCCTTACTAAACGAATGGAATATTCCGTTGTTTTTGTCCCTAGCTTTCCATCCAGATACTCATCCTTACCACTCCAAATGATATCCATTCTGCTCTGTTGGAGCCGTGTACCCATGGGCGTATCATAAAATCCGGTAAGAATTTTCTTATCCGTAAGTTTTTTAGTTGAAATTGAATCAACCACGTCTGAGATGAGATAAATATTCTCGATGAATTCATCCGTTACCTGCTTCGCTGATAGGGTTTTAGTCACAGTCTGCTTATTTTTATGAATCTGCACTGTGTCCGAGCCATGCATGTTAGAAAAATATCCAACGATATTATCATCACTAATCAGTTGAGTAGCAGTGTCCTCCACTGATTTAAGCCCAAAGGCCAGATATTCACTGGTCATGTTGAGGGTCTGGCTTGTAGACTCCATATAATTGGTGCGAATTGCAACGGATGCCTTTTGATAGGAGGCAATCCCCAATACGATAATAAGAACTAAGGCCACCAAAAATGATATCAAGAGCTTTGTTTTAATCGTAAACAGTTTCTCAAAGAACATGAATTTTTTGATTTTAATTTTTTTCATTCGTGTTTCTCCTGATTCTCTTAATGATATAAATATTCTCTATAATGAACTCCTCCGATCAATGTTCTCTTGCATAGATTACTTCTCTTAATCCTCTATGCACGACATGTTATAGGATTGACCGGATGAGATTTTATTCATCCATTTCCCCTTCAATAATCGGAAGGTGCACCATATCGTCTTGATGATGTAATCTGCACGCAGACTTATATATACTACAAATGCAGGTAAATGAAGCACCAAGCCTGTAAGGATACCCAGGGGGATTGATACCAGCCATAAAAACAGTACATCCGCAGCCATTAAGAAGCGAGTATCCCCTCCTCCTCGAAGTACCCCTTTCGTGAGCACTGTCTGAGCAGATTGAAACACCATGATAATTGAAATTGCATACATCAGTTGATTAGCAATGTATTTCGCCTCGGCAGAAATACGAACACTTCCAATCATATAAGGACACAAAACCAAGAGGATTATTCCCGCGACAACACCCAAAACGACACTTATACTTAAAAAGGTGACACCCTCCCGGTATGCTCTATCCGTATCTCCCTCCCCCAGGGTATTACCTGTCATGATACTGGAGGCACTCGATACGCCGGTCGTAAATACCGTTGTCATACGTGTTACCTGAGATACGATTGCATTCGCTGCTACAAAGGAAAAACCGATATGACCGATAATCACCGAGATAGCACTATTTCCAATCCCTAGGATGGTATCCGAGATTAGTACCGGTATACAGAATGCAATATACTGTCCATATAGACCTTTGCAGGAAATGAATAAATCCTTGATGCGATATCCGATTTTCTTATCTATCAACATAAAATAACCTGCAATACAGGATAGCTCGATCAATCGTGAAATAAGAAGTGCCAGAGCCGAACCAAGAATCTCCATACGGGGAGCTCCAAGATTACCGAAGATAAATACCCAGTTTAGAAAGATATTCGTGACAAATGCTATGAAGGATGTATATAGAGGTAATCGTACCTCTCCATAAGATCGTAATACTGCTGTTATGGTTAACGATAAACCGGTTGGTATAAGGGTCCATGCACTAAAATGCAGGTAGCTTGCTCCAAGCCTAATCAGCTCAGCATCCGGAGTGAAGATTGTCATGACTGTCTCGGGAATAAGATAGGCTGTCGCTCCTAAAAAACCACCTATCACAAGACACATTTTTAACATAATGGAGACTATCTTTTTAAAGGCAGTTATATTTCTTTGACCCCAATATTGGGCGGTCAGAACAGCTGCACCATATCCTAATCCCATGCATAGAATCTGATATAATACAATGAACTCATTTGCCAATGAGGTCGCAGAAAGCTTCTTTTCTCCTAATTGACCTACCATAATGGTTCCAATAATACTTATACTCATAGTAATCAAGCTTTGTATTACGACAGGAACCGCCAGCTTTATTACTCTGATATAGAATTTTTTATCTCTTACAAATAATTTCATTTTATTTCCCAGTCTTAATATCTGCATCTCGAATGCCTACACTACGAATTATTCTGTCGCAAGTTTCATTAACATCCATTTTGATATCATACATTCCTTTCACATTTTCTTCCATTCTAGCATATCCGAATTGAATTACTTTTGATAAAATACTCATTGGTTTCATTCCTGTACATTCCACGACACAAAAAAGAGTACAACCGGCCTCCTTGGGGAAAGCTGCTATTGCACTCTTTTCGATTGCAATCTTTTGTTTTAACAAAAGATGAATAAATATTTATGATTTTCTCCACGAATCCGGATTACATCCGCAATACTTTTTAAATACGGTAGAAAAATAAGACACATTTTCAAATCCAACATCCATAGCAATCATACTGATCGCTTTACTCGTTGCATTCAGCTGCCTTTTGGCTTCATCAATTCTTAATTGATTAATATAATCCCGTATCGTTAATCCGGTCTCCTTATTAAATAATTTGGACAAATAGTTCGGCGTCAGATAGACACTGTTCGCTACATCATTTCGATTGATGTCCTCCGAATAATGCTGTAGGATATATTGCTTTGCCTTAGCAACTATCGTTGAGGTCTGTTGTACTTCATAGATCAAATAGGTTATCCGGTCGAACATATAATTAATATATTTAATCATATCAAAGATGGAATATTCCGCTGCGGCATTCAGTTGTCTTGCTGTACCGTCAAGCAGCAACCGATCTGCCTGAATATTATGCTCCTGAAGATATCCATAGAATATTTGCAGTAGATCATGATGCAGTACATTCATTTTATAAGAATTTAGGGTGCCCGATTTCATATTGTCTTCCATATAATCTCGAATGTAGTTAATAAAGAATACTTTTTCTTTATTCTTTAAGGTCTTGATAACTCTTTCATTATCAATACCGACTGCTTCTGTTTCCGTAACATGATTGATGTCGCTGTAGTTAATCACCTTTCTTGTATAGCTGGCTTCCTGCAGGAAAAAGCGATCCATCTCCTTCTTTGTCTCTGCCAGTTCTTCATAACTGATCAGGTTACCCACCATACACACCAGCTCTGCATCCAGATAGGATTTTGATACTGTGATCAGTTTCTTACAGCGCTCCATTAATTCTTCCTTCACGGCTTCTGATTCCTTTACTACGAGTAGTAATATATCATAAGGTTCCATGGTGTATTCCACAGCACTTTTATAGTCATACTGATTATTGATCAATTCCAGGGTCAGATGCCGTAGCATATAAAAGAAATCAGCCTCTGAATTCTGATTATAGCTTAGCTTACGGGTGCTGATACCGGCATATACCAGGTATACTTTTTCGTTTATATCAAATGCCAGGTTTCTTTGTTCTACAATCTTCTTCAGCTTTTCCTTATTGTTCGGAATTGTCTTCTGAAAAATTGCCCATAGAAAACTGTTTCCCATGATATCCTGATTTCTCCGCCATAGGTAATCCTTCTGAAGTAATTCATTGTGTGACAACCTGCCATTCATTTTAACAATTGCTTTCATTACTACAGTATATAATTCTTCCTGTTTGAAAGGCTTTGTTAGATATCCTATCGCATTGTATTCGATGGCCTTCTGTGCATATTCAAAGCTTACATGACAGGTTAGAAAGATAAACTCAGCGTTTATTCCATTTTCATAGATATACTTTAGTACTTCGATCCCACTGCATAAGGGCATTTCAATGTCACATAGAACGATAACCGGTTCCTCTGTCTGGAGCATTTGTATTGCGTGTATCCCATTATAAGAGCTCAATACTTCCGTGATGCCCATTTCTTCCCATTTCAAAGAACCTCTGATCATTTCAATAATATTCGGATCATCATCAACAATAAGAACTCTCATGTTTCATCCCCCTCAGAATTATAATTTGTACAATCCGGTATCCAGATCTCTACCCGAGCACCGTGTGGTTCCACATTCGATAATCTGAGTAAATCCTTTCTGCCATACTGAAGCTCCAGAGTTTTTTTGATATTACTTAATCCAATATGTCTACCATCCTGCTTTTCTTCTACTTCATTGCCGATACGAAACTTTTCCAGCTGTTCTTCCGGGAAGCCCGTTCCATTATCCTCTATGATAACCCGATAACCAAAGAAACCTTCCTCCTCAACCAGCTCACACTGTATTAGTAAAATCAGAGTATCGTATAAATTCATGGCAAATTTAAAGGCATTTTCGATAACGGTAAAGAGGATAAGGTGTCCGATTTTTTTATATTTCAGCTCATCACTGCAACCAATATAGTAGGCAACGGAATTGGTAAACTTAATCTCCTGCATATGTAAATAGTTTTCAATATGAGACAGCTCTTCCTTTAGCATCACTTCGCTGCTATTCACTCGAAGCATATAACGTATATGCTCGGACAGAGAATCCAAATATCTTCGAATCTCTTCTGTTCTATCCTGATAGGTCATACTTCGAATTGTCGTGATCGAGTTCAGGAAAAAGTGAGGTTTAATCTGCATCCTGAGAAGCTTAATCCTTCGCTCACTATCCTTTATCTTCTGTTCGTAGCTGCTGATCCGTAGATCTACGATCTCCTTAACCATTTGATTAAAGGATTGGTTCAGCTCATTAAATTCAAGTGTACCGGCATCTTCCGCAATTTGATAATTAAACTTTCCCTGGGCTACATGGTGCATACCTGCTAACAGCTTGTTGATCGGATTGATCATGTAGTGTGTGATACTGCTCTTAATAACGAACAGCATTCCTATAAAAATAAATACAACACCGATTAAGATGATATAGGTGTTATTCAGAAATAATTTAATGACACGAATGTTAAAATTACCGACGAAGGTGACGTCACTGTCCGGTATTACACTTTTTATTACGACTCTCTCGCTTACAAATCGCTTATTTTTCCCATGATCAATTACCTCTTCTATTCCTTCTGCCGTACCGGTCGAATAAGTATAAATATCCTGATCGTTTTCTATATAAGAATAGCTTCCTATATCACGATCCATGATTAATCGCAAGGCTGCATCGAATTTTGATACCCTGATTAGTGCCCCGACGGTATAGCCACCCATCTCATACACCAGATAGAAGAAGGCCTCATTATCAATTTTTATAATTTGCCAGTAACCGTCCTCCCTGGTATTAAATACTTCACCCTGTTCATTCTTCAAAAAGTATTCCATGATGTGGTAACGACTACTTGACGGCAATAAGGTACTATAGCCTTTTAAAAGGAATGCATTATCCTTTTTCACAAACAAGCAATCCACATCACTATTCACCGACAATTTATTCCTTAAGGTCGTGTTTAATCGATGCAATGCCAAATATCTGGTCATATCATTGGTACTGTTAAGGTCAGCTTCATAAAATGTAGTAAGCATTAGATCGATCAGCTGTAGTTCCCCTTTATTTAAATGCTCTTTAATACTTTGTACATAAATATATATCGCATATTGCTTCTTTTCTTCGAAATCGACTTTGGATCTTTGATAAAACATTGAGCTGGTCCCAAGAAGTAAGATTAATAAAAATACCATCGAAATAATCAGTAATACAACTATTTTTGATGTCAGCGTTTTGTTCTTCATATTTTACTCCCATGATCCAAAGAGATCGATTTTAATACACTGTATAGATTAAATATATCGCTTTGCAGCCAAAATGTCAACCGCTTGTCATTTCTCCGGCTGGTTTTCCCAGCTGGCTCATAACCATAGCATAATAACGATCTTTCAGCTTCATAAGCCCCTGATGATTGCCGGCTTCCAGAATCTGTCCATTGCCAATTACCATAATACAATCCGCATCTCTTATGGTGGAAAGACGATGTGCAATCAGGAAGCTGGTACGGTTCTTCATCAGATTAACCAAGGCTCGTTGTATTTCCTTCTCTGTCTTGGTATCTACACTACTCGTCGCTTCATCCAGTATTAATATCGGACTATCCGATAGAACGGCTCTTGCGATGGAAATCAGCTGTCTCTGTCCCTGACTAAGATTGTCTGTTGTTGCAGACACAACGGTTGCATAACCCTTGGGGAGCTTTGTGATAAAGTTATGGGCATGAGCGATTTTTGCGGCATTCATAACCTCCTCATCGGAAGCGTTCGTCTTTGAGTACCGAATATTATCCATAATTGTACCACTGAACAGGCTTGTATCCTGAAGTACTACAGAAAAGCATTTGCATAAACCATCTCTTCTGATCTGGGTAATCGGTATGCCATCGATTAGGATCTCTCCGGAATTAACATCATACAGTCTTGTTAATAGGTTCACGATTGTCGTTTTACCGGCCCCGGTCTCTCCGACCAATGCTATGACCTCACCAGGCTTGACATGAAAGCTTACATTCCTAAGTACCGTTTTATCCGAAGCATAGGAGAAAGATACATTACGAAAGCACACATCCCCCATAGGTTTCACGATATCTATCGCGCCGGGTGCATCCGGTTCTTCTTCCTCACAATCCAATATCTCAAACACCCTTTCTGCTCCTGCGAGTGCTGATTGTATTGTATTGAACATACCGGCGATCGAGTTAAGGGGTTGGGAAAATTGCTTCGAATAGTTCAAAAAGCTGACAACAGTTCCCACCGACACACCATATCTGATGCACAAAAAGCCACCAACAAAGGAAAGAAGAGCAAAAATCAAATTATTGATGATATTCATCAATGGCATCATAAAGCCGGACCAAACCTGTGCCTTTGTACTGCTATTGCATAATCTGGCATTGGTATCTCTAAAGCGAAGTAGTACCTCCTCCTGCCGATTGAATGCTTTCACCATCTTTAAGCCCATAATATTTTCTTCGATGATTGCATTCAATTCTCCAAGACTACGCTGCTGCTCCCTGAAATAGCTTCGACTTTTTGAAGCTATCTTTCGTGTCAGTAAAGAAATCAAGGGGATATTTAATAAAACAATAAAGGTAAGATACCGATTCAGGCTCATCATTACTAGAAAAGATCCAATCAGTGTGATAAAACCGGCGATTAGCTGCGTGGTCGTCTGAGCAATCACAGAACTGATATTATCGATATCATTCGTGATTCGCGACATGGTATCTCCATGCGCCCTGGTATCAAAGAACTGGAGCGGAAGCTTTTGGAGCTTTTGAAACAGCTCTGTTCGCAGGGTAAAAACCAATCTTTGAGAGACCTTAAGAGTAATAAAATTATTAAGAAAGCCAAAAAGCCAATTCAGTAAATATAGGAGGAGCAGGACCTTCAAATATGCAACCAGGCTTTTCTGATCTACAAAACGATTTGATATGGAAAAAGTATTAAAGGTCTTCCCCAGGTAATAGGGAATTGAAACCGATACCAAGGCTGACATTACAGCGAAAAGGACTGCGACCAGTATCGTTTTCGCCCACCTCATGTATATTTTAACAATTCGTAGCATTGTTCTTTTCGCATTTGCAGGCTTCTCAACCGGACCGAAGGGATTTCGCCCGCCACCTGGCCGATGCCCTAGCATCGGAGCATTATTCTGTGTTCTAGTATGCTGATCTCTCATCCATTATGCCCCCCTAATGCCATCTATTTGAGTGTGATAAATATCCTGATATATTTTACAACCTGCCATTAATTCATCATGGGAACCATATCCCACCCGACTTCCATTGTCGATCACCAGTATCTTATCCGCAAACATTGCTGTCCCACAACGCTGTGTGATTGTGATAACTGTTTGCTTTTCCGATTTGCTTTGGAGTTTCTCTTGTATTCTTGCTTCGGTTATGGCATCCAAGGCACTGGTTACATCATCCAGAATTAGAATGGGAGCTTTCTTAACCATACCACGCGCTATGGAAACCCGCTGCTTTTGTCCACCGGATAGATTTACACCTCCGGTTCCGAGGATACTATCATAGCCCTCCTGCATCCGATCAACAAAATCCGCCTGTGCTTTGTTCAATGCCGATTGCAGAGCTTCCTCGGTCGCATCCTTATCACCCCACCTGAGATTATCGGCAATGGAGCCGGAGAATAGCATCGGCTTTTGAGGAACAAAGGCTATATTATCGCGAAGTTCATCAACTCCTAATTGTTTCATATCATACTGATCAAGCAGAATCCTTCCGCTATCCACATCATAAAAACGCAACAGCAGCCAGACGATAGTTGATTTACCGCTTCCGGTAGGCCCAATAATCGCAAGGCTCTCACCTTGTTTTACCGAAAAAGACAGGTTATTGATTACCGGTTGATTACTGCCACCGGGATATACAAAGGTTACATTTTCAAAGGTGATATCACCCCGATAAGTCCGATTCAATTGACTTTTTGCAAAATCCTCTTCGCATTCGAATATCTCTTTTATTCGTACCGTGGAAGCTTTTGTTCGTACAAACATACTGAAAACATTGGTGATCATAATCAGAGAAAACAATATCTGAGACATATAGATCGTAAAGGCAGTAATATCTCCTGCCTTAGCCCGGTTCATCGAAAACAGATAACCGCCCAAATATAGAACAGTAACCGTTCCAACTCCGATCACTAAGGATAAGATCGGTGCAATGACGGTGATAACCATCTGCGAGGATATCCCCCGCTTCATCAGGTTATGATTTGTTTCATCAAATTTTCGACCTTCATCGGCATAGGTTCCAAAGACCTTCACCAGACGAATTCCCATCAGATATTCCTGAATATAAGAATTCATCTGATCCATTGCTTTTTGTAATTGATGAAATCGCGGATAACTCAGCTTCATGCTGACATAGATCAAAGCCGTCACAATTGCTACCACACCATATATAATTAGACTCAATCGGATATTTAGCATCGTAGCCAATATAATGCTTCCGATACCGGTGATCGGGGCCTTTAGAAAAATTCGCATGATCCCATTGATGAATAGGATAATCTGTGAGGTATCATTCGTCATCCTTGTGATCAAGGAGCCGCTCTCCATCCGATCAACACTCACCTCAGAAAAAGCAACTATCTTTTCAAATAAATCTTCTCTTAACTCAGCTCCCATCTTCTGAGATACACTGCTTGCCAGATTATTTCGAATCACCGCAAAGCCTGCTCCTATGATCGTGACTAAGATCATGAGTGACCCCCAGTTCTTTACTCCGGACAGACTCCCCTGCTCAATACCACTGCTTACAATCTGTGCCATCAATGTCGGCCCCAGTAAATCACAGAAGGCCTCCAGTGACACACAAAGTATCGCTGTTAGAAATGGTACTTTATACTTTAGATAATATTTTCTGTAAAACCTCATCTATTGTTCCCTCTTCCATTATTCATATCATCATTTACCTGTTGCAGTAAAAAGGACTGTTGTAAAAATAAGGTATAAACAAAGGAAATAACAACATGCATCCCTCACACACAGGTTGACGGACATCTTATTGATTTGTATGCCATTATCAAACAAAAAGTTTGCTATTGTCATACAAATCAAAAATCTGTCCGTCAAACAGTGTATTTGCGCGTATGCAAAGTGAGCATATTCAAGCTTGCTTGTACATATGCGAACGCGCACGCGAACTGGGTAATCTCATGTAAGAGATTATCCAGTATGGGATACATGCTATTCTTTCCTTTGTTTGACTTGCGTTTTGCAACAGCCCTTGGGGATATATCTTACGATTGTTCGTATGAATTTCTTTTCCGCTTGTATAGAATGAATAAACAAGACACGCTCAACCCAAGAAGTGTAAGTCCCGCCAGATTACTATGTTCCCCGGTCTTCGGAAGTTCTGTATTCGTATTAGCAATTGCTTCCGATTGTCCTGCATTATCATCTTTCGTGTGATCAGACCAAACTATATTATCTGCAAAATAAGTAAACATTTGTGGCCAGGTAAACATATCATGAGCTCCGGTAACAAAGTAAGGTGTGTACTCAAGTCCTTCTTTATCAAGCTCACTCATAAATGCTGCTACATTAATCACTTCATGATTATATGCAAAGTCTTCTTCTCCACATCCGATCATCAGCTTAACATCCTTGAGCTTCTCGCCGGAGAGATCAAACCCCTCTCCTTTCTTAAACCCTCCACTAAAGGCACCAAAATAATCAAAGGAGTCGGTAGCATTCATGTACATATAAAGAGTAGTCAAACTTCCCATAGATAATCCACAAAAAGCTCTATCCTTCGGATCAGTGGATACATTATAGTTTTCTTCCACAAACGGTATGATATAATTTAGTACATTATCTTTAATTGTGCTAAACTGCCACTGATACGGAACATATTCATAAGCCGTATTATTCATTGTTACAACAATAGCTTCTTCTGTCCTTCCCTCCGCAATCAGGTTATCCATAATATTATTAATTCCAAGAAGTGAAAACCAATGGGTCTCATCACCGCTATAACCGTGGGAAGCGAAAATAACCTTATAGGGCTTATCGGCATTCTCATCATAATTTGCCGGAAGATATACGCCGATATAACGGGTATCACCCTTAATGTCTGTATATGGTTCAAAGGATACCTTGCCACGTTTCGTTACATCACTGATCGGATTATAAGGGACCTCAGCCCCTGTTCCGACATAGCAGGTGGGAACTGCCTGCTCCGGCTTTGGCGTATCATAGAAATAGACAAGATCCGGATCAGCAACATAGGTTCCTTCTGCAATACGAAAGAAGCCCTCCTTCGTTAGTACATTCGCCATGGGATTGGCCGGATTTGCTTCTTCCAGCTTCGCATTCACAACATACTGATATATATATGCGCCAGCTGGAAGCTTCAGCTCAAGGGTGTACTTCTTTGAAGTTTCATCGTAAGTCATCTCCTCATAATAATTACTGCTCATGAGAGCCATTCCCGGTTGATAGTCATGTGGAGTATAGATGCTTTGGTTGTCCAGCATTCCGGTTTGATCGGTATGACCGGTCAAATTACTCGGATAAAATACAAAGCTGCCAAAAAAGCCTACTGAAGTAACTTGATCTTCGCCAGAATAGGTACCGGGATCATAAGTAAAGGTTACCGTATAAAGCTCATCTTCCCCTTTTGCACCTGTTTCATATGCAGCATATACGGATTGTGTGTTATTCCCGATAACGACAACTACCATAGTCAAAGCAAGCAAAAGGTGCAATAAATTCCTTCTGATATGTTTCATAAGAACGAATCCTCCTTTATTTACTAATAAGTCCATTCTACTTGCATCTACTGTGATAAAACACAAATATTGTAAGCTATATTTTTAATATTGTATTTTACTGAAACCATTCCATAGGAATAGTCTCTGCCGTGCATCTCTTCAAGGATTAGCCAATCATCCATATTTCCTATATGGCAACAAAAAAAGCTCCATATCAACCGGAATGAATTAGTTGATCGGAACTTATGCTTGATTTTATTAATATTATCGACACTTCAGTATCCATGCTACCATAAATCAAATTACAAGTCTACCATTATTTTTCAATCCTGATATGATAATAGTGTGATGAAAAAGTATGGAGGAAACGTATGAACGGACTTACAAAGCAAGATATTATTGGAGAGCTTCAAAGAATCGGCATTAAGCCGGGAATGGAGTTAGAGGTACACAGTTCATTAAAGAGCTTTGGTTATGTGGAGGGTGGAGCATCCACTGTGATTGAAGCCTTAAAAGAAGTGGTTGGCAGTCACGGAAGTATATTCATGCCCGCACTAAGATTGTCTCCCAATCTTCCGCTATCAAACGAGGATCGAGAGCTCGGAATCACCTGTAAGATTAAGATACTAGATCCCGATACAGAACACAGTGCAATGGGTATCATCGCTGACACCTTCCGGCAAATGCCGGATGTGACAACAGGCGAAGGTGTTTTTCGAGTTGCTGCTTGGGGGAAGAGCTCGGACAAAGTATCTACCGGGTTTCAATATTTGATCGATAACCAAGGTAAGGCATTATTACTCGGTGTTGATATTTATCGACTAACGGCGATGCATTATGTTGAGGAGCTTCTGCCCGAGAGAGTCCGTAACATATTTAAGCCCTCAGAGGAAGTAAATAATCTTTATCCACCCGACCAGTGGTTCATTGAAACAGGAGAACCACCGGTAAAGCCCTGGTACAAAATCCAAGCAATGGCTTTCGAAAAGGGTGTCATAACATTAGGGCAGATTGGGTCTTGTAAATGTATGTTTTTTGATATCTGGGACGTCGTCGGTCTCTATCAACAGGAGCTGAAAAATAATCCTTATTCTCTGTACGGAATCGAACCATAACACTTATTAACAACTATGTACCGTATGCTTTATTATCCGATCTCTAATCATGGCGTTCCTCCACATTCGTAAACATCTCACAGAATCTAGCTGCAAATGCCGGTTGTTCCCCATTTGCATATAGATGTGAAATATCACCAAAGGAACTCATTCGAAAATATGCAATTCCTTCTCTGCGTTCCTCTGTAATCAGAGTTGTCACAGAGGAAGGGGCAGCACAAAAGCCATGCCACAGAACCATGGGAGAGATCCCCAACAGATGTCCTAGTATTACACACTCTACTCCAAAGTGGCAAAAAAGTACGATTGTATCATGATTGGGTCTGATTGCCCGAAACAAATTCCCCTCATGCTGATACCCATGTTCCTTAAGTAACTCGTCCAGTCCCGCTGCAACGAGGGCAGCCTCTTCTCCTACTTTACCTGACTGCATAATCGGAACCGAATGCCAGAGATTTCGGTCATAGAATTCATCCACTCCAGCCCAATCAGCAGGGAGAAAATCCCAGGGAATTCGTTTATTTCCGGACTCTTCATCCATGATTGGGGCATGAAATTCTCTGAGCCAGGGTAGTATCTTTGCTTCGCGGTTCATCTTATTCAACGTTACTGAAGCTGTATCCTTCGCTCGTCCTAAGGGTGATACATAAAACGCTTTGACCTCCATTCCGGAGATTCGATCCGATAAAAATTCCGCTTCTTTCCAGCCCTTTTCCGTCAAGGAGTCCTTGACATAATCCGGGTCGGCATGACGGATAATAATTAACTTCATATTATATACCTATAATCCGAAACCCTTGATCTATAATTTCGAATTATTTCCTTTCTCTCAACTGCGATATTGCCTCTATCATTATACAAATAAGGGTTGCTCTTTGGCAACCCTTATAAACATATTACTTATAGAGTATGATCTAAACTCCTACTTAAATCTCTCATATCATACTTTCAGACAGGGCATATACCAGTCGAGGATCAGTTCCGCCTTTCCATCTTCAAAGGGTTTGCAATACCTTTCATAGGTATATACCTCAGACCAATAGAAGTTGTCATAATCCATCCGATAACCGTTTTTCTGTACCATATCATTAATCAGAATGTAGGAATGATTGATAAGGTCTTCCAGATTCTTTCCTTTGATCTGTGCTTTTACAACAGTTCCCTTCGGTATAACTCTGCTTATCATTTTCTCCGGAACTGTTGTACCAGGTTTAAAATATCTTCCGACGATATATTCCTCGCCAAGACTCTTCTCATCCTTAAAGTCAGAGGCATATCCAAGACCGATATAATCTTCGACCATATCCTCACTTTGATACGCCTCCAGTTCTCCTAACCGTTCGGAAAACCCTCCTTCAAAATACTCCTTCCAAAGCTCTTTTCCACCGAAACCGGTACTGGATTTTGCGATACCGATCAGTAATCTCTCATCCATTTCAACGTATTCCATCTTCACTATATCAGCCATCATTCTTCGTCCTTTCATAACATAATAGGTTTCATCGTCATTCTGAAAGGAAAAACGCTGATAAGCTCGCGTCTGAAAAAGGTCTTTGCTAAGACTTGTCGGCGGAACACCAAACTGCTCTTTAAATGCTCTCGTAAATGCGGAATGAGAAGCGTATCCATATTCTACAGCAAGATCGATAACACTGTCACTACCCTGTAATAATCGACCGGCCGCTTCGGTTATTCTGCGTTTCCGAACATATTCCGATATCGATACACCGCAGATGTAGGAGAAAATTCTCTGATATAATCCGCTTGGAATTCCGGTGAGCTTAGCAATATTATTTAGATTTAATTCATTGAGGTTCTTCTCAATATAGTCAATTACAAGCTCAATTTCCTCAAAACTGTTCATACGTTTCACCCTTTCAAGCGCTATTATATCAATACCGTCACTCGGCTGCTTTGCTTTTTCTGTAAAAATGAAGTATAGTGGATTATACTGTCCTTCAGTCTAATTCTGATTTATCGTTTCCGAGCGATATATAGTGAATAATCAAATTCCTCCTTGATGTAACCGCCGTTCTTTCTTATGACTTCTTCGATTTCTCGATCCATCTTCAGGATCTGATCAGGATCAAGCCCATCCAGAACGGATGCATACGACGGTACTGATTTCATCGCTTTTACATATTGCTCCGGGCGATTGATTACTTCATATGTATATTCTTTTTCCATAATGAGACGGAACAAGCCTGACTCATATATCTCCTTTTTTCTTTCCTCATTGCCGGTTATCCCGGTTAATACCGTGCGATCCGATTTTAACGGCTTCTTGGCAAGCTCCGAAATATATCTCTCAACAATTCCAGCCACCTGCTCATCAATCTCCATCCTTTGTATTGATTTCCGGCTGGAGGGTTGATACCAGAATAAGACCAGATACCCATTCTCCTTTAATAACTCGTGGCATTTACGGTACTTAATATCCTTATTCATCCAATGAAATGCCTGAGCAGAATAAATCATATCATACTTCATGTTTTCTCTGCAGATCCATTCTTCAAAGGAAGATACCCAGGTGGTAACCTTGGAATACTTGGCACATTTTTCTCTCAATATGTCTGCCATATCCTCACCCAACTCTACCGCATGAATTCGATATCCCTTTTCCGCGAATGGTATGGTGGCCTTGCCGGTTCCTGCACCGACCTCTAATAATTGATCCTCCGAGGCATTTAAAGACGTAACCGAGATTATATCCGATATTAATTGCTCCGGGTAGGAAGGACGTATCTCTTCATATATACCTGCTATTCCCTTGTATGGTTCAATCATTGCTATGGTAAATCCCTCCTTCCGCTCCTGCACAGTTTACTATGGCATACTTCGATGCATTACTTGGTTCCATAGGTAATCATCAGCCCCTGAACCTTCAAAAAGACCTTCTCCTTCTCCGCCTCTGCAAAGTGTTTTGCAATCTTTGCTTGCATCATTAAGTATTTTTCGGTATCGGTTCTCTTAATTCCGCGGTTCATAAAGAATTCGATTAGACCTTCATTTTCTGCAATACCGGTAGGCTTATCCCATCCGTTTAATTGTATAAATTCCTGCAAGTCGTTCTCATAGTCTGGCTGCCCAGGATAGGTAAAGGTAATCTTGTCATTCATTCTGACACCGATATTCTGCAGGCCCAGCTGACGCATATAGAACGGCAGACGCATTCCAATGGCATAATCTCTGCCTTCATGAACCAACTCGGTTCTCCATAACGGATGATAATCAAAATAGGTACATAACTCATCATAATTAATTCCGTCGATATAGATCCCGTCATTCTCGAACTCTCTGTTCACCTCAACACAGATAACGATACCGCCTTTTTTAACTGCATCTACCATACGAGCCAGAGCCTCCAGGGGTCTCTTAAGATGCCGCAGGCATGCCTGACAAATCGCTAAATCATATTTCTGGTTGGTATTGAACTCATAAATGTCTGCTTCAATGAAGTCTGCGGTGATATTTGTATCGGCAAACGTTTCCTCCGCTTTCATGATAAAGTTGCTATGATCAACTCCAGTGTATGAGCTCCCCAGGGGTAACAGCTCCATAAGCTTCATTCCTAAGTATCCATCACCACACCAAAGATCGATGACGTTAATCGGGGCTGTGATACACCAGACCTTTTCGATAAGGAACTTCAGATAATCATCATTCCAGAAATTTCTTCTGTTTTGAAATAATTTATCCGTATTCTGATTCCAATTGGTCCTGTCATCCGTATTCCGCTGTATGTATTGCTGTTCACGCAAGGGTCTTAACCCAAGCAGCTCATCAACTGACACCTGAAAATACTCCGCGATCGCAGGTAACAATGTAATATCCGGCATCGTAGTTCCTGTCTCCCATTTGCTTACGGATTGATAGGTTACACCTAGTACCTCCGCCAGCTCCTGCTGACCGATCCGCCTTTGTTTTCTTAACTCCGATATTTTGAGATTAACTTTTGCCATAGCTGCTTCCCTCCTGAGTTAATAATAGCATAATGCCACCATCAATCCTATAACGCATGACGGGAAATTACTCCCTTATCAGGTGATATTCCGGTAAACTATTTTTCGTATTTATTACGATATTCCGTCACCGTCAGACCAACATATTTTTTAAAGGTCTTACTAAAGTATTGCGCATCATTGAAGCCTACCTCATCAACTACATCATTGATTGTGGTCTGCGGATTCTTCAATAACTGCTTCGCCTTTTCGATACGAACCGTATTCAGGTACGAGGAAAATGTAATCTCCTTTTCCTTTTTGAATAAAACAGAAAAATAGTACTTTGAAATACCTACATAACCTGCTATATCCTCGAGAGAAATTTTTTGATTGTAATTATCATTGATATACTGCACCGCCTTCTTAATCAGCAGCTCCGAATTGTCATATCGGCTGCTGGTATTTTCCTCGATCAGGTTCTTCACAAAATCCCTGATGATTTCAATCACTTCATCCAGTTCCTCCGCATTGATTACTTGCTTCTGAAAGATGAAGACATCGTTATCCTCCTGAAAACAGATGTCAAACCGCTTGAAGATGTCATTGATCATATGGGATAGCTCCAGTTTGACCTCCAAGGAATTTCCTCTCTGTTGATTCAGCAAATTCTTTAAGTCATCGATTTTTTGGTAGATTGCCTCTCGATCTGCCTCCTCTATCAGATGACAAAAATCTTTCACCATGGCAACATCATAAATAAATTGACCCTCCAAGGACTTAATCATGGTATCCTTTGTTAAGTGCTCTCCATCGGAAAGATAGAACAGATAATCCGATGCTTCAAATAACCAATCCAAATATGTTCTGGTTTTTTCTATTGTGTCCGTGACCGGTGAGTTAGCACTCTTAAATCCGATATTAAAGTACTGTTTAATCGTGCTCTGCAGATATTCGATGCATCTTGCAAGCTTTATATCATTCAGATTCTTAGCCATGAGAAAACAGGTGATGGATTTTCCAAACTGCTTCGAAAAAACCTCCACATCTTCATCATGAAACTTATTCATAATTAATTCAAGGCAAGCTGCAATTATATTGGCAATTTGGTACTCTGAATTTCTGTCACTTTTTAATCCGGTCCGAAAGTCAAACTGCACAAAACAATATTGACTTGCATTCCATTCCACATGGGCATTATGAAACTCTTCCCGGATTACCTCTACTGCACGATTACTGCTTAGTAGGAGTCCCAGCAAATACTCCTGCTGCTTCCTTAAAAGAAGCTTGGTGTTTTCTTTTTCTGCGGACTGCCCGACCAAGGCATCCAGATTCTTCTTCTTTTCAAGCAGGATTTTCTTCAATTCCTCTTCTTCCATTTCTGCCTTTAGAATATAGTCCGACACCCTAAGCCGGATTGCTTCCTTCGCATACGAAAAATCATCATAACAGGTTAAGAAGATGACCTCAGTATCCGGGTTATATTCTTTTATTTTCTTCGCAAGCCATACTCCATCCTGTTTTGGCATCTTAATGTCCGTAATGACAATGTCCGGCTTCAAGGCAACATACTTTTCAAAAGCAGATTGTCCATTGCTGGCTTCTGCAATAATTTCAAACCCTAACTCCTGCCAGTTAATCAGAGACTTCACTCCGATCCGAACCAGCATTTCGTCGTCTACTATCATAATTTTATACATACACATCTCCTCTAGGAAGCGTTATTCGGTACACTGATCATTACCGTTGTCCCGACTCCCACTGTAGATACAATCTGCAATCCGTACTCATCACCCAGGTATAATTTCAATCTTTGATTAACATTGTTTAGACCGACTTTACTAAATCGGTTGATGTTCTGCTCCTGTTTCAATATGTTATCCAGTACCTCTTTCTCTATTCCGCTGCCATTATCCTTGACCACAATTTCAATTCGATTATTTTCTTCTCTGGTGAAAATGTCGATGATCACCGGTTCCTCTCGTTTTTCCGCCTCATCAATCCCATAAATCAATGAGTTTTCAACAATCGGCTGGAGAATCAGCTTTGGAATGTTCAGTTTCTTATGCTCCTCCTGAATATTATAGCGGATTTCAAATAACTGATTGAAGCGCAGTCTCTGAATTAACGCATAATTCTCGATGTATTGAATCTCATCCTGCAGCAATATCATATTATTACCAAAGCTTATACTAACTCGCAGTAACTTCACCAAAGCCACAAGAGCATCCGATATGCTGTCCTCTCCTTTGATCTTAGCCATCCAACGTATCGTGTTTAGGGTGTTATATAAAAAATGAGGATTTATCTGCGCATGAAGGACCTCTAATTCCAGCTCGTTCTTGTTGTGCTCTACCGCTACAATATCCTCCATTAATCGTTTCACCTGATTTACCATTTGGTTAAAGCTTTCACTCAGATCATCCAGCTCGTTATAGACGGTAGATTCTACACGAACATCCAGATTACCGGCTTCTACCTCCTTCATCTGCTGCATCATTACCTCAATTGGCTTTGTAATCTTTCCCGTATAGATAAACATTACATTAAATATGATGATTAGGGAAACGATACCTCCTACGATGGTATAGAGCTGTACCCGATTTAAATCCGCGTATAATACCGTCTCCGGAACCGTTTTTACAATAAACCATTTGCCATAATTAAGAGACGAATAGATTGCCACATATTTCTTACCATCCTCCAGGTAGCTGATGTAATTCGGGTTATCATCGGTGATCATGGTCTTAAAATAACTGGATTGATTGATATCAATCGGAGTCAGATCATCCTCTGAGCTGGCAATAATATTACCTGATCTGTCACAGACAAGGATCTTACTGCTTTCCTCCTGTAACCCGGCAAAGGCTCCGGTCAGTACCGTTTCGTCTACTTCAATGTTAAGATACCCCAGTTCTTTTAGTGAATAGATATCAATCATCTTTCTTCCCATGGAGAAAAAGCGTTTGGTCATACTTCCCGAGAGGACCTTTACCTTTTTATTCGTTGTGGGATACCAGACAATTTCACCGGAGGTATGATCCAGCTCGTTTCGGGGAAAGCTTTTGACGCCATCGTTTAGTTCTGCGCCAACGTGCTGATATCCAATTGGGGTGATTACATAGATTCCCTCGATGCTATTGCTGGAGATATAAAAACTATACAATTTATCAACAAGTTGTTCCTGCTCACCCATCTTAATACTATCCATCAGCTCTTGATTGGAGATAATGGATTTGGATAGATTCTCAACATCATTAAGAATATAATCAATATTATTTCCGATTACCTCTACGGATTGCCTTTCCGATTCCCCATATTGTCTATGCAGCATGTTTCGGAAGCTCTGAAACATAACCATGAATATAAACACGGATACAATAATCAGGAAAGAGGATGCCTTTATAAACTGTTTTCTGAAGCTATGCTTCTCTTTGATACCCTTCATGTATTCTCTCCATCATCGCTCGAATATCACATTTTAGCGCCGGTCATTCCACTGACTTCTCATCTTAATCGCAATACTTCTGGCACTGATATCCTCCATAACCATTTGAAACAGATTAGTAATCATGACATTTTCAAATTCATAGCCATTTTTCATCTTGGGTCTGTAATAGGCATATTCTTTCTTCTGTGATAATGCCATTGCCTTAATCTGAGGTAAGGTATCAGAATATTCCGCTTCAATCCAGTCTCTCAGTGCGGTTCTTGTCGGAAGCGTCCCTCCATCCTTATTCGTGAAGGTCTTCATCTGAACCTCCGGTGAGGTTGCCCAGACAATAAACATCCAGGCGGCCAGCTTCTTTTTGCTATCGGAATAGCTATTGATCCCAATACCGGAACCGCCATAGATATTGGCACTTCTTATGGTTCCTTTGGGTAAGGTACTATAGCCTACCTTACCGGCCAGCTCCGAATTCTCAACAGCGGATATATTTTCATCCCAGTTCATCATCATGGCTGCTTCTCCTTCGGTAAAGGCATTGGCCACTTCATCCCAGGTGTACCCCTGGTTACTTTGGGGATTTAATTCTATAATATCTTTGAACTTTAATAAAGCAGTATGGAATTCCGTGGTTTTTGAAAGGATCTCCGGTCCCGTATTGGTTCCAAGACCGACTATTTTCTCATTGGAGAAATAATCACCTCCGTAAGCGCCTAGGATTGTTGAAAATGCAGTATAGATCGAGTTATGCTTTGCAGACATCGTTAGACTCCCATACTTCACCTTTGCCTTATCTACATTTTGATCGATCCATTCGGCCACTCCGATATACCTGTCCCAGGTAAAATCCCCACTGACGGGATCGGGATCATATCCCAAATCCTTCTCCATCCGATCATGATATTCCATAAAAATATCCTTGCGATAAAATAAAATCATAGTCGTTGAATCAAAAGGAATACTAAGCAGCTTATCCTTCTTGCTAAAATAAGAACATACCTCCAGCTGCTCCTTTGAAAAGCTATTAAGTCCCCCTACAATATGCGGCAAGCTTTCATCCTTCTCATAATAATTTATATCCGCGAGTCCGTTCGAAAAGCGATTTAAGGTTTTATAGGGATCCACATAAATCAAATCATACTGAGCCGTTTTAGAGATAAACTCCATATTGATTTTTTCTTCTAAGGTATTAAAGTCCATTAATTTGATATTTACTTTGATTCCTGTTACTTTTGTAAATTCTTCACATTCCTTTGATAGTATATTAGCATTGATATTATCTTCACAGATAAAGTTTAGAATGGTTCCTTCACATTGCTTCCAATCAAATGCTGCAGGAGCAGTGACATTTCCGAATTGATTCGCCGGTTCTCCGAACAGCACGGTTTCCATTCCGTCTTTTTCTTTATTCTTGATACAAGCAGCCGGTACTAAAATGATAATAACGAAGATCGCCAATAACCATTTTACAACCTTACTTTTTTGCTGTTGCATGGAATATCCTCCTTCTAATACTAGGGAAAACCAATTATCATTTCGAACTATGCTTAAGACTATTATGAGCAAAAATACTGTAATGCACTCTGATATCTTGTGCCCTATTATTTCGTGTGTTTCATAATAATCTTAATTCAAACGACTGAATTCCGCAATAATTTCACATAAAAAATAGTATAAAAAGCGCCCCATACGGAGCGTTTTTTATGTAGGAGACCATATTTATAAAAATTGTGGTTGTCAGTATCTTTTATCCTATTTTGATCACTGCTTTCACAACGTCATTTTTATTATTTATGACAAAATCAAATGCATTCGCGGTATCCGTAAAATCAAATTCATGTGTTACGATACCGGAAACATCGATAATGCCTTTTGCGATTGCATTGATCGCCTTGGGATAGATATTTCTGTAACGGAATACGGAGGTTATGGTGGCTTCCTTACCCATGATTTTCGCAAAATTATAATCAATGATATCCTCGGGAGCCATACCGACAAGTACTATGGTTCCGCCACGTTTTACAAGGTATGCCGTCTGCTTGATGGTGATCTTGCTTCCTGCTGTTTCGATAACAACATCCACACCTTTTCCTCCGGTGATCTCATCCATCTTAGCGACTGCGTCTTCTTCCTTTGCATTAATTACTCTGGTTGCACCTAACTTCATCGCATATTCCAATCTCTTTGGCATTACATCCACAACCGTAATATCCGTTGCTCCATACGCCTTACAAGCGAGCAGGGTTACCAGTCCGATACAGCCGGAACCAAGAATAACGACGGAGTCACCTAATTTCACGTTTCCCTGTGCTGCTGCATGCATTCCTACCGCGAGTGGTTCTACTAAGGCGCCTTCCTTTGAAGTGATATTACTCGGTAATTTAAAGCACATATTTGCAGGGAAAGCGATGTAATTCTCAAGGCATCCGTGATAAGGAGGGGTTGCAAGGAATTCTACCTCCGGACAAAGATTGTATTTGCCGCTCTTGCAGAATTCGCATTGTCCACAAGTAATACCGGGCTCTAAGGCCACCTTATCACCCACGTTTAACTCTGTTACCTTACTTCCTATTTCAACAATTTCACCTGCACACTCATGTCCAAGGATAAAATCCCCATTTACGATGAAATCTCCGATGGAGCCATGCTCCAGATAATGCACGTCAGAGCCGCAGATACCAACATATTCCAGCTTTACTAATACCTGATCCTCCTTGATCTTCGGTACTTCCACCTCTCTCATTTCCATTTTATTCAACCCGGTCATATATACTGCTTTATTCTTCATATTCCTATCTCCTTTAGATTTTATTTTATGGACCATAGTCCCAAACGCTTCTACACTTCCATATCGCGAACGAAATCATCAATTATGCTATTCTGATTTATTTCCTAATTTCTTTATGCTGCCTGTTTTTCTTCCACTAGAATTACCTTTTTTGTCTTCTTCGATTTGGATCTGATATCCCAAATAACTGCCAGTGCTATAATTGCACCCTTTACAATCTGTTGAATATAAGAATCTACACCTACTAAGTTCATGATATTATTCAGAATACCGATAATGAAGGCACCGGCCAGGGTTCCCATTGTAGTTCCTACACCACCGGAGAAGCTGGTTCCACCAACGATTGCAGCAGTAAGACCTTCCATCTCATAACCAACCGCGCCGTTTGGTAAGCCTGCATTAACACGGGACATGAACAGTACACCTGCGATACCGACTAATACACCATTGATCATAAACACGATATATTTATTCTTCTTAACATTGATACCGGCTGCAACCGATGCTTCTTCATTCCCTCCGATTGCATAGAGAGAACGGCCCAGTCTGGTATGCTTCAGTAAATACCATATTAGAATTGTAATCATTACTGTAATAAGGATGGAAATCGGGATAGGACCAATCGTTCCCTGACCAAAGATTACGTAATCCTTAAGCTGATTGAGATTTTGTCCGTTCGTGAATAACAATGCGATACCTCTGGCTACCTGCTGCATTGCTAAGGTTGCGATAAACGGAGGTGCATTCAGGTTCGTAATCATAACTGCATTCACTAAGTTACAGGCAACCGCAACCGCGATCGCAACAATTACCGCCAGGCCGAGGGAACCGGTTGATTGATAGGTGCTGATGGACAAAACACCGGACAAAGCAAGTACGGCACCTGAGGATAGATCCAGCATACCGCTGATAATCAAAAGCATCTCACCATAGGCCAGTATGGTACTTACCGCCAGCTGTTTCATAATGTTGGACATATTATTTGGTGATAAAAAGTTCTTGTTCATAATACTGCAGAGGAAAATCATTGCAAACAGTACTATAAATATGGAATACTTCTCCTTAGCCGGAGTATTTTTTATTTTTTTTAACATTTCATATCCTCCTATATACTAGTAGCAAATTTCATGATGGTTTCCTGACTGAATTCATTTTTAGAAATTTCACCGGTTATTTTTCCTTGGTTCATTACGTATATTCTGTCACACATACCGATTAACTCCGGCAGCTCAGAGGATACCATGATGACTGCCCTACCCTGCTTCGCCATTTCCACCATAAGCTTATAAATCTCAAACTTGGCTCCTACATCGATGCCTCTGGTCGGTTCGTCCAGTATAAGGATTTCCGGTTCCCGTAACAGCCACTTTGCAAACAACACCTTCTGCTGATTACCACCACTGAGAGATTGAATTGGAGTCTCAAGGGAAGGTGTTTTTACATTCATTTTCTTAAAATATTCTCCGACAATCCTTCTCTCCTCTTTGTCGTGAGCAAAGCCCTTATAAATCACCTTCTCAAGGCTTGAGATACTTGCATTTTCCATCACACTTCGAATGGGTATGATTCCATAACGTCTGCGATCCTCCGAAAGCATAACCATCCTATGATTGATACTGTCTGATACTTTTTTAATCACAGCCTTTTTCTTATGAATCAGTACTTCACCGCTGTTGTAATGATCCAGTCCAAACAGCGCTCTCATTACCTCTGTTCTTCCTGCACCGACCAGGCCCGCGAATCCTACAATTTCACCTTTTCTTGCATTGAAACTGATATTTTTGAAGACTCCCTCACTATATAAGTTCTTCACTTCCAAAAGCGTCTCACCGATCTCAAGATTTTCTTTCGGGTATACATTCTCCATCTTTCGACCAACCATGAGTGAGATAACCTGATCCATCGTCATCTCACCTGCGGGATGACTCTCTACTACCGTACCATCTCGAAATACCGTGATATCATCCGCGATCTGGAATACCTCATCCAGCTTGTGGGAGATGTAAACGATACTAACCCCTTGCTGCTTAAGCTCCTTAATCTTCTTAAAAAGCATATCTACTTCTCTCTGGGTAATCGAAGAGGTTGGCTCATCCATTACGATGATCTCAGCATTATTTGAAACTGCTTTGATAATCTCCAGCATCTGAATATCGGATACTGTCAGTGTCTTCAGCTTCTGTGTAGGCTTATAGGGTAAGTTCTCAGCCTTTAAAAATTCCATAGTTCTCTTTCTGAGCTGCTTCCAATCCACACTGCCGAATTTTGTGACCGGTAATCTTCCTAAAAACAGATTTTCTTCAATCGACATCTCCGGTACATAATTCAATTCTTGAGCAATCATAGCAATACCGTGGTGTCTGGCATGAATGGGATTTTGAATTTTTACCGGTTTTTCATCGATAAAAATCTGACCGGCATCCGGTTTATATATTCCGTTGATTATTTTCATCAGGGTCGATTTACCTGCTCCGTTTTCTCCGCATAAAGCATGTACCGTACCTCGCCTAACCTTAAAATCAATTTTGTCCAGTGCTTTTACACCCGGAAAGGATTTTTCTATCTGCGAGACCCTAAGCTTGATATCGTGTTCCATTTTGTGCCTCCCTATCTTTTAAGCATCTATCAGGCTTCTTTTCGTTTCTGAGAAGACTATAGCATTTATGAAACATTTTCAGAAGAAACAGAATTTCTGTGTTCATGTACTTTATTATCAAATAGTTTGTGAATCTCTTAACTATGTAAAATATTGCGAAACCGATGCAAAATATTGTGAAGCAACTACTTCCGAACGCATTTATGCGTTTGTCTGCAGAAGTGCGCATCCCAAAGTGAACTACGTTCACTTAGCGGAGCGTATTTAAGTATAGGACGTAATTTCCTATACGATAAATAATCCGGCGAGGATATGTCCCCTGCCGGATTATTTTTTATGCCTATTTCCTTATGTTAATCGTAATTATTCTTTGATTAATCCTCTTTCTTTGTACATTGATACAAACTCACCTGCATTTTCTTTGGTGATCAGTACTTCGCTGATATCGGTATCAATCTGAGTCTCAGCTCCGGTTAATAATTTGTACACTGTTTGCATATTGAGAGCTGCTAAATCGATTGCGGACTGTAAACAGGTGGATGTCATTTTACCCTCTTCAATTAATAAGCAAGCTTCTGCCGTTCCATCTACACCATAGGATAAGATCTTGGAAGGATCAGCAACTACCTCTAAAGCACCTGCTGCCATGTTATCATTCATAGAAATAATTGCATCGATTTGAGCATTCGCAGTCTGCCAGTCTTCCATAAATGCCATCGCTTCATCTTTATTCCAGTTCGCGATATCTTCTGCAACGATTGTTACGTCAGGTCTCTTATCGAAGAATTCTGCTTTCCATGCTTTTCTTCTCTCATCTGCATGGAAATTACCGGAAGGACCATTAAGGACAACTACTTTACCGTTTTGCGGTACCTGTTCAACAGCTAAAGCCGCATTGACTGCTGCTTGCTTATAAGGATCAGCATCTACGGAGGATGCTCCGTCAATACCTGCAATACGAGCATTGGTAGTGATTGCAATAATACCTGCATCTACGATTTTTTGAACATAAGGTCTCTGAGCTTCCCCATTGTTCGGCTGTACAATGATTGCATCGTAACCATTGGTGATCGCATTTTCAATTGCTGCGTTCTCTTTTTCATCATCTGCCTGACCATCGAAAACATCTAATGTAACATCATTGTATTCTTTTGCTGCTGCCTTCATCTCATTCGCAAGCCAAGCTGCAAAGGAATCGGACTGAGTTCTTGCGATATAAGCGACACGGAATTGCTTTGTTTCGCCTTTTGTTTCTTCTCCTGATGTCTCTGTCTTAGTTCCCTGATCCTTTGCCGGTTCTTCCTTTGTAGCAGAACATCCTGCCAGCATAGTTCCCACAAATGCTAAGCACAATAACAAACTAATTAATTTCTTTTTCATAAACCCTCTACCTTTCTTATTTGTTTTATAATACTGTTGAGTATTACCGCTAATAGTAACATCTTGCACTTTATCCTTTGTTAGTGCTACATCACCTTCCCATTTTTCATGGTTCTCTTATGTAAAATGATAAGTTGTCTTGTTTCTGAGTAAACTATATCATTTAACGATTCATTTCAGAAGAAACGGAATTTCTTTGTTTGTGTATTTTATTGTTAAAATCTTTGTTAATTGATTAACTATGTAAAATATTGTGATTGATATGTAAACTTTTGTGTTTCATGGCAAAAAAACACCCCCTCCTTTGATATGCCTCAGTCCAATAGACCGGGACAATATCAAAGGATGGGGTGCCCTATGCTTCAACAATATTATTCGTCAGATCCTACCGATATGTAAATATCCAACTTATGTCACGCGCATTACTTACAATTGGTTACATTTAATGGGGTTGGTTGTTTGCCATCTATATCTGTAAATCCATAATCAATTGCGATTTGTGCTGCCGTCTGTACTGATCCACTCTTTTCGATCACATTTTTATCTGATGCTAAAGCTGCGACTGCTAGTCCGATAAATTCAGTTGATTCAGAATTAGATAAATCAAAAAAGTCAGCTGCCTTCATAACGGATTCTGTTCTTACAAGACCCGGATATATTGTAACAACACTAATACCATGCTCCTTTAATTCATACGCTACTGTTTCGGTCATTTTATTGGTTGCTGCTTTTGCCATTCCATATGCAACCCCCATATCCTCTCGCTCCGCTGCCCAAAATGACAGATTGATAATTAAGCCGCAGTGCTGACGAATCATATGTGGTACTGTAAATAAAGTTGTGACATAATGAATTCGTACCCCGGAATGAAACATTTTATCAAATCGATTGATTGGGGTTGTCCAAAATCCATTTTCATTCCAAAATTCGGTCCCGTCATTATAGAATTCATATCCACCCCAGGCATTATTAACCAAGATGTCTATTTTCTCATGCTCCGCAATGATTCTGTCAATTACCATTTTTGTTTGTCCATCATCATTATGGTCACATTTAATACCATATCCTATACCACCTGCTTGTTTGATCTCCATTTCTGTTGCTTCAAGAGACCCCCCAAGTTGAACTGCACCATCAAACTCTTTCTCAGTTCTTCCGGTAAAATATACGATAGCTCCTTTCTTTGCTAACGATATCGCTATTCCTTTTCCAATTCCTCTCGTTCCACCTGTTACTAAAGCTATTTTTTGATCCAATTCCAACATAGCGCTACCTCCACCTATTTCATTTTACTGATACTCCTATTATACCAATATAGCAACCGATTTTTGAGTTTTTTATGTTACATCTGAACTCCTTTTCTATCTGGATTCATCCAATCCGTCCACTAAATAAGATCCAGATCCTCAACCTCAATACCATAGATATCCTCCAACCGAAGTCTCTTTTCTACGATCTGAAGGATGCGCGAAGTAAAGTCAATTTTGGCAACCATGCCGGTGAACTGAATATATTCCCCGCCATCCGGGATACTCGATTTATCCATTTGAAAATATACAACTGTTATAATCGGATGCTTTTCTCCGAGTAGCAGTCGCTCGATCTGACTCAGTTGCTGATCCAAATACTCCTTAGCTTCCTCTGACAATTCTATTCGCGGTACGATGATCCTTTGCTTTGCGAGAATAGCATCCTCATAACCCTTTAGTGCAGCAAAAGGAGCAAATATCTTAGCACGGTCCTCCACCCTCATTTTGGGATGCTTGATAATATCAGCGCTTTTCAGTGGATATTCCATCGAAATAATGTCGTCATATTTATGGGTAGCCTTAGCCTCCAACGATACCGGGTTCTTTACCATATCAAATATCTCCTATGCTTTATGTCCGCCAATCTGGTTGTTTCGTTCCATTGTCGTCGCACCATCCTCCAGATTTATGCCCTTTAGGATGGCATTCTTACCAAACTTCTTCTTAATACTAATCATGGCTTCCTGCATCTTACGCTCCTTTGCCTGCACGAAAGGATCTGTGAACAGATCAAATTGCTCATATCTCTCTTCCACAAGGTTATTCGCACTAATTGTTACTCTTCTTACCATAAGTTCCTTTGATATAATTCTGTCATAAAGCTCCATAATCGCAGTTAAGATCTTCTTCGTACTGCTGCTAGTTGTTCCGAGATTAGCCGTTCCATGTGCAGATTTTGGGATTGCCCTGCCATATCGATCATTGGTAACCTCGCCTCTATATTTTCCTTCATCGACATTACCTCTATCATAACCGATGGTCAAGGTAAGACTATCTGTCACAAGTCCTTGTTCCACCAAATCAAGTACTAATAAATCCGTCATTTCCTGTACAATAATTCTAGCCTTATGATAATCATAGGGATGCTGTAGAACTTGTCCTGAGGAAATGCTGTTTGTGCTGGGCCGATAGGATTTGATTTCCTCCATACTACAGGGTTCATACCCCCATGCATGGTCAATTAATAGCTCTGCATCAATGCCAAGCATACGATATAATAGATCCTCATTGTAAATTGAAGTCCTGGCAATATCACCCATTGTAATAAGACCGCTATCTTCCAGTCGTTTCGCAATTCCCCCGCCAATTCGCCAAAAATCCGTAATCGGTTTGTGGTCCCACAATAATCGTCGATAGGTCAGCTCATCCAGTTCTGCAATACGAACTCCGCTTTCATCTGCTTCAACATGTTTTGCTACGATATCCATTGCTATCTTAGCCAGGTACAGGTTGGAACCGATCCCCGCAGCCGCTGTGATTCCGGTCTTTCCCAGCACATCATGAATCATCTTCACCGCCAATTCCTTGGCTGACATCTGATAAAGCTTTAGATAATTGGTTACATCCATAAAGCATTCATCAATGCTGTACACATGAATATCTTCCGGACTGATATATTTCAGGTAGGTCGCATAAATATCTGCGGATACCTCGATATAGCGTGCCATCTGAGGAGGCGCAATGATGTATTCAATTTCTTTCCCCGTGCGTTGCTTTATTTCCTTAAGCTTCTGTTGAACCTCAAATAACCGGGCTCTGCCGGGAATTCCATACACCTTTAAAGATGGAGATACCGCTAGACAAATCGTCTTCTCAGTACGAGTCGGATCAGCTACCACCAGGTTGGTCGTCAGTGGATTTAAGCCTCTTTCTATACATTCTACGGAGGCATAAAAGGACTTCAAATCGATTGCAATATAGGTTCGTTCCTGCTTTTGTGATTTTGTGTTTGACATCTTATCTGCCTCCTTTTCTTTCCTCTTATTCTTTACTCCCATTGTACCAATAATCCTCAATATTTAGAAGATATTTTATAACAAAAATGCACCGAGTGGTTTGATAACCACACGGTGCATAATATATAAACTATAATATTAATTTCAGCATTTACCATACTTGTCGATTCTACAGAATGAAATATACGGTATTCTACTTACATATAACAGAACATATCTCCGGCAGAAACGAAGGTCATCGGTAGCTCCTCGCCAACAATGGGTCTGAGCCATTCAACAGCCCATCGCATCCCTGCTTCCTCTTGAATGAAGTGCCCCGGTAGAATCATGCCTTTCGCCTTTCCTAGCATGGTTGCGTCTTGGATATATAAGGGTAATGTCCACTCAACTATTTCGCCAGGTATTACAACATCATATTTCCAGGAGGCAGCTACCTGCTCATTATTACTCCAGTTAGTTTGATCATTCGGCAGCAGGTGTCCGCAGAAGCCGATGGTAGACACCTTAGCGTCCGGGTTACCAATATAGCGGATTGTCTCAAGTCCCATCCCTTTCTTAACATGCTTAACAAGATCACCCAAGGTTGTCTCCGGCAGCTTGATCTCCGGAGCATGTCCTTCCCCAGGAACAACATACTCCAGCCAGCCCATTTGCTTTAGTAGATAGTGGAAGATACCATCCGGCTTATGCGCATGAATGTGATCATGGTCGCGGTATATCACGATACGATTCTCTACTAATAGCTTGTTCTTTTCCTCATACACCTCATTCCCCTTTAGCCAATCACATTCATCATCATAACCACTGTAGAAGGTGGGTTCATGAACAAAGATAAAGTTTGCACCGATCTCAATCGCTTTTCTTACAATTTCCACGGTGGGAGCAATGGAGACCAGAACACCGGTGCACTCCACTTGTGGGTCACCGCCAATAATTACATCACAAGTTCTTCTATCTCCTATGTTCGGATGATACTCCAATATCCCATTAATAATATCTTGAATCGTCATACTATACCTCCATATATTTTATGTTTTATATTTTATGCTTTATATTTTATGTTTTATATTTTATGTTTTATATTTTATGTTTTTTATTTTATGTTTTTTATTTTATGTTTTATATTTTTGCCTCAAACGGAAATACCGGTAGTCCTGCAGAGTTATACAAATTCACTTCAAAGTAATTATCCATTGCATACCTCACCGTGATATCTGTGATACTGGTAAGGCTTTCATCCGTCAGAATAACTCGATCCTTTTCTACCGTAATATCCGGATATACCCGTAATCCCTCTGCATATAGTTCTATGCCGGTGGCTTTGTGATCCGGTGAACTTAACCCATCTGCCACATTTATAAAGTTCAGAACAACCGTTTCTCCTTCCTTTCTACCATCCACGAACCTTGGGCTGTCCGCTTCCAGTTCGATGTCGTATACATGCTTTAGCGCCAGTAATCCCAGTCGTTCTCCTACCGGTCTTTTCTGTCTTGGATGAATATTATTTCGATCTCCTACGTCTGTTGTACATGCACACCATACATTCGGAATCGTGTCGCTTACTCTCTGTTGCATTTTGCGTATCGTAGGATATTTCCTCCCCAGGGAAAATGCATTCCCTTCAAAGGGTGGCAGCTGTACAATCAAAAAAGGAAAATCATTTCTGTTATTCCGAAATGTATCAATAACGGCCTTTAAGGAAACATCATAAAATTCCGATCTGGAGATTTCATCTTCCTCTCCCTGATACCATAACGCACCTCTGACCGCAAAGGGAAGAATTTGTTGTAACATCATCTCATATAAACCGGAGGGTCTGCGAAAGCTTCTGGGACCAACCTGCATACTTAACATCGAATACTTCTTCTCTTCCTCTGATTGATTATCTCCTCTTGCAGCAATAATTTCACTAAACTTCATTCCCATCATAAATAGATCCATGAATTTTCTTTCTTCTCTGGGATCTCTTGTTGTCATGTTATCCGTAGCTTCAAGATAGGCTTTCATATCCAAAGTATTCAGGCTCTCCTGGTATTCTTCGACCACCTTTTTAAGCTTTGGCTCAGCTTCCAGGTACTGTGGGCTTGTCCAGGCTGCTGCACTGCTTCCACCCCAGTTACAACCGATAATACCGACAGGAACCCCTAGTCTCCGTCTTAGCTCCTGCCCAAAATACAGACCTACCGCCGAAAACCATTCTGAATTCTCACCCTGAAGGGTCCTCCAGAAGCCATACTCTTCATAATGCCCTGCTTCCAGTTGCCCCTCGTAGGATACCTTCGGTACATCAAAGAAGCGTAGTTGAGCATCCTCCTCAACCTTATCTGCGGGAATTCTCTCAATATCATAACGATATAGGAATTCCATATTGGATTGTCCACCGGCAATCCACACCTCACCGACCGATACATTCTTAAGGATGATTTCTTCCTTCGTTCCGTCAGCGGGATTCGTAGCACTAACCCTAATCTGTTGCTGACAACATGCCTCCATCGCCGGTAAAGTAACGGACCAGCTCTGGTTCACAACCATACACTGAGCATGTCCGGAAGCAATTGTTACATCGACAATCGTACCATCCTGCCCCTCCCCCCATACCGAAATTGGTTTATTCCGCTGTAGGATGATATCATCCATAAAAATAGAAGCGAGCCTTATCCTTCTCATCATACTTCACTTTCCTTCACTTACTGCATTTTATCGTAATCTTTAATACTTACTTGCCACTTTTATTACCTTGTACACTGCTCCAAATCAAGATAATAACAGGAAACATGTTTACCCTACTGCCATACCGCAGGGGTAATTATCTCTCCTAGTAATTACGGTCTCATCACTATTTTATATAAATACTTTCTTTGCTCACCGGGTCCCGTCTAAAATGAGAAAAGAATTCAAATAATTGACGACTCATCTCCGGTGTAGGCCAGTGTGGCATATTCATTTCACACATAATTCGAACTCTGCAAACCCCATCCTCGCTTTTTAGATCTGCAATATAATTCACTATGCCGTCAGCTATTACAGTTCTACGACAATCTTGTGCCAACGGGAGCCCAAGATATTTTTCTTCCTCTGAAATATCGTTTCTTCCTTTTAAGGCCTTGACCTCTTCCACAGAAATCTGAGCCGCATGGTTAACCCTAGCCCAATGATTGATCCCTTCTATCAACTCCTCCATCGAAGGGGCTCCCGGATAAGTACTCTGATAATCATATAGTGGGAAACGGTCCCCGTCCAAATTCCCTATTATATTAATGATTGGCATATAGGTCCCTATCTCTTTTGCTCGGGAGATCCCGTCAAAGGGCTTTTGAGGCTCCGGTCCGAGCGCTTTCTCACAAAAACCGTTATTGATGGGTGCACCACAGGGTCCTACGGCCGCATATACATCCGGACGCTTGCAACCCAACAGATTTGACATAAAGCCTCCATAAGAAAAACCGGTAGCATAGATGCGACTTTCATCAATTGGATATAATGCTTTCGCCTCAGCTAGAATCTCATCAATGATGTCATCCAGTTCAATGGAAGGGACAATAACAATCCATTCCCGCTTTGCCGCTTCCTGTACAAATCCCCATCCGTCGATGATACTGATGGGATTAAAGCCACCATGAAGAACCACTACCAAGGGATATTTCCTTCCCTCATTTTCTTTCTGAAAAGCGGATACCGGTACAAAGGAATTCCATTTTTTGAAACGGTTCTGTATTCCTTGATTGTCAGGATCTTCCCAACGATATCCGGTGTCCTTCTCATATTCGGTCCAGCTCATCGGATTGTTCTCTCCATGGAACTCTTTCACCATCCCCAGCTTTGCCCAATAAGCGATCGTTCTTGGAGAATGATCATCCAAATCTTCAAGGATCGGTTGCATCATAACCGCCAGAGCATCCATATATCCGCTTTGCTTGAGGGCTTCCAGATCTACATGAGGATTGAAGGTAGTGTACAAATCTCTTACCCGATCAATCCTACCGGCATCTGTCATTTTAAATTGTCTGTCCAGAAATTTTTCATAATCCATAATTTCATCTCCCCGCTTAAATCACATTTGAAATAGGGAATTGATTTAAAACCAAGATAACTCCTTATTTCATAATAATATTAATTTAACAGGCAATCACTGGCTAATAATTATATATCCATATATTTTATTAATGTACAAATTTTTATCGCTTTCCTATTTCTTAAGCCTTTGCCGATAAACGTTTCTCAGGTTAATTTACTTATTTCGACATAATACTGTAACAAAACCCACTCACCGGACATATGTTATAAAAACATGTAGTATTCACCTGCAAACTCAAGCATATGGACGATGTCAATCATCCAAAATATTTCAAACATTGGTTCATGAAACTTAATTACTGCCGCCGTATCTCCGGTTTTATCATTTGACTAATTCATTCATAAGACTTAATCTCAGAATTTTTAACAGACGGGAGTATTGCATATGGAAATATCAGCCAGTTTTATTGTTACACTACTCACCATAATCGGGGTATTGGTGATTATCGTAAGCATCATTTCAGAGCTTACCAAGAATATCACCTTACTATCAAAGATACCTGATAATATTCAAGTAATTGTTTTATCTCAAATAATAACGCTAATCACTTATTTTGCTTATATCTCTTACAGTGGTGACACAATCATATGGTATTATGTTGTTGCGACCATTATAATAGGCTTTACTGTGGCATATGTAGTATTGTTTGGTTGGAATAAATTAATTGAGCTTTACAAAAGGTTTCGAAATATACCAATCAGCGATATTACACTAAATACAAGCATAGATGCAATCTCCGACAAAGAGGATACACAAAATGATAATCAAGAGGCTTCCGAGATGGAAACTCCAGGGATAGAAGCTTCCGATATTGCTTCACCATCGAATGATGCTGCTTCGACCACAGATACTATAACTTAAAATACGCACTGAATTTCAATTTCTATTATGATGTCAAGAGCGACATAACAGCCCCTAGGTGCTTGCTCATAAAGAGCTTACACCTAAGGGCTGTCATCATTATTCCAGTATAAAATTAGCAGAGTGCACACCTCATCGATATCGTTATCAGTCGATAAGCTCTGTGCCGTAGCGCCATTTGTTCGAGAATTTTACTTAGCCTGTTTGAATAAAAAGGGCAGTATATTATACAGGTAATCACAGGCTGCTTCGTAATCGTGGACCTCATCTTCTGCAAGAAGATAATGGAAATTACCTTTTGCAAGTTCCTCTTCTTCGACAAAAGTATCCGGGAATTGACGCATGGCATTTACCTGAGACGTCAAGGCATCATACGCAACATCCTTTGTTCCGGTTGCCGCATAAATGAAATACTCATCAACTCCATACCCCGACCGGATAACATGATCATGTAATATCTTGGCTGTTTCATCCGGTTTCGTCAGCCCTCCCTGGCCTTCGACCACCCAACAATCTCCACTCAATGGAACATAATTTGAGAAGTAATCTATATTATTCAAGAACGCAAACCAGGTAGTTGCCGCACCCATTGAAAATCCACCAAAGCCTCGGTGCATTCTCGATGCCTTAATTGCTTCCTTTGTGGTTGCCTCTGCATATGTATTTAGTCCTTTTTCAACTGCAGGGATTAAATCTTCTATTAATTCCTTCTGAAAATAAAGAACATGCCCTCGTTCAACCTCCTTGTCCGGAGGGCCGACTCTTCCTACTTGTTCTTTGTAGTAGGACGGAAATACGACGATTAACGGATCTACTTGTCTCTTGCAAATCACGAAATCCAACATATTCTTTACTTTACAACAGTCCAGCCATGCATCAGGGTTACCCCCACCACCATGCATAACATAAAGCACATTATACTTTTTCTCCTTATCCGATTCATCGTAGCCATAGGGTAAATAAATATTTGCGTATTTATTTCTTATCTCTCCCTGCATATTCGTTGTTATATAATGAAGCTTCTGAATTGTTCCACGATAATTCACATCATGATACTGATACTTATTCATGAAATCACTCCTTTCATCACACTATTTCGTCCCGTTAACAATTGCTCCAAATAAGGAATATTGATGCCGCTACCGAATTACGATCTCTCCCTCTTCGCTTGTTCCTCTGATTTCATATATCATATCAGCCAAATCTGCCTTAAGCGTTGCAACATAGCCATCCTTCTCCCAAATGATGGTCATAATACTGCCATTGGCCTCTACTTCTATCTTTGAATCGAAGGAGAATCCTGGAAATAGGGACCGGAAACGGAGCATTTCAAGCTGCTTTTTAACCACCTCTTCTTTAAGAGCATGCTCAATCTGTTCCAAGGAAAGATTTGTTCTGTTGATCTCTTTGTGCCCGGCTGCTCCTGCTCTTCTTACTGCTTCATAATCATTCTTGCCTGCAAACAAATCAAGATACCAAATCTGTGGTTTTCCCGGCATAAACAATTGTAGTGCACGAGCCATAAGCATTTTTTTATCATCCTCACCCAGAGCGCTATAGTAGGTTGCGTTCACCTGGTAATAGACATTTTTCTGTCCATGAAGATCCTTTACCATTCCTCCTCTGGCAACCACAGTGTCGATCAACTTCTGTATACGATCTTCTGAGATTAGACCTTTTAAATCTAAGAGCGGAATTCCATCGTGGCAACCAAGCATATTTACGGTCTTAATATCTTTCTCAATGATCTCGTCGGCCCAGGCTTTTAATGTTGACACCTCTGCATTCTCCAACGCATCTATAATGAGTCCCGGTAGAAAGAAATCATAGGTCATATAGCCTTTTGAAGCGATGTCCTCATAATTCTTCTCGCCATAGCTTGCATGAATCTCAGGTAAAAGGGATAAGCCATATTGATCCGCTAATACCTGAACCTTATTTAAAACGTCCCAAGTCTCCGGTTCATTTAGGAAATTCTTCGCACCGGGCTCCTTGGGTGCATATGCAAATGCATCCAGTCGAACGATCTTTGCACCATATTCCGATAATTGCTTTAACACCTGATCATAAAACTCCCAAACCATCGGAGATTTAATATTCAGATCCATCTGCCCCAAATATTTTCGCTTTGTTTCCATGTATTCCACAACCGGCATCTTGTATTCTTGATATTTTCCAAAGTCGATTTCATATGGTTTCCTGCCCTCACGGATTGCAGCATTCACGAGTGATGCGATCTCATCTGCTGAATAATACTGAAGCTCCAGTTGATTCATGATATCCTGAGCATCAATGACCGGATACTTCACTTCCTGATAGAACGTATTCCAATAAGGAACATTTTTGCCATCCGGGAAACGAACCATAAGTATGGGGAGACCCGGTTTACGAAAGAACATATTTTTAATCAGCTCTTCCTCAGGTTGAAGGTATCCCTCCGTTGTCATCTGGCCGTGTCCTTCCCAGAATTGATTCCAACGAATAAAGAAATCTTTATAGATCGATTTTTCGCCTTTTGCAATAATATCCTGAAATTGCTCTGAAAGTACAGAAGCATGATTAAGAATAAAATCCAATTTTAAATCCATGCCTAATTTTCCCAGCATTTCAAGGTCTTCTTTTTGAGCCAGCTGACAGTTAAGATCATAATTGATTACTGAGAAGCCTCTGTCTAAATCCGTATTAAATAAACTTGGTAAAATATAAAAGGATCGAAAACAATTATTAAGCTCAGGTTTTTTCAAGATACGGATACAATCTGACAAGGTTCCACCCATACTGTCAGGATATGCATTCAGCATCGGAGCATTATTTGCACTTATTTTCTTCATTTCTTTGCCTCCAGAACATCTATTTACTTGCAGCCATTCGTTCCTTGTATTCCTCATAGGTCAAATGCTCTCCAGATTTTGAAATGATAATCCTTGCCTTATGAGCTTGAGAATCTAGCATTTGCTGTTCCAATTCCAACACTCTCATGGTGAAGGGACTATCGGTCTTACCATCCCTGTTTCTACTGCTTCTGTGTGCTAGGGTTTCCTCCGGTGTACTATTTAAAAGAACCGGTATATCAACACCGTCATAATTGTCACTATTCCCATGTGTCCACTCGATTACCAAAACACTGACGCTACTAAAATCAACCTTCTCATACCAGAGATCACAATTCGTTCTACCCATTCTCTTAAGCCAGATAGCATTTGAACCATCTTTAAACTGCTTCACAATGTCCGATAGTTCCTCAAAGTTGATTTCATGATTGGTTCCCAGATATCCTCCCAACCCGCTTAACGCTCCATCCAGATAGGTTTTAAACCAAGGATAATCTACAATATGGTTCTTATTCGCATCGTCTTCCTTTTCCTGAAGTTCACGAAGAATACCATAAATATTGTCATTCATCTGATCCGCTTCTACCAAAGCCTTGACACCGGACTGTCTGAATATTCTTAGTCTTTCTGCATCATTATACATTGGAATCCGTCTGGGATAATTGTCTCCGGACAGCGTGTAGCTTCCTATCCCAAGCTGATTCAGATAATAAGATAGCAACGATGCAATCTCAGACTTCCCGACACCGGAACCACCACACACAGTAATGACAGCTCGGTTACTCTTACTGTTTTCTATCACGGTGGGAAGTATTTTTAGCAGCTCACGAAATACTATTTTTGATTTATTGATATGATCCTGTCCGATTTCTACCTTGTCTCCCGGCATATCCCCATGAGGAATGTCCTGCCCGATCTCCGGACTGTTCCAAGTATTCGCATTATTTAACAACTCTAAAATATGATTCATTTCTTTCTTGTCTCCTTTGATAAACTGATACTTTTATTTTGTAACAGATATATTATCTTCTGTCAATTCAAATAAAATGCTACAAGTTTATTGGTTTTAAAAGTTCTACCGACTGTCCGGGAAGAACTTCTATGTATTCATTTGTGAAGGTACCACCTAAATAGACCGGAATAGCGGAGGGATTAAATACTGTCCTGCTATCAGCTGAGTATATGAGTCTGCGATAGGCTGCGACATATTCTCTAATCTCACCATTCGTTGCATACCATACCGTATCGTGACCTGCCACCACACTGACAAGCTTTTCGATATGCTCCCAATTGTCATTTTGATCAAACTCATAGCTGTGTCCCCACACATAGAACAATTTAGCCGGGGTGACGAGGGAAAAATAGAATTGATCCGATAGAAATTCTTCCGCTAATGCTATTATTTTCTCATCATCATGATGGCAGGTTGGATCCCATGTGAGGAAATTTTGTGGTATCTCAAAATGGTGTGTTGCTGTTATGGTTCTTGCATAGGATATCCCGGAAGCCTCAACCGCTTTTAGCACCACCTCATCATATGCTCCAAATGCATAGGCGAAGCCTGTGATCGGTTTCCCTTCCATTCGCTCCAGTGCTTTTCTGCTTTCCAATACTTCCTCTACACACCTGGCTATATCCATGCCAACCATACATTCATGGTACTGTCCGTGAGCTGCTATTTCATGTCCTTGATAGACTTCAGAGATTTCCTCTTGCTTCAGCTTATCGTGAGATACCTGCTTTTTGCCTGCCGCTACGACACCCTTTTCTCCAAACAGTCCTGAATTTAGATTAAAGGTCGCTTTTACTCCATATTTATTTAACAGCTCTATCAGTCTTATATCCTGTGTTATGCCATCATCATAGCTTAGGGTGAAGGCTTTTCTTCGCCCCTTTGGCCATAGCATTCTGTCATTTACCTGTAAACTCAAAGTTGCACCTCCTTGAAACTATAAAAAACGTAATCTACTTTAAACTTCCATATCTACCCTTTGTGAAAATCACTTTTATATTAAAAGATCCTTGATTAGTCTGGCCATATTAACGGATAGTAAGGAATAATGATCCGTTGCATACATGACATCGTTCACCGTTGAGACATGCCAGTTCAGAATATCCCTGCAGAACCACTCGATCGAGATATATAGCATTCCATCTCGTTCAACCGGTTCGCAAAGCATGGAACGAACAAGGTTATCAATGGTGCAACCGATACATCCTCGTGCGAACTGAATTGTTCTGCCATCCTGTAAAATCATTTCAGCCCAGCCATTGTTCTCCTCATATTCAGCGTTCATTACCTGCGCAACGAAGCTTGCCGGAAGCATACAATACTCTCCTCGTACCTTCGCTCTGCCGTGTAAACCATGGTACTTCAGCTTCTTCCACATCAAAGATTTCGCCGGCATCTTCACTTTTTCATTATTAACCCAAGCATATTCGCAACCATCCGCGATTGCAAAGGACACCTTGTCCCCTTCTCTCTTAAGGTTCGGTTCCAGGTATTCGATTGTTCCGTCTGTTCGTCTCTTTGCACCGGAGAACAAATAATCCCATACCAATTCAGCTTCATCAAAGGTCTGACCATGGTCTCTGTTCTTAACATCACGGAACACATAATCTGCTTTTTTACCCCGGTAGAAGGCGAAGTTGTTCTCTCCATCCAGCATGATCTCCGGCAGTTGCTCACATTCATTAATTCGAAGCCAGTATTCTCTATTCTTTGCAACGACATCTTCCACCGCATCGGTAGTTCCCGGAGGTGATTGATCAAATTCCATTCTTGCCTGCCAGGTGGTGAGTGGACCAGCCTCATTTTTAGGGTTATCATTTTCATCAAATAAAAGTCCTATCGTACTAGGACCTGCTGAACCTGCCATAGCCGCGAAATGATTACCAAAATGCCTTGCCATCAGTAATGTCATGGAATTTCCAAGTGACATTCCCTGCATATATAATCTTTCCTCATCGATGTTGTATTTCTCTTTCATCTTTTCGAGGAGCTTAAAGATCATTCTAACATCCTTGTTCTCTCTTGGATCGTCCGGGAAATCATGCATGTAGATTCCTTCCTCATTCGGTTCAGAAAGAATATCAAATAATCTTCTTTCACATTCAATATGCCAGAAGCGTCGCAAATGAGCATTGGGATAAACAACGATAAAGCCTTCTCTGTCTGCCACATGTGACCAGGAGGTATAGATGCACTGTGCCCATCCTGTCATAATTCCACCATGCATAGAAAATATCAAGGGGGTCTTTTTCGAGGGATCATAACTGTCCGGTACATATTCATACCAGGTATCCTCTATATCATCGATGAGACATTCCTTCATTTCCCTCAGGTTTTTGGGATAAACCTGTGAATTATTTCCGTTCTCGTTTACCACGATTTCACTGTCTTTTAACTTTTCCGGAAGGTACTCTCTATTGTCATCATCCGGAATGCCTGCCAGTAATTTAATTTTATATTCCATCCTTCTACCTCTTTATTTATGATAAGTGTAGTGTCTTTCCCACTCACCTTGTATGTTCTATGATTATGAGTAATATCCTAAGGTCAAGTATGCGCAACTTGTTTCTTGCGGGTTATCATAAAGAAAAATACAAGAGCACATAATAGCAGCACACCACAGATCTGAAAGAGTGTAGTGTATCCGGCTATCCCAGCAATCTTCCCGACAATAACTCCGCCGATCATTGGCCCAAAGCCCTGACATACATCTCCGCCAAGATAATAGGTACTTGTTGCAACCCCACTTTTTTCTTTTCCAACGGCACTGATACATCCGGCCTGAAGGGATGGTTGAGCAGCCCCCTGCCCTAAGGACCGGATGGCACCGGTAATTAGGATAAGCGTTAAGGTTCTGCTATTTCCAAGCATAAACATAGCAAGGGCAGTAAGTAGGAGTCCCGGTAATACGGTGACTCGAATTCCTTTCTTGTCCATTAGCTTGCCGGAAAAGGGTCTAATGATAAATAAAACAATCGCACACACCGTGAAGTAAAGGCTGATGCCCTTTACCCCTATCTCGTCAGCATATAGCACCAGATAAGAAGCGATTATTCCATTGACAAAGGAGTAAGCTCCTGCTACCAGGGTGTACGGGAGAGCCTTAACCGCAATGATATCCGAAAAGGTAATCCTTTTCTTTTCGATGATTTGTTTTCTCTCTTCCTTTTGAAAGCATAATATGATAAAAGCGAATACCGTTAGTGCTGCCGAAATGAGAAAGGTTATCTTCATTCCATAGCCCTCTGCGAGTGCAAGTCCAAGCCCCGGCGCGACCGCTGAGCCAAGAACCATACCGAGTCCTAAGTATCCAATCCCTTCCCCCATTTTATCCTTCGGTATATAGCGGGAAGCAAGTGTGATCTGGCAGGTTCCGGACAAGGCAAAGCCGACTCCGTTTATGATTCGAAATACGATGAGAAGCGGGATTTGAGTCGTAATCGTAAATCCAAGCAATCCTACTCCCATAAGTATATTACTCCATTTTAATAATGTAACATTACTTAATCGGTCTGCCATTATTCCACTAAATGGTCTGTAGCATAGAGAAGTTAGAGAAAATAATCCTACAATAAATCCTGCCATTGCCATGGTCGTTCCGATACTTACAAGATATTTGGAGAGTATCGTAGCTACCATAAAAAATGAAAAAGCGTTCAAGGTATTTAATAATAAAACTAATATATAATGTTTATTCCACAATTTTTCCGTCATCGTATATTTCCTTTTTCTGATTAACATGGGGGAGGGCTAAGCCCTCCCCCTAAGTCCGTTCCATTTATATTATTTGTTCTCTAACCAGGTATTAAGCTGTGCTTGCTTCTCTGCAATAATATCATCGATTCCAGCTTTCTTAAGGGCTGTCTGGAAATCAACTAAAGTTGAGTCAATATCTACTTCACCATACATAAGGGGTGTGTAGTACTGAGCAACCACGTTTGCACAGGCTGTCATTTGATCGGTTACCTTGCTTGAGTCAAAGGAGAAGCCTAAGGCTAACGATTTATCACAGGTTTTGTTCTTTTCTAACATTCGGGCATAAATATCTTTGGGTTCCCATGCCCAAGTCTTACAGAGCATAACATTGGGCCAATAAGCCATAGATGCTGCTGCCCATCCGAGATCTGCCATACCATTTTTGCCTTCGGGGTATACCATCTGTCCGTCTTCATTCAATACATATTCAAGTCCCTCAATACCATTCGCAATCAGCTGTGCTGCATCTGCGTCTGTATATAATACATTAAGAATTCTCATAGCAGCTTCGGGATTCTTACTGAAGGAGCTGATGTGCCACATATAGGTTGTTGCATCACTTGTGGTGGAAAGAGCCTTTGTTACATTGGTTCCTTCTAAGTCTATTCCATTCTGTGCTATTGTGGATTTCATGCTAACCGCTGCATCCCATGCATAACCGGGAGTACCATTGGCTACACCCATGAGTAGGTTCATAAGGGTCGGATTGCTGTTGCTGAGGGGATCGGGGCTAAACACTCCAGCCTCCTTCCACTTTTTAACATGCCCTAAGAAGTTAAGGAAATATTCGGATTCGTAATAATTCTCAACGGTTGTGCTTTCGGTTGGATTCGTTAATACTCCAAGATAGTTCGTATCTCCCAGGTAGTCAATGCTCTTGGGAATCCAGTAAGGCTCAGTTGCACCGGGGATATAGTACTTGTCCGGGTTCGCTGCTTTAATCTTAAGAATCGCATCTGACATTGTGTCGATACTGTTTACCTGACTCCAATCAATATTTGCCTTCGCTACGTCTTCTGTTCTCGCATAATATAGATTTTCTGTGGAGTAAGAATACATACAGGGAATACCGTACTGAGCACCATTAACTACACCACAACCAAGGATTTCTTCCAGTCCGTCCTTAAATAAGCCCTTGATGTCACTTCCTTCGTTTGCTAAAAGATCATCCAATTTCATTACCTGGCCGTTTGACACCAGATTACTAACTGATGTATACCAGAATGAGCTGAACAGGTCAAGTGAGTCAGCTCCACCACCGGTCAGCATCAGGTTAAGCTGCGTTGCCCAGTTACCAAACTCAATACCTACCAAATCAATTTCAGCACGAGCTTTTTCTCTTAATATCTTATTCAGTTCGTCTTCGATTGCTTTCTCATCCGGTGAGGGGAAAACAACAGCGTAAGCCATTTTCACAACCGGAATGCTTTCGCTATCGGAATCCTTCGTTTCTGTTTTACCTGTTTCTTCTGTTTTGCCTGTTCCCTCTGTTTTAGCCGTTCCATCTGTTTTGTCTGCGCCAGATCCACATCCTGAAAAAAGTGCAGCCACCATAATAATCGTAAGTAAACTAGCGATTATTCTCTTTTTCATATCATTTCCTCCTATTTTTCCGATCATTGTGTACAATGACCAAACTGACAATAGCGTTGTCTGGTAAAAACATAATAACAGATGCATCGATACCCCTTCTATCAATTTTCTGTCATAAATCATCATTTTTCCAACATATTGCCCTGATCGCAATCAATTTTCCAACATTTTGCTCCGGAATCTCATAACCAGGCTACTTCAAAACCAAAATTTTAATAGTTTGCGACAGAATAACGATAGATTTTTTGTGCATTTTTATGATACGTTAAAGAGGACAAAATATCTCAAAGTAAAATAAGGGGGTTCTTATGAAAGAATTAAAAATAGAAAAGAGGAGATCTTTTCAAAAAATAAAGAGATACATTCCATTATATATGATGATGCTGCCCGGACTCATCTACTTAATTGTGAATAACTACATGCCGATGGCCGGACTTGCTCTTGCTTTTAAGAAAGTCAATTATGCAATCGGTCTCTTGAATAGCCCTTGGATCGGCCTCAAGAACTTTAAATTCCTATTTAGTACCAACGATGCATTTCTATTTTTTAGAAACACGATTCTTTATAATTTGGCGTTCATCGTACTCGGTAATATGCTGGGTGTATTTGTTGCGATTGGTTTAGATAGTATCTACAACAAATTCCTTAAGAAATTTAGTCAAATTATCATCCTGATCCCTTACCTATTATCAACGGTTATTATCAGTTACATTGTCTTTGCCTTCCTAAGCGGCAATAACGGTTTCATGAACATGACAATATTGCCACTCTTTGGTATTGATCCGATTAGCTGGTATAACAAGGCTCAATACTGGCCAATCATACTTACCATTGTATACCTTTGGATGACCTTTGGATATAGTTCTATCTTATATTACTCTACATTGATTGGTATTGATAAGTCCTTTTATGAAGCGGCAACGGTGGATGGCTCCGGCATTTGGAATCAGATTCGCTATATAACCTTACCAATGCTTAAACCTACCATTATTACCTTGGTCCTTCTATCAATTGGCCGGATCTGCTATTCCGATTTTGGTTTATTCTATCAGGTCCCTATGAACAGTGGCTTGCTTTACACAACAACACAGACCATCGATACCTATGTATACCGTGGATTATTAGAGCTTAATGATATCGGTCGTTCCACAGCGGGTGGTTTCCTGCAGTCTGTACTTGGTTTCATTTGTGTATTTGCAGCTAATACCGTAGTATCAAAATTAGACAAGGATAGCAGCTTATTCTAATCAAAGGAGGAGACATTCATGATTTATAACAATAAACTTTTTCGTTTTACTATGGGATTAATTATGCTTTTATTAGTATTAGCATGTATTCTTCCATTCTTTTTATTAATTGCAAGCTCATTTACATCCGAGGTATCCCTTGCACAAAATGGCTATTCCTTTATTCCATCCGAGTTTTCCTTGTCTGCTTACAAATATATCTGGAGTGTGAAGGAGAATATCATCAGAGCTTATGGAATGAGCTTCTTCATCACCGGCGTAGGTACCTCAATCAGTGTGGCGATGACAATGTTATTTGCTTATCCCTTATCCCGTAAGGATCTTCCAGGTCGAAGAGTCCTGTCTTTCATCGTATTCTTTACCATGTTATTTAATGGAGGATTCGTCCCTACCTATTTAGTTTATACAAGAATTTTCAGCTTGGCTGATACCGTTTGGGCTTTAATCGTTCCCTATTTATTAATGAATGCTTTCTTTGTAATCATGGTACGTACCTATATTAATTCAAATGTGCCGAACGAAGTAATAGAAGCAGCGATGATCGACGGCTCAAGTGAAATCAAAACACTGATACGAATAGTAGTTCCAATGTCAAAACCAATTGTTGGTACAATCGCCCTTATGTCAGCGATTGCTTACTGGAATAACTGGACAAATGGTGTATACTTCATTCAGACAAAACGCGAGCTTTACGGTATTCAAAACTACCTGAACTCAGTTCTTAGCAATATTGCCTTCCTACAGTCACATTCGGATCCGAGTATCAAGATTACGGAACTACCAAGTGTCAGTATTCGTATGGCAATCGCCGTAATCGCACTTTTACCGATTCTATTTGCATATCCCTTCTTCCAGAAATCCTTCACAAAAGGTATTACGGTTGGATCGGTAAAGGGTTAAGGGAGGCTAAGAAACATGAAGAAAATAGAAAACAAGATAATGCTGATCACCTATGCGGATAGTATGGGTAAAAACTTAAATGAATTATACGATATTTTAGCGGATCATTTTGAGGGTGTCATCGGTGGTCTACATATACTTCCGTTCTTTCCCTCTTCCGGTGATCGTGGATTTGCTGTTATTAATTATGATAAGGTTGACCCTGATTTTGGAACCTGGGAAGATGTTGATAAATTGGCAGACAAGTATTATATGATGGCTGATTTTATGCTAAATCATATTTCCATTCGTTCTGAAGAATTTAAACATTATATGGCGAATGGAGAGTCCTCTCCATACCGTGATATGTTTATCCACTGGGAAGAATTCTGGCCCGGGGGAAATCCAACAGAAGAACAATCCGCCGCCTTATATCGAAGAAAAGCAAATCATCCATATATCGAGTTTGTCCGAGATGATGGTCAGGTCGTTCATCTATGGAATACGTTCTTCCAGGAACAGATTGACATCAACCCTTATTCAAAAGCTACTCAGGATTATTATGATCGTAATTTAGGAATCCTAAGCAGGCATGTTCCCCTTATTCGTTTTGATGCTTTTGCTTATGCTTCGAAGCGACCCGGCTCAAGCTGTTTTTTCGTTGAACCGGAGATTTGGGAAGTCCTAGAGATTGGTATGAAACCATTATATAAAACAGGAACTGAGATGCTTCCGGAGATTCACGAGAATTACACGATACAGCTTAAAATGGCCGAAAAAGGATACTGGGTCTATGATTTTGCCCTTCCGATGCTCTTGCTGCATGGTCTGAAAAGCGGTCGAACCGACCGATTGATTCATTGGCTGAATATCTGTCCCAGAAAGCAGTTCACAACACTAGATACTCATGATGGAATCGGTGTTGTAGATGTCGTAGGCTTGCTAAGTGAGGATGAAATCAACTTCGTCCGGGAAGATGTAGATGATATTACAAGGGAAGCGAAGCAGTACATTAAGCTCCCAAGTATGATCAAGAAAAAGGGGGAGAAATTCCAGAGTTATCAGCTTGGTTCCACGTACTACTCTGCTCTTAGAGAAAATGATGACGCTTATCTGATTGCCAGAGCGGTCCAGTTCTTCGCACCCGGTATTCCGCAGGTATATTATGTTGGACTTCTTGCCGGTGAGAACGATATTGAAAGCATGAAAACAAATTCGGATCCTCGAACAATAAACCGACATAACTATGCAAGGGAGGAGATTGAAGCAGCAATCGAACGACCTGTTTGCAACCGACTCTATGAATTAATGCGTTTTCGAAATACTTATGAAGCCTTTCAGGGGGCAATCATCGTTAGTGAGAACCACGATGACGGTACCGTAGTTATCACATGGCAAAAAGATGAATATCGCACTACTTTACATGCCGATTTCAGAGCACTCACTTATACAATCTCCTATTATGATAGGGCTTCTGAGACGGAGTGTATTCTTTAGCAAAGAGAGCCTTAGCGGATTACTTAGATGAGGCTGTATTAACCGGTATTCTATAAATGAAGGAAAGGCTTGGTGATTTATCTGAAATTATTCGTTTATGTAGAAGTAAAAAATCGTGGCTGGGAGGCTGTCGCCTTTGATTTAATGAGTGGTCCTACCGGACTAACCTCCGAGGATATAAAACTCACCGCTTATTTAGGTTCGAGAAGTGTCGACAGAAAGGTTCGAGCTATCACTCCCATTCATAATGGCTACCACATTGTCATTGACCCAATTTATTACAATGGAGATTTTAAATTAGAAATTCAAGATCAAAATACAATCACCTGCTTCTCAAAGCAGGATGTGGATCTGAACGATATCCATGTAAAGGATTTGAATCTATTTGAAGCCAAAAACGACGGAGATGTTAATTATCGCCTGTACCGTCCAAAAGCAGAGGGACCTCGCCCTCTTCTCCTGTTCCTGCACGGCGGCGGAGAGTGTGGCAGTGATAACATACTCCAAATGACAGGGACTCTTGGTGCTCTAAAGCTTGCCGCGATGTACCCCGAATTATATGTCATGGCACCACAGGCCCCCGGCAACATTCATGAAATGCTACCGGATCCTACTGTAGTATTTAAAAATTCCTTCCATACTGCTACTATTCTACCCGGCTCCGGCTGGCACAGAGAATATATTGCTAAGGTATGTGACATTATTCGGAAAATGATTGCAGATGGAAGCGTTGATCCTGACAAAGTCTTTGTAACCGGCTTATCCATGGGAGGGTGCGGAGTCCTTCGTGCTTTATCCATTGCAGGCGATCTATTTGCAGCCGCCGCTCCGATATGCCCCTCTATGATGCCTGATACGTACAACATTCTATGTTCTCTCACAGACACTAAGATCTGGGTTTCAACAGCCTATGTTGACCATACTTTCTATCGTCATAAATATATTGTAGATGCGATTATGAAGCTGAAGGATGCAGGTAATAAAAATGCACATCTTACACTGTACGCACCGGAAGAATTTGAAAAATATGGGTTTGCGGATCCTGAGCTTCCATTGATGGAGAGGTTCTCAGAGAACCATAATGCATGGGTACTTACCTACAATAACGAGCACGGAATCATGGACTGGCTCGTTAGCCAGCACAAATAAAATTGTATGGGATGTCAACAGACCAATTTCATGTCATAGTCTCATCAATTTGCACAGCTGTATGTTAATGGCATGATACAGAACATAATTCATTCGCAACACGCTCTCGCTTGGATGAAGCCCGTAGTGGTACATAAGGTCCTACAATACAGGACCTAAGTACCAACGGTTTCATACAGTTGCTCATCGAACTATATTCTGTATCATGCTATAATTGATGTAGATAGGTGCAAATTGATGATTATAAGTCACGTACATGGCTTTTGACATCTTAATCTTTAATCAATAATAAAAATATGGAGGCTAGCTATGAATTTCGACAAACTTACAGAATATATTAATTCGCTGCACAAGGAATATGGAATACCGGCGGCTGACTGTCAGATTACCAAGGATCACGAGGTTGTATATCGTCATCTGACAGGTTGTTCCGATATGGGTAACACAAGTCCCCTCACCAAAGATACTTTATTCCGGCTTTTCTCAGCTACAAAGGTTGTAACCATGACGGCTGTATTACAGCAGATGGAACGGGGTAATTTGAGACTCTACGATGAGGTTCGTGACTATCTCCCGGAGTACGACCGGATGAAGGTGGCGGATGAATTTAAATTTGAGTTCCCGCTAAAATGGCCAAATTCAACGGACAGATGCCATTTTGCTCATAATACCATTCGTATCATAGATCTTATGAGCATGACAGCCGGTTTATCCTATGATACCACTTCAAAGGAACTGAACGACATCAGAGAAAGAAGCAATAATCAGGCCTCTACCAGAGAAGTAATCGCAGAAATTGCAAGGATGCCACTTGTATATGACCCAAGAACAAGATATTCCTACGGCTTGGGACATGATGTTTTAGCTGCCGTAGTTGAGGTTGTTTCCGGGCAGAAATATTCAGAATACTTAAGAGATAATATCTTTGAACCACTTGGGATAAAAGAGTTTCATTTCCACTGGGAAAATGATAAGAGTTTAGCTGACCGAATCTGTGCGATGTATATGGGTGTATTTGGTACAGATGAAATCAAACCCGATGACGGGGTAATGTCCGGAAGCTTTAAGATTACATCCAATTATGAAAGTGGTGGTGCAGGTCTCGCAGGCACGGTTGACGCATATAGTAAATTTATCGACGCATTAAGTAACGGCGGTGTAGGAGCAAACGGCGTAAGAATCCTTTCTGAGGACTCGGTTAAGCTGTTTACCGTTCCCTATACTACCGGTCAGATGAGTGAGGACTTTGCGATTGCCGGTAAGGTTGGTTATGAATACGGCCTTGGAGTAAGAGTTCTTGTGGATGAGAAGGTCTCAAAATCCCCCCTTGGTGAATTCGGATGGGATGGTGCTGCCGGAGCATATGCATTAGTAGACACGACCAATCATATCAGTATCTTCTACACACAACACATTATCGGATTTCCTAAGGTTTATCATGAGATCCATCCAAGAATCAGAGATCTCGTATACGAATGTATGAATAATTCAAACTAAGGTTATTGAAAAGGGGATGTCGCTCCGGCGACATCCCCTTACTATGTTATGAATTTAAAAGGGATTTCCGCCCTCTGCATCTCCTAGTCCGAAGAATTCTAAAGCCTCCTGGATGGATCGATCCCAGAATCTCCATTCATGCTTATAGTTCGGAAGGTCAAACCACTTCGCCTCTAAGCCGATTTCCTTGCAGTGTTCTCTAAATGCTTTGTATCTGTCATAGAGCAGAACATCCTCATGACCACAAGCAAACATCAGCTTCGGAAGTCTGCCGGTTGGAGCCAACTTATCGATGATCGCCCATACATTTTCTTCCGAAGCGGAATACGCTTCAAAGCCACCGGCATTTTCAATAATCTGAACCATTCTGGGATTCGCGGTGTCCATTATAATGCACGGATGCCCAGGTCTTAACTCATCAAAGGGAACGGGTACTGCAGAAAGCACCGCTGCAGCCGCAAATAATTCCGGATAATTAACAGCAAATTTAATGGTTCCTCGCCCACCCATGGAGAGTCCTGCGATGAAATTATCTTCTCTCTTGTCCGATACCGGTAACCAGCCGTAGATCAGCGGCATCAATTCCTTAGTAAAGTAGTCATACATATTGAAGCCAAGCATTGCATCCGGCCAATTTGAATAGTTTGAATTGAGTGCGGAAGGGATAACTACAACAAGGTCCTTCTCCGCGGCATAAAGCTCAATATTTGTTTTTCTAATCCAATCGGTGTTATCACCATAGGTCCCGTGAAGCAGCCAAAGAACTTTATATTTCTTTCCGCTGCGATAAAATTCCTCCGGAGAAACTCCTCTCTTCTTATCCGGAAGAATAACCGAAATCTGATGATTATTATTTAAATATTCACTTTCAAAATTATAAGTTAATAAAGACATATATACCCTCCCTGCTGTCAATACCCGAGAATTTGAGCATCAACATAAATTTATCGTGCGAAATACGTATTCACACTACTCACCATTTTGTATCATCATACCGTATATTAGCCTATAAGTTATTTCTATTTCTTAAATATACTTGTACTATGTCGTTCCAATAGCTGTACCGGTAAAACGGAGCGTGTATGCATCACTTTTCCCTTTATTCCCCGAATTACCTGTTCCGTCGCACACACTCCCATATCGTATATCGGTTGTGCGATTGTAGTAATATCAAGAAGCTTTGATATTTCTAATCCATCGTAGGAGACAACCGGTATTTTATCAATGATCCCTTTGCTCTTCACAACCTGATTACAAGCTATTTGGGCAGTTAATGCATCTCCGGTAATAAACAAGCCATCTACATCCTGATATCGATTCATACCGTCCAAAAAGCTATCTACCAGAACCCCATCGTTATGCAATGCATCCGGAGCACAAATGTACTCTGGTTTTAAACCCAATTTGTTACATTCCTCAAAAAAACCAACATTTCGATCATTCATAGCCATATACTCCGGAATATTATTCCCAAATAGTACCGGTCGCTTCGATCCTGCTCGAAAAAGTTCTTTGGCTGCGAGCGTACCACCATAATAATTATCTGATGTCACGGTTGAAAATCCTTCAATATTCCGATCAATGCTGACCATCGGCATTGTTTTACCGGCATATATGCTTGCATCGCCCAGTCTGCTACACAATATGATTCCATCAACCTTGTTCCCCTCAAGCATGGATACCATTTCTATCTCACGATCCTCATTCTCAGCAGAACGACATAACATCAGTTTGTATCCATTACTATGGCAGGTCTCCTCGATCGCCTCAATTAATCTGCTAAAGAAGGGATACTCAATCGAGGGCACAATCAAACCAATGATATTGCTTTTCTGTTTTTGAAGTGCCCTTGCCATTTCGTTTGGCTGATAGTTCAGTGTTTTCATGGAATCATACACCTTTTGTCGGGTTATATTGCTAATCGGACCTCGATTGTTTATGATTCTTGAAACGGTTGCTATCGATACATTGGAATGCTTTGCTACATCCTTGATTGTTGCCATTATTTATTCCCTCTCCTTTAGCACAAAAGTTTATTCCTTTTGATGGGAAATCATCCAATCGAGAATTCCCTTTTCATTATGTAATGTAAGTATCCAGCTATTATGGTTTTCTGCATCAAGTTCCTTATCTGTGATCCCCTCCGTATTACCGATACCGTATTTCTCCAACTCCTCCGGAAGATAGATCGTATATTTTACATCTTCTCTGCCCTCGTCCCAAAGCTTATTACAAGCATTCAGAATATATGCATGTCTGCCATGCTGATGATCCATATATGCAGTGGAGATCCATACCGGAACCTTAGGCCAATGTAGTAACTGAGCATAGCTTTCCCCGTTCATGCTGGGGCAGATCGGTGCTGCTGCCGCAAATAAGTCCGGTGCTACAGAAACTGCATTAATGGTTCCGCCTCCGCCCATACTCATACCAATTACATACACCCTCCGTGGATCTACTTTACCGGAAGCAATCATACCGCGGATAATGTCACATACTTTTCCTAAGTAATCCCTGTTCCAACCTCTTTCGCCCTTAAGAGCAAATGGAGTCATGCCGATCTCAACACGGAAGGGGTTTCCTCTCCGCTTCATTACTTCAAAATTCTCCTGCATCGTAAGAGAACCTGCCGGTGCCTGGGGTGCCATAACATACATTTCCGGCCATTTTTCCGCCAGTCTTAATGCACCTAATGTGCCTGTCATCTGAAGAATATTGTCCTCGCCACATTCACCGCCTCCGTGAAGGAACAGTACCAAAGGTCTTGGAGTGATTGCTTCCGGCTCATACAATCTGTAATTTACACCGTTCTCCTTCTTTGCAGTGAAGGTATCTAGATTCTTAACAACGAGCTCATCCACTTCCTGTTTGGATATTTTGATTTTTTCCTGACCGATGCTACCTGTGATTCTAAAATCATATCGGTACAAAAACGGATCAACCATGATCTCAACACCATCTGCTGCCTGATCAATCGATAGGATGCCTTTCGATAAGGCCTTTCCACTTAAATCACGAAAATGACCTTCCATTGTTAGTGTCACTTCGCTCACATTTACTTCATTATCTAATACAAACTTGATGCTGTCAACTGCTTGTCCGTAGTCACCAATATGTGTGAACGCTATTATTTTCTTCATTCTAATACCCCTTTCATTGTGTACTATAAATAGATATTGCCCGATAAAAGTCTTTTTGCCGCATCTTGCGTAAGCTCATATACTCTATAGCGATTAAAGTAAAGTATCATAATTATCCGGAACCATTTTCCCTTCGAACAGGTCTTTGATCAGATCAGCCATGAAGGCGGATAAATCAGCAAAATGATCTGTGATGTAGGTTACTCCCTCGCAGCTTGTAACCTGAAGTCCGTAGAAATACTTAGCAAACCACTCGATGGAAACAAGCAACTCATTCTCTCTATGAAGGGCTTCGCAGTACATGCTTCGTACGGTATCATCAATCACACAACCAATACTTCCTCTTGCAAACTGTATTCTTCTCTTATCCTTAAGTGTTAGAACAACGGTAGCTGCATTATCCTCTGTTTTGTAATCCGCTTCAAACACCTCTGCAAGGAAGGACAGCGGAACACAAAGATATGAACCCCTGACAAGCTGGTCTCCATTTAACCCGTGATATTTTAATTTATCCCACTGTATGGCTTTTGTCTTTAAGTCAACCACCTTGTTTCCAAACCAGGCTTTATCATAGCCGCCGGCTACCGCAACACCAAAGCTGTCACCTATTCTTGGTAATTTACTCTCCTCATGAGTGATCGTTCCATCTTCATTTCTTCTTGTGCCAGAGAACAGGTAATCCCAGTACAGGAAGGCTTCCTCTAAGGTCTGTCCATGATCTCTGTTTTTAATATCCAGATAAACCAGATCTGCCTTTTTTCCCTGATAGAAGGCGAAATTGTCTTCCCCGATAATGCTAATCTGAGGGACGAGCTCGCACTCATTCAGCTTCATCCAGTAAATGCGGTTCATCTTATTGATTGTAAATTCATCATAAGCCTTCCCGGGTGGAAGACCATTCTTTTCCGGTCGTGATTGCCAGATGGCAAGATGACCGGCCTTATTGATAATCTTTCCATTTGGATCGAATAGATTTCTAATTTCACTAGGACCTCCTGATCCAGCCGCACCCGCTAGAATATCTCCATATTCTCTTGCAAACTGTCCTGTCATAAGATTACCCATAGACATACCCTGCATAAATATCCTGCCTTCATCGATGCTGTACTTTTCCTTCATTTTATCGATCAGGGCAAGCAGCATATTCATATCATGATTATCCTTAATGTCCTTTGGCGGAGTTAAGATTGGAAGGTCCGGTGCTGATGCCGGATCAAAGTTATCAAATACACCATATACAGCCCACATTCTTTTCTCATGAGAATTAGGAAAGAGACAGATAAAGCCTTCTCTTTCTGCCACCAGAGTCCAGGAGGTGTAGATAGAATGTCCCCAACCGGTCATAAGCCCGCCATGTAAGCCGATTACAAGCGGAACCTTCTTGGACGGATCGTAGCTCTTTGGAACATATTCATACCAGACATCCTGTGTACCATCAATTAATACCTCCCTAAATTCCTGAAGTCTCTCGGGATATACAAGAGAGTTATTGCCATTCTCATTCACTACAATATCGGTTGTCTTTATGATCTCCGGAAGATACTCTCGGTTATCATCGTCGGGTGTCCCCGGTAAAATTCTGATCTCTGCCATGTTAAATTCTCTCCATTCTTATAATTCTACCGTTTCCTTTTCATTGTGCAAAAGATTACGGATCAGATCAGCCATATTCACGCCAAGCTCTGCATGATGATCTGTGACATATAAAACATCCTCATATCTGGAGGCGCATATGTTCATAATAAATCTAGTAAACCATTCCAGAGAGATACAAAGCTCACCATCTCTGTGTAACGCTTCACAATACATACACCGGATATCATTGTCGATAATACAGGCAATGCTTCCTCTTGCGAACTGCAATACCCCCTTATCCTTTAAAATCAGGTAAGCAACCGCTCCGCCTTCCTTGTATTTATACTCAGCACCAAAGACCTGCGCTATGAAGGAAATCGGCACACAGAGATATTCACCCTTTACCTTTTGACCTCCGTTTAAACCGTGATACTTTAGCTTCTGCCATAGGATAGCCGGAGCCTTCATCTCTACCTTCTTATTCTCGAACCAGGCCGTTGTACATCCATCTGCAACTGCGATGGCAAATTGATCACCGACACGCGGTTTTCGTGAGCCTTCATCTACGATGGTACCATCTGCCTTTCTTCTAAGTCCCGAGAAATAATAATCCCATACCAAGGCTGCTTCATCCAAGGTTTGTCCATGATCCCGGTTCTTGATGTCGAGAAAGACATTATCCACCTTATCCCCTTTATAAAATGCAAATGCGTCCTCTCCGATAATACTGATTTGAGGATCCAAATTGCATCCGTTCAACTCATTCCAATATACTCTTGTATATTTATATATTGTTAAATCATCAAATTCGCACCAGGGTGGACAACCATTTGTCTCCGGTATTGAGGTCCACATACCGACGGGGCCAGCCTGGTTCTTAAGTCTTCCATGATGATATAAAAGACGGGGATTAGGTGTACCTCCACCGGCACCGGAAGCAGCGGTTAACTTGTCCCCAAAATATCTGGCAAATTGGGAGGTAAACATATTTCCGTTGGACATACCCTGCATGAAAATTCTTTCTTCATCTATGTTGTACTTGCTTTTCATGTGCTCCATTAATGCTAGTACCAACTTAATATCCGGATTTTCTTCATTTGAACTTAAGTTCTGCTTAATGTCCTTTGGCATCTCTTCATCCACTTTAAGTTCGAAATCAGACGCTTCCAATGTCCATAATCTCCTGGTGTGAGCATCGGGAAATACGACAATAATATTATCTCTGTCTGCTACCAGCGTCCAGGAAGTATAGACAGCCTGACCCCAGCCGGTCATTAAGCCCCCATGCAACGCGAATACAAGAGGTGTCTTCCTTGAGGGGTCATAACACTCCGGTACATACTCATACCAGGTATCCGGTGTCGAATTGCCCATTATTTCGTGAAACTCCTGAAGTCTCTTAGGGTATGGTTGTGAGTTATTTCCATTCTCATTCACAACGATATCCGATCCTTTGATGGACTCAGGTAAGTATTCACGATTGTCATCATACGGTGTCCCCGCTAATATTTTTATTTTATTTTCCAAAGTTACCTCCATTCCTGATACCAAAAAGTGGTCTCAAACAATACCTGAAAGAAGTTTCGTTGAATTACCTCTGAAATTCATTTTGTAGTTCGTTCTAATAAATTAATATTCTAATTTCTTTTATAACATAGCTTCATAATTATCCGGAACGATATTGTCAGTCAGTAAATCCTTAATAAGGTCTGCCATGTTGGCAGATAACTTATTCACATGATCTGTTACATAGACAACGTCTTCACATATAGAGACATGTAAGTTACATACATATTCCGAGAACCATTCCACGGATACGTAGAGTTCATCACTACGATGTAATGCTTCGCAGTACATCTGGGTAAGTGAGTTGTCTATAATACAACCGATGCTGCCTCTCGCAAACTGAAGCTTTCTTCCATCTGACATTATTACATTAGCTACAAGCTTATCTTGTGCATATTTGAGTTCTGCCTGGAGAGTTTTCGCTAAGAAGGATAAGGGAACCATATGATACTCGCCTCGAATCTTCTGGCCTCCTTCCAGTCCGTGATACTTCATCTTTCTCCAGCCAATTGTTTCACCCGACATCTCCTGAATGCTATTTTGAATCCATACCTTAGCACTGCCAGTCGTAACCGCAAAAGCGAAACTATCTCCCTTTCTTGCCTTGACCGGCTCAGTACATACGATTGTTCCATCCTCTTCCCTTCGGATACCGGAGAACAAGTAATCCCATACCAGTGCAGCATCATCAAAGGTCTGTCCGTGATCTCTGTTCTTAATATCCAAATATACAACATCTGCCTTCTTTCCTTTATAGAATGCCAGATTATTTTCACCCTGTATTGTAATCTCCGGAACCAACTCACATTCATTGATTCTCATCCAGTACAATCTATTGTATTTATGTACCTTTCTCTCCGTATCTCCTCTTGGAGGAATATCATTCAGTTCCGGTCTTGACTGCCAGATCGCAAGTGGTCCTCCCTGATTAATGATCTTTCCATCCTTCGTATAAATAAGAGACAGAAATGCTGCCGCTCCGGATCCGGCTGCGCCTGCCAACAGGTTTCCGAAGTTTCTGGCAAACAAGTCCGTCATCATATTTCCCATCGACATTCCTTGCATGAAGACTCTCCCGGGATCTATATTGTAAGTACGCTTCATTAAATCAATAAGCCCAATAGCAAGTTTGATATCGTGATTATCCGACACGTTCTCAGGACAGGATTTTACTCCCTGCGGCTCTCCCTCCATGGAGCCCGGTGTGCGCTTTTCCGGATCCATTTCCCAGGTCCCCCACTGAACCTGCCAGAAGCGGTTATTACTGGCATTGGGAAATACAACAATAAAGCCGTCTCTGTCAGCAGCCATCGTCCATGAAGTATATACTGCTTGACCCCAGCCTGTCATCATCCCGCCATGCATTGATAGTACCAGCGCTGTTTTCTTCGATGGATCATAGCTATCCGGTACATAGACATACCATTCATCCTCCAAATCATCTACAATAACACCGTGATACTCCTTTAAGTTCTTCGGATATGGTTGTGAATTATTCCCATTCTCATTTACAACAATATCGGTTCCTTTTAATTTCTCGGGGAGATAATCCCGGTTTTCATCATCCGGTGTTCCCGGTCTTAATAACATGTCACCCATTATAATCTGTAAACCCTCCTTTTATTCTAGTTTATTCTGAGAATTTCGCAGGCACAAACTTTTGTGGTGCTGTTGCAATACGTAAGTTCCATCTGAAGGATGGGACAATATGTATCCCATAATACACTGTTTGACGGACAGATTGTTGATTTTGTATGACAGTAGCAAACATTTATGTTTGATAATGGCATACAAAATTATAAGATGTCAGGCAACCTGTGTGTGAGGGATGCATGTTGTTCTATCCTTCATATGAATCATATATTGCAACAGCTCCTTGTCTGCCCTCTATTCAAAATCTCTTCGGAATGTTTCTTTTATATCAATCCAATCAAGAAAATTCTTAACATGACGGTTACAATACTCCCAGTTATGAGCGCCGTGGTCGATTACTCTCTCAAACTTCAACCCAATCGACTCATAGAGATCCATAAACTCCACATTATCCTTATAGTGAGTATCCTCTACGCCGGTTGCCATATATCCTCTCGGAAATGTTTTTCCAGCCTCCAGTTGCTTCTTCAGCATATATACAACATCATCCTCTGTATTTTTCGTTCTCGCCCTATCACCAAAAGCGGAAGCGAACATAAAGAAGTCATCTTCTCTGTCTTCCAGCTCCGGTATAACATCCGGGACATTTTTAATCCCTGAGAACAGGCCAAAGGCAGCAAATTTTTCGGGGTCTCTAAGCATCCATTTCAGTGATCCATATCCGCCCATCGAGAAACCAGCGATGTAATTTTCTTTCGGATCCTCCGATAACGGAAATAAATGTCTAACCACTCTTGGTGTCTCAATGGATAACTGCGTAAAATATTTAAAATCTCCATGCTTCGTATCCATATACCCTGAGCAATAGGTTCCGCTGCATACAACAGCAACACCTGCCTCAGCAGCATACAACTCCAGTGCAGTGTATCTTTGCCAATCCGTATAATCAAAGCCACCGCCCGACTGCAGCCAAAGTACCGGATAGCGATATCCCTTAGGTCTGTCTGCAAGAGAGTGACCCCAAGTGTTCTCCGGGATAATGACATTAACTCCTACCGTCATCCGGAGTGCTTCCGAAAAATAATGCAATCTCATATTTGCCATTTTTTATCCCCCTATTCTACTTCATACATAGCCAAGCAATTGCTTTTCTTAATACCATCGGCTCGCTAAAGTCCATTACCTCGCCCTTCGTTTCGATATATTCTGCTTTATCCTTTAAAGCATCTACTAGACGCAGTCGTTCCTCTGCATAAATCGATGCTGCAGGGCCTGTCACATAAAATAAACCTCTATCACATTTCTGAGCTAAGGCATATAAATCATGCTGACTGCCTGTGATTGCTGTAATATCTCCAAATACAGCCTTTAAGGATTCCTCTGTATGAAAAATCTCTGTGGGTTCCCCACGCATTGCCTTTCTGCAGATCTTATCCATATCAAATACTGCATCCATTGCAATACATTTGCTAAAAACCTCCGGATGTTTGATCGCTGCTTTCACTGCTCCATATGCTCCGGTCCCTACCCCACCAATCCAGTTTAAGGAGGGCTCCTCTGAGATTGGAAGATTGTTTCTGCAAATACCGGGCAATTCGGTTGCAAGAAAATTCTCATACCTTGGACCATAATCCATGTTCGTACAGATTGTATGCTGGGTATCCGGAGCAATAATGATGATTCCAAATTCAGCTGCACACTTCTCGGCCATGGTTTTATTCCAATCCAGTGCCGTTCCTCCTTCACTGTGAAGCAGCCATAATACCGGATATTTCTTTTCGTGCTTTTCATCATCCAGGAATAACTTGTCCATTTCAGGCAAATACACCTTCGCACTAAAAGATCCACATAAAATAGTTGATAATGCATTCAATTCTAAGTAGGCCATTTGTCCATCTCCTTTATCATTCTATCTATACAATATTTTCTCACTATTAATTTCCAATGTCAAACGTTTACACTTCGTTTTTCTGTGTTATTTTATCGATTTCTTGACTTTATTTGTTGACTTTGATAATATTAAAATAAATTGCGATAAGTTTTTTGGTTGATTTTTACATACTGATTTCCATTATAGTGTAAACGTTCAACAGGAGGTTGCTTTTATGTCATTCTTCAAATCGAAAACTCCTTTTTCGGTACGAAAAATATTCTTTCGATATTTCCTAACGCTGTTTGCTTGTACCTCCGGTGTTCTTATATTTTATTGTATTATGTTCATAACAACCAGTTCCAAGCAAATGTCCCACAATGCGAACTCTGCTATGAATTTTTATGTATATACACTTCAGCAAGAAATGTCTGATGTTTCATCCTTTGTTCAAAAACTATGTTATTCAGACCATTCGTTCCAATTGCTGACTATGAAAAATTTAAAGGATTCAGACAAAGTTGTGCTTCAGTATAATATCACCGAAATGTTAAAAAGACATGTGGCTCCTTATGAGTGTATTTTTATTTTCAATAAGGACAGTAGCAAATCAATGCATGCCTATGGCTCTACTTTTTCTAAAAACGGATCACAATATATATATCAGCTAAAGGATCATTTAAGAGATTACTGGTTTGCTCAGGAACCAAGTCAATTCAACACCTGGATTGCATTCCAGGACGAACATCATACGATCTTAATGAAAACACTAAAGGTAAGTGATATTTATGTTTGTACTACCTTGGACCTCAATAATTTTGACCTGCTTAAATACGTTAATTCAGATTATGCCTCCTTATCCTTTGGGTTCTTCAATAGTGAAAAGCTACTGACGAATACAGATGCTTTTGCTGATATGAATATCACCATTGACGACCTTCATAATAAGAGAAACACACCCTTCTTTTCAAATTATCATGTTGTGACCTCGCCCATCGAAAATACCGATATTAGTATGGGCTGTATATTTACTTCCAACTACATCGGAAGTTTTGTTAAGGTAATCGTCATCATATTTATACTTTTTGCGATATTAACCTGCGCCGTCATTATATATATCTTTTATTCCTTTAATAATATTCTTCTCTATCCGCTGGACCAGATCAATGCTGCCACGGATCATTTAGAGCAAAATGATTCAATGCCTTTCTTAGCCAATAAAGACAGTAATATTATTGAATACCAGAATATTAACAATGCGCTGGCAAATCTGATCAACCAAAAAATCGCCTTAAATAATGCAAAACAGCTTGAGGCGTTTGAAAAAGACCATGCAAGATTACAATATTACTATGTGCAAACGCGTTCGCACTTTTTCCTCAACTGTTTAAAAAGCTTATTTAACATGCTGGAAAACAGTGAATATGAGAAGATGCAACGCATGATTATTGCATTTTCGAACCATCTTCGATATGTATTCCACGATAATCTTAAACTTGTATCATTAGAAGCGGAGCTGCTGGAGGTTAATGACTACTATAATATCATTATGCTGGATCGAGTAACTCCGATCATATTAGATAGTCAGGTGGATCCGCAATTGCTTCCATATCAGGTCCCCTCATTGCTTATTCAGACGTTCCTGGAGAACACAGCAAAATATAACAAACAGTCCGAGAACTTGCTGATCTTTAATATTAAAATCAGTCTTGCGGAGTTGGATCAAGTGCCTGTGATGCAGATTCATCTAAGTGATAATGGTATTGGATATTCCCCCGAGATGCTGGAACAGTTAAATAGCTCCGAAAATGATTTGTTTGCGAAAAAGCATGTCGGTATTTCAAACCTGAAGCATCGTATTGGATTAATTTATAAATCAAACTACCGGTTTGCTTTTTATAATAATCCATCCGGCGGTGCCTGTGCTTTAATCTACCTTCCGCTATTAGAGAATTATCAAGAATAGATTTATACCAATTTCTGACTGGTATTGTTTGAGATAGAGTAAATTGCCATCCTGGAGGTGCAATATGAATGTTTTAGTGATTGATGATCAGATATCCGTATTGAAAGGAATTACAAGCGGCGTCAATTTTAATAAAGTAGGTATTGATCGAGTTTTTACCGCGACAAATGTCACAGATGCCAAGCAAATAATTCAGTCAAATGATATTGATATATTGTTATCCGATATTGAAATGCCCGGTGAGAATGGACTTAGTTTAAACAAATGGGTATATGATTATTATCCTTCCATAGTCCGGATTCTGTTAACCTCCCATGCCTCCTTTACCTATGCGAAGGAAAGTATCAAGCTTGGCTGTTTTGATTACATAATACAGCCGGCTCCATATCACGAGATTGAAGAAGTCATTATGCGGGCTGTTTCAAAAATTATGTCTGACAGACAGAAAAATCATTACTATGACATGGAATTCACAAGTAATATCGTTCGTAATTTATTTTCTCAGAATCCCACGAACAAGCAGCAATCCATTGCATCCTTGAATCAAATGGGCTATTCTCTGAACGAGGAATCCAATATCCAGGCGATTATTGTTGATATATACCCCTACTCCGAATCAAAATCGCCAATGCTATCGGATCAACCTATATTTATAACGATACTAGAAAGTGCAAACAAGAGTTTTTATTCACCGGCTGTTTACTCGTTAGTATGCCTAAACCGATACCGACAGTTTGTCGTTCTCTTATATTGCAATGACAATACTCTGGATACGATCACGACGGATGCTTTTGAGTCCTTTTACCAAAGCCTTTGTAAGGAAATAGGTCCCGAGCTTTCCTGCTATGCAACTTCGCGTGACCAGCTAGCCAACATCCGAGACACGATCTATACCGGACATCAGCTATTAATTAATAATGTAGCAAAGAAGCCTGGTATGTATTTTTGCGATAAAAATGTTTTAGTTTCCGGTGCAACAAGTCTTTTGGAGAATATTGCCCGTTGGACCAAGCTTTTAGCTAATAATCAGTTTTCTTTACTGGAGGAAAATATAATAGCATTTCTGAATTTTAATGTATCCATTAATAAATTCAATTTAGAGAGCTTATGTGAATTCCATCAGCAGCTGACCAAGGTCTTCTTTCTTTATTCCTATCAGCAGAATATTGATATCATGGGATTATTTACAGAGGAATATAAATACAACGACTATATGAACAGCTTTAAAGATGTCCCGTCATTGATGAAGGGTATTTCATTTATTATCAATGCGATCGCTATGGCCTCCTCTACCGATGACTCAAAGGATGATGTACAACGTGCGAAGGAGTATATCTTAGCCAATATATCAAATGATATCTCCGTGAAGGATGTTGCAGATTATGTTCACTTGAGCCCTGAATATTTCTCCAAATTATTTAAAAAAGAGATGGGGGAAAATGTGAAGAATTATATTCTTAGAATTAAGGTAGATGCAGCAAAGGACTTACTAGAAAACCCGAATATTCCGGTTAGTATGGTAGCGTCAGAATTGGGCTACAGTAATTTCTCCCACTTCACCCAGATGTTTAAAAAGCATGAGAATGTTACACCGAGTGAATATAGAAAGCTATTTCTAAAAAACTGAATTTACTATATTGAAAGGATTTCCTGATTATGAGCTATATGCGTTTTAATTTTAGAAGTCAGACCTTAGGACATTATGTCGATGTCTCAATCGTGTATCCAACGGATGATTACAGTTATTATGAACAGGCTTCCGGTACATCTGCACTGTCGATGGAGGGGAAACGGTCTAAAGTATATCATCCCGGTATGAAATTTCAGACAGTGTACTTAATCCACGGTGGCGGCGATGATGACACTTTAGCTTACCGATACAGTAATGCGGAACGGTATGCACAAGAAAACAATGTTATGCTGGTAACTCCAAACATAACCAATTCATTCGGCATCGATACTCAGTACGGTGTCAAATACCAGAAGTTCCTATCGAAAGAATTACCGGTAGTAATACAGTCACTATTTGCATCCTCCCCGAACAGAGAAGACAATTTCATTGTGGGATATGCAATGGGCGGTAATGTAGCACTAGGAACAGCACTGATGAATCCTTCCCTTTACAAGACCTGCATAGACATCTCCGGCGGCATCGGAATGACTCTCTCCACGGAAACACTGAAAGAAGAATTGAATGGTACTCACTTTAAAGAAAACTTCCCTCTCTATAATTCCTCCTTTGGTGAGGCCGAGGCCATAGATGCTTCTCCATACAACATAGAGGCAATCGCGAAGAAGAATATGGAAGACGGAATAGATGTATGCGACTTCCACGTTATCTGTGGCAGCGATGAATTTATAAGAGATCGGGTAGAAAAAGATGTTAAGAAATTAGGGGAGCTTGGATATTCGGTTAATTATCTTTGTCCCGAGGGATACACACATGACTTTGTTCTATGGGACAAATACATAAAGCTGGCACTGGATGAGTTATTACCCTTGAAGAGATCGTAGAAACCCTCCAGATCCTCATCCGCTTGATCCATAGATATCCTCCAATCGTTTTCTGCAACGATCCGGAGGATACGTGAGATCTGGTTTAAGCCTCCTATGTACTATCCTCTATGATTACTATACCTCAGAAACGCTTCTACTACCAACGAATCAAACTGGGTACCGGCACATCTTCTGATCTCCTCAATTGCTTCAGACTCATCAACTACCTCCTTATAAGGTCGCATACTTGTCATGGCATCAAAGGTATCTGCCACAGCAATGATCCTGGCCATGATCGGTATATTCTCTTTCTCTATCCCCTTGGGGTACCCTCTTCCATCCCATCTTTCATGATGAGCCAAAATAGCATTCGCTATCTCCATCGTATCGACCGAGGTACTTAGGATTTTGAACCCATTCTCCGGATGCTTTCTTATTTGTATCCATTCATTCTCGTCCAACCGTCCGGGTTTATTCAGAATCTCTTCGTTAATCGTTATCTTACCAATGTCATGCATTAAGCCTGCCAATTTCACTCTCTTGATCTCATATTCCGAGAAGCCTAATTCATAGGCTATTTTTTCACTGATAAAACTAACCCTCTGTGAATGCATCTCTTCGCGTGGGTTTTTTTGCTGTAAAGTCTTAACGATCGAATCAATCATATTTCTTCTTATACTGCTTGGCTCCAATATTTTATTACTATATAAGGAGTCTTCTGCCTTTTGCATAAGATGCTTTGCATTAACGATGTCTCTTTCTTCGGTTGCCCATCCAAAGGAAATATCAAAGTAACGATTATCCTTTTGATCCATTTTGCTTTTAATATTCTTAACAACCTCAATGACACTATTTCTGTTTTCATTTGGCATCAGTATTACAATCTCATCACTACCCCATCTGGAAATACAGTAATTTTTCTCAGTCAAGGATTTTACTATATCACTGACTTCGCGTAATGCAGCATCTCCGATGTCATGCCCATAGGCATCATTGATTACCTTAAGTCCATTAATATCAACAATGATTACACTTAACGGAAGCACGCCTTGATCAATATTATTTTGTAATTCCGTTTCAAAATGCTTACGTGTTCCTAGTCCGGTTAATTCATCGTGATTCTTGATAAATGCGACATGGTCGATCTTTTTCTTCATCGACATAGCATTTTTTACTTTTACATAAAATCCAAAATCAATCGCTACATCACTTAAGGGCTTTTCAAAATAGTCATAAGCACCTAATAGGAGGGTCTCCTTTATCGTATCATTATTGTTTATACTGGAGCATACAATGACTGGAAGATCGGCTGTTGCTTTATTCATCTTGATAATCTTCAGAAGATCAATACCATTAATATTCTCAATCATCAAATCTAATATAACAACACTGACCTGCTCTGTTATAATTTGCTCTAATACATTCCTTCCATCATAATTAAAAAGAATCCTGATATCGCTATTTGATCTTCTTAAAGCATGTTCCATTATCTTACAATCCATAATAGAATCGTCAATGATTAGTATACTATTCAACACAGATGCCCTCCTAAACTTTAAATAATTGATCACTTTTTATCTCTTGCAGGATCGCTGTAATCCCTTCCGGCTGCTTATTAATCAGAAGCTGTTCCATTCTTTCAAATCTTCTCATTAAGATTTCCTGCCTTGCTGCTCCGGAGGCACCCTTGAGTTCATGTATCTTTTTTCCCAGCTTCGTACTATCCTCTTGCTCCATGATTCTATCAATCTCCCGGAGTCCCAGCTTCATCTGATGGACATATGTCTCAACCAACTCAACACAGGTATCATAGTCAAAGGGGAGTTTATTCATAAGAAGTTTCGCTTCCCGGTCTATTCTTCCATTATAATCCAACGGCTCCGCTACCTTCTTCATGTTTTGGAGCTTTAAAGGAAAACCCATAATTTCGGCTAGCTTATCCAAATCAATCGGTTTGGCCAGATATTCATCCATTCCGGCTTCCATACATCTTTCCTGATCCTCCTTCGAGGTGTATGCCGTCATTGCAATGATTTTTACCGAGCTTCCTAACTCTTTCCGTATCCTACGTGTCGCTTCAAACCCATCCATAATCGGCATTTGACAATCCATCAATACCAGATCAAACGCTCTATCACGGAGAATTTCTACTGCTTCTAACCCATTATCTGCAATCGTATAATCCATTTTGAGCTTTTGAAGATACATGCGCATCAACTTCTGATTCGTAAGATTATCTTCTACCACCAGAATATTCTTATATTGATTTGCTCCGGTTGTACCTTCCATGCTATTTACATTGTTTGGATTTTCATGCTCCATTACCCTATCTGCTTTTTGCAGATTTAAATCCACAAAAAAGGTAGATCCTTCCCCAAAAATACTCTCAACATAGATCTCACCGTCGTAATGTGACACAATCTCTTTACAAATTGTAAGACCTAAGCCGGTTCCCCCAAATACCTTAGCAATTTTACCATCAGCCTGGGTATATGGTGAAAACAGGTATTGTCTATCTTCCTCCTTAATACCGATTCCGGTATCAGAAATTGCCATATGTAAACCTATCTTGTTATTCTCCACCTCACCAATAAATCGAACCTTAATTCTTCCTTGGGAAGTAAATTTAAATGCATTGCTTAGCAGGTTTCCTACGAGCTGCTGCAGCTTCATCCGATCCACTTCAACATCGACCTTCAGGTTATCCGAATTCTCGATTTCAAAGTCCAACCCCTTATTTTTGATTAAGAATTGATATTTCTTTACCTCTTCTTCCAAGGTATCCCAGAGATTCACTACTTCCTCATCAAAAATCATTTTACCTACCGAATATTTTTCAACCTCCAATATATCATTAATCAGCTCCAATAGGGTTTTGGAGGAACCATCAATTAAGGATGTGATTTCTTCCTGTTCCATGTCTAATTTCGTTGTTCTTAAAATCTGCAAAAAACCCAATATCCCATTCAAGGGCGTTCTCATTTCGTGACTCATGATGGATAGGAATCTTGACTTTGCCTCATTTGCTTGTTCTGCCATTTGAACACTCTGTTGAAGAGCACCATTCAAAAGCTCTAATTCCTCTGTTCTTACTTTAACTTGATGGTCAAGGCTTTCATTGATGCTTCTTACTTCCTCTTCCGCACATTCCTTCTCTTGGATTTCTTCCTCCAGCTGAGCATTGATCTCTTCAAGATCCTTCGTTCTCTCATTGACCATATTTTCAAGGTTCGTATTGATTGTCAGAATTTCTGTCTGACGCTCAAGGATAATTTTCATCATTGTATCAAAATTATCATTCAGATTTCTAAGTTCAAGGAATTTCATATCTACATAATCGTCATTATTTTTCTCTTGTGGATTCATGGCGCTATGTAGAAAAGAAAAAGCTCGCTCCTGTAATATTCCAAGCTCACTGTTTACATCACTGAAATATCTTCTTAAAAACAGATAGACAGCGATTGCCGTGAGACCCCAGAAGCCAAATAATATGATTGTAAAGCCGTTCAAATTACGGTAACTTTTCACATTATCAAATTCAAATAGAATATACCAGTTCAGTCCTTCGATCTTTTTGAAGCCTACATTATACTGATCATTAATCCCTTCCTTCGTTCCCAAAGCCTTTAATCCCAATTTATCAAAATGCTCATAACGATATCTGGCTTCCACTTTTTCATAGTCATCTGCAACGATGTAGGAACCCCACTGGTCCAGAACAAATATGTGCCGAATCTGATCGAAGGAGCCTTTATTCAAGGTAATAGGTAGCTGGGACAGATTAAAATTAGCAATGATCATATAATCCGCTTCTGTTATGCTAAAGCTTATCGTCGGCATCCCTGTGCTCTGTGATATGTATACCTCCGACCAGTAATTATCCCCTATGTTTCCCTTTCGATAATATGGCTCAAAGATAATACTATTTCCGATGATTGTATTGTCATAGGGTGCAGCATTGATCACATGCCCTTCCTGATTGACAATATATATTTCAGATAAGTAGGAGTAGCTGTTATTAATGATCTCCAGATAATCCGTCACCACTTTACTTTCTACCGGATATTGGTCCGATATCAGATATCGGATATTGCCCAGGAAACCTACCGGGGTTGTAACCGTATCCTGAATCTGGTCTGTTACCATACGAAGCAGTTCTTCATTCTGAATACGGATATTATCCTCAACCATTTGCCGCATCGCAACAACCACCAAAATATTGAAAGAAAGCATGATAATAATGACGATACCAATCAAATTAAATATTCTATTTTTTAGACTAGCCTTCTTTTTCCTCTTCATGTTAATCAATCCTCTTATAGGCATTTCCAATTACTTGATCCAGCATATACTTTCGCGTGTTATCACCATACTGATCAATAATAAAGTTCGCCTGTAACCCTTCAAACTGACCAATTTCTATAATAGCTTCCTTCACTTGATTGGCATCATCGTTTCCGGCCTTGTCAATGGCCTGTGCCAGCGCCATCATCGTCTCATAGGAATAGATACTGGAAAAGGTGACCTCCTGTCCATATTTTTCATAAAATTCCTTTTGAAATTCGAGATATGGTTCTGAGACGTTTTCAATGTCAATGCCGCTTACCACTCGTACTCCTTCTGAATATTCCCCGGCAACGCGAATCAAGTCATTGGTATGAGCCCACAGGGGACCATAGATATCCACATCGATACCCTGTTTTCTGGTTGCCTGTACTATTACCGCCAGATCACTTGCATTTGAAATCACAAAGATTCCATCGGTACTCCTTTGGCTTTCTATTAACTTAATCATATCTTCAAGCGTCGCATCATCCAGCGCTTCATACTCAAAGATATCCAATACTTGCCCTCCGTTTTCCTGGAGAATGGCTTCGAAATTCTGACACAAGAGTTCATGGAATCCAAGATTCTTCTTGTCTGCAATGACAAGAAAATTCTTCTGATTAAGCCGCTTTGCCTCGTTACTAATAACCATTGCTTGTTCTTTCGTAGAGGCGATAAATCGAATAAAGTTATCATCCACACCACTCAAGTTATCTGTACTAATCGTTGGACCCAAATACAATATATCTTGACTAACCATCTCACCATAGGCGGCTAACATCATTCCGCTTGTATAATGTCCAATAACCAAATGTATCTGTTGACTCACAAATTCATCGACGATCTCCTTGGCACGATCCGGATCATTCTTATCGTCCTTCACAACTAACTTTACCTTCTTTCCATCGATTCCACCGGATGCATTGATCCGATCTACCGCTATCTCAATACCCCTTCTACCGGAGACTGATAAATCAGACTGATTTCCTGTCATCGATCCGACAACTCCGATTGTAATTGATCTTTCCTGCGTGCACCCCGCACCGATAGCTATTATGATAATACTGATAACGAATAGAACCATTTTTTTCATTCCATCACCTATTCGAAAGGAGACAAGTCTCCGCTTCGTTCCATTTATCCTATATTTTTGTATTTGTAATACAATTTTTCTGATCAAAGGAAGAATTTATCGTTAACTTAATTATCTCTGTTGGCGAAACACTTTACAATTTCAGGATCAAACTGTGTTCCGGAGCAAGCGATCAGCTCTTCCATTGCTTCTTCCCTCGTTTTAGGCTGCCTATACAGCCTGGGGGATGTCATCGCTTCGAAGGCATCACACACTGCAATCATTCTGGAGTATAGTGGAATCTCTTCTCCCTGCAAACCATCCGGATACCCTAAGCCATCCCATCGTTCATGATGGTGAAGGACTACATCGGAAAATTTTGAATACCTCATCGTATTTCTTAATAAATACTGCCCTGTTCTGGGGTGCTGCTTCACAACTTCATATTCCTCTTTCTTTAGTACATCCGGCTTATACAACAGATTTGCCGGTATGGCTATTTTACCGATATCATGTAATAATCCGATATGAATCATATCTTCTATTTCATGCTTTCCAAGCTTCATCTGAACCGCCAATTGTTTGCAGTATGCGGATACGTTACGGGAATGCTCTTCTTCCTGTACATTACGAGAGTTAATGTTTTGAATAATCATTTCGATAATTCGATTTTTCTCTTGCTCACCGTGCAATACTTTATTCTGATACATCCGGCCATCCGCGATATTCCAAAAGTCATGAATATCTTCGTTTATACTATTTAAGGTTGCACTACCTAGCGCATACGAAATCAGTATATAATCCTTCGTTTCCTCTTCCGCATATTTTTTGATCCTGTTCTCAATTAATGATACATGCTCTTGTGCCGTCCTCGGCAGCAATAGAACAAACTCATCTCCTCCAACTCTCGCAACAATGTCATTCTCACTACAGGATTTATTTAATATGTCTGCGAATCGTTTGATCAGGATATCCCCTACTTCATGACCGTAGGCATCATTGGTCAGCTTAAGTCCGTTAATATCCAAAACGATAATACTGATCGGGATATTAACGAGAATATTGATATCCTTCATGACATTTTCCAAATATCTTCTATTGTATAATCCGGTAAGGGAATCCTTATAGCTTAAGGATTCAATTTTTTGAATTTTCTCTCTTTTGTCCGTTGCATCGCGAAAAACAATTACCGCTCCGATAATATTTCCGTCGACGTCCTTCATCGCGGAAGCACTGTCCTCAATCGGAAAGCCTTTCCCGTCTTTTGAGATCAACCGTATATTTTCTTCCAAATGTACTGTATTTCCGGTATGTAAGGCTTTGTATATCGGATTCTCGCATACAATTCCGGTTTGTTCATTTATAATGCGAAAAACATTCTCGATTGGAACTCCATATGCTTCATCCTTGGGATAACCGGTTAATTTTAATGCTACTTGATTCATAAAAGTAATACCCCCCTTATTATCGGTGGATATTACCGCATCACTAATGGATAATAAAGTGGTTTCAAATTGTTCCTTCTTTATCTGAAGCTCTTTTTTATAGTTTTCCCGATCAGTAACATCAAAAATAATAGAAAACAAAACCTGCTTATCACCAAATCGAACAGGAGATGCGTATACATCCACTAATTTTATCTCCCCACTCTTAATCCGATGTGGGAAAATAAAATATCTTTGTTTATTTTCACTAGCTAATGCTACTTTTTTTGCTACTTCCTCTTTGGGCAGCATATTTATATCATGAATATACAATTGTGTGATTTCTTCTCTGCTGTACCCGTAGAAATCGACAGCAGAGGGATTCGCGTCAATAATCTTACCCGTTACCGGATTAATGATTATCATAATAGCTGTATGTTCATGAAAAATTGATTGAATACGTTGATTCATATCATTTCGTTCTTTTTCAGCAAACTTATTTGCTGTGGTAGGAGAAAATTTTTTTATAAATTCTGTTACTGTTTTATTGATATCCACTATACTCATAAAACACTCTCCTCTTATGTATAATAGGGTCTTATCATTTCATTACCCTATTGTCTTAGGTTGATTATTCGGATTGATTTTCTACAGAAGCCTCCTCTTTATCAAATATACAGGTAAAATAAAACCTGCTGCCTTCCTTCAATTTGCTCTCAACCCATATCTCACCCTGCATTAAATCAATTAGTCCCTTGCATATCGATAACCCGAGTCCGGTTCCCCCATATTTTCTAGTATTTGTGTTATCTGCCTGATTAAAACTGTTGAATATGTTCTCAAGATTATCCGGACTAATCCCGATTCCGGTATCCTCAATCAACCATTCCAATGTAACCTGTTTTTGAGTTTCCTCTGCTTTTTTTACATGTAATAATATATTTCCATGGTCCGTATACTTGATTGCATTGCCAATGATATTCGTGAGAACCTGTCTTAATTTATTGAGATCACCAATCAAAACTGTAGGAATTCCGTCCTCAATCGTAATATTAAAATCAATCCCTTTTTTAATCATGGATGGCTTATGAAGACTAACTGTTTCTGATATTAGATCATTAAAATTAAACTTAATTTTATCAAGTTTTGTCCTTCTAGCCTCAATTTTCGAATATTCCAGAATATCATTGATTACTCTCAGCAAAGAAAAGGAAGATGATTTACAAATATCCAAATACTCCTGCTGCTTGGAATTCATTTCTGTCATCTGCAATAATTCAATCATACCGATTACACCGTTCATCGGAGTTCTTATTTCATGACTTATGTTGGCAAGAAATTGAGATTTCGCAATATTTGCTGCTTCAGCCTTATGCATAGCTTTTACAAGCTCTATCTCTGATTTTTTTCGGTCACTGATATCATATCTTGTCCCATACATTAATAAGGGGGTTCCGTCCGCTCTCCATTTCACGATGCGGCCATGGTCCAACACCCATCTCCATCGACCATCCTTTTGCTTTGTTCTTAATTCCAAATGAAAGAATTCGAGTTCTCCCTTGAACAGCTTATTGATCAGCTCCTCAGACTTCAGTTCATCCTCCGGAAAGGTCAATGCTTTCCGAATTTCAATTGTAAATGGAGTAAAATCCTCCAGCTCATATCCGGAAATTTGCGCGTATCTGCTATTTATATTGATCTCACCGGTAAGGAAGTTCCATTCCCAGGTACCTGCATTCGTACTGATCAATATGTCGGTAAGTCGACTATGCTCGATCGAAAGCTCTTGTTTCACTTTTCTGACCTTGATTAATTGTCTGTATAAGGTCAGCATCCAACCGACTATAAATAAAATCACTGCTGCTAAAATCGTAATCCACAGACGAAATTGGCTGATTTCGATTTGTTCCCGAGTGCGTATCACAATCTCCTTCGGTTGCCATTTTGCTAAGATCTCTTGATAGGATCCATCCTCCTTCATTTGGGATAGCCCCAAATTGATCGCACCTAATAATTCTTTATTCCCCTTTGTCACTGCGATTGAGGAATAGGATAGGGCCAAAGGCTTTCCAACAATTGAGATTCCGGTCATGCGATTACTCGCTACGATATAAGCACCAACCCATTCATCGACGACAATCGCATCAATTAATCCATTTTGCAGATCTTCAAATCCATTCTTGATACTTTTCATCTTGACTACATTGATATCCGGCTCCTTCGATAGCATAAGCTCCGGGAACCCATTGGCTTCTACTCCTACCTTCTTACCCCTTAGATCATTTTTATCATTAATTCCAACTACATGAGACCGAGTAAAGATAGAGAACTTTGATTCCAGTAAATCATCCGAAAAATCATAAACCTGTTCTCTTTCCTCTGTTCGGTTGATCTGTATTAAAGCATCTGCTTCTCCGTTAAGCATCACTTCTTGAGCCTCTGCCCAATCCATCGCTTTAATATCTATGGGTTGACCCATTCTTTCTGCTAAAGCATATACGATATCAACCACGATTCCCTTTGGCTTATGATCCTCGTTGAAAACAATTGGCTCTAGGTTCTGATTGCCTAAAAACACAAGCGGAGCGTCTTGGTCCTCAGCCGCATAAGCATGGGCAGATAGATTCGATATAAAAATGATAATTAGTACTACAACTTGTATCTTCTTGATCATCTGCTTCATCATAGGACCTCCGATATTATAAAAAAACAACGAGCATTAACCATTTAAACTTTTATGTATAAAAGGCAATGCTCGTCTTATTTAAAGATTCATAATTCGTCATATTTTTCATAGAATTCAACTCTACACATATAGACAGTCTACATTTTGTCGATTTTTGTATCATATTAAAGGTACCAAAATTTTACGTATTAGTCAATATATTATAATAATAAATTATATTTTTTTACTACATTCCCTTCTACAAAATGAATCTTTTGTTAGATATATTATAACACCTTAAATCTTAATAGGTTGCCTAGTCACCTTAATACTACCTGTCTCCAGTTCCATTTCGATGGTTCTGCTGTACCTGCCACCGATCTCCGCTTTCCTAGCCATAAGATTAAGTTCTGCTAAGGTATCGGTAACTGCAATTAAGTTTCTTTTTCCGATATAAAACATATCATTTTCATAGATCGAATCCGCTCCACCATACAATCGAATGATTAGATCCGATTTTTTACAGCCATGTTCCGAATAAAGCCGATTAATGAGATAAGGGATCCCGGTTGTTGCATAATAGCCCGGTCGATATTCTCCATCCTCATCCATCGGTTTTGGAAGAGCCACATGAATCATTCCCCCGAGCTGCTTTGATTTATCATATACAGTAACCGCAATACAGGAGGACAGTGCATATGTTTTTATTGTATCTATTTTATTATTTGAGATTACACACTCACCTATTCCTACCACATGTTCCATTCTCTAACCTCATTTCGCATTTTAGAAGGCTAATAATACCTTTTTCGACAATTTCTCTTAAAATATCATAATATTACTATTGTAAGACATTGTCAAACAATAAAAAGATTACGATTCAAAAAAGACACTACCACAAAAACAAATGGTAATGTCTTTATTCTCATTACTTCCAAAGCTACTTTCTATTTATGACCTTAAAATAAATCTGGAACGGCTCGTAGCCAATATCCCTGATTCTTCTTAATTCGATTGCCGGATTTTGATTTATCGTCTTAAAGAAATATCTCCAGCAGCCCCATTCACGTTCATTTTCCAGCACGATTTCTGAGGGGATATCATCACTTTCCAGGTATAAGATACGTTCTTCATCACAGATCCCAGCCAGGACCTCCGGTCCATAGCGGAAGGCACCTATGCTATTATCATCTGGAAGAGGTATAAAGCGGAGTCCTCTAGGAAGTATGACACTCACCTTATCTCCCTTCTTCCATTCACGAGATATCCTATAAAATTGACTACTATCCGCAGTTTTACCGTGGAGCTCCTCGTTAACGTAAAATATTGCATCGGACACGATCCATTCCGGAACGCGATAGGCGAGTGTAACTTCTACGGAAGCGGATTGTTTTATAGTAAAGTCATATTTCATATAATCCGGTATTCCTTCATGACAGGCTGTGATTTCATTTACCGTTTGATATCCTGATGTGTTGGAGGAGGTAATCCCATTTCCACTCATCGTGTCTTGCTTTTGAGAAATTACAATCTCCTCATGATCAATCTGAGTCTCCATCTCAGAGCATAAATACTGAGCAATATAGATTGTATTCTTATCCTGATAATAGATTCCCCTATTCAAGGATGCATTTGCCTGGACCATCGTTCCATGACAGCAGAAGAAGCTATCCGTCTCGCCACTCCAATCCTTTTTAAGTCCAGCCTTCATCGGAAGGAAATAAGTAAGAAGGCCTGTCTTAGGATGGTTGTGTTTACTGCCGGTAAGTGTATATTCCTGATAATATGCCTGTGCCATTATCCCGTTATAAAGATTATATTCCATATACTGAAGATATTCCGGACGACCGGTATGGCGGAAGAGAAATTCTGCCAGCCGCATCATGTTGTATACCGTACAGTGCTCTTGATTCTTATCACCAAGTCTTGCCTTCATCTTATTCTTCGGCATCCATACTTCACCTGAGGTCTGACCACCTGTTGCTAAGCATCCTCTCTCGGTCACAGCGCAGTTCCAATATGCTTTGACAATATCCATCCACACAGCATCACCGGTAACTTCATAAGCACAGGCACATCCTAGTACCTCCGGAATCGTCGTATTGGCATGCATATTCGTCAGCGGATCTTTTCCCTCAAGAAGTGGTTGAAATAATCTGCTACGATAATATCTATCCAGTAGTGTCCTATATTTATCATGCCCTGTAATCTTTAGAAGCTGTGCCCAAATCTCAAGCATACCTCCTGTCTCTACATCAAGAATATCATCAAATTCATCTCTCTGATATTCACCACTCCAGTTCAGGAACCAATCTGCGAAATGATCAGCAATATCCAGTGCCTTCTTATTCTCAGCATACAGATACATATCTACTAATCCCATTAGTATTTTATGAAGCGTATATTGAGGCGCCCATACCGCTTTGCCCTTAGCAATCCAATAAAGGTACTTCTCAGGGATCGGTCCTACCCATTGTCCTCCATTGTCCTTCTGGCACTCAGCTAACTCATCGATAATAACATCTGCCTTAGCCTTTATTTCTCTGTCTCCGGTTGCTTCATAATGAAATGCCGCAGCAGACAACCAATGTCCCAAAAAGTGTCCGCGTAATTGGCATACCGGAGTCTCCCAGCCCGTATGAGCATCGGAAGGAATTCCACGTCCGGTGAATCTACCTGCCTCCAGCTTATAGTTAATCAGCAGATTATCATTGGTCAGCTTCATTAAATAATCTCTGTTTGCTTGTGCTCTGCGACTTAATTCTTCGGAGAGTATTTTTACCTTATATCCCTTTAATTCTTCCATGCTTAATCACTCCTATACCAAATTTGATTTTTCTATTACTTCCTTACAAAAAAATACGTATTGATGATCGTCAGCTCCGATCGCATCTATACAAGCATGCATGCTTTGCAGTGTTATTCTCGCATTATGCTTACTACGCTTTTATTATAGCAAATGCACCTCTAAACCGGAATATTAAAAGGTATGTATTGGTATGAAAAAGTCATATAAATCACTTGCGTTCCCTTTCATTTTATTATATAACTAGAATATGGAGGTAACTATCATGGTGTTTTTTGATTTTAAAACTGATAAAGAGATTTCTTTTCGATGGTGTGGAAAATTCCAGTCGCCTTCACCCGATTGGATGCATTTGACCAGACGTTTAATTGATTTTGAATTGATGGTGGTAACTAGCGGTGTTCTATATATTGCTACCAACGAAAAGGAATATATTGTCCGTAAAGGAGAGTATCTGCTAATGAAACCCACTGACCTTCAATTCGGTCACCAGGCTTCTGATTGTTCCTTCTACTGGCTTCACTTTACTTATAATTTCAATCGAAATGATCCGGATATAATGAATACCTATAATGAGGAGCTTCTATCGGATCATAGTCACCTGATCCTTATGGATACCGGTCCGCTCCCTTCCCCTGAGCGAATCATTATTCTTATGAAGCAGCTTCAGGATTCCTCCAGACGATATGGGGATACGAGTTTAAACCAATATTTGACCTCCGCTGTTCTGGCTGAGCTTTCCAACCAAAACAAGCTTTATTATGAACATGGAGAGATGAATCTACAGCAGCAGCTGTATCATGATATCTGCGATTATATTGCTCTTCACATCAGTGAAAACACCAAGGTCAGTGATCTGGCCACCTATTTTGGATATAATAAAAAATACCTTCCTGCTTTCTTTCGAAGGCATTCCGGTATCAATATAAAACAATATATTCTGTTGACGAAAATGGAATTTGCAAAAGCAGAGCTGACCGATACAAATCACAGCATATCACAGGTTGCTTACAACATCGGCTTCCATGATGTCCATAATTTTAGCATCGCCTTCAAGAAAATAACCGGATTATCACCAAGTGATTACCGCAACAGCTATTGTAGAAGAATCCTAAACTGATATACACAGAAACCTTAGTAACCGTTAAATACAGAATACTGATCATTAATTCTAGTTTGCTCCATTCGAGCCAGTACTTGCGTCTTAAGCGCCTCATCCTGACTTCTTTCTATTCACCGAGGATTAATATTTCATACTTTCGAAGAGGAAGATACGGTATTAATACCCTATAAAGGTATCCGTCTTGATATTTTTCTTCTTTATGCCCATTTCAATTAACATCTTTTTGATAGAGTTTGTCATGTGTTTCGATCCTGCTACGAAATAATCGGTGTTATCACTCTGAGAAACCATCTGTTTTATCCTGTTTTCAAATGCTTGCTTGTCTGTAAAGAACTCTGTGGAGATTTTTTCATTCTCCATTGCCTTAAATTCTTCACCAAAAAGGAATGAATCACTGCTATTCATGTAGAGAAGTTTAATTCTGCCATTGAATTCCTGTTTACCAATCTCTATTTCCCTCATCATTGACCTGAACGGAGTTATACCGATCCCTCCGGCTATGAAGCAATTTGTTCGGGCTTGTTGCATAGTAAACGGTCCCATTGGTCCTCTTAGATGCATCTTCATTGTAGGCTTAAGCTCAAGCAATGCTTTCTTATAATCACTTGGATTCTCTCCGATTTTTGTTGTTATAGCAATTTTATTTTCTAATGGGCAGGATGAAATACTAAAAAGTCTCATTGCTTTATGAATCTTTTTATGCGTTATAAAGAACATTGCATGTTTACCTGCACGCCACTCAAATGGCTTTGCGGCTTCAAATATAAATGTATAAACGTCTTCGTCCTCTTTTTTCATTTCTTTAAATACAATCTCTTTCGGTGTTAATACTTCTTTCATTTCATGAAAAATACTCATCTCACACCTCCTATTTCATTATTAGACAAGTTTATAACCCTGTCCTAAGTGCTTTATTTATAAATTTTAGTGCTTTTTTTCTTCCAGTAATACGTAATTACATTGTTCAAGCAGTTTAATTAATCTACGAAAATCATTAACTCCAAGTTTATTCCTTAACAGTTCCATTGTCTTTATATACTCTGAATAGGTAACCTCTACTAATTCTTTTGCTTTTTCGGTCGGTTCGAGAGTAAAGCTACGCTTATCGTCTAATGACGGCTTTTTCTCAATATATCCTTGCTTCAATAAGTTGGAAACCATTGAAGTAATCATGGGCTTTTTGACTTTAAAAAAATCTGCAGCAATAACTGGAGTAATTGGCTTGTCATTTTTGCAAATCAATATAAGTAAACCCATATCACTTGAACGTATCGGTAAATCCTTTTTCATATTAATGTTAAGTCGGCAGAACATAGAGACAGTTTCTGCTCCTTTATTTAGTTCTTCACTCATGCATTACCTCAAAATATAGTTAATTGGATTAACCATATTATAGTTAATCCCATTATCTTTGTCAATAAAAAAGACGTGTGAGACAGACAAGATTGATACCTACATTATCGCTAAACTCTTAAGATGCAGTACACCAGCCTTCTTAAGGTTACCCTTTTTACCATCGATGAAAAAATGAAAATTCCTGCTATTATATACTTGATTTTTCATAGTTGGTCTTCTTTTCTACTCTAATGTGTTGTAATTCCAACAATAAACTTTTCTGCTTTCTTAAAATCTTTTTTGTTCGGATGTCCTTGGGAAAGCTTACCTATTAGATCACAATGAATTGTATCAGCAAATTGCCGCGCTATTCTATCCGCGTTACCATTATAATCGGAACAATAAATAATCAATACCTTATCTCTTATTAATCCTCACCCATCTTAATATTTCAGATGCAGACAGAATAACAAACGATACTCCAATGTTATTTAATAAACTAGTACAAACATTTATTGTAGTCTGAAGTCAAGTACTTACTAATTATATGCACAATTTTATGAGCAACATAAAAAACCTCTCATCTGCTCCTTATATCCTAAGGAAACAAATGAGAGTTTTTCAGAGCTATGTGAAACTAGTGTTATCCTGTTTTCGAAGAGAAGACTATTAGAATTAGAAATATCCCTTAAATTCATCTCTGATTACTCTTGTACATATCTCTTCTCCTTGTCTTGCGAGCTTTTGCTCATCAACACCAGTCAAGTGTCCTGCTTCGTATACCACTTTTCCGTTGATGATTGTCATCCAGACATTTCCGGTTACTCCAAGACCCGCCAGTATATTTTTGGGATCATGCAACGCACCGGTCAGTTCCAGGACACTGGTATCAATCATAAATAAGTCCGCGGCCTTACCAACCTCCAGTGAGCCGATATCCTTCCGTCCCAAGGTGTTTGCTCCGTTAATAGTCGCAACCTTGAGCATATCATATGGTGAGACACAACCTCCGCGACTTTTACTGTGATAAGCTTGCATAAGGTATGCCATACGCAAGGAATCTAACATATTAGATCCGTCATTGGTTGCAGAACCATCCACACCGAGACTGACCAATACTCCTTTCTTCTGTAAGCCCTTGATATCAAGGATCGGAAAACCACCAAGTATTGCGGGGGCAGGACAATGAGATATTCCTGTACCGGTCTTGGCCATGAACTGATATTCCTCCTGGTCAATCTCCCATCCATGAGCGATCCATACATCGGAGCCGACAAAACCGATATCCCTGCACCATTCAAGACTGGTTTTACCATAACGTTGCTTAATAATGCTTCTGTCACCTTCATATAGATGTGTGTGAAGATGAACCCCTTTGTCTCTTGCCAGGGCAACCGACTCGGTAAAGGTATCCTGATAACTGTTGATCGGCTGACAGGGAGCTACAACTATCTGTCTCATGGAGAATGGCTTCGGATCGTGATATAACATGATGATCCGTTCGCAATCTTTTATAAACTCATCGGTCGTTTCCAGCATTCCGTCCGGTATGGTACTTCCTTCTGATCTTGGAAGAGTATTGGTTCCTCTTCCTGCATGATAACGAATACCAAGCAACTCTGCCGCCTCCATCTGACGATCCACAAGGTTCTTGCCCGATACCTTGGTATAACAATACTGATGATCAAAGGCGCAGGTACATCCATGTTTTACCAGATCCGCCATTGCGGTCAGGGAGGAATAATAGATTACTTCTTCGTTGATCTTCTGAAAAATAGGATATATTTTATCCAGCCAATCTACCACAAGCATGTTGGGATAATCAATGGAAATCATGTTTCTGACAAAGGTTTGAAAAAAATGATGATGCGTATTGATCAATCCGGGATAAATGAATTTATCTTTTGCATGAATGACAGTATGTACCTCTGCTTCTATGCCTTTCCCGATCTGTATGATGGAAGGGCCTTCAATCAGCATATCTGCATCATAATATACCTGATCAGATCCATCGCAGGTTACTATGGCTTTCGCATTTTTTATAAGAATCCTATCGTTCATATAAACCTCCGATTGATTACTGCATTACTGATAAAATTCTTCGAACAGCACTGTCCGAATCTACTTTCGAACAGAACAGAATTTCTTCATGTGTGTAATCTGATACAAAACGTTCGTCAGTTTTTATCATACCTCGAAATTCCTCCTGTTCATGCTCTACTCGCGCACGGATGAAGCGGTACTCACCCAAGGAAGGATTCTCTGCCAATATCATGGCAAGAGGATCATGTACAACACACCGGTCTACACACCCCATGGTGTCATAGTAGAATTTGAAATAAACCTTTAGTGCTGATTGCATATAATTCACTATTGGCAGATTATCCTTTGAACAATACTTCTCGAGCAGCTTCAGATCTTCTCCTGTAATAAATGTCTCGGTCGTAACATCCAGTCCTACTAACATCATGTGAAAGCCTGCCTTTACCACCATATCAGAGGCTAAAGCATCTCCATAAATATTAGCTTCGGCATAGGCAGATATATTACCGGACTTTTGTAAGCAGCCGCCCATTGCAACTACACTTTTTACTTTATAAGGAAGTCTTGGGTCCTTCATTAGTGCTTTTGCCAGATTGGTCAGTCTTCCCAATGTAACAATAATCAGATCTCCGTTCAGTTCCTCCGCTTTACGAAGGATGAAATCCCAAGCCGGCTCTTCTAATACGCTCTGATCTGAGGGAGGTAATACAACGTTCCCAATTCCGTTGTCACCATGGATGTGAACTGGAGGTTCCTCGATTTCTCCGCTTAAGGGCTGCTCCGCTCCGATGGCAACGGGTACCTCATAGCCGGGGTCAGCAAGCTTAATCAAACGCAAAGAATTCTCGGCAGCCTGCTTAGCAGATGTGTTACCGAAGCCTGTTGTAATTCCTTCCACATGAATATTCTTATTTTTTAGTGCATATAGGATTGCAATCGAATCATCAATTCCAGTATCACAATCGATTAAAATATGTCTCATATTAATCCTCTCTTTCGAAAAAAAATAAACCAACCTCTTCCTTCGTCGGGATGGAAACTCCTGCTCCCTCCCGGGTCACTGCGATCGCAGAGGCTTTTGCTGCCTGATCTAACGCTTTCCTAGTCGGTTCACCAACTATAATTGCGCCAATAAAGAAGCCTGTAAAGGTATCACCTGCGGCAGTGGTATCCACTGCTTTTACTTTATATATCGATTGATGCAATAAAACTTCGTTATCTTTATATATGGATCCTTTTTCTCCGAGTGTCAGTATAATTTTTGCTTTCGGGTACACTTCACCAAGCTTTTCGATCAGATTATCATTTACTTTCGTACAGCCGCTGAGCTCCATACCCTCAACCTCGTTCAGAATAAAATAATCCACCAGATGCAAGGGGTATGTTGCTATTTTACTGTTCATCGGAGACGGATTGAAAACGATCTTCATTCCCTTTTCATGAGCCTTGTTCATTATATAACCGATTTCACTGATTTCATTTTGAAGTATCAGATAATCATCCTTGTCAAAATGTACTAAGGTTTCCTCTATCTCCTGCCTGGTTATACTTTGATTGGCTCCTCCGTATAACAGAATGCAATTATCGCCACTGGCTGCTTTTTGAATAATTGCATGACCGCTGGAGCCCGACTTCTTCTTTACGTAGTCCGTATTTACTCCGGATTGATTCAACATTTCAAGTAACATCTCGGAATCATTCTCACCGACAGCACCAGCATGCCAGACTTCGGCACCGCTTTTTTGTAAGGCAATGGATTGATTCAGACCTTTGCCACCGCAAAACAGCTCCAGTTTCTGAGAGTCTAAAGTCTCGCCGGCTCTTACAAAATGGTCAACATAATATACATAATCGATATTTAAAGAACCATAGTTTAATACTTTCATACTCTACACTCCTTTGGGCGTTCTGCTATTTCTTGATAAATTCTTGAAAGCAAGAATCTGCTTCATACTGGGTCTTTTCTTCATCTATTGTTACTAAATGGCCTTTTTGTACAACAATTCTGCCATTGACTACCGTATAATCTACCGCACCCTTCAGTCCGACCGTTGCGAGAACAGATTTGGGATCTACCATGGCACCGACGAGTTCAAATCTCTTCGTATCAACCAGGAAGAAATCCGCTGCTTTACCGATCTCTAAGGAACCGATATCATCTCTTCCTAACAGCTTTGCACCACCTACGGTCGCAATTTTTAATATATCATATCCGGTAGGAGCACTGTGTCCATATTGCAGGCGATGCAGCAGATAGCCGGTTCTTATTTCTTCCAGAAGATTGGAACCATCGTTGCTGGCACTGCCATCAACCGCAAGCCCAACGGGGACTCCAAGCTTAAGCATCTCCGGAATTCTTGCAACTCCGGAAGACAATTTCATATTTGATACAGGACAATGAGCCACACCGGTCTGTGTTTTTGCAAGCATGCGAAGCTCACCGTCATTAAAATGAATCCCATGAGCATACCAGACATCACTGCCGATCCAGCCAAGGCTCTCCATATACTCCAGTGGCCTCATGCCATATGTTTCCAGGGTGAAATTCTCTTCATCCTTTGTTTCGGCCAGATGGGTATGAAGACGTACTCCAAGACTTCTGGCAAGCTTTGCTGACTCCTTCATGAGGTCCGGTGTAACACTAAAGGGAGAACAGGGAGCCAAAGCTACCCGGTGCATCGAATAACAACTATCATCATGGAACTTTTCCACCAGCCGTGCAGAATCCCTTAATATAGAATCTGTTGTCTGCACTACCGTATCCGGCGGCAATCCTCCATCCTTTTTGCTAAGTGACATACTGCCTCTGGACACATGCATACGGATTCCAAGCTCATCAGCCGCAGCAAACTGGGTCTCAATCATCTCATTTCTTCCTTCCGGAAACACATAGTGATGATCGAAACAGGTAGTACATCCATTTTTCATTAATTCTCCCATACCAAGCAGAGAGGTGGAACGAATCACCCTTTCGTCTATGTTCTTCCATAACTCATAAAGTGTGATCAGCCAGGGGAACAGCTCCATGGATTGAACCTGGGGTAGGTTACGTGTGAAGATCTGGTACAAATGATGATGTGTGTTCACAAGTCCGGGATACATACATAAATCGGTTCCGTCTATGACAGTATCAGCAATCCACTTTTTGTCACTGATATCGATAATGACTCCGTTCTCTATATACATATTAATATTGGTCAGTACCCTGTCCTTCGGATCACAGGAAACCATATATTTTATATTTTTGATGTAAAGGGAATTATTCATAATAGACCTCACTTCGATTCCGTTTCAAAACGATAGATTGCTTCTAATACAACTCTGATCTCATCATCCCAGCCGATCGTAAGTCCTGTATTTTCTTTCTCATATATTACATTGCCGGTAACGATATTACCGGATACTGCGCAGATCATGGCAGCCCTTACCTTTCTTCGGTGACAGACAGTATACAGCGCTGAGCTTTCCATCTCAACATTTAAGCAGCCAAGCTTAGACAGCTTCTCGATCCATTCCTCGGTCTCACCATAGAATGCATCATCGGAAGCATTAATTCCGTATAGAACCTTACCGGAGATCTCTTGATCCATGGCCTTTGCCGTATCAATCAGCGTACGGGTCAGGTCAAAATCCGGAACAGCCGGGAAACAATCCGGAACATAGAACCTGGAGGTCCCTTCATTCTTCATCGAACCTGTTGAAATGATCAGGTCTCCGATGTCGATTCCTTCCTGAAGTGCCGCACTGCTACCGATGCGAATCAGACATTCTGCACCGATATTGATGAGTTCTTCTGCTGCAATGGCTGTTGAGGGACATCCCATTCCTGTGGAGGTGACGGATATCTTTACTCCCTTATAATAGCCGGTAAAGGTACGATGCTCTCTATGATCAGCAACCAGCCTTGCATCATCAAGATATTTTGCTACACGGTCCGAACGTGCGGGATCACCGGGCAGTAATACATATTTACCGATATCTCCGGGCTGCAGATGGATATGGTATTGTCTTTTTCCTATGGTTCTTTCCTCTTTATTTAACGACACTCTGTAATGCCTCCTTATCCTTCTTCTTATGCCTGTTTATTTTCTGAATGGAGTATGCACTAATACCCAGAATTGTCGCAGCATAGGGCAGCATCTGAATAAATTCAGTTGGTATGCTCAGCATCTGCAGAATATTGGATAATCCGTCAAAGAAAGAGAATACTCCTGCAGAGATCAAGACACCGATCGGTGTCGCCTGACCCATAGCACAGGCAGCTAATGCGATAAATCCACGTCCGGCAACCATACCTCTGGTGAACATGGTCAGATAGCCCATGGATAAGTACATACCACCCAGACCTGCTAAGATACCACATAAGAGAATTGCCATAAAACGAATTTTAATTACGTTTAATCCAACACTGGCAGCAGCATGTGCATTTTCACCGACAGCACGAATTCTGAGTCCCATGGGCATCTTATATAAGAAGATGAAAAGTAAGATGACCATAAGGATTGCAAAATAAGTAAGCAGATTATGTCCGGATATAACATCCCCGAGGACGGGGATATCTTTAATGATCGGAATCTGTATATTAGGGAAAGCATAACTTTTTAAGGATGAGCTGGAGCCCTTTTCACCGGTTGCAAGCTGTAACAGAAATACGGTCAGACCTCCTGCGATTGTATTGATCGCCGTACCGCAAAGTACTGCATTTGCCTTCAATACCAGATGAAAATATGCGAATATGACACTAACAATAAGAGCTGACCCAATACCGGCTAAGATTCCCCAGAATAAGTTCCCGCCAAACGCGCTTCCAAGAACACCTGCTAATGCAGAGATTAACATAATACCTTCCAATCCAAGATTAACAACACCGGATTGCTGGCTTATTACTGCACCCAAAGCACAAAGTAATATTGGAGTGGCAACACGAATCCACATAAATAGAAAGTCAATAATAAAGGAATAGTTAAGCATTCGTTTCATCTCCTCTCATCACAGCTTCAGATTTTGCAGCTTTTACAATCATCTTCTGCTTCCACTTGTTCAGAAGTGCTTCTGCTGCAATCATCAGGATAATTACACCTTGAATGATGACTACCACGTCACTGCTTACATCACTGTTTCTAGCCATGATATTGGCACCGACATTTAAATAACCGATGAAAAGTGCAGCGATCGGTACCATCAGCGGATTATTTCTCGCCAGAAGGGCTACTGCGATTCCTGTCCAGCCGTAACCGGGTGAGGAGGTCCATTTGAAACGATCATACATTCCTAACAGTTCTGCAGCACCTCCGATACCGGCAATGGATCCGGCGATAATCTGTGCTAAGATCATGATCTTTGTGACCTTAATACCGGAGTAATTAGCAAAAGAAGTATTATCACCGGTAATCCGCAGCTTCATTCCAAAGGTTGTTCGATACAATAACAGATAGACTAAGATACACAGGATGATCGCCAATACGATCCCAAAATGAATTCTGGTTCCCTTGATCAAGGTCGGAAACATAGCTGTATCAAGAAATAGACGGGAAGCCACACTTGAACTATTCATCTCGCGAAAAAAATAGTTAAGTATATATACAGTAAAAAATACTACAATGTAATTCAACATCAACGAGGTTACTACTTCGGACACCTGCCATTTCACTTTAAGAAAGGCCGGAATAAAAGCGACTGCTGCTCCTAATCCACCTGCTACGATCAACGCAACAATCGGATGGATTCCTGCAGGCAGCGGTACGGAAATCGCAATGATCATCGCGCCAAGCGTTCCAATAAAGAAGGCTCCTTCTGTTATCATGGAAAATTGTCCAGCTCCAAAGATTAAGATAACCGCAATCGCAGTAAACATCAAAGGTGACGCTGCTTCGACGATATTTCCAATTCGTCTTAGCGAGGTAAACGGTCCGACAAAAAAATTATAAAAGGCATTCAGTGGGTCGGAGCTCGTTCCGAATACAATCAGAATGACTAGACCGCAGGCAACTAAGATAGTTAGTGCCAGCTTTGAAAGATCAACGATCAATCGAATTCGTTTATTACTATCCATATATTACCTCCTTAATCTCATCATCGGATTGCTTGTCAATACCGAGCATATACCCTCCGAGCTGCAACTCCGTTATCTTGGAAGCGTCGGGAAAATAAGCAACAATCTTACCATCATGAAGAACGATGATACTATCCGATAAGCCCAATACCTCATTTAGATCAGAACTGATTAATAATACCGCTTTTCCTTCATCACGCATATCGATCAGACGTCTACGGATGAATTCAGTTGCTCCTACGTCAACACCTCTGGTCGGCTGGTCTGCAATAATTACTTTCGGATCACTGGATAGCTCTCTTGCCAGAACGGCCTTTTGAATATTGCCGCCGGACAGACTGTCAATGCGTACGTCCTGGTTCTTACATAGGATATGATATTGCTTAACCATGTCCAAACCATACTGCTTGATCTTCTTTCTGTTGATGAAACCAAATCTGGAGAATTTGGAATCAGATATCTTATTCGACAATGTATTCTCTGTGATCGACAGGGACGGTGCAACTCCGGTTGTCATACGATCCTCTGGTATATGTGATACAGCGAGATCTCTGATATTACTTACGCTCAAATTCTTAATTTCCGAATCGCAGATATGTATGGAACCGGAATTAAATTTTCTAAGCCCAGTCAATGCCTCTACCAGTTCTGCCTGTCCGTTGCCCTCTACTCCGGCTATGCCAAGGATCTCACCCTCTCGTAAAGAAAAGGACATTTGATTCACGTAGGGCTTTTCGGTATCACTGAGAATCACAAGATCCTTTACATTAATCACCGATTTACCGGCCTTTACAGGAGACTTTTCAATATCCAGTATAACATCTCTTCCGACCATCAGCTTTGAGATATCCTGCTCGGAAACATCACTGACATTATATACACCCATCGATCTGCCGCGACGTATAATAGAAATACGATCACATAGTTCCTTAACCTCATTCAGCTTATGGGAAATAAAGATAATCGTATAACCACAATCTCGTAACCGTTTTAATTCCTCGAATAATTCGGTTGTTTCCTGAGGGGTCAATACCGCAGTAGGCTCGTCCAGAATAAGGATCTTGGCACCACGATACAGAGCTTTTAATATCTCAACCTTTTGTTTCTGACCAACGGTTAAATCGGATATCTTTTTCGTCGGGTCAATTTTCAGATTAAATTTTTCTCCGATCTCTCCAACTTGCTTGATCGCTTCCTTCAAATTAATCAAGATACCCTTTTTAAGCTCTGAGCCCAGGATTACATTCTCAGCAACAGTAAGTGAAGAAACCAGCATGAAATGCTGATGAACCATTCCGATTCCAAGCTTAATCGCTAACTGGGAGGATGTGATATCCGTCTTTATGCCGTTGATGTAAATGTCACCTGAAGTTGGTTGTTCTTCTCCAAAGATAATCTTCATTAACGTTGATTTACCGGCTCCGTTTTCTCCGGATAAAGCGTGAATCTCTCCATAATTAATAGAGAAATTAATCCCGTTATTTGCAACAACGCCGTTAGGATAAACCTTAACAATGTTCTCCATTCGTAATGCTTCTGATTTTTTTTCCATTATTCGACTCCTTAATGAAAGATGGGTTTGAATGCTTACAGTTCAATACTCACATTGTTTGTGTATGATTTGTAATAATGGGCACTGAGATTATTATGTTTGGCACAGCACCCATTATTACTAATTATGATGAGTTGATCAATCAACCTCACTTGTCATGAATGAATTATTTCATACTGTCACGAAGTGCAGCTACTTCTTCTGTGGTCATGGATAGAGCACTGCTGACTTTAATCTCACCACTAATGATTTTATCCTTAACTGCTTGCAGATTATCTATGATACTCTGAGGTACAATCTTCTTAAAGTTATCATTTTCTGCTAAACCGATTGCTCCGCTTTCTAATCCCAGGGTATAATCCTGATCATAGAACATCTCGTTATTCTGTGCTGCCTTCACTGCGGTTAATAAGGATTCTCCAACATTCTTAAGTGTTGAGGTGATTACATTCTTAGCAATCTCAGGCTGATCATCAATTAACTGTGTATATAAATCCTGATCACATGCGATTAAATACTTGTCCACATTGCTTGCTGCGGTAGCTGCACCGATAATACTCTGAGAAGCCGGAGCATATACGATCTGTGCACCTTGATTATATAACTGTGTTGTCATCTCAAGACATTTCGGAACATCCTCGAAGGAACCTACATAAGAGGTAAGTACCTTGATTGTAGGATCCACGGACTTAACACCCTCAATGTATCCGACTAAGAAGTCATTAATACCAGCCACATCCATGGAACCGACAAAACCTAAGTTTTTCTTTGTAGCATCAATTTTAGCATCACCGGAGTCTAACATTTGTGCTGCAAGAACGCCTGCCAGATAAGCACCCTCATATTGCTTGTAGCTAATGCTCATAACATTGCCTTCTGTAATCGCAGCACGGTCAATACCACAGTCAAATACGATATACCTCTTATCCGGATACTGCGCAGCAGTCTGTTGTGTGAGTTCTTTCACGGACCAGGTCCCGCCTACGATGATATCCCAATCCTGCTCGGATACATCCAGGTAATTGCTCTCATAAGTGGTCTCATCACGACCCATTTCAACGACCTTTGCCTCTGCACCAAGCTCACTTCCAATTCTTTGAATACCACTTGCTGCTGAGTCAAAGAAACCCTTATCACCAAGATTACCATTGACAAGATATACCACCTTCAAGGGATTTTCTGTCTTAGTCTGCTCCGGAGCAGCTGTTGCGCTGTCTGCTGTCTCTGTTGTTGAATTTGTATCATTATTTGTATTGTTAGAAGATGTGTTATCCTGTTTGCTACATGCTGTAAATAACATTGATAAAAGTACTAATACTACTAAACCAGTCTTGATTTGTAATCTCATAGTAATCCTCCTTATTAAGGCATTGTTAATTAGTAAAAAACGTTACAGAGGAGACTTTCGCTCCATTAAAAATCGATATTTGCTTCCTCTTAATCGTATCTTGCAATAGGCTAAATGCTTGTCGTTGTCACCCAGAAGGATCTCCTCCATAATGATGACCGGCTCTTCTGCAGATAAATCCTTAATTACATCACCTTCATCTGCACTCAGAACATTAAATACAATCTTCGAACGCTTCGCCAGTTGATAAATGTCTTTTACGACAAATTGTTTCATCAAGTCTGCATTATTGATATCCAGATTAAATTCCTCCAGATATTGAGCATTAAAAATTGTTACTACATTGGCCATGTGAGTACCTTTAGCATAGTAATCCGCACTGATTGACAGTACCAGAAAACCCGGTTTTTCATAACCAAGCTCATGGGCTATATAAACACCGCATGATTGAAATGACATATCCACCTTAATCTCATCGATCGGATTCACACAATTGTCCATGCTCAGATTATAGATCCAGTGAAGTCCTTCCTTGGTCTGGTCAGCAAAGGTAGATACAACCGCCTGCTTGCCCTGTGTTTTATTAATATAACCGTCTTCCTCCAGTTTTCTCATTGCCATCCTTACGGTACCACGGCTTACATTCCAGTATGCAGCCAATGTGTTTTCACTGGGAACAACATCACCTGATGATAACAGGCCTTGTCCAATTAAATTATAGATAATATCGTAGATCTTTACGTAATTCGGTACTGTTGCACCTTCGGTTGTATCTTCCTCTAATAAAGGAAATTCAGTATATTCAATCATCTTAGTCCACCTGTTTTCTTTGATTTAGTATGCTTGCGCGCATTTTGCATATAAACGAAAAAACAATCAATTCTACATCATTCGCTTCTTCTGTTACTCCACCTCCGATAAGTCTATATCCCTTATTATCAATTTCAGATTATCCATGATAATTTGCTCTCTTGGCTTCCATATAATATAACTTGGATGCCAAGTGATGATTTTATACTATCACTTGGCATCCAAGTTGTCAATAGGCATTATACGAAATTTCTTAAATAATTTTATATTTCGACCTTTTATTAGTTATATTCAACAAAAGTAATCTTTATAGCTTCCTTCGATTAATATGAAATTCATAGAATTCAGGTCGAAAATAGGATTTTAATATAACAAATGGTTCTCCGGAATCCTTATACATCACCTCTTCAAACAACATCAGTGCAGTACCATCTGCAACCTTTAGCTTATCCGCAATAAAATCCCCCGCAGCCGTGACTTTAATATCTGTTTTAGCAGACGCACTGCTTTCATAAATTGTTTGATCCAAAAACATAGATAATCCATTCTTGTCATCCATATCTAAGTTATACTCAATTAAATACTCATAAGGTATTACAGTGACACTGTATGAGACATATTCGTTATTCATTTTATAAGTCCGATGAAATACAACGACCAGCATATTCTGCTTTAGGCCCAGAACGGTCTGGATCCATTTACCAGGCATTTCATAATTGACCTCGATGGAGATCTCCTCATATTCATCATTATGAAACGTCTTGGCAACATTACATACTTTTTCTAGTCCAATCTCAATACTCTTCTTGGCTTTTATCAGGAAATTCCCCTTACCTTGAATACACTGAATGATTCCATCTTCCTGAAGTATCAGAAGAGCCTGTCGAATGGAAGCCCGACTGACACCTAACTGCTTTGATAAGGTGTTCTCTCCGGGAAGCTTCTCTCCTACTTTAAAATAATTCATTTCAATCAATTGAAATAGCTGTTCATAGATACGTACATATAGTGGAACCTTATCCCCAGGCTCTCGGACTATCTTCGTCAGTTGTTCCATAGTATTGTCCTCCATTTTCTCTTCCTTCCTATATTATAACAATTATATTGGTAATTGTCCTCTTTTCATTCTGACCGGATCATAGTCAAAAGACCATGACTCCGGAAATACATTCTTTCCGAAGCCATGGTTAATCATTTAATTATGTTATTACAATTTCTTTACATCCATTTGCTCTCGCTATATCAGCCAGTTCATTCATATATAGGTCAGAAGGTGTTCTGCTCTGTAAAAGTTCCTTACGCACACCTAGTGAGCGATACTTGATAAGCTTATAACGAATGGAGGGATCAATACCTGCTAAGAGCCTGGATGCAGCATCTACACTGTAATTATTATTGAGTAACCCCGGAACAATTACTGTTCTGATCTCATATAGCTTCCCCAGATCACCCAGATATTCTACATTCCTGATTACGGTCTCATTATCCTTACCGGTCAACCACTGATGTTCATTCGGATCATAGGCTTTCACATCAACCATTGCCATATCCATTACTTCAAGCAGTCCCTTGTGTTCCCAAAAAGGAACAGAACCATTCGTATCTACAAACGTGGTCAATCCCAGCTTCTTAATCTCTTTGAACAGATCAAGTAAAAAATCCGCCTGTAGCATACATTCGCCACCCGATACGGTGATCCCCTGTATGAATGATTTTACCTTTTTTACCTCGGCTACAATCTCATCAACTTCTAACCATAAAGCCTTCGGAGAACTATTGTAGGGACATACTCTGAGGCATTGATCACACTTCTGACAGTTCACTCTATCCCAGACTACAGAGCCTTCACTGACAGTTATTGCATCATATGGGCATTTCTTAACACAGATACTACAATTTCTGCAGACATTGATCGTCTCAGGATTATGGCAGTATCGGCAATTAAAATTACACCCTTGCAGAAATATTGCCGTTCTGTTACCCGGTCCGTCCACGCAGCTAAACGGAATGATCCGGTTTACAATTCCCTTAACCATGCTTACGCACCTTCCTGTGTAATGCCTTTTGGTTCTTAGCTGCTCCCAGACCCCAGATAACATTATCAACCAGTACGGCACTGCCCTGATCCAGTTTCTCAAGCTCTGACCGCTTAGCGAGATAACCCGTGATACGTACCACGTCACTGTCTGAGGAGTAGAAAGGAAAATATCTCATATTTTCTTTGAATGCGCCTTTTATGATATCCAGAATATATTCCGGATTCTGCTTCACCGTATAATCAAAGCTGAATACGTCGCTGATACCTGAGGGGAAGAACTTGTGAAGCGGTGCTGACCGAAGGATATGTTCCGGTAGATCCGGTTCTTCACCAATCGGTATTCTACAGCCAGGGCTGAATCCGGTATCCGAAGCAATGCCCACCTGTGCATGCAGGACATAATGACCCTCGGTTCCTTCACAGTACTTATTCTTATGGTTTTTTACTTCTTTATCCAAACACTCAATTATTTTATAGCCTAATTGATCTGCCTCATCGCTGTGTCCGAATCGATCCTCTGCCTTTTCTGCCTTAAGTAGGTGATTGACGCATTCTGCCAATCCGAACATTCCGAACATTCCGCTAAAACGATCCCTGGAAATTAAGCCTTCCTGTACTAAGAAGCTGGTCTCGAAAAATCCACTTTCCTCTACGAGAAAACGTATTCTTTCATCCATCAGAGGAAGCATTCTTTTCACGCCTTCCGGTAATACATGATTAAGAAAATCATCTATATTATCAGCCTTTTTGGCTAGTAGAGCTAGGTTAAGCCTAACCAGGGTATATCCTCCGCCACCGATTCTTAATCCATTGTAGCAGCTGGCAACACCATAATCCTCGCCATAGTCATGTACAAACATAGAATGGTTGGCAAAGCTTGGTTTTGCAGTAATCAGTGCTGTATTAATCGCATCCAGCGCATAATCATCCGGTGTTTCTTCACTATATTTTAATGTAATACTCGGTGTCGCAGCCTGGAGCTCACGTTCAATCTGAAGAATAATCCTTCCTGCCTTAGTAGGCCGAGGACCGATATTCACATGACAATAGGAGCTTCTTATGGTTCTGTCAATGTGAAGAAGGAAGAACTTGATTGCACGGTATGCTTCTTCTTCATTCTCAATAAAGGGTTCCAGCAAATAATCAAGATTGCCGGCATATACCGGAAATGTGGTTACTGAGGGTACATGATGATATAAGATCAAAAGGTTATTTGTTGCTTCCCAGATATCCTTCGGAGGATCCAGCTGTAGGAACTTACTTCCATTCTTCATGAATTTCTCATAATCCGGTAATGGATATCTCGGCTTATAGACAGCATCCCCTTCAAAAAGGCCGCATACAATACCTTCCTCCATATATTCCTTTGTTTCCGTTGGCAGGTTCAGAACATTAAGACTGTTCACTGCTTCCTGCGCCAGATTTATTACCTTTTGATGATAAGTAAGAGTTCTGTCCTTTATGATATTCAATACATTATCCATAGCGATTGCCTCCTTATACAACTGTGCAACATGTTTTAATTGTTATCATACATGTATAATCACTTGTCTGACATGTTCATAATACTACGGAACCATCAAGATGTCAATAGAGATAATTTTATTATTTCATAAAAGAGAAAGGCTATGTGCCGGTTTGTCTGCTTGTGGCATCCAACCGAATCACGAAAGTACCCAATTTTAAAGGCTTTTCAGCTGTTTCAGTCTTAACCCCTATGATTGTTGAGTACTGCCTGGTGCTGAGCATTACAGGCAGTATTATATGAGCCAGCGTCTTGACTTCGTCAATCCGCACGCGGTCTTCGCTCTGTCGCATAATAAAAAGCTCCGGAAACATGCAAGCATGCTCCGGAACTTTTATTATGCGACTTGGCTCATTGCCAACGCGAAATTATTTATTGTTTAATACTGCCTGTGCTGCTGCTAATCTTGCGATCGGCACACGGAAAGGTGAACAGGATACATAGTTCAAACCTACCTTATGGCAGAACTCAACGGTAGAGGGATCTCCACCATGCTCGCCACAGATACCAAGCTTGATATTAGGTCTGGTTGCACGGCCTTTTTCAGATGCCATCTTAACTAACTGGCCAACACCTTCCTGATCAAGTCTTGCGAATGGATCAGACTCGAAAATCTTGGTCTTGTAGTATGCATCTAAGAACTTACCAGCATCATCACGGGAGAAACCGAAGGTCATCTGTGTTAAGTCGTTTGTACCGAAGGAGAAGAACTCAGCTTCTTCAGCGATCTCATCTGCAAGTAAAGCAGCACGAGGAATCTCGATCATGGTACCTACATGGTACTCGATATCGGAATTCATCTCTTTCTTTACTAACTCAGCTGTCTCAACAACGATTTCCTTAACGAACTTAAGCTCTCTCTTCTCACCAACGAGCGGGATCATGATCTCAGGTACTACATTGAAGCCCTTTTCGTTCTTAACTTCGATTGCTGCTTCCATAACTGCTCTGGTCTGCATTCTTGCGATCTCAGGATATGTTACGGCAAGACGGCAACCTCTGTGACCCATCATCGGGTTGAACTCATGTAAGGAGTCACAAACTGCTTCAACCTCAGCAACGGTAAGACCCATGTCTGCTGCTAAAGCTGCAATATCATCTGCATTGGTAGGAACGAACTCATGTAACGGGGGATCCAGGAAACGGATAGTAACCGGTCTGCCTTCCATTACTTCGTAAAGACCCTTGAAGTCACCCTTCTGGAAAGGAATTAACTCATTAAGAGCTTCTTCTCTTGCTTCAACAGTCTTAGAAAGGATCATCTTTCTGATCTTATGAATTCTGTCGCCTTCGAAGAACATATGCTCAGTACGGCAAAGACCGATACCTTCTGCACCGAACTTAACAGCATTAGCTGCATCAGCCGGAGTATCTGCATTGGTTCTTACCTTTAATGTTCTGATTTCATCAGCCCATTTCATAATTCTATCAAAGTTACCACTGATGGAAGCCTCTACGGTCGGGATATCTCCGATGTAGATGTTACCTGTGGAACCGTCTAAGGAGATATAATCTCCTTCTTTTACTGTATTGCCAGCGATTGTGAATTTCTTAGCTTCTTCGTCGATAACGATCTCGCCACAACCGGATACACAAGCAGTACCCATACCACGAGCAACTACTGCTGCGTGAGATGTCATACCACCACGTACGGTTAAGATACCCTCAGCTGCATGCATACCTTCGATATCCTCAGGAGAGGTCTCAAGACGAACAAGGATTACTCTCTCGCCCTTCTCATGATGATTCTTAGCATCTTCTGCTGTGAAGTATACCTTACCAGCTGCTGCACCGGGAGATGCGGGAAGCGCATTACCAACCGGCTTCGCTTCTGCTAATTTCTTAGCATCAAAGGTAGGATGTAATAACTGATCTAAGGACTTCGCTTCAATTCTCTTGATTGCGGTCTCCTTAGTAATCTTTCCTTCATCTACTAAATCGCAAGCGATCTGAAGAGCTGCGGGAGCAGTTCTCTTACCGTTACGAGTCTGTAAGAAGTAAAGCTTTGTATCTTCAATTGTAAACTCCATGTCCTGCATATCTGTGTAGTGATTCTCAAGCAGAGTAGCAATTCTCATGAACTCAGCATATGCTGCAGGCATATCCTGCTCCAGTCTGGAGATCGGAAGAGGAGTTCTGATACCAGCAACAACGTCTTCACCCTGAGCGTTGATCAGGTACTCACCATAGATCTTAGCTTCACCGGTAGAAGGATTACGTGTAAATGCTACACCAGTACCTGATGTATCACCCATGTTACCGAATACCATTGCCTGAACGTTAACAGCAGTACCCCAATCGCCGGGGATATCGTTCATTCTTCTGTAGTAGATCGCACGAGGATTATCCCAAGAACGGAATACTGCAGTTACAGCCTCGATTAACTGATCTGCAGGATTCTGAGGAAAATCTGTGCCTTTTTCTGCTTTGTATAATGCCTTGAAACCAGCGATAACTTCTTTTAAGTCATCTGCAGAAAGATCGGTGTCATAGTGAACACCCTTCTTCTCCTTGATTTCGTCAAGAACTCTTTCGAATTTGGACTTGCTTACTTCCATAACTACGTCAGAGAACATCTGGATGAATCTTCTGTAAGAGTCATATGCAAATCTTGCATTACCAGTCTTTTTAGCGAAACCTTCAACAGCTGCATCAGTCAAACCTAAGTTAAGAATTGTGTCCATCATACCAGGCATGGAAGCTCTAGCACCGGAACGAACAGATACCAATAAAGGATTCTCTGTATCGCCAAATTTCTTGCCCTGCTCCTCTTCAAGAAGTCTTAAGGATGCAAAAATCTGATCCTTAATCTCATCTCTGATTTTCTTGCCGCTATTGTAGTAGTCTGTACAAGCTTCTGTTGTTACAGTAAAACCCTGAGGAATCGGAAGACCTAAGTTAGTCATTTCTGCTAAGTTAGCGCCTTTACCGCCAAGAAGGTTCTTCATATCTGCCTTACCTTCTTTGAACAAATAAACCCATTTTGCCATTTTGTAAGTGCCCTCCTAAAAAAATAATATATTTACAATTTGTTACAGTGCTGTTACCGACAATGATGTCAAAAGCAACCTGTGAAAAACTGTAAAATGGACTATTTTACCTTCACAGAATGCTTTTGACATCATAATCATCAACCGAGCGCCAAAAGTACTCCGCTAACAAAACGAATGCTTAATTCATTTTGTTGGCGTAATACTTTTATCACTGGGCCAACAGTACCTATACAAATTATAACTCATTTTTGGCTTTTCTAATCGCAGTGATGATTATATCATACATTACTGCGATTAGAAAAGCCTTTTTTTCTAAAATTTAAATTTATTCTCAAAATATGTCTTTAAATCTTCTATTTTGATTCTTTCCTGAGCCATGGAATCACGATCGCGAACGGTTACTGCACCGTCAGTCTCAGAGTCAAAATCGTAAGTAATACAGAAGGGTGTTCCGATTTCGTCTTGTCTGCGGTATCTCTTACCGATATTACCTCTGTCATCGAATTCACAGTTATAGGTCTTACAAAGTTCCATGTAGATCTTCTCTGCCGGGTCGGATAACTTCTTGGATAAAGGAAGCACACCAATCTTCACAGGAGCAAGTGCCGGATGGAAACGAAGTACGGTACGTACATCACCCTCCGCAATCTCCTCCTCATCGTATGCTGCACAAAGGAATGCTAAGGCTACACGATCAGCACCAAGGGAAGGCTCGATAACGTAAGGAATATATCTCTGTGCCTTCTCATCATCAAAATAACTCATATCCTCTTTGGATACATTCTGATGCTGTGTCAGGTCATAATCAGTACGATCTGCAATACCCCAAAGCTCGCCCCAGCCAAAGGGGAATAAGAACTCAATATCGGTAGTTGCCTTGCTGTAGAAGGAAAGCTCCGCTGCGTCATGATCTCTGACTCTCATCTCCTCATCCTTCATACCAAGCGCCTTTAACCAATCGATACAGAATTGTCTCCAGTAAGTGAACCACTCTAGGTCAGTATCCGGCTCACAGAAGAACTCTAATTCCATCTGCTCGAATTCTCTGGTACGGAAGGTGAAGTTACCGGGCGTAATCTCGTTACGGAAGGATTTACCGATCTGACCGATACCAAAGGGAATCTTCTTACGGGAAGTTCTCTGCACATTCTTAAAGTTAACAAAAATGCCCTGTGCTGTCTCAGGTCTCAGATACACCACATTCTTTGCATCCTCAGTAACACCCTGGAAGGTCTTAAACATCAGATTGAATTGACGGATATCCGTAAAGTTATGTTTACCACAGGTAGGGCAGGAAATATTATGTTCCTCAATATACTTCTTCATTTCTTCCTGGGACCAGGCATCTACGGCACCTTCTACCACGATACCTTTCTCCATGTTATAGTCCTCGATCATCTTGTCTGCACGAAAACGTTCATGACATTCCTTGCAATCCATCAGAGGATCAGAGAAGCCGCCCAGATGGCCGGATGCAACCCAAGTCTGCGGATTCATAAGAATAGCGCAATCTACGCCGACATTATAAGGATTCTCCTGGATGAATTTTGCCCACCAAGCCTTCTTCACGTTATTCTTCAATTCTACACCAAGATTACCATAATCCCAAGTGTTTGCAAGACCACCATATATCTCGGAACCCGGGTATACAAAGCCTCTTGCTTTTGCCAGTGCCACAATTTTTTCCATTGATTTTTCCATCATATTTTATCCTCGCATTATATTAATAAATTATTTTCCTAGGGATTTGATACAAATGTAGCTGCTCCGACACTACCTTACAGAAGCATATTATTTCTATCCTTATGGCTTAAATACAACGATCGTCATGCCCTCTTTCGCTCCCTGCACTTTATTATCGTCAAGGTAAGTAGCATTCTCAGAGTAGTATTTGATTGTACCGTCTACGATAATCTCATAAGGTTCCGTCATTACTAACACTTTAAGCTTATTGTTCTGAAGAATCTCCTGGGTACTTGCCAGAGAACCATTCTTCTCGCTAACCAACGTAGCAGGCAGATCTAAGGGAACCTCAGACACACCCCCGTTAAAATAGGCTGCTGTCACGTCATTAAAGTTAGCATATTGATCCATACCGGAATAAGTAAGCAGCATAACTGCTCTGCCGTTATTCAGTTTTACATCCTCGATGGTGATTTTGTTATCTCCGACTGCTTTATTGTATACCGCTATCTCATCGGCAACAAAATCTTCCAACTCCTTCAGGTTATAATAAGATTTATTAAAATCCTCAATGGTAGCAACCTGAAGAACTCCATTGGATTTTGCTAATATTGTATTGGTCGTAACATTATCCGCTGTTATAAATACTTCTTCTTTTCTACAACCCACTGTTTGAACAAGAAACAACAGCATGATTGCACAAAGAAACCACTTTTTCATAAAGCATTCCCTCCATATCGTTTTGGGTTCATATCATTTTAACCTTAAAGTTTAATAATTTCAACTGAAATTTATAAATATTTATAAACTCTTAAGCATTTCGAGGGACTTAAAATCGTGCTCTATATAGCGCTCCAGATAACGTTTGATACACAGATTCAATTCAGTCTGTACCTCTGTGGTGACACGGAAGGTGTACAGCTTCTCAACCTCCTTGGCGATTATGTACTGCATTGTATATAGGGTAGAGGTATTTATACCGATTGCACCTCTGTCATACCCTTTGCAGCTGTCACATAAAATACCACCGCTCTCTGCACTAAAATAATACCTGGAATTAAGATTTTTCAGATCCATCGTCTCGCCGGAAAATGAATTTTTATTACATTTTACACAATCAAATACTTGAGGCGCCTCTCCATTCAAAGCCATGATTTTCAGTTCAAAGATAGATCGAATCAGTGCCACATCAATGGTTTTCTTGGATAAAGCCCGCAGTGTCTGATAGAGCAGCTTAAGAATATCCTTCTCATCATTATTCTCTTTCGTCATATAATCTGCAAATTCACAGAAATAGAAGCCATAACACAGAGCATTGAAATCATCTCGCAGCTCACCGAAATAATTGGATATCTCCGCGGACATAATATTATAGGAAGATTTCCCGGCATAAAGGGTAAATTCTCCAAAAGAAAAGGGTTGTCCACATGCCAATAAGGCGCTGTTGGGTCTCCTGGCGCCTTTGGCAAATGCTGTGATTTTTCCATGCTCTCTGGTTAAGATAACCAGCCGTTTGTCATATTCACCAACCGGCATGGCCGACAGAACCATTCCCGTCACGGTAGTTGATACCGGCAATAAATCCACCTTCTCTTTCCATGCCTCTTGAGAGAGTGTCTGTGGTCGTCATCGAGTCGTCCATAACCTCTTCTCTGGTGCACGCAATGTAATGTAAGTAGTCGTCTATCCTTCCGGTATTGACGAAACTCGTCCAGTAATCATAATTCTTCATAAATGAGCCCCCTAACCATGATGTTATGTTTTACTCCAGAAATAATCTTCTGTTATGTTATTAGGTTTCCCATTTCATGTTTTGTTAAACTGGTTATAATATACCAAAAAATATTTTATTCGTCTCTTCCATAGCCATAATTCTTCATGAGAAAGTCACTGTCCCGCCAATCCTTCTTAACCTTCACCCAAAGCTGAAGATTCACCTTGCAATCCAGCAGATTCTCTATTTCTCTTCTTGCCTGGGTACCTATCTGCTTCAGCATACTGCCGCCTTTACCGATGATAATCCCTTTGTGCGTATCCCGTTCACAGACAATCGTTGCATCGATATCGATCAACCCATTCCCTGCTCCGTTATTCTCAGGGCGTTCCTTCATTCGGTCAATGCTGACCGCAATTCCGTGCGGTATCTCATCATCCAACAGTCTTAATGCCTTCTCACGGACCAGCTCTGCGACTATCTGTCGTTCCGGCTGATCGGTAACGGTATCCTCATCATAATACATAGGACCTTCCGGCATATACTTATAGATCTGTTCAAGTAGAACAGGCGTATTCTCGCCCTTCAATGCCGATACCGGAATGATCTCGGCAAACTTGCAGATATCCTTGTACGCTGCAATAAAGGCCAAAATTTCCTCCTTCTTCACCGTATCAATCTTATTGATTACAAGGATAACCGGAGTCTTTACCTTATTTAACTGCTCCGCAATATGCTGTTCTCCTGCTCCGATAAAGGTCGAGGGTTCCACCAACCATAGAACCAGATCAACCTCACTCATGGTTCTTTCCGCTACATTTACCATGTACTCTCCCAGCTTATTCTTAGCTTTATGAATACCCGGGGTATCCAGGAAAATGATCTGGCCACGTTCATCCGTATAAACGGTCTGTATTCTGTTTCTGGTGGTCTGAGGTTTATCCGAGGTTATGGCAATCTTCTGCCCGATCAGCTTATTCATCAGAGTCGATTTTCCTACATTGGGTCTTCCGATTAAGGTAACAAACCCCGACTTATATTTTGTATCCTTCATGTAATACCTATCCCTTTCTATTCGTATCCTTTTTTATTCTATCATCCGTAAAAGAAGCTCATTTTAACCAAGGAATATATAAGTGGATATATTCCAAGGGTGCAGACCTGCTGAATGTGATTGCTTATTTCATAAGATTTTTTACTTCCTTGAACATTTCCCTGTTCTCATTAATCTTGCCTTCATTACCGATTACACAGATATTACCTGCATCAATCATTGCCGTAATATACTTATGGCAGGCACGGATATCCTCCAAGGTCACCTTTAGTACCTCTGTTCGTTCCCTTTGCAGATCCTCTTCCGAGATGCCACCCAGATACATGCTCAGAGACCTTTTTCCTTTGGACTGAGGTGTAAGCGGCGTATCCAGCGTACTAAAGGTACCAATGATATATTTCGTTATATCTCGCTCATCTGATGTAAAATTCTTAATATATTCTGCTGCTTTCTCATAGATCTGATTCGTCTCCTTTAAGTTAGGATCACGATAGGAAGTAAAATAAGCATCTCCGTCTACTCCCGAGAAGCCGCACATACAGCCATATGCGCCTCCCTTTACACGTACATTGTTCCATAAGTAATCATAACTGAGGATCGTCTTCAGAACTCTTAACGCACCGGTATATTCATAGCCGGCCTTGATAAAGTTACCGGCCCTTGCCACATATTGAACCTGCATAGCCGTCTTGAAGCCTTCATTTAAGCATACCGGCTCTAAACCGGAAGTATCATAAGCCGTAAACAACTCTCCCGCAGCTTTTGGCTGAAGACCTTCGATAAAGGCAGCAAGCTTTTCACTAAACCGTTCATAACCTTCCTCATCTGCCGTCACGCTCACCAAGAGGTTCTCTCTTGTGAAAATCATCTTAAGGAGTACCTTCAGCTTATCAATTACTCCATCTGCTTTTTCAGGAAAGTTCTCTGCCAGCTCTTCGATAAAACGATAGAAGGCGATCCCTGTCGTAATCTCTTTAAATAAACCGTGCGTCGAATAATAGCTCATTGCACGATCCACTGCAACCGAATGACCTGCAGAATTGAAATGCATCTGCAGCTTGGATCTCATCTCGTCAACGATTTCCTTTAACCGCTTCTTGTCCTCCAGCTTCGAGCGATACAGCATCTCCTCAATCAAACGAACTGCTTCGGTAAGGTTATCATACAGAACCTTGGTGGAGAATTCAAATACCGGATGATATTTGTCGGTACTGCCTTTTACAGAAAAGCTTCTGACATTGGTAGAGATACCACCGGTATGAATATTTACTTCATTGGATAAGCCCAGATAGGTATAATTCTCCGTATCTACATAGCCCAGAACATAGGATAACAATGATGCATAAGGCAGAAGTTCCTTCGGTACTGCCTTTACATCGAAGAGAAGTCTTACATATGCAATCTTATTGGTATATACATTATGATGGATTACCTTAACATCTCCAACCTTACTTTCCTTATTATATAGGGGCTCAATCTCCTTCTTGATATCCTCTCGGGTTAAGAGCGGAATTGCCTCCAACTCCTCCTTCGTCGAAGGGGTCTCCTGGAATACAGCAAGCGCCTCTGTCTCACGGATAATTTGCTGCAGCTCTTCCTTAGTCAAGGTCGCCTTATATGCAGCTAACTTCTTCTTAAGAAGCTCCTCCTTCTCTGCATTTAACCCAGACTTGGGCTTTAAGATAACAACCGAAGTATGTGTATTCTGGAGGAAGTATTCCTTGATTACCTTCTCATAATAGCCTGTTCCGATCTTCTCCTTTAGGAAGGCATATCCCGTCGTATCCTTAAGATGGAGAAAGGGTTTGTGATCGTCATGAAGCCAGCTGCTCATGGCACGAAGACCATAAAGCAATCCCTTCGGGAATTGGCCATAATCTGCTTCTCTATATTTGAATTCGTAATAGTTGATTGCTGCCCGCAGGGATTTCTCATCCACACCTTGTGCAACTAAGCCAGACAGAACATCACGAACCACGGATACGAATTTATCCTTCTTATCCTCTTCAGAGTTCTTAGCAATGATCGTAAAGGTAGGCTGCAAGATCTCATCCTCGAAGCCACCCAGGATATCCTTACCGATATTGGCATCCAGAAGTGCTTGCTTCACCGGTGCTCCCGGAGCCTGTAAAAGCACATAATCCAGTACCTGGAAGGTCAATGCAAGCTCTTTGTCCAGGGAATTTCCGATCACCGTATTAAAGCTTAAGTAGGTATTATCCTTGGATTGTTCTTCCTCACTCAAGGAATAGAAGGCTTCTACTTCATGGCTCTTAGCAAATGGTTCCTGAAGCTTTACTTTAGAATCCACGGTGAGTCTGTCATATTGATTGAGATATTCTTTGTCAAGCCATATCAGTCTCTCTTCAAAATCCATATCTCCGTAAAGATAGAGATAGCTGTTGGAGGGATGGTAATAAGTCTTATGGAAATCGATAAATTCTTCATAGGACAGCTCCGGGATGTAATCCGGATCACCGCCGGATTCTACTCCATAAGGAGTATCCGGGAACAGTGAATTCTGGATCATTCGATACAGCATGGATTCCGGTGAAGAGAAGGCACCCTTCATCTCATTATAGACAACACCGTTATATTTTAACTCGCCATCCTCGGATTCCAGATCATAATGCCAGCCTTCCTGATGAAAAATCTCCTTTTTCTGATAAATATTCGGATAAAGAACAGCATCCATATATACATGCATTAGGTTCTTGAAATCCTGATCGTTCATGCTTGCTACCGGATATACCGTTTTATCCGGATAAGTCATCGCATTTAGGAAGGTATTCAACGAACCCTTGGCTAATTCCACAAAGGGATCCTTAGCCGGAAAATGTTTGGATCCGCACAGCACAGAATGCTCGATTATATGGGCTACACCGGTGCTGTTCGCTGGTGGGGTACGAAAGCCGATGGAAAACACTTTGTTATTATCGTCATTTGCAACAATTGCTACACGGGCTCCGGTCTTCTTATGCACCAGCAAGGTGCCGATCCCGTTCATATCTTCTAATTTTTCCTCAAGGATAAAATCATATGAGGATGGAATTTTATATTTCATAATTGCCTCCGTTCCTGCGATCATATTTCGTCCGATTATAGCTTTAGAAAGCCAGAAAAGCTCGCTTTCATTAAGCATTAGTATGGTAATTTATAGTAGTTGCTTATTCATCATAACACAAAAATTTTTATTTGTCATTTCCTAAGCGACCAATATTCCATACCGGCTCTCATCACGGTATTTTGAATTAACTCGCGCCGGATATGTCATTTACAATGTAATAAATATTCATTTCTTTACAATTTATAACCACGTCCATTCCAAACTATTTTAGTTATATTTAATACCAGAAGATTATTTCCTTCAATGAATTTGTACCTTTCGGACACACAATTAATAAATATACAAAAAATAATTTAAAATATTACAAAATTCAACAAAACTTGTTTGACATTTTTTCAATTTTATGTTAAATTTATACTATCATTACTAATAGTGGTAATGGCAAATACTTTAAGTTTTAGGAGGCATTTATGAAGACAGGAACAGTTAAGTGGTTTAACGCAAAAAAGGGGTTTGGATTTATTTCTGACGAAGAGGGAAATGATGTATTTGTACACTTTTCTGCACTCCAGATGGACGGCTTCAAGGTTCTTGAAGAAGGAGAAAAGGTTAGCTTTGAAGTAGTAAAGGGCGACAAGGGTCCTCAGGCTGCAAACGTAACCAGGTTATAACAAAAACCAAACGTAATTTTTATATATATGGGTACATATCTATAAAGTTATAATAGGATGGGTTGTAACAAAGCATCAGGATGAATATTATCGTTAGCGATCAATGATAATCATTGACAAACCAAGAAGAGGCTGCACCGGCAGCCTCTTCTTTCATATGAAATGACAAGAAGTCCGCAATCCGGACTTCTTGTCATTGGTGTAGTGTTACTAAATAGAGAGCTATGAAATAATAGAAACTGTCTGTGTAAAAAATTGCTGGTTTCTAGTGCTTAAAATGTCTCATTCCTGTAAATATCATTGCAATTCCATACTCGTTGCATTTTCTGATGGAATCCTCATCTCTGCCTGCACCACCCGGCTGGATGATCGCAGTAATGCCCGCCTGATGTGCCGCTTCCACACAATCATCAAAGGGGAAGAATGCATCCGAGGCAAGAACTGCACCCCTTGTCACTCCTTCGCCGATCAATTCACCGGCATGTTCAATGGATTGCTTGGTTGCCCAGATACGGTTAACCTGTCCAGGCCCAATTCCGATGGACTGCTTATCCTTCGCGATAGCAATACCATTGGACTTAACAAACTTAACAACTCTCCAGGCGAATTTAAGATCCTCCATCTCCTTCGCGGAAGGAGCACGATCTGTAACAACTTTAAGCTCATCTTCATTATATATTTTACTGTCAATGGTCTGAACGATTAATCCACCGTTCACCTTTTTCATATCATAAGCATTCTCATCCTGTGGTACCTCGATATCTGTAAGAGCAAGAACACGGATGTTCTTCTTCTCCCTCAGCACCTCCAAAGCTTTCTCCTCATAGGAGGGAGCTACCACCACCTCCAGGAAGATCGTCTTCATCTCCTCCGCCATAGCCAGTGTTACTTCGCGATTTATAACTACAATACCGCCGAAGATAGAGGTTTTATCTGCCTCATAGGCTTTCTTCCAGGCATCCGTGATGTTATCTGCACTTCCAACTCCGCAGGGATTACCATGCTTACAGGCAACCACAGTAGGTTCCGAAAATTCCTTTAATAACTCCAAAGCTCCGTTGGTATCATTTATATTATTGAAGGAAAGTTCTTTTCCGTTCAACTGCACCGCATCCGTGATCGAACCCTTTTTCTTGCCAATTTCACGGTAGAAGGCAGCCGATTGATGAGGATTCTCACCATATCTCATATCCTGTACCTTTTCAAAGGTCATGGTGAGTGTCTCCGGGAACAAGGTGTCACCTCTTTGCTTTTTCAAGTAATCCGCAATCATCGTATCATAGGAGGATGTATGCATGAATACCTTCTGCATCAGATAGAACTTGGTATCTAGGGATACCTCCCTATTCTCTTTCAGCTCAGCAAGAACCTTCTCATAATCTCTTGGATCTACGACTACCGCAACATCCTGATAATTCTTAGCAGCAGAGCGCAGCATGGTCGGTCCTCCGATGTCGATATTCTCTACGGCCTCACCTCTGGTCACGTCATCCTTTAATATCGTAGCTTTAAAAGGATAAAGATTAACCACTACAATATCGATGGTCTCAATGTTCAGATCAGCCAACTGTTTCATATGGGAGGGATTGCTTCTCATTGCTAACAATCCGGCATGTACGGTAGGATGTAAGGTCTTTACTCTTCCGTCCAGGCATTCGGGAAAGCCGGTGAGCTCAGAAATCTCTATGGCAGGAACCCCTGCTTCCTTTAATTTTCCGTAAGTTCCTCCGGTTGATATGATCTCAATTCCCAGGGACACGAATTCTTTTGCAAGCTCTACAATTCCTGTTTTGTCTGATACGCTGATTAATGCTCTCATGCTTTTTCTCCTTTTCCTATTTGTAACCTGTATAAGTATTTTGTGATAAAGCAGATACTATAGCATGTTTTGCAGAAATGGTGTATACTAATCGTATCTGTATCTGGTTTATTACAAGATACTTCTGGTATTCTTATCTTAGTCTATACGAAAATATTACACTAAGAAGCCGGTGAATTCAATTCATAAATACTTATGTGTTTTATCGTGATTTCTTATAGATCAAGAATGAAGATTGGAGTTGCATTCGTTTATAAATTATACTATAATGCGTTTGGAACTTTTATACGTACACCAACGCACTCTTATGGAGGCATAAATGAGACGATTTAAATTTACAGATATATTCATCGGAGTACTGTTTACGTTATTATTCATCAGCCTTGCTGTTGTGATTACGATAAATTTCAGGCCCTTGTATTATTTTGATATTGATCATCTAAAGATCCCGGAAAATTCCGGCTTTACCAAAGAGGTAATCCGTGAAAATTACGATGCATTAATTGACTATTCTTCTCCGTTTTTCAAAGGAGAGCTAAAGTTCCCCACTCTTACTGCTTCCGAAAGTGGACTATTCCATTTTACGGAGGTCAAGAATATCTTCACCGGGTTTTATATTATGGGTGCAATTACCCTGGCTTTCGGGGTTATTATAATAGTACAAAAACATAAAAATAAGGATTTTAGTTATTTGCTCGTATCGTCGATTACGGCGGTTGTCTTGCCTTTGTTACTTGCCTTGTTTCTATCAATTGACTTTGACCGCACTTTTGTGATATTTCATAAGCTTTTTTTCAACAATGATTATTGGCTCTTTGATCCGTCTACGGACCCTGTCATTACAATCCTGCCGGATACCTTCTTTATGCACTGCGCCATCATGATCATTGTACTTGTGGTTTTAATGAGCCTGTTGTTTTTGATAATATATCTCGTAAAAAGAAAGCATTCCGGCATTAAATACCGCAAAAACAAAGGATTAAAATTGTAACCTGAAAATAGTGAAGAATGATCAAACGCTTTCACTTATAAGATTTATACCCGCAGAACCCTTGGTATTTACTTAAGATGCACAGAACGAAGTGCAAGAAGAATGGAGGTAATTATGAGAAAAACAAAAATTATATGCACCCTGGGACCTTCCACTGACAAGGATAAAGTATTAAAGGATTTGATTTTAGCAGGAATGGATGTCGCCCGTTTTAACTTCTCTCATGCCAATCATGAGGAGCATCTGGGAAGATTAAAGAAAATCGAAAAGCTGCGCAAGGAGCTGAATCTCCCCATTGCTACTCTGCTTGATACAAAAGGCCCCGAGATCCGCATCGGAACCTTTAAAGACGATATGAAGATACAGCTTCAGGAGGGTCAGACCTTTACATTAACCGCGAGAGAAGTAGAAGGGAATGAAACCATCGTATCCATCAGTTATCCAAACCTGATTTATGATATCGAGGTTGGCTCTACCATCTTAATCGATGATGGTCTGATCGAAATGACGGTTACTGATGTTACTTCTACAGACATCGTATGTAAAGTAAAGAACAGCGGCGTTATCTCTAACAAAAAGGGAGTTAATGTACCGGGTGTTCATCTGTCCATGCCCTTTATCAGCGATAAGGACCGCGAGGATATCCTCTTTGGAATCAAACATAACTATGATTTTATCGCTGCTTCCTTCGTTCGTACCGCCGATGACATTAAGGAAATCCGAAAGATGCTGAACAAACATAATTCTCAGACGAAAATAATTGCTAAAATCGAAAATTATCAAGGTGTTGAACATATCGACGAGATTATTGAGATCTCTGACGGTATTATGATCGCCCGCGGTGACATGGGTGTTGAGATTCCTTATGAGGAAGTTCCGGTTCTTCAGAAAATGATTATCAAGAAGGTATACAATGCAGGCAAACAGGTCATTACCGCAACTCAGATGCTTGATTCCATGATTAAGAACCCCAGACCTACCAGAGCTGAGACCACTGACGTTGCAAACGCGATTTATGACGGAACCAGTGCGATTATGCTTTCCGGTGAAACTGCTGCCGGTGCATATCCGGTAGAGGCCCTAAAGACTATGGTTAAGATAGCAATGCGTGCCGAGGCCGATATCGATTATAAGAAGCGTTTCCGTATGCTGGATTCCTGTCATCAACCGGATATTACCGATGCGATATCCCGTGCAACAGTAACAACAGCTCATGACTTAAACGCAAAGATGATCATCACGGTTACCACCTCCGGTAAGACTGCTCGAATGATTTCCCGCTATCGTCCGGACTGCCAGATACTTGGCTGCACCACCGATCCGGTCGTTTGCAGACAGTTAAACATGGCATGGGGTGTTACACCTTTACTAATTGCGGTGGAGTATGATACCTTTGAATTATTTGATCATGCAATTCAGGCTGTGGAGGATGCAGGTTATCTAAACGACGGCGAATTAGCTGTTCTGACTGCCGGTGTTCCTCTTGGAACCTCCGGTACAACCAATCTACTCAAGGTTCAGATTGCAGGAAGTAAATATTAATACAAGCGCCTGTCGGGCGCTCGAATGGGGCACTGTGATTTGTGTAGCAACAAATCATTCAGTGCCTCTTCTATGTATATCGATGAAAAGCCAGATAGACATACTTTGATCGTATGATTAGTAGTTGCACAGTTGGTTCCATCTATGATAATATACATTTAATGTTAATCGGATCTTATGCATCACCTGCCCGATACATCAGGAACGACATAAGAGCATTAACACAACGTGATATTTATTCAGAAAGGAAGCAACAGATGAAAAAGCAGGATTATTTAAAATGGGATGAGTACTTTATGGGTATTGCGCTTCTTTCCACAGAACGCAGCAAGGATCCCAGCACCAGTGTCGGTGCCTGTATCGTCAGTGAAGACAATAAGATTCTGTCTGTAGGCTACAACGGTATGCCAATGGGCTGTTCTGACGATGATTTTCCGTGGGAGCGGGAAGGTTCTAACCTTGAGACAAAGTATTTTTATGTATGTCATGCCGAGTTCAATGCTATCCTGAATTATACCGGAACTCATATGAAGGGTGCCAAGCTGTACACCACCCTGTTTCCCTGTAATGAATGCACCAAAGCCATTATCCAGAAGGGAATCACTGAGATCATCTACATGAGTGATAAATATGCCACCTCTGATGCTGTGGTAGCAGCCAAGAGAATGCTGGATGCTTCAAAGGTCAAATACAGACAATATACCCCGATCGGCAAGGAAATTAAGATATCGCTATAGGAATAATAAGATTATAAAGATATTCAAAAATATCAGCTTCGCAGACATTTTGTGAATCATGTATTCAAAAATATCAGCTTCGCGGTTATTTTATGAATCATGTATTAAAAATTCACATCCGAAGGATCGTTTCCGGTCCAAGGATGTGAACTTTTTTATATTATCATTTACTTTCTTTCACTGCTTTGATTTCTTCTACCTTCCTCATTACTTCCTTACGAAATTCAAGCCATTCTTCCTCATGCTCCACATAATATAGCGGACATAATTTCTCTGTTACATCATAATGTCTGATGATGTCCTCTTCTCCTAAGTTAAACTCCATGCACAGAGCAGCCGTCAGCGATACTAAGGAGTCGTAGGTCGCTTCATTAAACCTTCCGGTCTCATCCTCATGGCAGCATTCAATGGAGATGGTATCACTATTACGATCGTTGGAAGCAAATGCAACCTCATTCAGTGGGATGCACTGAACTACCTCTCCTTCAATGCCTATGATATAATGACTGCTTGCGTAGGTTGTATGCTTCGTAGCCAGACCTTCAAAGTAACTGCGGTTATTGGCCGCAGTAGTACCGGGATTGGCCGTATAATGAATTACGATAGCGTTGATATCCTTTAGCGGAGTCTGGGATCTGGAATATTCGTTCGGAGTAAGAAAGTCTTCTGAGATCCTGACCCCATTCGCCAGCTGCTCACCAATTGCAATAATCCCTTCCCGATTATTCCCCAGAAGATCATCCTTAATGTCATGGATTATTCCCTTATCTGAAATGTTCCCTCGTTGTATTGTCTTAAATGCGATGAACACGGTCATCGCCAATATGATAAGCGTCAGTGTCATAACGGTGAATACCAGTAGTATTCTGTTTCTTCGCCTTCTCCTGCTCCATTCTTCTCTCGTTAATATTCTTCTCATGCTTCACCTTATCGAAATGCCCCTTCAATTTCCATCAATATCGCATTGCGCTCATGATCCGGAATCCATTCTGCAAGACGCGCAGCAAGAATTGGTAATCTCCAGCAATCAATCTCCTCCTGCGTTAGACCGGATTGCTTCTTATAGTATCTCAGATAATCCTTCAGCATTCGTCCTCTCATTCCATTGATAACAAGCTTAACAATGGCTGGTATATTGCCTGGTAGGGCAGCATCCTTCATCAGTAAAACCGTCCTTGCGACATCCATTCCGGGACTTCCGCTGGCAGCAGTCATCCAATCCAAGATGATGTAATCTTCCCTGGTCTTAATGACATTACCAGGATGAAAATCTCCGTGACACAACCTGTCTCCTTCCGGTAAATGTTTTAGTCTGTCAATAATTTTCATCTTGATCTGATCGGATAATGCATTGGTATGATTGATATTCCATTCCAATGCCTCCTTATAGCTTCCCAGACCCGTTGCCTTACACTGGTGCATCTCGCATTGTAATTTAGCTAACCTTTTTACATACTGCTTTGCAGACCAGGGTTTTCCGGATATTAATTTAAGCAACGATTCACCACTAATCTTCTCGTATACGATACCGGTTCTTCCGTTGTAAGTAGTGATCTCTCCCGTTTTGGGGATCGGAAGCCCCAGCTTCTCCACTTCCTTACTTACCCTTTGCTCCTTTTCAATTCCCTCTATCGGGAATTCCTTACGAAACAGCTTCAGTATCTGTCCATCCTTCCAGGAATATACCTCTGCTGTATTGCCCTCACCAATAATCTGAATCTCCATCTGTTTTCTCGATATCCTTCCCTAAGATATGCTTCTTGTTATGATCATTTAACTTTTCAAGAGTAATAACGAACCAGCACTCGAATAATCTTCAATCGATCTATTATTTAATACGCAGAGAAGAAAAATATACGATCAGTTCATCTTCAGTAGTATAAAATCAAAAACCCCTTTGTGTTTACGTTCTTAGAACAAAACCTATAAAGGAGTTTTTGAATGATTGTATATTAAGTTAAGGCTTGTATAATTAATGGATCAAAGATGACTTTCTTTCACTCTCGGAGTCTATTCCTCTACACTATAATTCGGGGCTTCTTTTGTGATATGAATGTCATGAGGATGACTTTCCTTCAAGGATGCAGCAGAAATTTTTACAAACTTGCTGCTATTTTGTAATGTCATGATATCATTCGCACCACAATAACCCATACCGGATCGTAGTCCACCGATTAATTGGAATACCGTATCCTCCACGGTACCCTTATAAGCTACACGACCTTCAACACCCTCCGGCACCAGCTTCTTCGCATCCGTCTGGAAGTAGCGATCCTTACTTCCCTTTTCCATCGCTGCAATCGAACCCATACCGCGATAAACCTTATATTTTCTGCCCTGATATAACTCAAAGGTTCCGGGGCTCTCATCACAACCGGCAAAGATGCTTCCCATCATACATACATTCGCACCGGCTGCCAAAGCCTTCGTAATATCTCCGGAATACTTGATTCCGCCATCAGCGATAATCGGTATGCCATATGCTTTGGCTGCTTCATAGGAATTCATTATAGCAGTAATCTGAGGAACGCCGATGCCTGCAACGACTCTTGTGGTACAGATAGATCCGGGGCCGATGCCTACCTTTACTGCATCTACACCAGCCTTAATCAAGTCGATGGTTGCTTCTGCTGTTGCCACATTTCCTGCAATAATCTGAACCTCGGGGTATGCTTCACGTACCATTTTAACCACTTTCAGAACATTCGCTGAATGTCCGTGCGCAGTGTCAATAACGATGGCATCTACCTTAGCCTTAACCAATGCATCTACACGCTCTAATATATTATTGGTGATTCCAACTCCGGCTGCACACAATAGACGTCCTTGCGCATCCTTTGCCGATAAGGGATATTTGATTTGCTTCTCGATGTCCTTGATCGTAATTAGACCCTTCAGATTACCTTCATCATCAACAATCGGAAGCTTTTCTTTTCTTGCTTTTGCCAGAATTTTTTTCGCTTCCTCCAGGGTGATGCCTTCCTTGGCAGTTACTAAGCCCTCTGAAGTCATAGATTCTTTGATTTTCTTAGAAAAATCAGTTTCGAATTTTAGATCGCGGTTCGTAATGATACCAACCAGCTTCTTACCGTTTACCGTAATCGGTACACCGGATATTCTATATTTTGCCATTAAATCATTGGCATCCTGTAAAGTATGCTCGGGTGATAAATAAAATGGATCGGTGATAACACCATTCTCTGAACGCTTTACCTTATCTACCTCTTCTGCCTGCTCCTCAATTGACATATTCTTATGAATAACACCAATGCCTCCCTGTCTGGCCATTGCGATTGCCATACGGTTCTCGGTTACTGTATCCATGCCGGCACTCATTAACGGGATATTCAGTTTAATTGTTTTTGTCAGGTTGGTTGACAAGTCAACTTGATTTGGTAACACCTCAGAAAAAGCAGGTACCAATAGCACATCGTCAAATGTAATTCCTTCACCGATAATCTGACCCATTTTGTTAATCTCCTCACTTTCTTACTGATATTATTAGATACAAAAGTCATATAGATGCTTATTAAGCTATGATACCTATCACAACTTATAGCTAAGGAGTAAAAGCTCTCACTTTTACTCCTCAAAGATTTCTAAGATTTTTAAAAGTATAACGAATAATCATGGTAATGTCAACAAAGAAATAAGTAATTCTATTATTCCTATGAAATACAGATTTACTTATTCTCCAAAACCAATTAATGGATGCACCCGTTTGCAAAAGGATGTATTCCGTAACGCTACAGCGCCTAAGAATACATCCTCAATTCGTCATTTATTAATATTGTGCCATCTTTCTCGGGCTCTTCTGCTTCATCATAGCCAGCATCTTTTCACTGGGCTCGAATGCAATCCGATACTTCTTATCCTCAACACTTGCGATAATAATATAAGGCTTCACATTCTTATCGCCGGAAGAGAAATCTTTGTTCATCAACTGTGTATAAGTATAGCCGTCCAACGCATGTGACCCCTGGGGAGCTACAATTTCAACCTGTTCCATATCTACTCGCAGTAAGGTCTTTCTTTTTGCTTTTCCGGTAATGCGATCGAAGTCAATTTGACCATCCACAAAAACATACTCATATTCCACATTGAGCTTAGGGTAAAGATAAACCATCGCTACTACCAAAACGATACCGGCGATCCCAAAGACACCACCAAATAACATTGCCATAACACCAACTACTACCCCAAATATGAGCAGTGCACGAAGACCTAAGGTTTTTCCATTATCTTTTCTCTTCGCTCCTGCTTCTGCATATAACTGATTCATTTAATACCTCCTTAGACCTCAACAGTCCAGTTATGTTCATCTTTAATTTTACCTAATTGGATTCCAGTGATGGTATCGTAGAGCTTTTGGCTAATCGGACCGATCCCTCCATCCTGAACCTGCATAATATTCTTATCCCAGCGAAGCTGACCTACCGGTGAGATAACCGCTGCTGTACCGGTGCCCCATACCTCTTCCAAGGTACCGTTTTCATATGCATTATATATATCATCAATTGAAATTCTACGCTCTTCGGTTGGCAAGCCCCATTCTCTGCACAAGGCAAGTACGGAATCTCTGGTCACGCCGGGTAAGATACTGCCGTTCAATGCCGGTGTGATGACCTTACCATTAATCTTGAAGAAGATATTCATCGCTCCTACTTCTTCGATGTATTTCCGATCAACACCATCCAGCCATAACACCTGAGAATAACCCTCGTCATGCGCCTTAACCTGTGATTTCAACGAAGCCACATAGTTAGCTCCGGTCTTTGCTTCACCGATACCTCCCTTGACTGCTCTTACATACTCATCCTCAATCCATATTTTAACCGGATTCAGACCTTCGGGATAATATGCACCTACCGGTGAGAGTATAATTATAAACAGATAACGATCAGAAGGTCTTACCCCAAGGAATGGATCCGTAGCTATGATAAACGGTCTGATGTAAAGAGAAGTTCCTTCCTTGGTCGGAATCCACTTCTCATCCACTTTAACGATGGTCTTCAATGCCTGCAGGAAATCCTCCTCAGGAATCTCCGGGATACATATTCTACGGTTCGTCTTATTCGCGCGTTCAATATTTTTCTCAGGACGGAACAATAAGGTTCTTCCATCTGCTGTCTTATAGGCCTTTAAACCCTCGAACATTTCCTGTCCGTAGTGGAATACCATAGCGGAAGGATCAAGATTGAGCGGTTGATAGGGTATCACTCGGGGATCATACCAGCCTTTTCCCGTCTCATAATTCATAAGAAACATATGATCAGTAAAAATGGTTCCGAATTTTAATGGATTATCTGCTCCCGGTAATACCTTTGGGTCTTTCGTCGTCTCAATTCTAATATTAAGCATATATCATCATCCTTCCTTATCCTTTTTGTTCCCGGTAAAATTTTATATTCTTTATAGTAGACTTACTTTCCGAATTTTTCAAGCATTTTTTAAAAAAACCGTTCCGCCATCATTTCTTTCGTTCATATCGACAGAAGGTATAGGTAAGGTCATAATAGGTCTGCTCCTCTGTCTCCTCCACAAGTGCCCAGTCCTCCATTTGATCCAAATTCGGGAAATAGGTGTCTGCCTGATAAGCAAAGTCAATCTTTGTGATATGAGCCACATCACAGTAGGGTAACATCTGACGATAGATACTGGCTCCGCCGATGATATAAATATCTTCTGATTTATAATTCTTCGTAAGCTCTAAAGCTTCATCAATACTATAAACCATAATAGCATCCTTCACTTTGTAATCCTTCTCAAGAGCGATTACGATATTGGTTCTATTCTTTAGAGGTTGTCCACCCGGAAAGCTCTCCAGAGTGTTCTTCCCCATAATAACTACCTTACCCATTGTCTCATCACGGAAAAATCGCATATCAGCAGGGATGCTGACCAGCAGCTTATTCTGATATCCGATCGCCCAATTATTATCAACTGCTACAATTACATTCATTTGTAAATCCACCTTTCAAATATCATAAAGACCAATTGAATCCTCAACCTGGAAGAACAAGGCACTTCAATCACGTTTTTTTCCGCTACCTACCCGAGGATTAGTTTGTGCCGAGGAAGACGCAGAGTTACCACAACCCGGAAGAACAAGGAGTGAGCACCACTGTGCGAACTTCGCAGTTCTTCTCGTGTAATGAAAACATTCCATGTTTTCATTACACTGCGACGGGAATCTCCACCTTCGGTCCGAACTTATAATCTCGTAATTCAAAATCCTCAACCTTAAAATCATAGAAGTCCTTCACTTCGGGATTCATCCAGAAGGTCGGTGCATCATAGGTAGGACGCGCAATCAGCTCCTTGATGATCGGAATATGACGATCATAAATATGAGCATCTGCAACAACATGCACCAGTTCGCCTACTTCATAGCCACAAACCTGTGCCAGCATATGTACCAGAACCGAATACTGACATACATTCCAGCTATTGGCTGCAAGAATATCATTCGAGCGTTGATTCAAGATTGCATTCAGAACCAACCTGTCACTATCCCTCTTCTTTGTAACATTGAAGGTCATGCTGTAAGCACAGGGATAAAGCTTCATCTCATGAAGATCCTGATGCACATAGATATTTGTCATAATTCTTCTGCTGTAAGGATTATTCTTCAGGTCAAAGATGACACGGTCTACCTGATCCATCTCACCTTCTCTGTATTTATGCTTTACACTCATTTGGTACCCATATGCTTTTCCGATGGAACCATTCTCATCAGCCCAGGCATCCCATATATGGCTGTTCAAATCATTGATATTATTCGATTTCTTCTGCCAGATCCATAATATTTCATCAATACAGCTTTTGAATGCTGTTTTTCGTAAGGTCATAGCCGGAAATTCTTTTGATAAATCATACCGATTTACAACACCGAATTTTTTTATGGTATATGCATAAGAGCCATCTTCCCATTTTGGCCTTACCTTCTCTCCTTCGGTACTGACACCGTTTTCCAAGATATCCTTGCACATCTCAATAAAAATATTATCTGCTAAACTCATAAATTACCTCCCGGCTGAGCATTAAGGATTTGAGTCGCCTTCGATGTTTCTATAAAACACCATATTTCAACGGACTCCTCAATTCATAATTGTACCCTATATCCCCTGCAGTGGCAACTAATAAATTCATAACATCGGCGTAGTCATTAGATCTGGCTCATCGATTACGATTCGCAAAAAATGGAACGGCACCGGCAAAGACTTAGTATGCTTACCACATCCCATACGAAAAAGAATAGTGTGCGACTATCAGTCCGCTAAGAGAACCTGTCTCCATTGGATTGATAGTCACGCACTATTCATATAATGTAATATGTGATAAACATCACCATTGTAGATCCATTGATGTAATATCAACTATCCTATCATGATTACATGCATACCAGCTGCTCGTCTGCGTAGCGCTTGATGTTGGATGCATTCACGAATTTCTTCGCAACACCTTCTCTAATCTCAACTAATGTCGGAGCCTGCATAATATTGAATTCTCTGGCCAGTTCCGCATTCTCTTCTGCATCAACGATAGCAAAGGTGGTATTCTTCAGATATTCTTTTGCTGCATGACAGTTCGGGCAGGTCTTCGTCGTAAACAGATAAAGTCCATCCTCCATCTGTCCACTTGTCTCTTCCTCACTACGGAGACTATTATCTCTCAGATCAATATTCATCTCTCTGGAATGCTCCATATCATAGATTCGACGGTTCTTATACTCTTGTGCTTTCCCTTCGTTCCAATTCTGAACCGGTCGATAATAACCGGTAATTCGGCTGTATACCTCTGCCTTCTCGCCGCAGTGAGGGCAAGTGAATTGTTCACCGACAAGATAACCATGGGTCTTGCATACCGAATAGGTGGGAGACATGGTATAGTATGGTAATTTATAATTATCGGCTATCGTCTTAACCAGCTTTGCTGCTGCTTGCCAGTCCGGAAGCTTCTCACCGAGGAATGCATGGAATACTGTACCGGAGGTATATAAGGTCTGAAGTTCATCCTGAATATCCAATGCTTCAAAAATATCCTCTGTATATCCTACCGGCAGATGTGAGCTGTTGGTATAATAAGGGGTATCCCCTTCCTTACCTGCAGTCTTAATCTCAGGCCAACGCTTTTTATCATTCTTCGCAAGACGATAAGTGGTCGATTCTGCCGGAGTTGCTTCCAGATTGTATAGATCGCCGAACTTCTCCTGATAATCAGAAAGACGCTCTCTCATATGATTCAAAGTCTTGATCGCAAACTCCTTGGTCTTCGTATGAGTCATATCCTCGCCAAGCCACTTTGCATTCAGACCCACCTCATTCATACCGATCAGACCAATGGTTGAGAAATGGCTGTCAAAGGAGCCTAAATAACGCTTGGTATAAGGATACAAGCCTTCCTGCAGAAGCTTTGTAATAACGCCTCTCTTCACATGTAAGGAACGTGCGGAAATATCCATCATTCGATCAAGGCGCGCATAGAAATCTCTCTCATCGGATGCAAGATATGCTATTCTGGGCATATTGATTGTTACCACGCCTACGCTACCGGTGCTTTCACCGGAGCCAAAGAATCCGCCGGTCTTCTTACGCAACTCTCTAAGGTCAAGCCGTAATCTGCAGCACATAGAGCGAACATCACTCGGTTCCATATCACTGTTTATATAGTTAGAGAAATACGGTGTACCGTACTTCGCGGTCATTTCGAATAACAGACGATTATTTTCGGTATCGGACCAATCAAAATCCTTGGTAATGGAATAAGTAGGAATGGGATATTGGAAGCCTCTTCCGTTCGCGTCGCCTTCAATCATAATCTCAATAAAGGCTTTATTTACCATATCCATTTCTTTTTTACAATCTTTATATTTGAAATCCACCTCTTTACCGCCGATAATACAAGGCAGCTCTGCAAGATCGTTCGGTACAGTCCAGTCTAAGGTAATATTGGAGAAGGGTGCCTGTGTTCCCCAACGGCTCGGTGTGTTCACACCGTAGACAAAGGATTGAATACATTGTTTTACTTCTCTGTAAGATAAATCATCAATTTTTACGAAGGGTGCTAAATAAGTATCAAAAGAGGAAAATGCCTGAGCTCCTGCCCATTCATTCTGCATAATTCCCAAGAAGTTTACCATCTGATTACAAAGGGTTGAAAGATGGCTTGCCGGAGAGGAGGTTATCTTGCCGGGAATTCCGCCAAGTCCTTCCTTAATTAATTGCTTTAAAGACCAGCCGGCACAATAACCGGTTAACATAGATAAATCATGTAAATGGATATCACCATTGCGATGAGCATTGGCTATTTCTTCATCGTAGATCTCAGATAACCAATAATTCGCTGTTATGGCACCTGAATTATGTAATATAAGTCCGCCTACCGAGTAGGTTACGGTTGAGTTCTCTTTTACTCTCCAGTCCTCCTCGTTCACATAATTGTTCACAATCTCCTTGTAATCGAGAATTGTAGACTTCATGTTACGGATCTTTTCTCTGTTTTTGCGGTATAGGATATATGCTTTAGCAACATCGGTATAACCGGTCTGTTCCAATACGCTTTCCACACTGTCTTGAACATCCTCTACATGTATGGTTTCCTCTTTAATCTTTTTCTGAAAATCGGAAGTTACGCGAAGCGCTAATAAACTAATGATCTCCTCGGTGTAAAACTTTTCTGTTGCTTTGAAGGCTTTAGTAATAGCATCACTGATTTTTTTTAGGTTGAATTCGGCAACCTGCCCGTCTCTTTTAATAACGTTAATCATATGTAACTGTCTCCCTTCCCGCTTTTACACATAGTTGTATCTAAAGATAACCTATGTTTCAATAGTACCAGAAAAAGCCAATATAGTCAATAAAAAAATACTAGATATATGTGAGATTTTTGATCTCCATACTATATCTAGTATTTGAATTAGTAATTAATACCTATTAAATATCGGCTTGCAAATGCCGATATTTTCGTCTAAAACGATACATCTATACCAATGTCTGGTATAAATCTTTCGGAACATAAGCCTTCACATAGATGCCCTCCTGCTGGTACTCTTCCTCCAACAGCTGCCCGAATTTTCTGATGGTCTGGATCTGTCCGGCCTCCTGATAAGAGAACACCTTCTCAAGTAAAACCTTACGCTCACCCAGAACCTTTTCGATTACTTCCAGAAGCTTATCAATATCCGCACCGGTTTTAGCCGATATTTTAACCGTATGATCTGCTTTAAAATCCTTTATAATTGTTTCTGCCTCAAGCTTATCCTGTTTGTTAAAGGCAGTAATGATGACCTTGTCCTGAATTCCAAGCTTATTCAAGGTGTCATACACAATATGCATCTGACTATAAGCATCCGGATTCGAACTGTCAACCACATGCAGGATAATATCAGCATACTTCGCTTCCTCCAGAGTACTGCGAAAGGACTCAATCAAATGGTGGGGAAGCTTACGGATAAAGCCAACGGTATCCGTCATAAGTACCTGTTGCCCGCTCTCCAAGGTCAGGGCTCTTGTCGTAGGATCCAGTGTTGCAAAAAGCTTATCCTCCTCCAACACGCCTGCATTTGTAAGATGGTTCAGCAAAGTGGATTTACCGGCATTCGTATAGCCAACGATTGCGACAACCGGTATCATATTCTTACTGCGAAGGCTTCTTGAAGTCTCTCGGTTTTGCTTTACTTCATCAAGCCCTCGCCTCAGCTGAGTTATTCTCTCTTTGATAATTCGACGATCCATCTCCAGCTTCTTCTCGCCGGGTCCTCTGGTTCCGATACCTCCGCCCAGTCTCGAGAGAGAATTACGTAGTCCGATCAGTCGGCTGGAACGATAGCGCAGCTGTGCCAATTCTACTTGTATCTTACCCTCTTTCGTCGATGCTCTGTTCGCAAAAATATCAAGAATAATTACAGTACGATCCAGTACCTTCATCTGAAGGGCGTCCTCCAGATTTTTCAACTGAGCCGGTGTCAATTCATCATCACATACGACGCCGGTGGCTCCGGTCTCCAACGCCAGTGCACGAACCTCATCGATCTTACCCTTACCAATATAAGTACCGGGGTGAACAGTCTCTCTGTTTTGAATGATCTTACCGACCGTTACAGCACCTGCCGTAGCTGCCAGCTCCTCCAATTCCTCAAGAGATTGCACTGTATCATCACTTACATTTGAAGCCACCCCAACTAATACAAATCGTTCCTCTTGCTCTTTTATATCATATAATTCTGCCATTAACTACTCCTCTAATGTCTCGGTAACTGCTTCAGCAATTCTGGTATCCACAAACTCTGCTTCTCTTGCCGCTTCCTTATCCTCCGGATAATCGGCCAGATACTGTGTCAGCTTCTCCTTCGCTTTATCAAATTCACCCAAACATTCATATACAATAATTTCATTTTTCTTCAGCGTCTTCTTCGTACCTGCATGATTATAAGCGAGCCCTTTCTCCAGATACTTAAGAGCATCCCCATATTCACCGGTCTTGATCAGACAGGATGCAATCTGATTATAAACATTAGGCGCCAGGATCTCGCCTTCCTTGATAAAAATATCATAATAATAGATTGCTTTCGGATAATCCTTTTTAATACGATAGATCTCTCCGAGATAATAATAAGCTTCCGCAAAACCATTCTTAAACCCTTCGCTTAATTCCGAAAGTGCTGCTTCATAATTTCCTTGATAAAAATGAACCTTTGCCAGATTGTACTGATCGGCACTGCTCTTAATCGTAAGCTCCGATGCTTTATTCAACACCTCATTGGCAGCGGTCACATCAGCGCTCTCTGCCAGCAAATAATATTTACCGAAATAATGAGCATAATTCTCCGGTTCTGCATGAATGGCTGCATCGTAGTCCGCCAGACTTTGTTCAAAATCGCCTAGATTTCGGTAGCATAAGGCACGGCTGCTGTATGCATCCGCACTTTTATTATCCAGCTTAATCAATCCGGTGTAAGTTTTGATTGCTTCTTCGTAGGCACCAACGGTAATATAAGAACTACCGATATAATACAATATATCCATATCCAATTCTGATAATTCATTGATATCCAAAGCCTTCTTAAACTGGGCGATCGCTTTTTCATAATCAAGCATATAATAATAAGCGATTCCTTTTCCGCGGAATAATTTTTTATTATTCTGCTTCACGATGATGACATCTTTGTTCACATATGCTTTATCGAATTCAACCAAGGCTTCTTCATATTGTTTCAGCTTAATCAAAGACATACCATAATCGATATAATAGTCTGCCCTTCCCGGATTTTCCTTAATAGCAGCCTCAAAATAAGCAGCGGCTTCTTCATAGTTCTCATTCTCGAAGCTTTTCTTACCATCCTTATATAAGTTATCGGACAGACTGCAGCCGGCCATCATCAGAACCAATATTAAGCATATTCCCATAGAAAGAAGCTTCTTAATCATCCGAAATCCCCCGTGGTATATAAAATAGAACTCTTTTGTAATAAGTATCTTTCAAATTCTCCGGTAATTTTACAAAAACCTACCATATCTTGTAGCCCTGTATTATTTTACCACATAATCGGCCGACATACAATAAAAGATTACAATCGCCAATGCTTCATAAGTACTATTTTTTTTGTCCGACTGAGGATAAAAAGAGGTACAATTTATGTCAGACAGAGAAGCCCGACATGCATTGTACCTCGTGATCAGCCCCTGTTATCAGGGCTATAATTCAAAGATTGATTAGCCAAAGATTGAGAAGCTAAGGAAAATGGTTGCTGTTAAAGAAGCAACTAAGGATACTACGGTAATCTGAGTGTTAATGGAGGGACCAGCGGTATCCTTGAAGGGATCACCTACGGTATCACCGACTACACCTGCTCTGTGTGCATCAGAGTTCTTACCGCCATGATTTCCGGCTTCGATGTACTTCTTGGTGTTATCCCATAGACCACCGGAGTTGGACATGAACAATGCAAACAATAAACCGCTGATGATATTTCCTGTGATGAAACCGCCGATTGCCTGAACACCACCGACAAAGCCTACCAGTAGGGTACAGATAATAACCATCAAGCCTGCAGGAATAAGCTCCTTGATCGCACCGGTTGTTGCAATCTCAATACACTTATCGTATTCCGGAACAACGCCTTCTTTGCCTTCCTTAAGGCCAACGATTTCCTTAAACTGACGGTGAATCTCTGCTACCATACGCTGTGCATTACGATCAACACCGAGCATAAGCATTGCGGAGAATACTGCCGGGATAGCTGCACCAAATAATAATCCGAAGAATACAACAGGGTTAATGATATCAAAGCCCTGGATGTAGTTCACACCCTCTTCTACCATTCCAAGCTCAACGGCTGCGGTATTTACCTCACTCATGAAGGCACCTAATAATGCGATTACGGTAAGACCTGCCGCACCGATTGCAAAGCCCTTGGTTACCGCTTTAACTGTGTTACCTGCACTATCAAGCGAATCAGTGATTTCGAGTGCCTGCTCGCCTAATTCTCCCATCTCAACAAGACCACGGGCATTGTCAACGATAGGACCGTAAGCATCATTGGAGATAATCATACCAACGATGGATAACATACCAACTGCCGCCATCGAAATACCGAACATAGCATATCCGTTACCAAGAGGCTCACAGATCTTGTATGCTGCCAAAGCAGAAATACCGATACCGATCATGGAAGGTAAGGTACTCATTAAACCATAGGAAATACCGGAAAGGATGGTAAAAGCAGGGCCGGATTCGCAAGCCTTGGCCACTGCGTGTACCGGAGGCTTTTTGTCATCGGTAAAATAATCACTTGCCAAACCGATTACTACACCAACTACAAGACCGATTGCACTTGCTGCCCAGATACGCCATTCAAAATCAAAAGCCCAGGTAGCTACTGCCGTAAGTACACCAAATATTACAGTCGTTACATATGTATTAGAATTCAATGCTCTGGTCGGGTCTCCGCCCTCTTTCATCTTAGCGGTTAATACACCGATCATAGAAGCAAATAAACCAATTGCTGCATAGCAGAATACCATTGCTGCATTGCCCGTGCCGCCGGCTGCTTTATCAAGTGCGGAGGCCATTACGAGTGCTGCTGCCATGGACGCTACGTTAGAGTCGAATAAGTCAGCACCCATACCTGCTACGTCGCCAACATTGTCACCAACATTGTCTGCGATTACAGCAGGATTTCTCGGGTCATCCTCAGGGATTCCAAGCTCTACCTTACCGCAAAGGTCAGCACTGATATCTGCTGTCTTTGTGAAGATACCGCCACCAGCTTTTGCAAACAGAGCCATGGAGCTGGCACCGAAGCTGAAGCCAAGAAGTGCGGTTGTATTTCCTGTTAAGAGAAGAACCAGAGTAACACCCAGTAAGCTGGAGCCTACTACTGCCATACCCATAACAGCGCCGCCGCGGAAGCCTGACATAAAGGAAGGTTTAATTCCTTTTGTTGCTGTCTCTGCAGCTTTAACATTTGCGATTGTTGCAATGCTGATACCGATCTTGCCTGCAATTCCTGAGAATACAGTACCAAAGATATAGGATACAGCCATAAGAATGTTATCTACGACATCACCCTTCCAAATCGGTGAAGGAAGGAAAATCAGAATGATAACTGCTGCAACACCACAAAACTTAGCCAGTGTCTTGAACTCTTTTGCCAAAAATGTGTAAGCTCCGTTACGGATCAGCTTACTAACCTCTGCAATTTTCTTGTTAGAGGAAGGTTGTTTCTCTACCCATTTGTAAAGCCAGAA
>JAEZUM010000082.1 GCA_023421075.1 Bacillota bacterium
AAATAATGATAACCGGTTAATATATCAAGATGGAGGTTAAAAATGGAAACGGTAAATATTAAAATAAATGGCATGCCAGTTCAAGCACCCAAGGGCGCTACCATATTAGAAGCGGCAAAGCTTGCCTATATTGATATCCCTACCCTTTGTTACTTGAAGGATATCAACGAGATTGGTGCTTGTCGTATCTGTGTCGTAGAAGTGAAAGGTGCAAGAAGCCTTGTTGCTTCCTGTATGTATCCGATTTCAGAAGGCATGGAAATTACCACAAATTCTCCTAAGGTACTTGACTCACGTAAGAAGACCTTAGAGCTGATCTTATCCGACCATGACAGAAAATGTCTTTCCTGCGTACGTAGCGGTGACTGCGAGCTTCAGAAGCTTTGCACTGATTTAAACGTAAAGGAAGAATATTTATATGATGGCGAGCGTACTCGTTATGCGTTAGATGACTCTTCCGCGCACATGGTACGTGATAACAATAAATGTATCCTCTGCAGACGCTGCTCCGCAGTATGTGATACCATTCAGGGTATCGGTGTTATCGGTGCTAACGAGCGTGGCTTTGATACCAATATCTCTTGTGCTTTCGATATGGGCTTAGGAGAGACCAGCTGTGTATCCTGTGGTCAGTGTATCGCTGTTTGCCCTACCGGTGCACTCCTTGAGAAGGATTATACCGACGAGGTATTCGCTGCACTTGCAGATCCTGAGAAATATGTAGTTGTACAGACCGCTCCCAGCGTTCGTGCTGCTCTCGGCGAGGCTTTTGGTCTTCCGATCGGTACTAATGTAGAGGGTAAAATGGTTGCAGCACTTCGCCGTTTAGGCTTTGCTAAGGTATTTGATACCGACTTTGCTGCCGACCTTACAATTATGGAAGAAGCAAATGAACTTATCGGCAGAATTCAGAACGGAGGCAAATTGCCATTGATCACATCCTGTTCTCCGGGTTGGGTTAAGTTCTGTGAGCATTACTATCCCGATATGCTTGATAATGTATCCAGCTGTAAATCACCTCAGCAGATGTTCGGTGCTATCTTAAAGACCTACTATGCTGAGAAAAACAATATTGATCCGAATAAGATTGTCAGTGTCAGCGTAATGCCTTGTACCGCTAAGAAATTCGAGATCGGCAGAGAAGATCAGAGTGCAGCAGGTGTTCCCGACGTAGATATCTCAATTACTACTCGTGAACTCGCAAGAATGATCGAGCGCGTAGGTCTTAACTTCTTATCCTTACCGGATGAGCAGTTTGATGATCCGCTTGGCAGATCTACCGGTGCTTCCGTTATCTTCGGTGCTACCGGTGGTGTTATGGAAGCAGCACTTAGAACAGCGGTTGAGACTATAACTGGATCCGAGCTTGCTAGCCCTGATTTCAAGGAGGTTCGTGGAACCAAGGGAATTAAAGAGGCTACTTATGAAGCAGCAGGCTTAAAGGTTAACGTTGCTGTTGCTTCCGGTCTTGCTAATGCAAGAAAGCTTCTTGATGATGTAAAATCAGGTAAGGCAGATTATCACTTCATCGAGATCATGGGATGCCCCGGCGGTTGTGTAAACGGTGGCGGACAGCCTCAGCAACCCGGTACGGTTCGTAACTTCACTGATATCAGAGCACTCCGTGCGAAGGCTCTCTATGACCAGGATGCGACCATGGCAGTTAGAAAGTCTCATGAAAATGAAGCAATCAAGACACTTTATGCTGATTATCTTGAGAAGCCAGGCAGCCATAAGGCTCATCACATTCTTCATACCACATATGTAAAGAGAAGCATCAATTAATTTCATAAAAAGTACATGATAAAAGGTGTTTGTTCCGGAGAAATCCATGGAGCAAACACCTTTTTTGACTCAGGGCTATACATCATGAAAACAGGTGAGAACCATTGCATTCGTTAATCCGGTGCATCCATTTATTTACTAACGCCCTTGGTATTTTCTGCCTCACTTATTGACAAAAAACAACTACAATCATATACTTAAGTTAGAAACAGAGTTACCGAATAGACATGGCATATCAGTTAAAGCTTGCTATCATAAGCAGGCATCATCAGGAAGGAGCGATGTATATGGCAACAAAAAAGCTAGATAACCCATTACTGCTACTTGATAATAGTAATATGAATACCTTATTTAACGAAGGGGAGTTCAAATGCACTAATATGACCTTTGAAGAGGCAAGAGAAATAATCGGTATGTATACCCAAGAAGAGATCTTACTCTGCTTCTCACACCCGGATACCTATGATATCATCTTTAATTATATCGGAATTCCGAAGAGGGACTATGCATCTAAGACCATAAGAAATATGCGTGTGAATCAAGATGGTATCATATTCAAGCTCTATGTAACTCCTTCCGAGACACAGCCCATCATCCATGTCGATGGTGTCGAAGCGAAGAAAATCCAAAATATCTATGTATATTGTGTTCACGTCACCAGAGTGAAATAAATCTTTCCAACACCTAACTGTCCTATCGACTGTTAGGTGTTTTTCTTTTTCCTTCCATAGATTCTATCTTCAAAAAAATTCTCTTATTTGATATTTTTTTATCATCTACCCTAATATTTTTGAGATTTATGTCGAAATAGTATATCATAGATCATGATAATGTTTCCTATTATTCCCCAAGTATAAATTTGGTTAAATAATTTTAACCGTCAGGTAAACATTGTATTAATATGGAAAGGATAGTTAAATAATGAAAATCAAATGGAAAATCGTATTAGCTCTCGACATCTTATTAGTAACAATTATCGTTTTATCTACTTTTGCTACAAAAAATCAAGTTACTCATTTAGTAACGGATAAGACCTCTGTTGAATTAACAAATTATTCCTCCCTTGGGCTCTCACTGTTGAATACCCATTATCCCGGTGATTGGAGATTGGAGGGAGATCAATTATATAAGGGCGATACTTTGCTAAACGAAAATTATGATGTTGTGGATGACATCACAGAGCGAACCGGAATACTTGCAACCATCTTTGCAATGGATACCAGGATAGCCACAACCGTGAAAAATGACAAGAATGAACGACAGATTAATACGCAGGCATCGGAAGCAGTAATCGAAGCTGTACTCAAGAACGGGAAAGAATATCACGGTACCGCAACGGTGGCCGGTAAAAGCGCAGACACCTATTATATTCCGATTAAGGATCAAAGCGGAGCCATTGTAGGAATGTGGTTTGTAGGAATTTATAACGATGTTATCAAACAGGAAATCTCAAATGTTATGGTATCCATATCCACTATTCTTGGTATTTTTGCATTACTTGGAACGGTAGTGAGCTATTTTCTGGGTGCGTATCTCTCAAAAGCCTATATCTCTCTCAAGAAGTATCTGGAACAATTAGAAAACGGAGATTTCCATATGCAATTCTTAGAGAGTAGCCTCAATAGAAAGGATGAGATCGGCGACATCTTCCGCTCCTTTGATCATATGCAGGTTAAGGTTCGATCTATTATCACTGCTATAAAAGAGGAAACAAATCAAATCGCTATCTCCTCCAGTATTCTGGCTGAGGGAGCTAACATGGTATACCGGGATGTAGAAGATATTTCAGCCACCACAGAACAACTCTCAGCAGGCATGGAGGAAACAGCCGCTTCCACCGAAGAGATGAATGCCACCTCTGTAAACATTGAGGAAGAGATCCTTCGAGTGAACGATAAAGCAACAAATGGTCAGATGATCGCATCCGAGATCAAGGGAAGAGCAGAGGCATTAAAGCATACTGCTACCAACTCTCAAAGAACCGCGATTGAGATCTATGAAAACGCAAATAAGCAGCTTCGAGGATCCATGGAAAAAGCCTCGGCAATCGATGAAATTCGAACCTTGTCCAAGACAATACTCGACATTACCGCTCAGACAAATCTACTGGCTCTCAATGCCTCCATTGAATCAGCTCGTGCCGGTGAGGCAGGTAGAGGCTTTGCTGTTGTAGCAAGCGAAATCAGTACACTGGCTCAAAACTCAAAGAAAGCCGTATCTCAGATTGATACCATTTCCGGTGATATCGCACGGGCAGTAGAAGCAATCGTAAAGGATGCCCAGCTGCTACTGGATTTTGTAGATTCAAAGGTAATTAAGGATTATGAAGTACTTGTAAAGACCAGTGAACAATATGACACAGACGCAGATACGATAGAACGTATGGTTACCGAAATAAAGACCTCTGCGAATCAGTTAAACGAATCCATTGCCTATATCCGTAAAGCGGTGGAGGAGGTATCCATTGCAACGGAGGAAGGCTCCAGAGGCTCGTCTGACATCGCGGAGAAATCAACCTCTATCTTCCACAAGACCAATGAAGTACTGGAACAGGCGAACTCCAACAAAAAGATTGCTGAAAATCTAAGCGAGCAGGTTCAATTCTTCCAGGTATAGCTGCACACAATACAACAGGGAGCTGTTGCAAAAGGTATGGTATATATGAAGGAAAGAACAACAAGCATCCCTCACACACAGGTTGCCTGACATCTTATTGTTTTGTATGCCACTATCAAACATAAATGTTTGCTTTTGTCATACAAAATCAACAATCTGTCTGTCAAACAGTGTATTATGGGATGCATGTTATCCTTTCCTTCAGCATGAACTTACGTTTTGCAACAGCTCCTTTTAGATCAGTTCTATTTCGTGAAACTTGCGGAATATTTCGCTCCAAGGAGGATTGCTTCTACCATACTTATTTCACTTGCAATCCCTTTCCCGGCGATGTCCAAGGCCGTTCCGTGATCTACAGAGGTTCGAAGGATGGGCATACCTCCGGTAATCGCTATGGTTCTCTCAAAGTCCAAGGTCTTGGTTGCAATATGCCCCTGATCATGATACAGAGATAATACGCTGTTGAAACGTCCCTGTAATGCCAGATGGAATACGGAATCTGCTCCGATTGGTCCGGTGACGTCATAACCTTCTGCCTTTAACTCTTCCACTGCCGGTGATACATGGTCTACTTCTTCATTCCCGAACAGTCCATGCTCCCCACTGTGCGGGTTGAGTCCGGCGATGGCCATCGTGCCCTCGGTTACCCCCAGCTTTGCCAAGACCTCTTTACAACGCTTTACATAATCCTTTATCCTGTCTTTGGTAACCAGATCACATGCCTTACGTAGGGAAACATGTCTGGTAAGGAAAAACACTCTCATTCCATGTACCTCAAACATAGTCAACGGATCCTTTGTACCTGTTAATTCACCGAATATTTCAGTATGCCCGATAAAATTTACATTCCCTGCCTTTAAAGATTCCTTGTTAATCGGTGTTGTAGAAACCGCTGCCACCTCTTTGTGGTTGGCCATTTCGATGCTCTTTGCAATGTATTCGTAAGCTGCTTTCCCGCACATACCGCTCACCTGGCCAATCTTAAATTCACCCATATCTACATTATCAAGATCAATAAGATTAAGGATTCCTTCTGAATATTCTCCCTCCTCTGCCTTCTGTATCACCTTGATATTTAAATTAACACCGGTGAATCGTATGGCATCCTCCAACACCTTACGATCGCCGATTACGACACATTCTGCAACCTTCTGCACCTCTTTATTCACCAATGCCTTCACTACAATCTCGGGCCCGATTCCTGCCGGATCACCCATGGGTATCGCTATTTTTGGTTTCAAATAATCATCTCCAATCTTAAGAACCATATCCTGTTTTCCTATCAGTATCTGTTGAGCAATTGTTTATTCTTGATTGACAATCTATAAATCAAGTATATGTTTCCTTCGCTGTTCGATAACGTCGCTTTTCTTCCAGTCGCTATTATGGTTGCGATCTTCTTCTATTATGTTAAGATAATAGATCATTCTCGAGCACGCGTCAACAAATTCTGAATTTTGTTCGTAATCATTTAGAACAAGCACAGGTATCCGCACTGCTTATGTCCTAATTGCATATAAAATATGCTGATAAAAGAAATACGCCCTGTGGGAGCAGGGCGTATCTCAATGCTGGGAACAATATATAAGGGGAAGTATATATAAATGAGGGGTTTATATATACTGTAGATGTAAGCACTTTTAATCTTTGTTATTATTATGTATCAATGTTTCTATCCTCATAATACAACAAAAGCGATGAAGCAGTTGTAGCCTCAGCTACAATTATAGGAATTATTTGATATCTATTGTAATATCAGTTAAGCAATCCCTAACGAATTCCATATCTTTCGGACTTAATCAAAATTGTCAATCATGTAGTCCTTAGAGATTCTAAAAGCATTCGGTTTTAAGCAAAGTATCTTTTTAGTAATCCTTCGAATGCCTTGCCGTGTCTTGCTTCGTCCTTTGCCATCTCATGAACCGTGTCATGGATCGCATCTAAGTTAGCAGCCTTTGCGCGTACCGCAAGATCCTTCTTGCCCATACAAGCACCATTCTCTGCATCAACTCTCATCTGAAGATTCTTCTTAGTACTGTCAGTAACAACCTCTCCAAGAAGCTCGGCAAACTTTGCTGCGTGCTCTGCCTCTTCCCAAGCTGCCTTCTCATAATACATTCCGACTTCCGGATAGCCTTCTCTATGTGCTACTCTTGCCATCGCAAGATACATACCAACCTCAGTGCATTCTCCCATAAAATTATCTCTAAGGTCCTTGATAATATCTTCGCTGACACCCTTAGCTACGCCAACAACGTGCTCATCAGCCCAGAACATTTCAGTGGATTTCTCAGTGAATTTCTCCTTAGAGGCTTTACAAATAGGACATGCATCCGGTGCGCCATCTCCCTCGTGAACGTAACCGCATACTTGGCAAACAAACTTTTTCATTATGAAAATCTCCTTTTACTGTTATATTATAGTATAATTTTGTGAAGTAGATAACAATAATAGTAATTGTTACTGATATAATTATGATACTACTTGATCAACAAATTGTCAATACCATTTTGGAATATTTTCTTATTCTTTCTGTTTCATGAATTAAGGGCTATGAGCGACTCTTTTACAAGCAGCTCCTAGCCCTTCTTAAATCATTTCAATTATTGTATCGTCGGTGTCACCATACCATTATTCTTTGCAATCCGGACATAATCCGTAGAAATAGGTTACGTGACCTTCCACCTTACCGTCAAAACCAGCTCCGGCTATTTTAATGATGTGATCAATAGACTCCATTTCAATATCGATAACCTTACCACAGCCTTTGCACAGAAAATGATAATGGGGCTTCGGATTTCCATCAAAACGGTCGCTGCCATCCTGGCAGTTGATCTTTATAATTTCGCCTTGCTCGGCTAATAGATTCAGATTACGATATACGGTTCCTAGGCTGATATTAGGATGCGTTGTCCTAATATTCATATAGACGGTGTCAGCGGTCGGATGTTCTTTTGTCTGAGCCAGGAATTCCTTGATGGCTTCCCGTTGTCTGCTGTACTTATTTACTGTCATAATAAATACACTCCCATCAATAATAGTAATTATTATTATAGACAAATTTTATCTGTTCGTCAAGGAATTTTACCTATTTACGGTTCGCAGGCTCGATATTTATGCTCTTTCCCTTGATTTTAGCTGATTTCATTACTTGAATAACATCGGAAGCGTACTCTCTCGGTACTTCTACAAAGGTATATTTGTCATACATATCGATCGATCCGATCAATTTACCGGGCATTCCTGTCTCTCCGGCTATCGCTCCAAGGATATCTCCGGGCTTGATTTTCTGATTTTTGCCAAGATTAATGAAAAGTCTTACCATACCCACTTCCGCACCGGTATCACCAAAATCTTCGACATTCTTAACATCCTCAGCCTTGGTGATGTCCTCTCCCATGCTCATCTTAAGAAACGCTGCGGCTATATCGAGTGATGTAAAGTCGCCTTCGTTTAATCTCTCTTCAATCATATCTATATATTTTGTAAGATCTTCATTCTGAATGGTATCCACGAGCTTGTCAAGGATCTTATCTGCCTTCACCGCGGTCACATCATTCAAGGACGGGATGGGCTGTGCTTTAATCTTGGTATTGCAATATCTCATGATATCCTTCAGCTTGTAGATTTCTCTTCCTACCACCAGCGTAAAGGCTCTTCCTTCACGTCCTGCACGCCCGGTACGTCCGATACGATGAACATAATACTCATCATCCTGAGGAACATCGTAATTAAATACCGCTTCCACATCATCAACGTCAATACCTCTTGCAGCGACATCGGTAGCAACCAGTATCTCGGTTCTTCCGTTACGGAAGCTATGCATAACACGATCTCTTTGCTGTTGCTTTAAATCGCCGTGCAGACCTTCCGCAAAATATCCTCTACCCTGAAGTGCAGAGGTAAGCTCATCCACCTGCTTCTTGGTGTTACAGAAAACCAGAGAAAGCTTCGGATTATACATGTCGAGGAGACGGGATAGCACATCTTCCTTATTTCTCTGAGTCACCTCATAATAATACTGCTCAATCTTAGGAACGGTAAGTTCCTTCTTTACAACTCGAATTGTCTCAGCATTCTTCTGATAGGTTCTTGCAATCTCCAAAATAGGTCCCGGCATGGTTGCTGAGAAAAGCACCGTTTGTCTTTCCTCGGGGATCTGGCTCAGGATTGTCTCGATATCCTCACGAAAGCCCATGTTCAGCATCTCGTCTGCTTCATCGAGGATAATTGTATTCACGGTATCGAATTTTACTGTCTTTCTTCTCATATGATCCATAACACGACCGGGCGTACCGATAATGATCTGTACTCCGGACTTTAAGGAACGGATCTGCTTTGCGATCTCCTGTCCGCCATACACAGGAAGTATCTTAATTCCATGCATAAAGTTCGCAAGCTTACGAATCTCTTCTGCAACCTGGATTGCCAGCTCTCTGGTGGGGCACAAAACAATTGCCTGAAGATGTCTTTCCTTCGGGTTAACTCTCTGTAATAAAGGGATACCGAAGGCAGCTGTCTTGCCGGTTCCGGTTTGCGCCTGACCGATCACATCTTTTCCCTCTAAGAGAACCGGGATCGCCTTCGCCTGTATCGGTGACATTTCTTCGAAGCCCATCTCCTCGATCGCACGTAGAATACTGGGGTTTAAGTCTAATACATCAAATTTTGTTGTTTCCATTCATTTTTCCTTTCTTTGTATCACTTATCTCATATATTTCCCACTGACCATCCAGCCTATGTATCACAAGCTCTCGGTCCTGTTCAAACAAATATTCATACACAAATCCAATGTCGCAACGATTGCATTATCAACATCAAGGTGAAAAATGCTTCTTCCAAAATGATTCGTATTCCTTTTCATCATTTTTAACACTTCTATATCAAAATATTTCTTCAAACATCCGTAAAAACAGCTCTTAGTCCTTAGGACCAAGAGCTGATTCATCTTAAAATAAAATTTATTATGAAACAGATACTTTGCGTAGTATATCATTGAAACTACCTAGTGTCAAGGGTTTCCTCAATATTGGGCTCTATTCCCTATCTGCTGTTTCGGCTTCTGGGTTTACCGGCTACCGATTTTTGCCTGCTGTTGTTTGTACTACGGCCATGTGAAATGGTATCCTTGGAAGCTTTCTGTTTATGAAAATTATCCGGTCTATCTGCTTTACTGCTCTTACTAACTGCTAAGCTATCCTTACTTTTTCCTCTGCCCGGGTAGCCGGTATTTTGTGATTTACCGACATTTTGTGATTTACCGGAACTCTGCGACTTATCCGCATTCCGTGCCTTACCATTCCCTTGTGCTTTACCTGTAATCTGAGGTTTCCCTTTTCCCTGTTCCTTCTTTTCCTTGGCAACCCACTCTCTTTCCTTGGCGAACTGTCTCGGACGAACCAGACATTTCTTATCAAAGCCGATCAGGTCCATACGGTCAGCCTTCTTCAGAGCCTCTACGACCAACTCGTAATTCTTAGGATTTCGATACTGAATTAGGGCACGCTGCATCGCTTTCTCATGAGGGGTCTTTGGAACATATACTTCCTTCAGCGTTCTGGGATCCAGTCCGGTGTAATACATACAGGTCGATATGGTTGACGGAGTCGGATAGAAATCCTGTACCTGCTCCGGCATATACCCCAGATCTCTCAGATATTCCGCAAGCTCCACCGCTTCCTTCAGGGTTGAACCCGGATGTGAGGAGATTAGGTAAGGAACAATAAACTGATTCTTCCCCAGCTTCTGGTTCGCTTTCTTGTATTTCTCCTGGAACTTCTCATATACTGCATTCTCCGGCTTACCCATCAGGGATAACACACTGTCACTGATATGTTCCGGAGCCACCTTCAGCTGTCCGCTGACATGATGCTCGCAGAGCTCCTCCAGGAATTTATCATCCTGATCTGCTACCAGATAGTCAAAACGAATACCGGAGCGAATAAATACCTTCTTTACATTGGGCAGCGTTCTTAATTTGCGCAGCAGATTCAGATAATCACTGTGATCCACCTTAAGACTCTTACAAGGGGTCGGGAATAAGCATTGCTTATTCACACATGCGCCCTTCGAATTCTGCTTCTCGCAGGCAACATGACGAAAGTTTGCCGTAGGTCCGCCTACATCATGAATATAACCTTTAAAGTCCTTATCCCAAACTAACTGCTTTGCCTCTGAGAGGATGGACTCATGACTCCTGGTCTGTAAGATTCGCCCCTGATGGAAGGTTAACGCACAGTAGTTACATCCGCCAAAGCAACCACGGTTGCTGACCAGACTGAACTTAACCTCCGTGATTGCTGGAATTCCTCCTGCTTCCTGATAGGAGGGATGATAATCGCGCATATAGGGCAGAGAATAGACACGATCCATCTCCGCCTGCGTCAAGGGTTTTGCCGGGGGATTTTGAACTACATACTCATTCTCTTTATAGGGCTCAACCAATCGTTTTCCCGAATAAGGATCCGTGTTGATATATTGAATCTGAAAGCTCTTCGCAAATTCCTTCTTACTTTCCAGAATACTCGAATAACTCGGTAACATTACAGCATCATAGACCGATTCTAAGCTCTTTGCTTTGAATACGGTTCCGTTAATAAAGGTAATATCCTTTATCTCAATACCGCTGCTTAATGCCTCGGCAATCTCCACGATGGAGTGCTCTCCCATACCATAGGATAGAATGTCCGCCTGGGAATCCAGCAGAATTGACCGCTTAACCTTATCACTCCAATAATCGTAGTGAGCCAATCGTCTTAAACTGGCTTCAATTCCTCCGATAATAATCGGAATATTTTTATACTTCTTCCGAATCAGGTTGCAATATACGATGGTCGCATGATCCGGTCTTCTCCCCATCTCGCCACCCGGAGAATAGGCATCCGTCTGTCTCTTCTTCTTCGCAACAGAATAATGATTCACCATAGAATCCATATTTCCGCCACTCACAAGAAAACCAAGTCTTGGTTGGCCAAAGAGCGATATACTCTCGCCATCCTTCCAGTCAGGCTGGGCAATGATGCCGACTTTATAGCCATGACTCTCCAACACTCTGCTGATGATAGCCGGACCGAAGGAAGGGTGGTCCACATACGCATCACCGGTCACAAAGACAAAATCACACTGGTCCCATCCCCTTTGTTCCATATCACTGATACTGATCGGTAAATAATCTTTTATCATTGTATTCTCTTTCTACTGAAATGGCTGCTGCAAATCTTCTAGTTTGCAACAGCCTCTCATTGAGTATTTATATAAGGGTTACTTTCATAAGCTTACGTATAAATTATGCTTCTTTTGACTGAGCTAAGATGAAATCAACAGCCTTCTCCCAGATTAAGCTTTCCTTGATCTGTTCTTCGGTCGCATACTGGAAGAACTCCTCTTCCGAAGCATAGCCATATTCTTCAATATAGTTTGCAACACCGGCTTTGTATTCTTCTTCAGAAAGCTCCATCTTCTCGGCTTTGATAATAGCATTGAGTACTAATTCCTGAGCGGTTCTGTCTTCTGCATAGGACTTCTTCTCTTCTGCATATTTCTCTTCGGTTAATCCATTCGCTGCCAAGAAATCTACAAGCTCATAACCAAACATGGAAGCATACTGCTGATAGTAGCTTTCCATCTCAAAGGCATAGTAATCTACTACGGACTGAGGATAAGAAGAGATGGTTGAACTGTCAACGATTGCTGTAATTAAGTTCTTGATCTTCTCATTTCTCATTGTGTCTTCATTTGCCTTTACAAGATCGGCACGGGTACCTTCCTTGTAAGCTGCGATACTGTCATAATCTGTGTTATTCTTAACAAAATCCTCCGATAATTCAGGTACTACAGAGACCTTGATTGAATTCACTTTTACTTTAAATACAACTGCCTGTCCTGCTAATTCAGCAGAGCTGTAATCTGCCGGGAAGGTCAGATCAATTGAAACCTCTTCTCCAACCTTTGCTCCAATCAGACCATCCTCAAAGCCCGGAATAAAGCTTCCGGAGCCAATCTCCAAATCATAACCCTGCGCTGTGCCGCCTTCAAAAGCAACACCGTCCTTCAGACCTTCATAATCGATATTTACAACATCACCGGTCTCAACCGCTCTGTCTGTAACCTCTTCATCGGTTGCATTCTCTTCCAGATCCGTCTGGATCGCTGCATCGATATCTGCATCAGTTACCTCTAACTTTGTATAAGTAACAGGAAGTCCTTTATATTCACCTAAGGTAATATAGTCACTTACTTCATACGCCTCTTTTACAGGAGCTTCTACGGGTGTTTCTGCATTTGCATCATCGGTAGCTGCAGGAGCCTCGGTAACTGTTCCATCCAATGTAACTTCTGACTCATCAGTCACATTCTTCTTGCCACATCCCCACGCCAGCATTGCGATGCTTAAGCCCATAACCAATAACAATAATTTCTTCTTCATTATATTTAATCCTTTCCTTTTTACAAATCGGTAAGGGTGATACCTTTTCCGAAATATATTTTACAGTACTATATTCCGTTATATCATATTTTAAGGCAAAAGGAAAGAAGAAAACAATATTTCACAAATATTTCACCTTATACCTTAAATTAAAAGTGTCAGATACTTAGGACTCAATTACCTATAGGATAAAAGAGCCTCTGAGTTTTGTATTAACCCAGAGGCTGTTATCTATTATTATTACAAATTTAATCGGATTAATACGTGACGCTAAATCTTCTCGTAGCGGTCGACATCCATGACAAAGATGGTTGCACCACCTACATTCACCACAACATTCATGGACGCATATTCTACCGCACCTACCGGATTCGATATAATCTGTTGTCTTGGTCCACATTCCTTCTTAACAATATCTATAACACGATCTACCTTTTCTTCTTCGGTTCCTATCATTAAGGTTGTATTACCTTCTCTTAAAAACCCTCCGGTAGAAGCGAGCTTTGTTACATAAAAGCCGGATTTGTTCAATGCCTCCGTTACGTAGCTGCTATCCACATTACGGACGATTACATAGATTAATTTCATACAATCCACTTCCTTTCTTACTTTTATATTAATGCAATGCTGCCTTGTGGTTTCATTATTGTATCTATCCTAATTATAGTATAAGCACCAAAAAAAGTAAAGTCTAATGATGATTTATGGGAAAAAGCCGGCTGCTTTGGCCGGCTTTTTCCATAGGGGGGGAGGGAAAAATTTATGAAAAAAATCAATCTATGTTAAATACTCTTATTGTTAGTCGAAGCCAGTAACCGCTACTGCAATCGTGGCTTCTTTTATTTAATTCTATGAACTTATTATAGAATAGAAATGTGTTCATTCTATTACCGAATCGTGAATTAATTATGAAGATTCTGAACAAATAAATCCCGGAGTCCAAACTATGGCAAGCTCGCTAACCATAGCATGATCTCCGGGATTCAAGTAATAGTTCATTTATTTGTTTCTTTATTCTTTAGATGGAAAGCTTCTCAACACCAAGGGTAACATCCTCACCATTTAAGCTCCAATTCTTTGTAAAGCCCTGTGCCTGATCGAGGAGGATTTCCTTCGCAAGAACCTGTGACTTTATCTCTTGCTCGTTTCGTAAGATGATCTCTTTGATTTTATCGTTTCCACTCTGCGATACACGGATATGATCCATGACCTCGAAGTCAGCCTCTTTACGCATCGTCTGAATCTTAGAGATGATTTCATTGACAAAGCCCTCTTCGATCAGCTCCTCCGTCAGGTTGGTATCAAGAACAACCGTAATACCGTGGTCTGAGTCGGAAACAAAGCCCTCTGTCTGTGCAGCTTCGATTAATAAATCATCCTTTTCCAGAACTGCTTCTGCACCTTCTAAATTGATCTTCAACTGCCCAGTCGCATTGATCTCATCAATCGCTACATTGCCATTTAGTTCTGCAAGGATGGAACGGATTGCACCAATCTGCTTACCAAATTTCGGACCAAGCGTCTTCAACTGTGGCTTAAAGCTATAGGAGGTAAAGTTACGAACATCCTCTGTAAATACTACTTCCTTCACATTCAGCTCTTCTGCAATAATCGCGGTATAGAATGCGGACAGTTCTGCGTTTGCTTTCACATACATCTTGCCGATGGGCTGACGATTCTTGATATTTGCTGCATTACGGCACGCACGACCAAGAACAACAACCTCCAGAACCTCTTCCATATTCGCTTCCAGCTCTGTATCAATCCAAGCTTCGTTATATTCCGGATAATCGCATAAATGAATACTCTTCGGAGCCGACTTATCGATACTTACAACTAGATTCTGATAGATATCCTCGGTCATAAACGGTATGAACGGTGCTGCCAATTTGGATACGGTAACTAATGTGGTATAAAGAGTCATATAAGCATTGATCTTATCCTGAGGCATTTCCTTCGCCCAGAAACGTTCTCTGCTTCTTCTTACATACCAGTTGGAGAGCTCATCGATGAAATCAGCCAGGATACGTGCGCCTTCTGTGATACGATAGTTATCCAGATGCTCATCAACGGATTTCACCAGTGTATTTAATCTGGATAGAAGCCATTTATCCATAACAGGAAGCTTATCGTATTCCAGCTTATACTTGGTTGCATCAAAGTTATCGATATTTGCATAAAGTACGAAGAATGCGTAGGTGTTCCACAGGGTTCCCATGAACTTTCTCTGTCCTTCGGTTACCGCTCCGTGATGGAAGCGATTCGGAAGCCAAAGAGCTGAGTTGATGTAGAAATACCAACGGATGGCATCCGCACCATGCTGCTCCAGTGCATCAAAGGGATCCACCGCATTGCCCTTGGACTTCGACATCTTCTGTCCGTTTTCATCCTGTACATGTCCTAGAACGATAACATTCTTAAACGGTGCTTTACCAAAGATAAGTGTGGATATCGCAAGCAGGGAATAGAACCAGCCTCTTGTCTGATCCACCGCCTCACTGATAAAGTCCGCAGGGAAATTATCCTCGAATACCTCTTTGTTCTCAAAGGGATAATGCCACTGTGCGAAGGGCATAGAACCGGAGTCATACCAGCAGTCGATCACCGGTTTCACACGGGTCATCTGCTTACCGCATTCCGGACACTTGATCGTAACCGCATCAATAAAAGGTCTATGAAGCTCTATGTCGTCCGGACAGTTGTCTGACATTGATTTCAATTCCTCAATACTACCGATACAATGACGATGCCCGTCCTCACACTCCCAGATCGGAAGCGGAGTTCCCCAATAACGGTCACGGGAGAGGCCCCAATCCTGTACATTCTTCAGCCAATCACCGAAACGGCCCTGTCCGATGCTTTCCGGCATCCAGTTAATGGTGTTATTATTCGCGATCAATTCATCTCTTACTGCCGTCATCTTGATAAACCAGGATTCTCTTGCATAGTAGATGAGCGGTGTATCACAACGCCAGCAGAAAGGATAGCTGTGCTCAAATTTCAGTATCTTGAAGAGAAGTCCCTTCTGTGCAAGCATTTTCATAATCGGTTCGTCTGCCTTCTTACAGAACAATCCGGCCAAATCCGTCGCTTCTGGTTTGAACTCACCCTTACCGTCGATCAATTGTACAAAGGGGAGATCATATACCTTGCCTACGCGGTTGTCATCTTCACCGAAGGCAGGTGCAATATGAACCACACCGGTACCATCGGATAAGGTTACATAATTATCACAGGTAATGAAGTGTCCCTTCTTATCTAACTTAGCATAGTCAAATAAGGGCTCATATTCCTTGTATTCCAGGTCCTTACCAACATAGGTCTCTTCAACCTCATAGTCACCCTCCAGAATATTCAACAGCGCCTCTGCTAAGATATAATGCTCGGTACCTACAGCCACTGCAGTCTCCTGCTCATGACCATGGTCGTGACCACAGGAGCAGCTTCCGTCCTTCTTCAACACATTACCCTTTGCATCCACACTAACCTTAACCTTGACATAGGTCTCACTCGGGTTTACACAAAGCGCCACGTTGGAGGGTAATGTCCAGGGCGTTGTGGTCCATGCTAAGATATATTCATCCTTCGTTCCTTTTACACGGAACTTTGCTATCACAGACTTTTCCTTAACATCCTTATAACCCTGAGCTACCTCATGACTGGAAAGGGGAGTTCCGCATCTCGGGCAGTAAGGAACAATCTTAAAGCCCTTATATAGCAGACCCTTATCCCAGATCTGTTTTAAAGACCACCACTCCGAATCAATATAGCTATTGTGATAGGTAACATAGGGATCCTCCATATCTGCCCAAAAACCAACCGTTCCGGAGAAATCCTCCCACATTCCTTTGTATTTCCATACGCTTTCCTTACATTCCTGTAAGAACGGCTCCAAACCGTATTGCTCGATCTGTTCCTTACCGTCAATACCCAGCTTCTTCTCTACCTCAAGCTCTACCGGAAGTCCATGTGTATCCCAGCCCGCTTTACGAAGAACCTTATAACCCTTCATTGTTCTGTACCTGGGTATCATATCCTTAATTACTCTGGTCAGCACGTGACCAATGTGTGGCTTTCCATTCGCCGTCGGTGGTCCGTCGTAGAAGGTATAAGTATCACCCTCCTTACGCTCATCAATGCTGGCTTCGAATATATTGTTATCCTGCCAGAACTTTAATACCTTTTTCTCGCGGTCGACAAAGTTTAGATCCGTAGACACCTTATCGTACATATTGATTCCTCCTAATTAAATAATTGTTTTATCAGACACTAAAAAAACTCCCATCCGAAATAGGATGAGAGCTATATGCTTTCATTATACCACCTGTTTCACGTACTCCATATAATCAAGCGGATTGAACTAAAACCTGCGGTTTTTCGTTCACGCTGCGCTTATTTATGTAAAACTCGTCATCTATTCGAGCAAGCTCGATATCTGCCGATTTTCCATAAATTAATCCGCTTACCGTGGAAATACATTATCTATATAACGGTAGATACCGGCGTAACCTACTCGGCCGGGATAACCTCGCCTTTGGGTCTTGCAACTAGGGAGTGATTTTCAGTCAAATGCTAATAATACCGGGCTTACACTATCCCCGGCTCGCTGAGATGTTCGCAATATGCTTACTCTCTCCGTCATCGTATTTATCAATTTTTGTTAATGATAGTATAAATTTTTCTCAATGTCAATAGTTTTCTTTGTGGTTTTCATCGAATGTCCGCTTGACTTATTCATGATTCTGGTATATGTTTTGATATGATGTATCGGTTATGCCTTGGCTGTACTATGCAGTGAAATGGAGGATAGTGTGAGAAATCATGATTTTTCACACGGCAAATTTGTGCTATCGCCCAATTTTGCGGGTCGTGGCAGAATGGAGATTATTATGGGTAAACAGAATTTAACATTGCTCACGGACTTTTATGAGCTGACGATGATGCAGGGTTATTATAATAACAACAATAATGAGACTGTAATCTTTGACGTGTTTTATCGCGAGAATCCCAGCGGAAGCGGATATGCGATTTGCGCCGGCTTAGAGCAGGTGATTGAATATATTAAAGCTTTGTGTTTTACCGAGGAGGATATTGAGTATTTAAGATCTCTGGATACCTTTGGTGAGGACTTTCTTTCCTATCTAAAGGGATTTCATTTTACCGGTGATATTTATGCCATCCCGGAGGGAACAGTTGTCTTCCCCATGGAGCCGTTAGTGAAGGTTATTGCGCCAATCATGGAGGCTCAATTGATCGAGACAGCTCTTCTTAATATTATTAATCATCAAAGTCTGATTGCTACGAAAGCGTCACGCGTGGTTTATGCCGCGGGTGGACAACCGGTAATGGAGTTCGGTCTGCGCCGTGCTCAAGGACCCGATGCCGGAACCTTAGGTGCAAGAGCTGCTGTAATCGGCGGTTGTAACGGCACCAGTAATGTACTGTCAGCCAAGCTATATGATCTTCCGGCTCTGGGAACACACGCGCACAGCTGGATAATGAGTTTTGATGACGAGCTTTCTGCCTTCCGCAAATATGCAGAGCTCTATCCTCATAATACCACCCTTCTGGTTGATACCTATGACACACTTCGAAGCGGCGTGCCGAATGCAATTAAGGTATTCGAGGAGCTTCGCGATTCCGGTAAAATGCCGGAGAAATACGGCATACGCCTTGATAGCGGTGATTTGGCATACTTATCCAAGAAGGCCAGAAAAATGCTTGATAATGCCGGCTTTGCAAATGCAAAGATAACCGCGTCCAGTGATCTGGATGAATATCTGATTGACTCTCTGAAGACCCAGGGTGCAAAGATCGATTCCTGGGGTGTCGGAACAAAATTAATTACATCAAGAGACTGTCCCTCCTTCGGTGGCGTATATAAGCTTGCCGCAATTAAGAAGGATGGCCGTTTCATACCTAAGATAAAGCTGTCCGAGAATCAGTGGAAGATCACGAACCCGGGCAACAAGAAAATCATCCGCGTCTATGAGAAGGAAAGCGGCAAGGTGAAGGCAGATCTGATCGCCCTGGCCGAGGAAGAGTTCTCCGAGAACGAAAGAATGCTACTTTTTGACCCAATTGCAACCTGGAAGAAGACCTATCTGGAGCCGAATACTTATACCCTCCGCGAGCTTTTAGTCCCCATATTTTTAGCAGGACAATGTGTTTATACCTCTCCTTCTGTCATGGATATCCGAGAATATTGCCTGAAGGAACAGGATACCTTATGGGACGAGGCAAGACGTCTCATTAACCCGCATATTGTATATGTAGACCTGTCCGTTAAATTATACCGAATGAAAACTGAGCTCCTTGACAGCCTGACCGAGAGTACAAAATAAATCATTATTCCATATATTACATCAGAATTTCTTAGTATTTTACTGATTTTTCGGTATCGATGTGATATACTTATGGCAGGTCAATTCTCCCCGTTTTTCTCACGAAAGGAGTAAATGTTTTGAAAAAGAAGAAACAAGTCATTATTATTTCATCCGTAGCTGCATTATCGATTATCAGTGGTGTTGTCTTTCTTAAGGTGACTCAAACCGACGGAGCAACCTATAGCAACACTGATATCATCAAGGCCTATGAAGAGACAAACGATGGCACTGAAGCTACCGACAATCGTAATGACTATACATATATTCCTCCGACACCGATTCAGGATAGTGTTGAGGAAGAATTAAATTCATTTGAAGTACAAGAGGAGGAACCCTTCGTTCCGGCAACGGAGATGGACTTAGACCCTTCCAGTATTACCGTATTTGTGAACAAAGAGTATGCCTTACCTAAGAATTATAAGCCCGAGAAGCTGGTTACACCGAAGGTAGTTTTTAACCTCATTACCTATGACGAGCGGACACTGATGCGTCCGGAAGCTGCTGAGGCATTGGAGGATCTCTTTGAACAAGCAAAGAGCGAAGGAATTATTCTATACGGTATTTCCGGCTACCGATCCTATGAACGACAATACAAGATATTTACGAATAATATCGTTAACAAGGGTAAAAAGTATACGCTTCGTTATAGTGCGGTTCCCGGAACAAGCGAGCATCAGACCGGCTTAGCAATTGATGTATCCGCCAAGTCTTTGGATTTTAAATTATCCTCTAACTTTGCCTCCTCCACGGAGGGCATCTGGTTAGCGAAAAATGCTCATACTTTTGGTTACATAATTCGTTATCCCGAGGGGAACGAAAAGATTACCGGATACGCATTTGAACCTTGGCACATACGCTATGTCGGCAAGGGACTTGCTACTTATCTATATGAAAACGAGCTTACTCTGGAAGAATACTATAAGTATACTCCCAGTCCGGGCTTCAATTTCGAGAAGCTTTATGCTGATATTATCAATTATGTTCCTCCTGTAGTATCCGGACCTCCGGCTGAAGGTGAAGATGTGATAATCGAAGAGAACGGTGAAATCATTGATGAAGATATTGAAAGCGATCTCCCGGAGGATACCCCCAATGACGAAGAGACCCCGGGCAAAGGGGATGACGAAAATAACAGCACACCGACAGATAACGATTCCTCTGAGGAGGATCCGAATCCATCCGGCAATGATAATACAAATACAGAAGATGAGACAGAACCTGTAGATCAGGTACCTGATAACGAAACACCGTCCGGGACCGCAACTCCGACTCCGACGGCGACCCCTTCCCTAACACCAACCCCTACAATAACTCCGACTCCGACCGTAACACCGGTGACCGTGGGAGGCCAATAAGATCACTCATCCTTCTGTACCGATCATTTAATATTGAATAATCATTTATATAACACATAAGATTCCTTAGAAAAACATATCATAATCAGGAGGACTTGAGTATATGCTAAGATTAATTCTTGCCGGTATTTTCTTGATCTTATTTTTTATCATAAGCATACCTTTGTATCTGATTGAATACATTCTTGGTCGCTTTAACCGCCGTGCCATGGTTGCCAGCTCTCAGACCATCGTTGTTGGCGCTTTCCACATCTTATTATTTATCTGCGGTGTAAAGCGAACCGTGATTGGACGAGAGAACATCCCGAAGAATGAGGCCGTGCTGTATATCGCAAATCACAGAAGCTATTTTGATGTTCCTGTTGCTTATTCCAGTGTTCCTACCTTAACCAGCTTTATGGCGAAAAAGGAAATTGCGAAAATACCCTTTCTGAGTTATTGGATGCGTTTCCTGCAGTGTCTTTTCCTCGACCGTGATGATATCAAGCAGGGGCTGAAGACAGTACTGAAGGGTATCGATCTGGTGAAAGACGGTTATTCCGTATATATCTCTCCTGAAGGTACCAGAAGCCAGGGCACGGAGATGCTGCCCTTTAAAGAAGGAAGCTTTAAGATTGCTGAGAAGACAGGCTGTGCCATCATTCCGGTAGCAATTTTGAATACCGATGAGGTGTTCGAGAACCACGCCCCAAGAATCCGGGCTGCGCATGTTGTTCTTGAGTACGGACAGCCCATTTACCCAAAGGATCTGAGTAAGGAACAGTTGAAATTCCTTGGTTCACACGTACAGGGAATTATCAAAGATATGTTGATCAAGAATGAGTCCCTGGTATAAGGACGATATTTTTTCAAATATAAATTTTGCTATTTATTTTTTATAGAAAAGATGTTACAATAAACGTTGCCTAGCTTGGCAATGGCGCATCAGGATGCGTCAAAAAGCATGGGGAAGAATTCTTATAAGGAAAGAGGAGGTACATATCTCATGGAACCATGGGTTATCGTATTAATAGTCGTAGCAGTTGTTGTTTTAGGCGCGATGATCGCATTATATTTTGTAGGTAAGAAGCTACAGAAGAAACAGGAGGATTCCGAAGCACAGATGCAGTCCGCTGCACAAACTGTTTCCATCCTCGTTATTGATAAAAAGAAGATGAAGTTAAAGGAAGCCAATCTTCCGAAGATAGTATTAGACCAGACACCAAGATATCTTCGCGGTTCCAAAGTTCCGATCGTAAAAGCGAAAATCGGTCCCAAGGTTATGAACCTGGTATGTGACGCTAAGGTGTATGATTTAATTCCTGTAAAGAAAGAAATCAAGGCAGTTCTTAGCGGTATCTACATCATGGATGTAAAGGGCTTAAGAGGAAACCTCGAACAAAAGAAGGAAAAGAAAACTCTTATGCAAAGGGTGACCGGCATTTTTAAGAAGTCAGATAAGTAAAAGCGAATAATCCTCTTACCTTTACGATAGAAGTCCGTAAGGTAAGAGGATTTTTTATTTGTAACAAGTTATGTAATCCATCAACTACCTTGATTGCCCCTAAGAAAGGAGTGCACCATGCGAAAGAGAAATCTTATACTGTTATCAATCATCTGCATCATGTCGATCATAGCCCTCACAGGCTTGCTCGTGATTGCCTATGACAGACAGCTGCAAAAAAATAATGACGTGGTAGAAAGTGACGAACCCACCCCCTCTCCCACCACGACTCCAAGTGAGCCTTCCAAACCGGCTCTGTCACCCACACCCGCCCCTACACCTACCGAAGAAGCGGCAAGTAATGAGCCAATCATTTTGGGCTTTGCAGGAGATGTGAACCTGGACGAAGACTCCTATCCTGTTGCCAAATATGATGACGAGGGAAAAGGTATCCATGGTGTGCTGTCAAAGGATCTGGTGGAGGAAATGAATGATGCCGATATTATGATGCTGAACAATGAATTTGCTTATAGCACCAGAGGCATTGAGGAGACAGATAAATCCTATACCTTCCGTGCCAACCCGGCCAGAGTGGGAATTCTGAACGAGATGGGTGTTGATATTGTATCCTTAGCCAATAATCATGCCCTTGATTTCGGTCCAGAAGCACTGCTCGATACTTTCTCAACCCTGGATACAGCCAAGATTGCTTATGTCGGTGCCGGAGAAAATATGGCAAGGGCAAAAGCTCCCATCTATTTCAATGTCGGCAATAAAAACATAGCGTTCGTCGCCGCTTCTCGTGTCGTATTTGCAATGGATTGGTATGCAACCGATACCACCCCGGGAATGATCGGAACCTATGACCCTGCACTCTTTTTAGAAGCCATCCGGGAGGCCAAGGATAATGCTGATTTTGTAGTAGCTTATGTGCACTGGGGTGTTGAACGAAATAATTATCCCGAGCATTATCAGAAGGTGTTTGCCCAGAATTACATCGATGCCGGTGCAGATGCAGTTATCGGCTGCCATCCGCATGTAATGCAGGGACTTGAATTTTATAAAGGAAAGCCCATCGCTTACAGCCTAGGCAACTTCTGGTTCAATAAATCCACCAAGGAATCCGGTATGCTTAAGCTCTATCTGGAACCGGACGATACGATACAGGTTCAGCTGCTTCCTGTCATGAACAAAGACACCAGGACCTATATCTTGACCGAGGAGAAGGATCGCAGTAATTATTTCGATTTCATGGAGGGAATTTCCTTCGACGTGAAAATTGATGATTTGGGCTTTGTGACGGAAGCGGATAAGTAAATAAAAGATATTAGTGTAAATAAAAAAGTGTAAGTAAAAACATAGTATATAAAAAGCAGATAATCATCGTAAAGAGGAGGAAAGAGAAGTGACATTACTTCTTCCTCCTCTTTTATTCTTAATATTGATTTCTTAGATATATGATGCTTTGATTTTATTTAATCAGCTTACATTCCTTCTTCGTTATGAGAAGGGGCTGCTTGGATGCGGATTATGGTTCGATGATCGGAGATATGGTCCTCATTTGAATAGAGGGCGTATTCCATGGTTACCTCAATCGAGTTCTCCTCTACGATCATCGCTATTTGCGAGGTTAGTGTTTCAAAGAATAGGCTTCCGAAAGGAGTTCGATAGATAACTTCCGTCTTGTTGTTTCTGTCAAAGGTCATTTCTGAGCTGGCTGCGCCTTTCTTGGTCATCTCAATCTGCTCAGGACCAATCTTGATCATATTCTTGATGCATCCCTGTCCATCCTCGGCTTGCTCCTCGTATTGGATATAATGCTTATTGTTATGCATATGATAGGTGCCGGAGGCAGTTATCAGTATAGGTACTTCCTCTGCTCCTGTCTGGGTACCTTCAATTGTTATGGAAACCTCTTTTGTCATACGTCACCTCCTGTATTTTGTAGTGTCTAAAATATTTATTCATTGTACTACCTGTCCGGATTCAGTTCAAGCCCTTTCTTGAACCTGCATGTATAAACTCGGGTATCGTGGCAAGACTTCAATTAGAATATTATTAAGGAGGCCCTTATGAATACAGATTATAGAAATGAAAATACACCGGATCCATCACCTATATATAAACCATTACATACTTCATTCTCATCTATAATAAAGAATCAAATCCATTCTATTCTACATACAAAACCTCTTCCGAGAGGCTTTCATTTCCGACTTCTCATGCTCATGCTGCTATTTGCCGCGATCTCTACCTGCTATATTCATTCGAATGCGAAGGCAGATACCTCCCTACAAGAAGGGATTGCAAGTAAGGTCCTTCGCTTTCATGTAATAGCAAACAGTGACAGCGAGGAGGACCAGCAGCTCAAGCTCAAGGTAAAGGAAGCACTGGTCAATCATCTGACCCCTGAGCTTAAGGATATCAATGATATCAAAAAGGTAAAAGCCATAGTAACAAAACAGCTTGAAGAGATTAAAACCATCGCCGAGAATACCATTCATCAGCATGGTTATCATTATTCGGTAACGGTATCCCTGGAGGACTGTTATTTCCCTCTTAAGATCTATGGTGATTATGCTTTTCCCCCCGGATATTATCAAGCCCTTCGAGTAAAAATCGGTAACGCAGAGGGCAAGAATTGGTGGTGTGTGATGTTTCCTCCTCTTTGCTTCGTCGATGAAACCTATAGTATTGTCGATGAGAATTCCAAGGAGAAGCTCCTGGAGCTTCTATCCGACGAGGAATATGATGCTCTGATCAGCGGAAAAACCCCTGTTAAGATTAAGTTCAAGTTGGTTGAAAAAATCAAGGAGTTATTTACAGATTAATAATTAATCCATATCGAGTTGATTCGTCAATTCACTTATCATGGAGAAGACCAATGATTCTGTTTCTTGTTTCATTGGTTTTTTCATGTGATTCTCAATCGCGAATTGTATCCGCCCCATCAATATGTTAGAATACATCTATCCATGAATACTACGGAGGTAAGTATGAATTCCATTACGGTGAACGCCTATGCAAAAATAAATCTCGGTCTTGATGTCCTGCGCACACGTCCGGACGGATATCATGATGTATGTATGATCATGCAATCGCTGGATCTGCATGATTTAATCACAATCAGTAAATCTGAGGAGGAGGGAATTAAAATTCGAACCAATCTTTCCTACCTTCCAAGCAATCAAGACAATTTAGTTTATAAAGCAGCCTCTCTGTTTTTTCAGACGTTAGGATTAAACGAAGGCCTTTCCATAGAGCTGGAGAAGAATATTCCGGTTGCGGCAGGTCTGGCAGGAGGAAGCTCGGATGCAGCTGCAACCCTGATCGGCTTGAACAAGCTGTATGAAGCCGGAATGAGTCTACCAAAGCTGCAACAGCTGGGTGTGAAGATCGGTGCGGATGTTCCTTATTGCCTGATGTTAGGCACTGCTCTGTCCGAGGGAATCGGTGAGGTACTAACCCCTCTCCCTTCCATGCCTGCTTGCTCCATCCTTCTGGTGAAGCCGGATATCAGCGTATCTACAAAATATGTCTATGATAACCTAAGGCTGAATGAACACAGTATCCATCCGGATATTTCAGCTATGACAACCGCCCTGGAAAATAAAGACATTTATCATTTAGCCAAAAATATGGACAATATTCTTCAGTCCGTTACCGTAAAAGAATATCCGATCATTTCAGATATCAAGGATAAGATGAAGGAACTCGGTGCGCTTACCTCAATCATGAGCGGTAGCGGACCTACGGTATTTGGAATTTATCAAAATAGAGCTATGGCAAAAAAGGCTTATTCCTATTTTAAAAAATACCAGCATTTCGGTAAGCAGGTCTTCCTAACAACCCCTTATTGGCCAAAGAACGAATGATTACATAAAATATTTAATAATACAGGCATTTCTGCCTTAGAAAGGGAAACACCTCATGTCAGGCAAACAATATACCTATCGTAATACCACCTTCTCCTGTTACCGTGGTTACATGACACAGGCGATCATTAATAACTTAGCTCCTCTGTTATTCATCATTTTTCAGACCAGCTTTCACATCTCCTATGCTAAGCTTGGGCAATTGGTTCTGGTCAACTTTGCCACACAGCTCCTTACGGATGCATGGGCCTCCAGATATGCTGACCATTTTGGTTACCGTAAATGTATGGTTGCCGCACATGCGCTATCCACAATTGGTCTGGTCAGTCTCGGAGTTCTTCCTCTCCTTCTGCCAAGTCCTTATATTGGTCTAGTGATTGCCGTCATGCTCTACGCGATCGGCGGTGGTTTGTTAGAGGTCGTGGTGAGCCCGATTATCGAAGCCCTACCGAATGACAATAAGGAAGCCTCAATGAGTCTGCTTCATTCCTTCTATTGCTGGGGCCAGATGCTGGTTGTCTTCTTAAGCACCTTCCTTTTATGTTTGATTGGACGTGATCTGTGGTTTCTTTTGCCGATCCTTTGGGCCTTGTTTCCGTTCTACAATATGTTTCAATTTCTTCGTGTACCTCTCTTGCCACTGGTAAAGGAGGGACATAATATGAAGCTGAAGGAGCTTTTTTCCTTTCCTGCCTTTTATCTGGCAATCGTATTGATGATCTGCGCCGGAGCCAGTGAATTAACGATGTCACAGTGGTCCTCGATCTTCGCCGAAAAGGGACTCGGTATCCCAAAGCTATACGGTGATTTGATGGGACCCGGACTCTTTGCACTACTCATGGCCATCGGACGAACCATTTATGGCAAATTAGGCGATCGTCTCCCGATGAAGCTTTCTTTATTCGCAAACAGCATATTGTGTATCATAACCTATCTCGTTACAGTATTTAGTCCTTATCCACTTCTATCCTTGCTGGCCTGCAGCCTATGCGGTCTGTCTGTCAGCCTTATGTGGCCCGGAACCTTCAGTCTTACCTCAGCTGCCTTCCCAAGAGGCGGAACCCTGATGTTCGGAATTCTTGCTATCTGCGGTGATCTCGGCTGTTCTATCGGCCCTTGGCTCGCCGGCAAGATCTCGGACTCCGTTCAGACTACAGGTCGCACACTCGCAATATGGATGAACAGTACACTGGAATACGAACAGATGGGATTACGAACCGGTCTCCTCGTCGCGACCCTGTTTCCTGTCCTGATGGCCATAAGCCTTATCATCTTCCGCCGCCGCAACCGCCCTTCTGCTGACTTGGAAGAGACAAATTAGAGATGCTGTGAAAGTATACCCTGCCGGTAGCTCCTAATAGTGTACACTGCGAACTGACGACAAATATATTAGACGCCTTCTTCTTTAGAAAGGAAAGTCCTTATATGATAACAATATTTGATTATTTTGGATATGATACTCCTTACAAACAACGATATAAATTTATTAAAGAAGCTGGATTTGACGGCGTCTTGTTGTTTTGGAGTGATGAGTTTGGAAATAAGGATTATAAGTTATTACCCCAATATGCTAGAGAAGCCGGATTATTTGTTGAAAACATTCATACCTCATTTGAAAGCCTTAATAGCTTATGGCTTGACAATTTAGATGGAAAACGCAATGTAGAATATTTAATTCAATGCATCGATGACTGTTCAAATTATGAAATACCAACAATGATAGTTCATTTAACAGAAGGCAGTAGTCCACCAGAAGCGACCCATATCGGCTTCAATCGTATAAAATTATTAACTGATCGAGCAGAACGAAAAGGAATAAATATTGCATTGGAGAATTTGAGAAGACCAGATTATTTGGAATATGTATATGCTAATGTAAAATCTGACAGACTTAAATTCTGCTTTGATAGTGGTCATCAAAACTGTCATCCACATTGCAAAGATTTAGATTTATTATCAATGTATGGTGACAAACTGATTGCTTTGCATTTACACGATAATGATGGTACGCAAGACCAACATATGTTACCATTTGAAGGCAATATCAAATGGGAAAATACAATGAAGAAAATTACATCGTGTGGTTATACTGGTGCTACAGCTTTAGAGATTACTAAGAATGCAAGGTATGAAATTCTTACTTGCAAAGAATTTCTCGACCTAGCATATGAAAGAGCAAAACGTTTAAATAACTTTAGATATAAGGGTACAGAATAGCATTTTCTGAAGCCCATGCCAACATGTAAAAAACATAAGAAGGCGACTGAGTATGGGTATGCGAAATACACATGAATACCTTACTCAGTCGCCTTCTTATGTTCCAATACTGTCTGATCTATCTTTTGCTTTTATTGTTTAGGTTTTATGGTTTTGCTCTTATGTCATTGTTTTTAAGGTTTTATACACGACCTGCACAACTCATTTATTTTACTTCTTTTCCGTCACGCCAGGCTTCCAACTTACTGATGGTCGAATCGATGGTTCTTCTCGATATCTCGGGAAGATCCCCGCCCCAAGCTTTGGTTGCCTCTTCAAAACCCTTCTTTACAGCATTAATCAGTTCATCTGCCTTAGAGGTGTCTCCGCCGGATAACGCTTTTGCAAATTCCACTAAGCGGTTAGAGGTCTGTTCTACACCCCAAAAACCATCCTCCGCAACATCCTTCTGTGCCTGTAATCTGGTTTCATCATCTACCTGTACCTTACCTTCGCGTAATAGACCGTAGATATCAGTAGCATCATTAAAGGTTTCTCCTTGTGCTTTTAAGAGCTTTTGAACAAGATCTCGCAGGCCCTGTGTTCTTCTGTCTGCATCTGCTTTTAATCGGTCTATAGTGACCTGATCTCTGGAGTAAATCTTCTTCGTTTCGGCTGACTGCTCGCTCTTCTCATACACTGCTGCCTGAGAATTGTCGGATGCCTTCGCCTGTTCTGCTTGCGACGACTGGTTTGTTTTCGTTTTAGCAGTACCTTTGTTTTCATAGGATTGATTTACATTAGATATTCCATTCACACTCATACATTTCATCCTCCATGATAAAGTCGGGGGATTTCTCCTCCTTGGTAATCGGTAAAAATTCACCTAAGTTCCGCCTTGAGCCTTCCGTGGCTGCAAGAATAACCTGATTCGTCTTTCAAACATTTCTGTAACCTATATTTCGGTATTTTAAGGATAATAGTTTATAGTCCTGCAAAAATAGTATAAAAATACTTTAATTAATGAAAAATCATATTGTTTTTACAAAAAAATACAACTTGCTATTTACAATTTATGTATATTAGTGTATTATGATATCAAATCTCCCATTATCAAGTATAATGAGAGTTAATTTAATTATTACATAATTATTGATAGAATGCATGCAGGTTAATGTATAAATTATTCCCCGTACTAATAATATTCATATTATTAGAATCAACCAACAGCATGTGAAAAATGCCCCACACAATCCTTGATGGCATCAGCCTGTTTGTGGGGCATTTTTCTATGATGGGTTATATTCTCTTATAAAACAGTATCTACTTTCTTCATGATAATCAGCTTATCGCCTTCTTTGATCTTGTCGTCCTCCAACTCATTCACTGCCATGATGTTATCCACAGTCGTATAGTATTTCTTTGCAATATTCCACAGGCTATCATTCCTCTTTACAACATATCCGATGATTCCGGGCATTGCCTGCAGCTTTTCCATGTCCAGTTCATTAACTACAACATCGGTTATGATTGACTCTGTAATTACATCGAATACAATGGTATTCAGATTAATGGTAGCCTTAACTTCTATTTCCTCACTATCTAACATCATAACGCTAAGCTGGTCGATGCAAGGCTTAACTTCATAATTGCTTCCCGGCTTCATTCCCTTCAGCTCAATCACCTGTGAGAATGGTATGATACCCTTCATTGAATTCATCGGTTTTCGATCATCTTCCGAGATATACAGTATATTCACTTCGATGACACCCTCGACCTGAAGCTCAGTACCCTCGGCAACAACATCATCGATCTGAATATCACCGCTGGCATGGCAGATCTGAAGTATTCTCGGTTGGTCATCCGTTACTCTGATTCGATCAGCAATGCGATATTTGCTATTATTCTTAATCACCAGATTTTCATAGTCCGCGTTACGGATAATTGGAGTGATTTCCTTCAGCGGACTGTAAATATCGCATAGTATCTCGGGTTCACAGGTCTCATATACCTTAATACCCAGATCAAGAATAACTTCGAGATCGATGATTCTGCTCTCTCCGTCGGGATCCGGTTTTACCTCAAGGCTCTTGCTGGCGATGCTGAAGGTAATATCCTCGATCATCTCCTCGGTACAGCCATTACAATCAATACTACCGCTAAAGGGCACTTCGGTCTCGAAATACTCCATCGGGTTCTCTTCATCCTCGGTGGTATAGAAGATGAACACCGGTAACTCACCCTTTATGGTAAATTTATCATCGAGAAGTCTTACCTCAACATTGCTAAGGCCCACATCCGAAAATAGCAGGGCATTGATATTTCCCTTATTTGCCGGCAGCATAATCTCATCTTTAATTCGGAAGGTATCCCTTTTATTAATTGCAACATTGGTTACCTCAATCTTCTTATTTATGTATTGCACATCCTCAGAGCCCTCGACCATAACTGCCGTTTCCTCGTCATAAAGCTCTTCCACTGCCACATATAAGCGAACAATTGATTTAACGCTTAGCTTTCTGGAATTAATAAGACCCGTTGTAAGATCCTCCAATTCCCACTTTACAATTGGATCATCATCCGAGCAGTTGATATCCATGTTGATTACTTCGTCGAAGGGAATCTCTCCAGAGATATTATGTATCGGTCTGACATCTCCGTCGCACAGGTAGAGAACATTAAAGCCTAGTGCTCCTTTAACCAAAAGTTTTCCATTCATTGCTTTAATATCATTAATTTTTACTTCGCCCTGCCCTGTAATAATCTGATCAATGTCCGGTTTCACATCAGGGACATTAAAGTCATCGTCCAATGTAAGTTGCAGGGTGCTCTTACATTTCAATTTATTCATATGAATATTCTTTTTAATCAAATCCACGCTGAATCCCTCCTTAAATTTGGACATACGATGGAATGCCTCTGTCATATCTTATTCCTGCAAGTACAGTTTTATGATATGAAAAATTCAAAGATTTGTCTTGAATGGTTCTATGGAAATGAGAGTGATTCTCAATATATAATAAGTCTATCATAAAGAACAAGAACTGATAACCAAGTCACACTTAGTAAGGAGGGAGCCCTCAAAGTAGAGGCAAACATATGACAAACGGCACACTATTTATCAGCACAGTATTTACTGCTGGGCTACTTTCTTTCTTCGCTCCATGTATTTTTCCTTTACTACCAGTCTATATCTCCCATTTGTCGGTGGATGCGAGTGGACAGGTAGTAAAGGGCTTTCGAGTTCTAGGGTTAACGATACGCCCTATGCTTTTCTTACGCACCGTTTTATTTGTAGCAGGTCTTGCTACCACCTTCGTGATCTTAGGCTTCGGCGCAGGATTCTTGGGACGTTTCATTGAAGGGACTTGGTTCATAAAAATCATGGGTATGGTGGTGATTTTGCTCGGTATTCATCAAACCGGTCTATTACACTTTAATTTTCTCGAGCGTGAGAAGAGGTTGCATTTCGAAGCCAGCAAAGGCAATCGCTATTTCAGCAATTACTTACTTGGGTTAACCTTCAGCTTTGGATGGACCCCCTGTATCGGACCGACACTTGGTGCTGTTCTTAGCTTATCTGCCAGTGAAGGCAATGCTTTCTATGGTGGATTCCTGATGCTAATCTACACATTAGGTCTTATGATTCCATTCCTGGTGCTGGCACTTTTTACAGACTTGCTGCTCGGTAAAATACGAGGCCTTACAAAGCATATGAAAACCATCAAAATCGTGAGTGGTGCCATTATCATATCGATGGGTGTCCTGCTTATGATGGATCGTCTAACCAACATAACTATATTCTTTGAACAATTCACTCTGTAAATACGATAACCCATACACGTATCTAAAAATTGATTTGAAAGGAGAACGATTATGAAAAAATTAATGAGCATTACGATACTTATATTCTCTCTCGTGCTAGTACTTGCCGCTTGCAGAAAAGACATGGAAGATAATCCTGTTCCAGCTCCATCCGGAGATGCCGTAAAACAAGAAGGTATGCTTCCGGAGAAGGACATGACGGACACTAAAGATGTTTTGGAAGAAAAGGAGATGTCAGCACAAGAAGACCGGATGGAAAAACAAGATGATATGACTGATGGTAAATCAGGTGATGCTATGGAAAAAGATACTAAGGATGATAGTGCTATGATGAATGAGGGTGAGATAGCACCCAGCTTCACCTTTATGACATTGGACGGAGACACTGTAAGTCTAGATGATCTGAAAGGTGAGAAAGTCTATGTGAAATTCTGGGCTTCCTGGTGCCCGATTTGTATCGGGGGGCTTGAAGAAATTGATACGCTTACAGCTGAGGTGGAAGGCTTTCAGGTTATCACGGTAGTCACCCCGAATTTTAGAGGTGAAAAATCCGTTGAGGATTTCAAGGCATGGTATGATCCGATGAAGACTCCGAACCTGACCGTGCTTCTCGATGTCGATGGCTCCTATGCAAAAGAATTTGGCGTAAGAGCATACCCAACCTCTGTTTATATTGGATCGGACAGTACCTTAATCAAAGTGGCTCCCGGTCATGTGGATAATGAAACTATCCAAGAAACCATAGAAACTTTCTATTAATAAGACAAATTTGTGCTGATGCCCAGATTCGCGTGCATTGGCAGTAAGGAGGGTCTATATGAAAATAGCTAAATTACTAAGTTTGCTCATTGTGTCAGTATTTATATTAAGTGCATGTACTACAAAAGAAGTGACCCCTGTTACCGATAATATTCCGGAAGAGGAGTCGGTTAAGGACAAAGAAGCCCTTGCATCAATGGAGGAGGCAGAAGCCATGGTCTCTAGCCGTTTGGTTCCCCCAAAGAATTCGCCTTTTCCGGATAACCCCAATCTTGAGGTGGATTTTGATACGAATCGTCTAAAAGACATCTATCTGGCCGGCGGCTGCTTCTGGGGTGTAGAAGCTTACATGTCAAGGATCTATGGTGTCTATGATGTCACCAGTGGTTATGCCAATGGTAATACCATGAATCCAAGCTACCAGGATGTATTATCCGGCTCCGGTCATGCCGAGACCGTTCATGTAAAGTATGATCCTACCCTGGTAAGTCTAGAGACCTTACTCGATTACTTCTTTTATGTAGTTGATCCAACTTCAATCAATCGTCAAGGCAATGATGTCGGTCCAAATTACAGAAGTGGTATTTACTACACAGATGAGAGTGATCTGGATACGATTCATCAAGTACTGGACGCTCTTAAGGAGAAGTATGTGAAAGAAATAGTAGTTGAAGTAGAACCCTTAAAAGATTATACTTTAGCTGAGGAATATCATCAGGATTACCTTGAAAAGAACCCAAATGGGTATTGTCACATAGAATTTGATTCTCTTGAGTCACAAGAAATTCCAGCGAATACCATGGAGGAGACAGTGAAGAAAGAGGAATACACAAAACCAAGTGTTGAGGAGTTAAAAGAACGCTTAACTGACCTTCAATATTCCGTGACCCAGGAGGCTGCAACAGAACGACCCTTTGATAATCTGTATTGGGATAATCATGAACCGGGTATTTACTTAGATGTTGTGACTGGTGAACCACTCTTTACTTCAACTGCAAAATACGACTCCGGTACAGGATGGCCAGCCTTCTATGCAACCATTGATGAGGAAGCCCTAGCATTTGAACAAGACACAACCTTTGGCATGGACCGGGTTGAGGTGAAAAGTAAGAATGGAGAAACCCACCTCGGTCATGTGTTTAACGATGGACCCGAGGAATTCGGCGGCGTCCGGTATTGTATTAATTCCGCTTCACTCTTATTCATTCCTTATGAGGAGATGGAGGAAAATGGATACGGACATCTCATGTATCTGATTGATGTGAACCAGGAGTAAATGAGTGGAATACAGACAGGGGAAGGAACTATATGAAATTATTAATCGTTGATGACGAACCAATCGTAAGACGCGGCATAAGGATGTTGGTGAACCTTGATGCCCTGGGTATTACAGAGCTTTTTGAAGCAAAAAACGGGGAAGAGGGTCTCCGGTTATTTGAAGAAAATAAGCCTGAGCTGGTGCTTCTTGACATCAATATGCCGGGCATGAACGGGCTGACCCTTGCCTCCAAAATGAAAGAAATCAGCCACATGGCTAAGATTGCAATGATTACCGGTTATGACTATTTTGACTATGCCAGGGAAGCCCTTCGGATTGGTGTTCAGGATTATATTCTTAAGCCTGTCTCAAAAGATGATATCACCAGAGTACTAGAAAAGCTCATTAGCAGTTACAAACAGCAGAAGAAACAAGAAGAGGCCTTGAGTGTGGTCTCAGAACTCAACGCAGAGCGTTCTGAATTATACGATGAATCCTATAAGGTTAAGATCAAAGACCTGATTGACGCAGAACTTAAGAACCCGGACCTGAATCTTTCGTTTTTAGCAGATGAGTTAGGTTTAAGCAGCGGATATTTAAGCAGCCTGATTAAACAGGTCTTTGGTGTATCCTTTAAAGAATATGTGCTAAATCTAAGATTGAATCATGCAAAATTATTACTGCTCTCAACATCTTTGAAGAATTACGAGATTTCTGAGGCAGTTGGGTTTAGCGATGCCAATTACTTCAGCACCGCTTTTAAGAAACGTTTTGGAAAAAGTCCGAATCAATTTAAAGATGAGGTTATAAAGTAATGAAAAGAACCGGTCGGCTTAAAAGCTTAAAACTGCAAATAATCTTAGCCTATCTTCTGGCAAGTCTTTTGACCATCCTCTTAATTGGGGTTGTCTTATACATGGGTATTAGTTCGGCAGTGCTCTCTGACAACCTCCATCAATCGGAGATGGCCGTTGAGCAAAGTGGGATTATCGTAAAAAATTATATGGACAAGGTCAGTGATCTTGCCGGGATACTGGAGACAGCCCCGGCGACCCAGCGTTATTTTGGAACGGAGGATAAAAACTCGATTGATGAGGCAGATATCCTTACATTAATCATGTCCATGCAGAAGGCGGAGCCTTACCTTCTATCGGTTATTCTGGTTGGTGATGACGGCCGGTTGGTAACCAATGAAGAAGAACTTAAGATGAGCATGTCTGATGATATGATGGAAGAATCCTGGTATGTGGCCGCACTTAAGAGTGGTGGTATGCCTAGTCTTACTTCAGCAAGAATGCAGAACTTCAATATGGACAAAGATCATTGGGTTATTTCTCTAAGTCAGGAGATGAAAACCCCGGACGGCTTACATCTGGGAGTCTTGGTTATGGATTTTAAATATTCCGTTATTGAAGATTACTTACAGATGGTGAATCTTGGCAAGGACGGTTATCGATATATTTTAAATAGCAATGATGAAGTCGTCTATCACCACGATACCAATTATTTTGTGGCTGGGGAGAAAAAGGACGCCTTGATTCAAATGTCCCATATGGATATTGGATATGATGCAACCATGAACCTTCTGATCCATAAATATCCGATTGATGGAACTGACTGGACGCTATATGGTGTTACTACCCTTGATAACCTTGATGTTATTAGAAGGCAGCTTATAGAAACAATCCTTTTAGTCGGAGGAATTGGCCTTCTTGGAATGTTCTTAGTAGGTCTCTATTTAGCAGGTCAGGTTACCGGACCGATCAAACATCTCGAAGAAGCTATGGCCTCCATTGAAGATGATTTGTCTCAAGAAATGCTGGTACTGGATGGTACCACAGAAATAGTGAGTCTGGCAGAGCATTATAACGATATGTTAACACGCATTAGGGATCTCATGGCAGATATCAGCACCAAAGAGCAGGCAATTCGAGCCTATGAGCTGAACGTGCTTCACAGTCAGATTAATCCTCATTTCTTATACAATACTCTAGATACCATTGTGTGGATGGCGGAATTTGGTGACAGCGAAAAGGTTATCCATATCACCAAAGCGTTAGCCAGATTCTTTAGACTCTCCCTTAGTGGAGGAAATGAGATGACCACCATAGCGAATGAAGTAGATCATGTTCGCCAATACCTATTTATCCAGAAGGAGCGATATAGCGAACAGCTTAATTATGAGATTGCGCTTGAAGAGGGCTTGGAAGCGATTATGATACCTAAGATTATTCTACAGCCACTTGTGGAAAATGCCATTTATCATGGTATCCGGCAGCTTGAACGCCCCGGTCAGATCAAGGTAGAGGTTCATAAAACAGGTGCTGGTATTGAAATGATAGTTACCGATAATGGGAGAGGCTTTGATCCGAATAACATGGTGAAGGGCTCAGAAAGAGGTGAAGCGAAGCTTGGTGGGGTAGGCTTAAAAAATGTAGACCAGCGACTAAAACTTTTATATGGTAGGGAGTATGGGATAAGAATAAACTCCGTCATTGATGAAGGAACAAGGATAAGCTTGTCCTTGCCTATAAGGGGAACAGAAGAAGGTAATGCTATCATTAATTGATCCTTATGATACACTTTTGAATAAACACAAAACCGCTCTGAACGTTGACATGTTCAGAGCGGTCTAATCTTATCGGTTCACTAGTCATCTATATGAGCACTTGAATTTCATATTGGCTCATTTTATCTTAACTACAAAGTATTAATTCAACGTCCTTGGTTAAAACATCGGTGTAGCTATAAGAGACGGTTCTTATAGGCATGTCATCGGCTTCCTGGATCTTGATTAAGAAGATGCTGGGATAGGTTGCGGAAATAATACCTTCCGTAACATCGACCTTGTGCCGTCCTCGGTTAATCCTAACTTTAACTCGCTTTCCAGTCTGGTTCATTACAGCATTTCGTACACAATTTACATCTAATTGCTTCATCATTATTTTCTCCTCATCAATGCTTCCTCTCGCCATAACTGGGTCCACATGTCCCTTATGGTTCTGTACACATTCTTCTAAATAAATCCGTAACAAACTACATGCTTCGCATGCAGTATAACATAAATTGCATTTTCAGTCAATGAATTTTCAGACAATTCAGGAGTTGAAGCATTAGTTGTGCACATAAATTTGCACATGAAACTTAAATTTTTTTGGTGACTTTTATGGAATAATTTCACATAACTAGTACGTTCAGCCTATGCCATTTTATGAATATGCACAAAAAAGCACCTGATAAATCAAGGAAAAACCGACATATCTCCAAATTTTCTCATACCACTATATATTGATATGAACACTTGGCCAATCAACAAAATATTGTAATATCAATCCAGAATCACTAAAGTTTTCGTTCACGATTCGCCCTGGCAGACAACCTTACGACCTCATTCAAATACGATCCGCTCTTCTCTGAATTCCAGCTTCACAACGACATAAGGATAGGTGACCCCCTGCGATACCATATCTTCCTTAGATGGCCCAATCAATGTTGTATTGATATAGATGGCATTACTGGTTAAGTACAATTCATCTACTGATATACTATAACCACCGCTGTTTTGTTTACCATATCCTACTACGATATACAGATTATCCTTATTGGAATATGACAGCTTAAAGGGCTCCTCCTTCTTCTCATCGATAATTTCCTTCAGCTCTCCCGGTAAATCAGCATCTTCAACCACGGTAAATTCCAGATCCTTGATTTTCTTGACATCTGTATCCTCTTGCTTACAGCCTGTAAATCCTGCGATTGTTATCAATATGGTAAGACTCAGAAGCAGATTGATTAACCTTCTCATCTTAACCTCCATAGTTAAGTTCCTGTTAGGATTCTATGACTCGTACTTAAAATTCATTCAGGTTTTGCAAAACTTATCTGTCGGTTCACATATTCGTTCTCTGCCGATATTCGCTGGGTGTAAGGCCAAATATCTCTTTAAAAGCCCGATTAAAGGTCCTCTGACTCTCAAAACCGGCATCAACACTGATTCTTGTCAGTGAGTAATTGGTTGATTGGATTAAGGTCAGTGCATAATTTGCACGAATATAATTAATATATCGGTTGAAGCTTGTATTTAGTTTGGAGGAAAATGTTCTGGAGAGGTAGAACTTACTGACATTCAAATGCTTCGCAAGCTCAGTCAGGGTCAACGGCTCCTGAAAATGCTCTGCGACAAAGCTAACAATATGATAGGTCAGATCATAATTCTCGATATCTCTGTTCTTCGCCAACTCTACCAGTGGCAACACTCTGGATAATATAAGTAAGACCAAGGCACGACAAGCATTCAGGTTCTTTCCCTCAAGACACTCCTTTTCAAGCTCCAGCATGGCAAGACTCACATTCTGGTGCAATCGATCGTATGTTACAAATGGATTGGTCGGAGAATAACTGGTTAACTTCTTAAAGAAATCCCCGGTAAGCTCCAGACTGCAGATAGCAACAACCAGTCTACAAGGCTCCTCTCCTTCTACCGCCTCATAGTTATGAACCGTGTTTGGGAAAACTACGGCAAAATCACCTTTATTTAAGTATCTTGATTGATTATGTATAGTGACCAGTGTAGTGCCGCTTTCTACATACAGAAGCTCTATCTGACTATGGAGGTGCGCCGGAAATCGCAGATCCTCCGTATAAAATACCCGTAATTCATCCTTTAGGTTCTCATAAAATGGTGTCATAGGCACTCTCCAAGATAGCAATATTTGACTAGGTTTATAAGCGAATTGTCCCTCATCATATATTTCAGATGCTATAATACAATCATAAGGAACATAAGCTATTTCAACGATATCATATATCGTACTTAAAGAAAAGGGGTTAATTTAAATGAGTCACAAACTAGCAATCATCGGCTATGGCGGCATGGGTGACTGGCATTATCGCAGTGTAACGGCATCCATTGATTCCGAAATGGTAAAGGGTATCTATGACATCCGGGAGGATGCCTGCAAGAAGGCCATGGAGAATGGACTACATGTATATCAGAGTGTGGAAGAGATCATACAGGATGAGGAAATTGATTTGGTTACCATCGTTGTTCCAAATAATTTTCATAAAGACTATGCCATCTCCTGTTTAAGGGGAGGGAAAAATGTCATCTGTGAAAAGCCTGTAACCATGAACGCAACAGAGCTTAAGGAAATCATGGCAGTCGCTGCCGAGACAGGTAAATTATTCACCATCCACCAGAACCGCAGGTGGGACAGAGATTATAAAATCATCAAGAAGCTCTACCAGGAGGGAACCCTCGGAAAACTATATTTTATTGAGAGTCGTGTTCAAGGCTCTGGCCAAATGCTCCATGGCTGGAGAGGTTACCCGGTAAATGGTGGCGGAATGGTCTATGACTGGGGTGTTCATCTTTTTGACCAGCTGCTTAATCTAATTGAAAGTCCGGTGATTTCAGTAGCTCCTCATCTGGTTCATTTATTCAATCAAGAGGTAGATGATAATTTCAAGGTTATGCTGACCTTCGAAAACGGTATCTCGGCCTTGGTAGAGGTAGCCACGAATTGCTTTATCAACCATCCGAGATGGCATGTATGCGGAAGTGAAGGAACCGTAGTCATACGAGATTGGGAATGTAATGGTGAGATCGTCACCTTGGCAAATAAAGACGTTCTAAAGTGGGAGGACGATATCGTCTATACTGCTGCCGGACCAACCAGAACAATGGCTCCGAGACCGGATTACACCAAAAAGTTCCTGCCTCTTCCTCAGGTTGAGACCACATGGACTGATTTCTACAACAATATTATTGACGTATTGGAACACAAAGCGGAGCTGATCGTGACACCGGAGCAAGCGCTTCGTGTAATGACACTGATTGATTTAATCTTTCTCGCAGCAAAGGAAGGAAAACCTGTTTCCTGCCTGATATAGAAGCGGAGCTAAGAAAAAGGGAGGTATTTTGATATGACAGATAAGAAAGTATTGATATTGCAGGGCGGCTGGGATGGCCACGAGCCAACGTTAACCTCAAAGCGCTTTGCTGGTTTATTAGAAAAGCATGGCTACACCTGTACCATTTCCGACACCCTTGATGTTCTGGCTGATGCCGATATGCTGATGGGTCTGGATCTTGTGGTTGCCTGTTGGACGATGGATAAGATAGACAATGAATATGTAAAAAACCTCTCCAAGGCAGTGGGCTCCGGCGTAGGTCTTGCCGGTTGCCACGGTGGTATGTGTGATTCCTTCCGTGAGAATACCGAGTGGCAGTTCATGACCGGAGGTCAGTGGGTAAGCCATCCGGGCGGCGACGGAATTGAATACATGGTGCATATTAATAAGGGCTCCAGCCCGATTACGGAAGGCCTCGATGACTTTATGGTCAGCAGCGAGCACTACTATCTGCATATCGATCCTGCAATTGAAGTATTGGCTACCACAAGATTTCCGAGTGTAAATTATTATCATATCTCCAACAAACCGGTTGATATGCCGGTAACCTGGACGAAGTTCTGGGGAAACGGAAGGGTCTTCTATACCTCCCTTGGACATCATGATGATGTGTTTGATAAATCCCCCAATGCCGAGATTATGATGGAACGTGGTCTTGTCTGGGCAGCCGAAGGCAAACAGTACGCCTTACAGAATGGGCTTACCACCGAACGCTTTGAGAATCAGGCAAAAATGTACTAGTATAAATTATACCATGTATAATTTATACTAAGCGAATTTTAATTCGCTTTCAGAAGATTTGTGCCTGTGTCTTCCTCGGCACAAACTAATCCAAAGGATAGACATGATTTGTTAATACGAAATAACTGAAGGGAGATTATTATGAACAAAGTAAAAGTAGCCATGATCGGCGTTGGCGCCATCAGCGGCATTTATCTCGAGAATATCACGAAAGTATTTACCGACATCGAATTACTCGGTGTCTGCGATCTCATAAGGGAACGTGCTGAGCAAGCACAGGAGAAGTATAATATCAAGAAGCTCTATCATACGATGCAGGAGGCTTATGCTGATCCGGAGATTGATATCGTACTAAATCTGACCCGACCTTACGAACATTATGAAGTGACGAAAGCTGCACTTCAGGCCGGCAAGCATGTATACAGCGAGAAGCCCCTTGGAGCCAGCTTTGAAGAAGGTCAGAAATTGGTTGCTCTGGCTAAGGAAAAGAACCTTATGCTCGGTGGCGCCCCGGATACCTTCTTAGGCTCCGGTATACAGACATGCCGTAAGCTGATTGATGACGGATTTATCGGAGAACCCATCGGAGCCGCTGCTTTCATGATCTGTCACGGTCACGAATCCTGGCATCCGGATCCGGAGTTCTATTACAAATACGGCGGCGGTCCTATGCTCGATATGGGACCCTACTATGTCACCGCATTAGTTAATCTTATTGGTGGTGTGAAGGGGGTAACCGGTGTTACTAAGACCAGCTTTCCTCAAAGAACGATCACCAGCCAACCGAAGAATGGAACCATTGTTGATGTAGAGGTTCCTACCTATGTCACCGGTATCTTAAGCTTTGATAATGGAGCTTTGGGAACGATATTTACCACCTTTGACGTACATTATAACCAACAGGCAAGGCTTGAGATCTATGGTACCAAGGGCACTTTACTGGTTCCTGATCCGAATACCTTCGGTGGTCCGATCAAGCTGCTTCGTCCTGAGGATGGGGAGTATAAGGAGATGCCTCTGCTCTTTGATTACAAGGAGAACTCCCGCGGTCTGGGTCTGGCCGATATGGCAAAAGCGTTACAGACTGGCAGAGATTATCGCGCAAGCTATCAACTGACCGAGCACGTGCTGGAAATCCTAACCAGCTTTGAAAAGAGTAGTGAGAAAGGAAGCTACCTTCCTTTAGCTACTCATTATGAGCGCTCGATACCCATGAAGAACAATCCCCTTCATGGAATATTAGACTAATCCTGCTCTCTGATCCCATAATGTCCCTGTGATATCCCAATATTAACCGCTTTTAGGAAACTTCTGCTTCACAGGAATTTTATGATGATATAACAAGAACAGCCACAATACAGAAACCAAAGGTAACCTCATCCCCCTCTGATGAATTTCGTTTCTATATTGTGGCTTTCTATTTTATAAACCCTTTTCACAGGCAACCCGAGTCAAATTGTCCGATCTCTGTTACTAATCTCTCTACAAGGGCAATCCGTATCAGTTTCTTCTATCTCTGCTACTATTCTCTACAAGAGCAACCCGTATCAATTCCTTCTACTCTCTGCTTCTAATCTCTCTACAAGAGCAACCAGAGCATCCTTCTCCTCATCAATGAGGATAATATCCTCCGGCTGAACCTGATCGCTTAAGATCAGTCTCGCACTTAAGGTCTCCACATTCTTCTGCAGGAAGCGTTTTAATGGCCTTGCACCGTAGACCGGATCATAGCTTCGTTGTACGATGTAATCCTTTGCACCGTCTGTAAGTCTGATACCTATCTCTTTATCCTCTAGTCGTTTATTTAAATCCACAATCATAAGATCAATGATGCTGTAGATATTCTCCTTCGTCAACGGTTTGAAGAGCACAATCTCATCGAGACGATTTAGAAATTCAGGGCGGAAGGAAGTCTTCAATTCCTCCATAACCATGCTTTCACAGTCCTTACTGATCTCACCGTCCTCGATTCCCTCTAACAGATATCTTGATCCGATGTTCGATGTAAGTATAATGATTGTATTCTTAAAGTCCACCGTTCTACCCTGGGAGTCGGTGATACGTCCGTCATCCAACACCTGCAGCAGTACATTAAATACATCCGGATGTGCTTTCTCAATCTCGTCAAACAGAATTACCGCATATGGTCTTCGGCGAATCGCTTCCGTCAACTGACCGCCCTCCTCATAGCCCACATACCCGGGAGGAGCACCAATAAGTCTTGCCACAGAATGCTTTTCCATGTATTCACTCATGTCGATACGAACAATATTATGCTCGTTGTCAAAGAGACTTTCCGCCAGTGCTTTCGCAAGCTCCGTCTTACCAACACCGGTCGGACCAAGAAACAGGAAGGAACCTATGGGCTTTGTCGGATCTTTGATACCGGCTTTGGAACGAAGGATTGCATCAGATACCTTCTCAACTCCCTCATCCTGTCCGATTACCCTCTTGTGAAGCTCTGTACTGAGATGAAGTGTCTTATTACGTTCCCCTTCTGTCAGCTTTGTAATCGGGATTCCGGTCCAGCGAGATACAATCTTGGCAATCTCTTCCTCGCTGACATTTTCATGTACCAGCATATTTTCTTCGGTCCTCAGTCTCTCCTCTTCCATCGCCAGCTGCCTCTGTAGCTCGGGAAGTCTGCCATACTTAAGTTCTGCCGCTTTATTCAGATCATAGCCTCGCTCTGCAACCTCAATCTCATTATTTAGCTCCTCCAGGGCTTCTCTGAGCTTGTGTACCTTTTCCATGGAAGCCTTCTCATTATCCCATCTGGCCTTCATCACCGCAAAGCTATCGCGTAACTCCGCCAGTTCTCGCTGGAGCTCGGTGAGACGTTCTGCGCTTAAGCGGTCACTCTCTTTCCTAAGTGCAGCCTCTTCGATTTCCATCTGCATAATTCTTCTCTGCATGTCATCCAGCTCTGTTGGCATGGAATCTAATTCTGTCTTAATCAGAGCACAAGCCTCATCCACCAGGTCAATTGCCTTATCGGGCAGAAAACGCTCTGAAATATAGCGGTTAGATAAGGTAGCCGCGCTCACCAATGCTGCGTCCGTAATCTTCACACCATGAAAGACCTCATACCGCTCCTTCAGCCCACGAAGGATTGAGATCGTATCCTCTACCGTCGGCTCCTCCACCATTACCGGTTGGAAACGGCGTTCCAGCGCTGCATCCTTCTCAACATACTGACGGTATTCATTCAAAGTGGTTGCTCCGATACAATGGAGTTCTCCCCTGGCCAACATCGGTTTCAACATATTACCGGCATCCATAGCTCCTTCTGCTTTTCCTGTACCGACAATCGTATGGAGCTCATCGATGAAGAGGATAATCTGACCTTCACTCTTCTTCACTTCCTCAAGGACCGCCTTAAGTCGCTCTTCAAATTCACCGCGGTACTTAGCTCCTGCCACCAGGGCACCCATATCCAGTGCAAAAAGCTTCTTATCCTGAAGGGATTGTGGTACATCGCCTCTTACTATTCTTTGAGCTAAGCCCTCTACGACAGCGGTCTTACCGACACCAGGTTCCCCAATGAGTACCGGGTTGTTCTTCGTCTTTCTGGAGAGAATACGAATAACATTGCGAATTTCACCGTCCCTTCCAATCACAGGATCCAGCTTCTGCTCCTTTGCTCGTGCAACCAAGTCGTATCCATACTTCTCTAAGGTATCATAGGTTGCCTCCGGATTATCGTTAACCACCTTCTGGTTCCCTCGTACACTCTGGAGTGCCTTCAGAAAGTCCTCCCGGTTAATACGAAAATCAATAATTAGTGTTTTTACCTCTTTGCCCGGTTGCTTTAAAAGGCTAAGAAACAAATGCTCCACGGATACATAGGAGTCACCCATCTGCTTTGCCTCATTTTCTGCATAGATCAAAACCTTATTCAGATCATTACTAATGTAAACCTGCCCTCCGGTAACCTTCGGCCGTTTGTTCAGCAATCCTTTCACTTGGGCAATAAATACCTCTGTATTGATTTCCATCTTCTCTAACAGCTTCTTAATCAAGCTGTCCTCCAGAGTAAGAAGGCTATACAGCAAATGCTCTACGGTGATCTCCTGATGACCGTACTCATAAGCCAGCTTTTCACAATCTTCTACCGCCTGAAGGGAATTCTGTGTAAATTTATTAATATTCATCGTCCTGTTTATGAATAATACCTTGATATACTCCCGGTATCACTCATGTTCCTCCTTTCTCAGAGTTCCTATCCTATTTTTGATAAAATTCTTTGCTTGTTCTATATCAACTATAACATATGGACCAAAGTTGTCAAGGGGGTATTTAGACTTTTTTACATTAATTTTATCTACCAAAGCATCCTTGGCGGAGCGTTTTTATCATATAGGGTGAACGTTCCTACACGATAAATAAGTGACCTCAATTCTTTATCGAATCGAGGTCACTTATCTTATTATTCATCAATTTAATCTTTATTAAATGCTTCTTCCAAATCGTTAATCGAAAGCTTCGTCATTTTTAGGAGAGCCTCCGACATTCTAGCGACACGTTCGGTATCAGGACTCTGCATCATTTCATAGACAATATTCGGTACGATCTGCCAGGACACACCGTAGCGATCCTTAATCCAACCGCATTGCTCCGCTTCCGGAACAGCCGACAGCTTGCTCCAATAATAATCCACCTCTTCCTGCGTATCACAATTGACCACAAAGGAGATTGCATCATTAAATCCAAAATCATGTCCAAGAGCACTGTCCATCGCAGCAAAGAGTAGGTTCTCCAGGGTGAATTCTTCATGCATAACCGTATCGGGCTGATTCGGTGCTGCTGCACTGCCATATCTTAGTATCCCGCCGGGCTTGGAATTCTCAAAGACCGACATATAGAATAGCATTGCCTCTTCCGCCTTGCCGCATTGGTCGCCGACAAACATCAGGGTAGGTATGAGCTTCGGACGGTTCACCAGATGCTCATTGTACATTACCTGCCAGGACACACCATATTTATCAATGGCCCATCCGTACATCCTACTGTGCGGATAATCTCCGAAGGGCATGAGTTCCTGACCCTGTTCTATCAGCTTCCCCCAGATCGTCTCTGTCTCCTCCGGTGTATCGCAATTTATCAAGAAGGAGATGGAAGGATTGAAGGTAACATATGGCCCTGCATAGAGCAGTATCACTTCCTGTCCCCCAAGTTCTAATGTTATGGTATAGGCTGTACCGGATGGTGTATCATTAATTACCGTCTTATCGATCCGCTTCGCATCCTTGAATAAGGATATATAGAACTCTGCTGCCTCTTCCGCATCGTTTTCAAACCATAAATGTGGAGTAATCTTCTGCATAGCATAACCTCCTTTGAATTTTATAGAAACGCATACCTACAATCGAGTATGCTTTATGATCATTACGCTTCTATTATATCATAGCATGTTATCCTTAGTATATCCTTATTCATGCCCAAGAAATAAAAGGCACTTGCTATTTAACACTATCATGGAGTTTGCCAATATGAGTTCGATCAATGATTTTCATATCGGAGTATTTGCATGCGTCGGTACTTAGGTTCTGTTATTTAGAACCTTATGTACCGCTACGTAATGCAACTAAGCGGAAGCGTCTCCGATTTCGGAAACATTGATCGGACTCATATTTCAACTTTGACTTGAGTGTGGACAGTAACAAAAGGCAGTCAAAGCATTCCGCTATTAACCGCCTTTTGATAAGGAGAGTACTCTATCAGGGTTGTGAACTGATCAAACTCCGCTGTATGCTGAGAATCCGCCATCGATCGGAAGCACGATTCCGTTAATGAATCCGGAGGCTCCTTCATCCGCCAGGAACAGTAGTGCACCAATCAATTCCTCCGGTTCGCCAAAGCGCCCCATTGGTGTTGCATTTAATATCTTGTGAGATCGCTCGGTAAGACTTCCGTCCGAGTTCTTTAACAGGGCTTCATTTTGTCTGGTAATTAAGAACCCCGGAGCAATTGCATTAACACGTATTCCTACCTTGGAGAAATGGACCGCCAACCACTTCGTAAAATTCGAGACAGCTGCCTTGGCACCGGAATATGCCGGTATCTTGGTCAGTGGTGTAAAAGCGTTCATGGAGGAAACATTGATAATGCTGCAACCCGCTCTACCCACCATATCCTTGGCAAATTCCTGACAGGGGAGCAAGGTTCCAAGGAGATTAAGATCAAAAACAAAGCGAATTCCTTGCTCATCCAGATCAAAGAAGGTAATCAGCTCCTTGTTGTCTACTGCCAAATCCTCCTCATAAAGATACTCTCTGGTGGTAGTTCCCTTCGGATTATTGCCACCCGCTCCGTTGATCAGAATATCACATGGTCCGAATTCCTTAAGAATCCGTTCATGCGCCTTTGTGAGGCTTTCTTTATTCAGTACATCTGTCTCTATGCCAATGGCGGTATAGCCTTCTGAACTGATTTCAGCCGCCTTTTTCTCTGCCATTTCTAAACTACGGTCAAGGATTGCAACCTTAGCGCCACATCCTGCAAATGCTTCAGCCCAGTAACCACCGAGGATTCCTGCCCCTCCGGTTACCACAACAACCTTCTTTGATAAATCTGTGGAATATGGTATCTTCATCATATTATTCTCCTTGTGTACCCTTATCTAGTGTCTCCCATATACCGGTCAGATACATCGCTCCTAGAGCACGATCGTATAAGCCATAACCGGGTCTGCCTGTTTCCCCCCAGATCATTCTGCCGTGATCTGGTCGGACATAACCATCATAGTCATTTTTATGGAGGGCTTTCATGATTGCGACGATATCCAGGGATCCACAAGGGGAATAATGAGCACTTTCCTCAAAGCTGCCATCCTCTAAAAGCTTCACATTTCGTATATGCATGAAATGAATTCTTCCCTGCGCACTGTACTTATCAACCAGCTCTACGATATTATTAAAGCTGGCAGAGCCCAACGATCCGGTACAAAAGGTCAAACCATTGTATTCATTATCCACTAGCTTCAAGAAACGATCTAAATTCTGCTCATTGGTAATAATCCGGGGTAGTCCGAAGATGGGGTAGGGCGGATCATCCGGATGGATTGCCATCTTGACGTCATATTCCTCTGCCACTGGGATGATCTGCTTTAGGAAATATTCCAGATTCGACCACAGCTTTTCCTCATCGACCTTCTCATACTGTGCAAACACTCTTGCCAAGCTCTCCTTTGTATAACTGGAATCCCAGCCGGGAAGGGATAGCTCTCCGGTTAAGGGGTCCATTTTCTCCAGCTGCTCCTTATAATAAACCAATGCAGTAGATCCGTCCGGGAGCAATTTGTCCAGCTGCGTCCTGGTCCAGTCAAATACCGGCATAAAGTTATAGCAGATCACTTTAATTCCTGCTCTGGATAATCTTCGAATATTCTCTTTATAATTCTCGATATATCGTTCTCTGGTGGGAAGCCCCAGCTTGATATCCTCATGTACGGGTACGCTTTCTATGACATCGAAATGCAAGTCAGCCGCTTCTACCTCTCTCTTTAATTTCTCAATACTTTCATTACTCCAGACCTCGCCAACCGGCACATCATAGATTGCCGTTACAATGCTGTGCATCCCTGGAATTTGCCTGATATATTGCAGTTTTACAGCATCATCCAGACCATACCAACGAAATGATAATTTCATAATATAACCGTTCCTTTCTTATTGCCTGCTATTTTGGGCCAAAGGCACAACGCGTCCATGTAAAATCCATTTTCACATGGTCTCAAATAGGAGCATTTTTTGCAATTCATGTATTCATTATATTGATGTCGTCTCATCAATCCTATGTTTATCTTGCTTACAGACTTGCAAAACTTGCTCTTATAGAATATGATATTATTATCACTGTTCCAGCCTAAGAATAACTTATTGCCAAAGGAGACATTATGAAGCAGACAACTCATGCTTATCTAACCCGTCAATATATGCTCTCCCGAGATTACGAGATCTTTCATTATTCCAACACTAATCTCACCGGAGTAAGCCTGCACCATCACGATTTTTATGAATGCTACCTCTTCTTATCCGGTGATGTCACGTATCTGATTGAGGGAAAATCCTATCAGCTCACACCGGGAGATATCGTACTGGTTAACTCTAAGGAATTGCATCAGGCATATATTAATTCGAAAAACTCTGCTTATGAGCGAATTGTATTATGGATTAATCCTTCCTTTCTGCGGGAGCTGTCCACGGAAAAGACAGATCTATGCCAATGTTTTGAGAGTCCCCATCGGAAAAATGTGCTAAGAGTCGATTATGAATGGCAACAGAATATCAGAATCTTATTGAATAAGTTGATTTTATTAGAACGTTATCAGGGCCTGGGGCAGGAGCTCTTGTATAAGGCGTATATCACCGAGTTGATGGTTTATATCAATAATCAGACCTTTGAAGAAAATGTAAGACTTGATGTAGAGGCGAAGAAGAGTAATATGACACTGCATATATTAGAATATATCAATTCTCATATTGACGAAGACATTACAATTGATGACTTAGCCGAATATACCTATTTAAGTAAATTCCACCTTTCCAGAGAGTTTAAAAAGAATACTGGGACAACCCTGCATCGCTATATCTTACAGAAGAAGTTGATTGCAGCAAAGGAGTTAATTCTAAAAGACATTCCGATTACCCATGTCTATGAGCAATGCGGATTCGGAGACTATTCCAATTTCTTTCGCGCCTTTAAAAATGAGTATGGTATGACACCAAAGCAATATTTTGAAGCGATGAAAAAGTCCGATACCACGTTAAGATAACATTAAGAGATTACCGGACTTCACTTATACAATTTTAGCAGCATTGTCTGAAAATTTGCATCACTTTTATATGTTTTCTTATAAAGTAATTTATGAAAAGTATAAAGGGGTGTTAATATGGGATGGATTATCGTTAGCATGGTAATTATTGCCGGCCTTTTCTATTTACTTATGAAAAAGCATGATCACGTAATCGAACAGCGCGAAAACAAATCGGAGTATACCAAACAGAAGCCTTATGCGTTAATTTTGGGTGAAACTAAGCTTGCTGATTGCTTAAAAACACTTTTAGAAAGCCGGAAGATTGATTATCTCCAGATTAAGGATGAGAACCATCTGGATAAATCGAAAACCTATGATCTTGTATTTGCTGTCAGTAACGATGATCTAAGTAACATGCTTGCCTGTATTATCGTAAATCAGGTTATGGAGCATTGTCGTACGATTGCTGTCTGTAACCAACTTCAGGATAGAAAGCTCTTTGAACAAAATAACATTCCCTATCTTCTGGCTCAGGAATCAAGCGCTGACACCTTATTTCAGTTGATTACGCTAACTTAAGTTCTAATCGGAAAAGCGATACCCTACCCCAATTTCTGTGGTAATAAATTGGGGATGTGAGGTGTCTTTTTCTATCTTTCTTCTAAGACCTGCCATAAATACACGAATACTCTTGGAATCTCCCGTCTCTCCATAGCCCCATACCTCCTTGGATATCTGACTGTGGGTAACAACCTTGCCACGGTTTGCGATCAGAAGGATTAATAGCTTATATTCGATGGGTGTCAGATGAAGCTCGGTATCATCGATATATATTCTTCGTCTCTCACAATCAACTGTAAGGTAATCAAAATGATAGATATTCATCGGTGTTGTAAGACTCTCACGTTCTATAAAGCGTTCCATCACCCTGATCCGTGCAAGAAGCTCACCCATCGCAAAGGGCTTCGTAACATAATCATTCGCACCGGCATCTAAGGCTGTAATCTTATCCTTTTCCTGCTCCCTGGCAGAGACAATTAGAATCGGAATCTGTGATACTTCACGGATCTCCTTAATAATTTCAATTCCATCCTTATCCGGCAGACCCAAATCCAGAAGAATAATATCCGGATTTTCGGTACAAAAGCAGAGAATTCCACTGTTTCCTGTATTCGCCACAGAAAGTTTATACCCCTTAGCCTTCAGAGCCATAGACATAAAATTAACAATTTTTCGATCATCCTCGATCAAAAGAATATGAATCTGCTGGTTCATCTATATTTCCTCCTCACTGGGTAACTCAACCCGGAATAATGCGCCACCTTCCGGCTTATTAAGAGCGAAAATCTTACCGCCATGAGCATCTACGATCGCTTTGCAGATTGCCAGGCCCAGACCAACTCCCCTGCTGCTGTCTGATATATTTCGAGGCATTGTGACAAATCCTTCAAAAAGAGTATTCTTTATTGCCTCATCCACTCCGGTGCCATTGTCCTCTACCTCAAACACAACAGATTTTACTCCTCGATATACCCGGAGTATGATCTTTGTCTCATTGCCGGAATGCTTAAATGCATTATCTAACAGATTGACAAGAACCTGTACCATCAGTCTTCCATCGGTCTCTACCAGAAGAATATCCTCCGGAATATCAATCTCCAGACGATCCTGTGAGGCGAACCTGGCTACATGAGCAACTGCTTGATGAATCAGATCCTCAACTGCTTCATATTCCTTTTTTACAACAAGATGTCCCTCACTAATGCGAGTCATATCAAGAATATTTTGTACCGAAGTGATCAATCTGGCTGACTCCTCATTAATATCCGCTGTCAGACGCTTCACACTGACCTCATCCAGACTGTCGAAGCTCTCCAGTATCAGACTGCTGGCCCCCATAATTCCCGTAAGGGGAGTCCTAATATCGTGTGAAATACTTCGAAGCAAGGTACTTTTTAGATGCTCACTTTCCATAGCCAGCTTAATTCTCTCACGCTCATTATAGATAAACTCTCGATCAAGAACAAGCGCCATCTGATATACCACTGTTTTAATCAGAATATCCTCTTCATACGATAACGGCAGCTTTACACCAACCAGCGATATCGTTCCCATATGATTCGACAAATCGTGGATTGGAAGTACATATAGCTCTTTTTCATCGATATAAGCCGGATATTTCTCGGTACAAAAGCCGGTCTCTACTCCGCTAAACTTCTCCTTCTCCAGGATAACACGGCACTCATAGCCTGTATATTTTTGAATATATTGCATACCATTCTCCACCGTCTTTGCTGTTCCGGTCAGATTCAGGAAGCTTTTTGAGATCTCATACAGTAGTTTTGTTGTATGCTCATTCTTAATCGCTATCTTGGTCTGCATCTGGAATTTTGACGATAAGGTCCCGCAGATTAGAGATGCCAGAAGAAAGAAGGCAATCAGAATATAATCCTGAACATTACTGATTATAAAAGAATGAAGCGGTTCCGTAAAAAAATAATTAAAAATGAACAAGCTTGCAATGGAAGCGATGAAGCCATAGACGTATCCCCTGGTCAATACGGTAATTGCCAATACCCCGATCAAAAAAATCATCAGGGTATTTTCTTTTCCTATCCCAATGCTGTTTAATAATATTGACAGACTGCTGGTCGCCGTACAGACAACCATAAGCCATAGCACCGAAAGAAGGTGTGTCTTGATTCTATTCTCTTTTCTATTGAATTGATCCGATAACGACACTCTCATAATTATACCTTCTTATCATTTTCTCTCTATATTGTAGTCATTGTTGTAAGCCTTGTCAACTTGCGCACTTTTCCGAACTGCTTCCTTGCCAATTCAATTCTGATGTATTATAATGTAGCCAATGTATTAGTCAAATATGGAAAGGGTGATGTTTATGGCAGATAAGAAAAAAGGCTTTCCGGCCAAGGCTTCCAAAAAATATATAGATCTTCTTTATATGACTCCCGGCGCAATCCGTGCTAAGGATATCGCAGACCTATTCTCAACCGGAACAGGACTGACCATCGAATTGTGGGAGGAGATGAATGTCCTTGAATTCGTATTACCTAATCAGAATTCCGTGGATTTTGAAGCAATCGACCCCAATTTCAAGGATCCCTCCGATCTTTCTTTTGTTAAGAACCGTGGTATCCAGACTATCTTTGCCATTAATATGAGCGAAGAGGATTTACCCGTTATGACCGAATACTTCCATCAGCTTGTTGAGCATTTTTCAGGCTTTGTCTGCGCTGACAGCGAGGATTTTAAGCCGGTATATGCAGGAAACTCCAAGAGATAAATAAGAGCAAGCGAATACCGATATTGATATCGACTTGAAGGAGAATAATCTATGAACAACAAAATAGCAGCCGTTCGGGCTGCTTTTCCACATACTATCCCGGTATTAACCGGTTATATCGTACTGGGAGCTGCCTACGGTATCCTTATGGACAGTAAGGGCTTTTCCCTACTTTGGATCATCATTGCAAGTGTTTTCGTCTACGCCGGTTCCATGCAATTTGTCTCAGTAGCACTTCTGGCAGCAGGCTTCAATCCCCTGGGTGCCTTTTTTATGACCATCGCAGTGAATGCCAGACACTTGTTTTATGGTATATCCATGCTGCATCAATACCGAGGGACAGGGCGAATGAAGCCCTATCTGATCTTTTCGCTGACCGATGAGAGTTTTTCTATTCTATGCTCGGCGAAAGCACCGGAGGGTGTCGAGGAGAAATGGTTTTATCTGTCCGTCTCGCTTCTCGATCATCTTTATTGGATCACCGGCTCGGTAATCGGTGGTATCCTAGGAAGCTTAATTGATATTAATACAAAGGGTATTGATTTTGTACTTACGGCTCTTTTTGTTGTTATTTTAATTAATCAATGGCAAACTACCACAAATCATCTGCCGGCCATGCTCGGTATCGTCAGCGCAGTTATCTGTCGTCTGATATTTGGAGCGAACGATTTTATTATACCATCGATGATTTGTATCCTCTTATTTGTTACAATTCTAAGAGAACCGATGGAAAGGAGGATGAAACAATGAGCTATACCACAACGGAACTTATTCTTTTCTTTGCCATTATTGCTTTCGGAACACTGCTAACCCGGGCTCTGCCCTTTCTCCTCTTTCCGGAGAATCGACCAATTCCTAAATATATGAAATATCTGGCCGACATCCTTCCTTTTACCATAATCGGTATGCTGGTGGTGTATTGCTTGAAGGATATACATATCACCTCGTCTCCTTATGCGATCCCGGAGGCTATCAGCATAGCTGCTATTCTTATTCTCCATATATGGAAAAAGAACACCCTGCTCAGTATCGGAGGGGGTGCTCTTCTTTATATGCTATTAATTCAATACGTATTTATTTAGATAATCTCTGCAATTGAGACCTTTCGTTCCTTTGATAAATCGATATAGGCACTACCGGAACGTATCACCGGTCTGGCTAGTGCGAGTCGGTTAATCATGATAACCTCACCTTCCCTGCCATCACTGAGTCGCACAATATTATGCATATAGGACTGAACGATGCGTTCCAAGAAAGTCATCAGGAAACCAGGGTCATATTTTAAGAAGCCATCTTTCTCAAACTCTTCTACTACATCAAAGGGACAGATTGCATTACGATAACGACGACTGGAGGTCATTGCATCATATACATCAGCAATTGCAATGATCTTAGCAAAATCATCGATCTGTTCTCCGATAAAGCCATTGGGATATCCGCTTCCGTCGCAACGCTCATGATGCATGAGTGCCGCATATTTTACTCTGATATCAACCGTCTGATCCTTCAGTACCTGATAGCCCTTAATTGCGTGCGTCTTAACAATCTTAAATTCATCCGGAGACAGCTTACCCGGCTTGGTAATAATCTCTCTCGGGATCAGCATCTTACCGATATCATGGAGAAGTCCGGCAAGGGTTAATATTCGGATATCCTCCGCGGATAGCTTCAGCCATCCTCCGAACACATTACAGATCAAAGATACATTCAAACTATGCACATAAGTCATATCATCATAATTGCGGATTCCATGGAGCATCTCCAGAATATGAGCACCATTTCTGCCTTCTGATAGAATACGATCTGTCTCAGCCAATAAATTATCAATATCAAATTCATCATTGCCGCTAAGAACACTATTAAAGTTGTCCTCCACATTCTGAATCGTATCAACGTAAGTGCGATTAAATTTCTTGAACTCCGGAGTACTGCGAAGCATCTCGATATAAGAAACCTCTTCGACTAATTCAACCTCAGGTTTGTTACGATAGATGAGAAGTCCATAAATATTATAAAAGCGAAGTCGTGTAATCATTCGCTCATCTAATATCGTATCCTTCGGAATAATTAATTGATTATTCGAGGTATATATATCTGAAGCAACCTTCATGCCGGTCTCAGCCTGATCAGTTCTTATTCTAACAGCCTCCATTTAAATTTCCACCCTCCGCTTTCATTGGTACCTACAAAATAAAGTATACATATTTATATTGATAAATACAAGTATGAGTTTAGTCAAAATCAAGCAAAATGGCTCTACAAGGTGCTCCGTCACACCCACCCAGCTTAATCGGAGCGGCAAACAGAAAATAATCCCCCGGTTCTAGCTTCTCCAGACGAATCCCCTCCAGTAATACCACCTCTTTTCCCAAGAGTTCGAGATGCACCTGCATCGGTGCTCCCTCGGGTCCCACACTCTGCGTTTCAACGCCAACTAATACAAGCTCAAGCTCATTGAAAAGCTTCGCCAGCTCAAGAGTAATCTCAAATCTTCCTTTGAAAAGAATACGTTTTTGGCTGTGTCTTAATAGCTCGGCAAGGGAATCAGGATCTATTCTCTGTGGATCGATTACACTGCAAGGTCCGACACACTTCGTTAAATCCATCTCCTCAATGGTCTTTCCATTCCTAAGAAAATGAAAGGGTGCATCGATGTGCGTTGCATTATGAGCTCCCATCGTTAAGTTCGTAAGGTTATAAGCATCACCGTGGTCCATCGCCGATACCCTATCATAGGACGGCGCCAAATCTCCGGGGTAAACCATTCCGCTAAATAATTCTTGTGTTATATCATGAACAGAATACTTTTTCATGATCATTTGCTCCCCTCTAATCCATCGATCATCAAACCGACGGGACAGTGATCACTTCCCATAACCTCCATATATACAAGGCTATCAACAATCTGCTCCTTGATGCGATCGGAAGCCAGAAAATAATCAATACGCCATCCCACGTTCTTCTCTCTGGCATGAAACATATAGGACCACCAGGTATAAACATCGGACGCCTCCGGATATTTATAACGGAAGGTATCCACAAATCCATGCTCTAAAAGTTTCGTCATTTTATTCCGTTCTTCTATTGTAAAGCCCGCACTCTTCGTGTTCGACTTCGGATTCTTGATATCAATTTCCTTATGTGCTACATTCAAATCTCCACAGATGATTACCGGTTTCTTCTGATCCAGTCCGAGAAGATACGCTCTAAAATCCTCTTCCCATTCCATACGATAATCCAGTCTGGCAAGCTCTTTCTGGGAATTCGGCGTATATACGGTAACCAGGTAGAAATTCTCATATTCCAGTGTAATCACTCTACCTTCCATATCATGCTTCTCAATGCCAATATCGAATACTACACTTAAGGGTTCTTTCTTCGTAAAAACAGCCGTACCGGAATAACCCTTCTTAATGGCCGAATTAAAATATTGATGATATCCTTCGAAAGCTACCTCTACCTGCTCCGGCTGCAGCTTCGTCTCCTGAAGGCAGAATATATCAGCCGACTCATTCTTAAAAAATTCCTCAAAGCCCTTGCCCAGGCAAGCGCGTAATCCATTCACATTCCAGGATATTAATTTCATACTCATCCATTCCTTTCTGTTATACCAACTAAGAAAGTTCATAGAAGCTTAGTACACTTCCTACATATCCGCAACAATATCATATATCTCTTCTACCGTCTCAGCCAAACGATCCGCTCCTGCTTCAGTAAGCTCGTCCCTACTGCCATAACCAAATAAAACTCCGATCGAAGCAATTCCTACCCTCTTAGCGCCTTCGATGTCATGCTTTCGATCACCGATCATGACAACCTCCTTGAGGTCAACAACTTCGTTTTTCCCCAGAGCATAACGAATCACTTCTTCCTTCGTCCCGCGACTGTTGTCCATGGTCGCACCACAGATATCCTCGAAGTATTGATCAAGCTTAAAATGCTCCAGAATAATTTTGGCAAAATGCTCCGGCTTCGAGGTTGCGGTATATAGCTTCTTCCCTTCCCCCTTCAGCCTGCATAGCAGAGCTTCTATACCGTCATAAACTTCATTTTCATAAAGACCTTTAACGCTATAATACTCACGATATTTCGCAATCAGCTCTTCCGCTTCCTCTTCGTTAAAACCAAATTCTATGAAAGAAGCTCGAAGCGGTGGTCCGATATACTTCATTAAACTATTCCGGTCCGTGATATTGATTCCTTTATTGCTTAATGCATACTGAATCGATTTCGTGATACCAAGCATCGGATTTGTGAGTGTTCCATCCAAATCAAATAATATATACTTCATCAGTTTACCTCTGTTTGATTAAATTGACGGTTTTCTTACCTGTTTTATATTCTTTTCTACCTGCTTCCTCGGGAGCATAACTTGATGTCCACAACCAAGACATTTGAGACGAAAATCCATACCGACACGAAGGATCTCCCATTCATAACTTCCACAAGGATGCTGCTTTTTTAATTTTACGATTTCTCCGACATTCAAATCCATAATGCACTCTTGCCTTTCTGTCATCGCAATTGGTCCATACGATATGGAAATGCTCCTAATAGACCATAATACCTATCCTTTATAGTATAACATATTCTTCTAATTATGAAAAATAAAAATCTTGCATTTTATAACGATGTGTTGTAGTATATACATACACACAACGTAGTATTGATTACTATATATCGCATTTATAAAACCATGTGATATATTTTCATTAAAAACGTCAATACTAAACACATCATAACATACTATTAAAGGAGTTGATTTTATGACCGTTAAGAAAGTAAAAGCAAAGGATCCCGGAAGTGCGATAACCCATCTGATTGGAACTGGGATGGCAGTATTTGCTGCTACACCACTTCTGATAAAAGCTGCTCACCAGCCCAGTAATATCCACCTTATCTCTCTCGGCGTATTTATTCTCAGCATGATTTTACTATATGTTGCGAGTACAACATATCATACCTTTGGTAAAACCATCAAAGTACACGAAAGACTGAAAAAATTTGATCATATGGCAATCTATGTATTGATTGCCGGAACTTATACTCCCATTTGTGTGATAGCCCTTGGTGGCCGTACCGGATTCACGATGCTGGCTTTGATCTGGGGACTGGCCTTTACGGGAATTATCGTCACGGGCTTTTGGGTGCATTGCCCCAAATGGTTTTCCTCCGTTGTATATATCGCAATGGGGTGGACTTGTGTCCTTGCCTTTACCCAGATTATTAATTCCTTACCAACCGCAGCGTTTCAATGGCTTCTGGCCGGAGGTATCATATATACCATTGGCGGAATAATATATGCCCTAAAGCTTCCCATCTTTAATAACCGACATAAATATTTCGGCTCCCATGAGATTTTCCACCTCTTCGTTATGGGTGGAAGCATCTGCCATTTCATTCTCATGTATAATTATATCGCAGTAATGCCATAAAACATTAAGGCTGTTGATAATGATCCCCAAAGTAAGGGTTCACTATCAACAGCCTTTGTCATATCTATGTTAAGCAACCGAATATACAAGTAAATTAACAGACAGTAATACTTCACACTCTTCAAGAGGTAAATGGGATTCGGCTGCGAATTCTCAAAGATATGTACCCGACCCCATCATCACTGCCATGGATTTTTCCAAGGTGCGCAATAGAATATTAATATTAATATATTATACTCCAGAATCCGCTTAATGTGACACTCCAAGCAAATAAGTAAAAGCTCATCTCCTGTCCTCGATAAAAGGAGCTGTTGCGAGAATCCGCAACAGCTCCTTCCTATTGTATCATATTATTACAGTCTCTTTAATAATTCTTCTCTTTGTGCCTCAAAACCAGGCTTCCCAAGAAGCGCGAACATATTCTTCTTATAGCTCTCAACACCCGGTTGATCAAAAGGATTCACACCGAGAAGGTATCCACTGACACCACAGGCAAACTCAAAGAAATAGAATAACTCTCCCAGATAGAACTCGTTCTGCTCCGGCATGGTCACACTTAAGTTTGGAACATTACCATCGGTGTGAGCAAGAAGGGTTCCCTTCATAGCGCTTTTATTGACAATGTCTACACTCTTACCAGCGAGATAATTCAATCCGTCCAGATCAACTTCCTCTTCCTCCAGGATGATCTCTGTCGCAGACTTCTCCACATTGATTACGGTCTCAAACAGAGTTCTCTGACCGTCCTGAATAAATTGTCCCATTGAATGCAGATCCGTTGTAAAATCAACGGAAGCAGGATAGATACCCTTTTGGTCCTTGCCTTCACTCTCTCCGTATAACTGCTTCCACCATTCTGATACAAAATGGAGGGAGGGCTCATAGTTCACCAGTATCTCAATGCTCTTTCCCTTTCTGAGCAGAATATTACGTACAGCAGCGTATTTTAAAGCATCATTTTGCTCAAAGGGATTATTCAAGCAATAATTTCTCATACTTGCCGCGCCTTCCATAAGCTTGGTAATATCGGCACCGCTAACTGCGATCGGAAGCAGACCAACTGCTGTCAATACGGAGTAACGTCCACCGACATCATCCGGAACGACAAAGCTTTCATAACCCTCTTCGGTAGCAAGGTTCTTCAGTGCACCCCTCGCCTTGTCCGTGGTAGCATAGATTCTCTTCGCCGCTTCTTTTCTGCCATACTTCTCATTTAGCAGCTTCTTGAAGACGCGGAACGCTATGGCCGGTTCTGTAGTAGTACCGGATTTACTGATAATATTAATGGAGAAGTCTCTGTCCCCAATAACATCAATCAGGTGATTCATATAATTACTGCTGATGTTATTGCCACAGAAATAAATCTCCGGAGTCTTTCTAATCTCCTTAGACACAGAATTATAGAAGCTATGTCTTAAAAATTCAATCGCTGCTCTTGCACCAAGATAAGAACCACCGATGCCAATAACCAGAAGTACTTCAGAATCACTCTGAATCTTAGCCGCAGACTTCTGAATACGAGCAAACTCCTCCTTGTCATAATCCACAGGGAGATCAATCCAACCAAGAAAATCGCTTCCTGCGCCGCTCTTATTCACAAGCTGATCCTTTGCCGTCAAAGTAGCACTCTTTAGCATGTCTATTTCAGTCTCTGCAACAAACTTTTTCGCAACAGAAAAATCAAAGGTAACTTTGTTTGTCATATTAGTTACTTCCTTTCACTTTTTTCTTATATTCTAACAAAGTCATCCTTATTATTCAATTGTTTTCTATCTGAATTAAGTTACGCGAAAAATTCCTTTAAAACATCCTCGATCAGCTTGTCCTCCTGGACATCGGTTGCACTCCCGCGTGTTTTTCCATGAGGCTTAACATTTTTAATAGTTTCCTGGGTAGCCGCCTTCTTTTCTTCCTCTTTCAGCTCTGCCTTCCCTAATTCAATCTTCTCCTTGCTTGCTGCAATCTCATCCAGTCCTTGCATTACTTTATTCATATCGGTTCTGCCCTGAGCCGGCTTTAACTCTTCCTCAAGGCTATGTAAGATAAGCTCTTTCTCCAAAGCAGCTTCCTTCTTCAGATTACTTTGCTGTTTTTCCTGTGCCTGTTTCTTTAATTCCGCTCTTCTGGCTTCCAATGCCAGTCGCTCCTCCTCAATTCGCTTCAGCTCTTCCTCACGACGTTTCGCTGCAAGCTGTCTCTTCTCCTCCAGCCTTCTTCTCTCTTCTTCTTTTCTGGCTTCTTCTAATTTGCGCTGCTCTTCTTCTCTCTTCTGAGCCTCTCGCTTCTTCTGCTCCTCTTTCTGCTTCCTGGCTTCTCTTCTGCGGTTCAGCTCCTCCTTCGCATCATCCTTCTCCGCTTCCTTCGAGGTAACTACTTGCTTCTTTGCTTCGGCAACCTGCTCAAACTCACGACGTATCTGCTCATACAGCTCCGGATGGAATACCTCCTGCTCCAGTCTGACCTTACAGAAATTCTCAAGGTAATCCAGTAAATTAAGGCGAAGAATTCGTCTCTTAGCCGGGAGATTAATACTTTTATCCACAAGGATTAGAATCGCACTTGATAAGATTCCCACCGCTCCTGTCAGCAATACCAGTTGTTGTCCACAGTCAAAAGCTACGCCAAAAACCGCACTGATAGGGACTATGAGCAGATTCAGGAAGAGAACTTGTCCACCGAAGTTATCCCATGTGGACAATAGAACTCCACAAAAACGATACTTCAATACACTCTTATCCACAAAAGTATCCACATTATTCACACCGATCTTTGCCTTATAGCAAGCTTCGAACCTCATTTTCATAAGCTTTAGTAGCTTATTCTTCGTTTCTGCCGGGTTCTCTGACGCTTTTACTAAATTTCGGTACACCAGATTCACAATGAAGCGAACCAGAATCCCCAGTCCGCATAGGCCTGCAAATACATACATGATAATATTTTCTTCATATAAGAATTTGACCATAAAAATCCCCTCTCTTTTCCATAAATTTACATTTATTATAGCTTACAACAGCTACTTTGAAAAGAGAGAGGATGAAAAATCGATTGACACCGTTCTGTTTCGGTCCCCAATATTTGATTTTATTATTCTAATTCAGAGAAAATGTAACATATATCGAACTACTTTTTCACCATATCCGGCATGTTAAAATAGGTATCCAGATTATCATCCGATACTTCAACCGTATAGCTGGTCGTCTCATAGCCTTCCTTTATAAAGGTTAATACATGGGTACCGATCAGCTTCTTAAACTTCGTCGGCGAAATTCCCTGGAATTCACCGTTCAGATAGACAGATGCACCTATGGGATTCTGTACATAAATCAGATGATCCTGATCCTCTTCATAATCCTCATTGGAGGTATTATCCGGATCGTCATCCGGGAAATCATTGTCAGGATTCTCTGTACCATTGTCCGTGCCGGTATTCGTATCAGTATTCCCCGTTCCGCCTGCTGTCTCCGTCTCTGTTACTGTGGCTTCTTCGTTACTACTCTCCTCCGGCAGTCTGATCCGAATTGTAGTCCCTGCACTGTCAACCTTCAGCTTACCCTCATAGGTCGTATAGCCATCCAGAGACACAATAACATCATGCTCACCATAAGTAAGCTCCAATGCTTCCGCATAAGGAGACAGCTTACCATCCACAAATAGGTCCGCTCCAAAGGGAGATATTTCAAAGCTTACCAGTCCCTTTTTAGCAGCATCCGGTCCCAGATCACTTAAGGATACGATTGTTTCCTGATTACGAAATACGGTGATATTCTTGGTCGCAGTATACTCTGCATTCTCTACCGTCAGATTAAAATTACCTTCCCTAACCTTTATCACCATATCCTCTGCAACCTGTTGCATTGCTTCATATCCTATGGATATATTATCTCCAAGAAAGTTCTCATAATCAATCAGCTTAACAGTACCATGACCCCTGGTTACAGTAATGGACCAGATGGTTTCTTCATACCCTCGCACGATCAACTCATCCATCTCTGCGAGATCTAAGACGGTAATTACATCACTACCGTCCAGAACAAAGACATTCTCTGTATATTTATACTTATTCGAAGCAATCTTCATAACACGTTTGCTCCGGTCTATCCCCAAATTGCTCACACCGACATATTCCCATGCTTTTGTAGATATCTTTATATCGGTTAATTTTGCTTCCTTGTCCGGACTGATTGCCTCCACCATGGAACCGACTGAAAGCTGGCTGATTGCCATCACCTGTCCGTATTTATCTGTAACATTGGTGCCACCGCTATAAGGTAAGGTGACACTTTCCTCCTTCATGATATCATACAGTGTAATCTCATGCATCCCCTCGTCGATACCTGTTATCACCCCAAGTATCTCATTCCCGATTGGCTTCTCTGAGGTAATTCCCTGGGATTCCTCTTTGGTGTTTCTGTTTCTCCCACTTGTTCGTCCGGAGCCTCCTCCGGTGATATACATGGTAACAAGTAAAATAGCTGACAGGAATCCTAATCCAAGGAGCAGACTCATAATCACTCTGTTATTGACGGTATAATTTTTCTTTTGCTTTTTATTTAGTACGCTCATGATGGTATCCTCAGTTCTTTTAACGGTGCATATCTATGTACATTATAGCCTACCTTGCAGGTAGTTTCAATCCTTCCTTGGACTATAAAATATCTTCCAGCTTATGTAGAAACATTTCTTTTTTCTCGTTCTGCTCACCGATCATACTTAACTTTTGTGTGTTTCGTCCCGATACCCAGGATTTCTTGCCATTATAATAAAAATTCGTTATCTTCCAGAATTTCTCCGGATATAAAAGCAGTAAATAAAGTACCTGAAGCTCTGCCTTAGAGATCGGCTTAACCTGGTCATATGCTTCGATAATATTGCTGCCATAGAGAATATCCCAATCATTTTTCTCCATTACCTTACGGATAAACTGATATAAATCAAATATTTGAAGACCGATATAGGATTTTTCAAAGTTCGTAGTTGCGATATTATTTCCCATACCACCAAGCTCTGTCGCAGAAAGCGGCTGTTTATTTACCCAGCCGGGCGGAATATAGTTCCTGCTCATGGCATCAGCCTTGCTTTTCTGCATGATTATATTATGGTATGTATAGTTTCCATGGCATACGCTGCAGCTCTTAACAGCTTCTTCCATCAGTTCAAAATAGGAGGAATGTGATAACCTCTCTGCTGCCAAAACTCCCTGCTCATAAAAATTTTCATAATAATTGAGATACATAAGCTCGAACTCATTCTTTTGTTTCTTCTCCCGAATATATGCTTTTACTCTCTTTAGCTCCCTATTGCGCTTATCAAAGGTCTCCATCAAATCCGGGGAGATGTTATGCTCTAATTGTTCCCCGGTGAACTCTACCCCTCTTAATATAGTATGGAGTCTAGCCAGATTCGCAGAGGCGCATTCCACCTGAGATAATTCTCTCAGGTTACATTCTTCGCCCCAGAACCAGCTCTTCATGATATATTGACAGCCTGCTCCATCCTCAGAAATGATATCCTCATCCGTGGTTTTGACAAAGAGATCCGTATTGGCATAGCCATGAAGCAGCAGGTGCTCCTTTACCTTGTTCTCAAATAATGCTCGATTTCTAGAGCCTTCAAAACACTTAAAGAGCTTAAGCCCTGCGTCTGTTTCCAACAGGAATGCACCTCTGGCCCGGTATATATTATAGATCTTAAGACGATATTTTTTTAATGCTTCCTGACTTCTGTCCTCCACAGCCCATCCTCCTTACAAAACCTCAATAGCTTAGAATTGTAAACGACGAGCCATCTGGGGTATCGTAGTTATCCTCAAAGTGATAAACCCGTCTTACTAATATTATGATGCCAAATTCTAATTCATGAATATTAATCGATAGGCTTTTGGAAAAGTTTTTCTGTATAAAGCAATGAAATAAGGAACTAATGCATAAGGTATTGTATAAGTGAAGAAAAGAACCATAAGCATCCCTCACACACAGGTTGACTGACATCTTATTGTTTTGTATGACATTTATCAAACATGAATGTTTGCTATTGTCATACAAAATCAACAATCTGTCTGTCAAACAGTGTATTATGGGATACATATGGTTCTTTTCTTCAGCTTTACCTACGTTATTAAAGCTCCTTATTTCATTGCCTTATAAAGTTTTTTATTGTTCGTTATGCTTCCCCAACATTTCTCTCATCATCGTCAACAGAGTATCCCTTTCGTTCAAGGATGGATTCTCCAATACCTCTGACAACAGGCTGCCAAGAACCTCTCCCATCTCTTTGCCGGGCTTCATTCCTACCTCAATCAGGTCCCTGCCGTTGATCTTGAGCTCTTTCAGGCTTACGCATTCTTCCTTCTGAAGGATGTCTGTATACAGCTGGCGTGCCGTTGTAAGCCTTTCGAACTTATCCTTCGTATGCTTGGGGTTCTTCGCGGAGGTATCAGCTCTGTTTACTTCAAACAGAAGCTCCATATATTCCTTACCGATCTTTGATGCAGCCTTTCGCATACCGGCAGGTGTCAGTATAAATCGATAATCATGCCAGCGTATCAGATGCACCACAGCATCAATCGTATCATTATCGAACTTCAATCGTCGCAGTATATTCTTTGCAGTGATAGCTCCCTTCTCCTGATGACCGTAAAAATGGTTCTGTCCATCCTTACCCAGCGTAATGGTATTCGGCTTCTCCACATCATGCAACAGCATCGTCCAACGAAGTATCGTCCTCTCTCTCGTCTCATATCGATGTTCGTTTTGCTTTCCGGCCACCTCTGATACTGCAAAGATCGTATGCTCGCCTACACTATAAATGTGATGGATGTTTTTCTGCTGCGTCCTCATCATGGCATCAAATTCAGGAAGAATTACCCTTGTTATTCCTATCTCAAAAAGTAGTTTTAGCCGATCCGGGTGATCGGATATCAACAGCTTTGTCAGCTCTACTCGAATTCGCTCGGCGCTGATATTCGTTAAATTCTCTGCTTTATCACGGATGGCACAAAGCGTATTCTCTTCAATCGTAAAACCGAGTTGAGCAGAGAAGCGAACTGCCCGCAGGATCCTTAGGGCATCTTCATCAAAACGCTCTATAGCACTTCCGACGCAACGTATCAGCCCTAGCTTCAGATCCTCCATTCCTCCGAACAGATCGATAAAACCTTCCTTCTCATTATATGCCATTGCATTAATCGTAAAGTCTCTTCGTTTCAAATCCTCCGTTAGGCTTGAAGTAAATTCTACCTGCTTGGGGTGACGATTATCCTCATATTCCCCGTCCAATCGATATGTTGTAACCTCATAATGTTCTTTATCCATCAATACGGTAACTGTTCCATGTGCAATTCCCGTATCCACTGTTCTGCGGAAGATTTTTTTTACCTCGTAAGGAGTTGCGGAAGTAGTGATATCCCAATCCTCCGGCTCTCTGCCCAGTACCATATCCCGAACACAGCCACCGACAGCATAAGCCTCGTATCCATGCCTCATCAGTTCTTCAATTATATCATTTACTTTCTTCGGAATATGAACATTCATGGGATCGCTCCTTTTCTAAAATCTATTCCGATTATAGCAAAGCAGGAAGTTTATTTCAAGGCTAACCAATGATTATTCATTCGTCATCTTCTCAGTGCCTCTGTTCGTATTTATTTGCAAAAGCAAGAGGCTAATACCCAGAATAATCAGACTGATGCCACACCCTAACATCAAGACTGAGATAGAACCAAACCCTAATAAAATGCCTGAAACACCAAAAGCAATGGGCATAGATGCGTTACCGATCAAGGTTGAGATACCAAACACTCTTCCCCTCATATTTGCCGGGGTATTAAGTCGATTTCGATCCTCGTCTGAGTATAAACGGTATCGCTCTCGGACCTTTCCGAGGGTTTTAACAATCCGATGCTGTCATAATAGAGCAATGTACTTCTGGATAAATGAAATTCCTTATATAAATGCTTGATTGTGTACATTCTAACCCCCCATGAAATGATGTTACTTTTTTTCCTAATCATCCTTATAAATGCTCACTTTACTTACGCGCAAATAAAAAGATCTGTACCGCAAACCTTCCCTAATCCCAGGTATTATACCTGATTTCATCAAGTAACGAATGCTGTACAGATCATATTATTTAGTAAGCCTTACCCCAATAAGCCATAACCTTTGCCGGCTTGCCACAGCATACACAAGTTTCTGACAACTGTTCCTGCTCAAACGGCATACAACGTGAGGTTGCTCCTGTCTTATCCTTTATCTCCTTCTCACAAGCTTCCTCCTGGCACCACATCGCTTTAACAAAGCCGGGCTTCTCAGCGATGGTCTTCTCAAACTCTTCCATGGTAGTTGCAGTATAGGTATGGGTATCACGATGATTTCTTGCACGCTCAAGCATCTCGTATTGCATCTTCTCTAAGATCTCACCGGCTTTCACCTCGATCTCATCCAGGGATACGACTATCTTCTCTCGGGTATCTCTACGAACGATAACAGCCTGATTTGCTTCAATGTCCTTCGGACCAATCTCCACTCGGATCGGAACGCCGCGCATCTCCTGCTCACTGAACTTCCAACCGGGGCTCTTATCCGAGTCATCTACCTTGACCTTAAAGGAGCTGAGCTTCTGTTTTAATTCATATGCCTTATCCAAAACGCCTTCCTTGTTCTGATTGATCGGAATAATCATGATCTGTGTCGGAGCAATTCTGGGAGGTAATACTAAGCCGCTGTCATCGCCGTGTACCATAATAATAGCGCCGATAATTCTGGTGGACATACCCCAGGAGGTTTGATGAACATATTGTAAGGTATTATTCTTATCTGCATATTTAATATCAAACGCGTGTGCAAAACCATCTCCAAAATTATGGCTGGTTCCGGACTGTAATGCCTTGCCGTCATGCATCAGGGCTTCAATGGTATAGGTAGCATGCGCACCTGCAAACTTCTCTTTTTCGGATTTGCGGCCTTTAATCATGGGGATTGCAAGCACTCTCTCACAGAAATCCGCATATACATTCAGCATCTGAACCGTACGCTCTTCTGCCTCCTCAGCGGTTGCGTGAGCAGTATGTCCTTCCTGCCACAAAAATTCCATCGAGCGGAGGAATGGTCTGGTAGTCTTCTCCCAACGTACAACTGAACACCATTGATTATACAGCTTCGGAAGGTCTCTATGGGACTGAATGATTTTTGAATACAGGTCACAGAACAGTGTCTCAGAGGTAGGTCTCACGCACATTCTCTCCTGCAAAGCTTCACCGCCGCCGTGAGTAACCCATGCCACCTCAGGCGCAAAGCCCTCCACGTGATCCTTCTCCTTCTGCAACAAGCTCTCCGGAATGAACATCGGCATATATACATTCTCTACTCCGGTTGCCTTAAAATCAGCATCCAGCTGCTTCTGGATATTCTCCCAGATTGCATAACCTAGAGGTCTGAGTATCATACAACCTCTTATGCTGGAATATTCAATTAATTCTGCTTTCTTAACAACGTCTGTGTACCACTGGGCAAAATCCACATCCATCGAGGTGATGGCCTCAACCAGCTTCTTATCCTGTGCCATAATTTTTCTCTCCTTTAATTCAAATTATCTGATTCATTGTCTGTACTTCTTGTTCTGTCTGAGGTAATTATCTTTAATATCGGCTTTCTGTCTTATTTTTAATCAACAAAAAAAGCCCTTCTATCCACAAGGGACCGAAAGACTCGGCGGTACCACCCTAATTAATTGCTGTAACCAGCAATTCTCTTTTTTTCCGTTAACGCCGGAATACGTTGTACTTCGGGGAGATGACTTCTCCTTTCATACAATGCTCCAAGGCCGGTTCGATAATATCAGTATAAGAAGCTCTCACCGCTGCTTCTCTCTCTGGAATACCTTCCTTATCTACTATCCCTCTTCATCGCCGATAACAACAGATTATGATCTGCAATCCTCTATTGTTTGAATTATGATACTTATTTTTAAGTATAGAGGTAATTGTATGCCAGAAAATCCGCTTTGTCAAGCGGATTTCCGGCATCCTAAGGTTAATACTTCAATATACACCTTATCATCCTGTATTCTCTTCTTTAATTTTTAAGGAATATATGAATTCAGCCAAATTATCACTTATGTCGCAATTAATCGTATTACCTGTTAGAAAGTCATCAACCGCTTTATAATTATACGCTCCTTGTTCCGTAACTCTCTTTAATTGTTTCAGCTTTTCCTCAAGAGCAGCCAGAGTATTTACCTGATTTTGCAAGCGTAGATAGAGATCATTTCTGATTAATACGTTTGGGTCGAGCTGTCCGCTAATCGCTCTTATATTCCTTTGTACTTTATCTATTTTCAATATGATATTAGATAGTTGTTCACCGGATAGTATTACTCCATCCAAATTAATTCTAGTTTCAGCCATTGATAAACCTCCTTTCCTATCATCTATATTATAACAGGCAATTCTTTCTCTTTGATTTAAGTACCTTGTCTTATTTTTATTTTATTACCTCTTGAAGTTCTTGTTCCCGTCTTAGCTCCTCCTCATACAGTTCTGCAGCAACTGTTCTGATCTCACTGCATAATTCCTGAAGGTTATATTCAGCAGAGTGAATCTGACTCAGATAACTTTCAACTGCTGAATTTATATCTGTCATAATTGCACACTGCCAGCTAGAGTTGAGTAAATCACGGTAACTGGAAAGTGCTCTTTCTACTACCGTCAAATCATACGCATTATCCTCTAGGGATCTTACTTGCGCATTGATTTGTTCTAGATTAATAGCCAAATCACTTCACCTCATTCTCTAATAGGTCCTCTTCTATCTTAAGTATTCGAGGGATAAATTCCGGGTCATACTTATCCTTTAATTCTTGTTGAGAGGTATAAAATGGCTCTGCCGTGACCATATTACCTATTCCTGCAGTAGTATCTACATAAGCGGTTGATTCTAAAAATGTCGTAAAAGCACATGCCGCTATCATGGCCTCGCGATTTTCGCTATATAAATTATAACTATCACAGTAATTTATAACTAAGTCTTCTTTATGAATTACTGCTGTCAAAGTATCTTCGTCATATAACGAAAAGAAATGTTTATTAGGACCTAACCCTGATTCATACACAGAATATATTTTTTCTTTGTATTTCATTCTATAGAAACTGTAACCAGTTTTTAAAAACAAAACCTTTTTTGTTACAACTACATCCTCCTTAATAAAACCAATTACAGATTCACCACATAAAATATTCGTCACCATACCATCACTCATCTCCAAAGTGATCTTTTCATTATATATTGCCAATTCACCGATGAAGATTTTAGGAATATTACCTTTACCTATCTCTTTATTATCGGATGAGAAAAATGACAATTCCCTATTTGGCAATCTCGTTGTTTGCTTACACTGTAATATCATAGGTTCCCTCCATTTCTTTACTTATATTATATAAGTCGTTGGTACTATCGTTTGTTTCTTCTTTTCATCGTATACTGATACTGCTGTTTCTATACTATATTTTCCATCCGATGTTGAAATAGTAATCAACGTTGTACCTTCTGCCACTCCGGTTACTAAACCACTTGAATCAATTGTTGCCACGGAGGAATCATTTACCATAAAATTAATTTCATTCATATCATAACCTTCCGGAACTTGTATGAGGTTAACTTTTGTTGTCGATCCCACCGATACATTAATAAAATAGGATTCAATATCCAATCTATTACCAATTATTACATTCGAGGCGTCAGCTTTCTCCGTTTTTCTTAAAACATCATCTCCTAGAGCTCCTTCTTCTGCCACACCTGCTGTGTTATTATCTGTTTCTGTGGGAGTATCGGTGGGTACTATTGTTGGTGAAACTGCAAGCGTCGGTGATGGCTTTATATCGTATTTTCTGGTACATTTATCAACTAATCTTCCATCCTCCCAATGAAAAGGTTGGTGCAGAGGACAATTATCTTTTCCAAGAAGACTAATCTCAAACTCTATGCTTTTACCATTGGAATCTTTTAAATTTGCTTTTGATAACACTTTATATAACGCCGTGTTAGTATCCAGTTTAAAATTAAGTATTCCGTACGTAACAACTTCTTCGCAAAGATCAACGTGTAATTGTATTTTTGATGAATCTGTACTCCTTAAATTCAGATTATCTAAATTTGCCAGAAGAATATCCCCATTAGAAGTAGTTAATTCATCTTGAAGAACATTATGTATATCAACCAGATGTGCGGTTACTTCCCCTTCAACCCCTACACCAGCTTCTATTCCAACGCCTACAAGTTTTACCTTAAGTATTGAAACCGATGTTCCTATGTAAAGGCAACCTTCAATTGTTGCTTTTGCATTCGCATCGATATCGGTATTCGTCTCCTTAATGTAACGGATGTTATTATTTCTATATTCAATTCCATAGTTATTTGATTTCGTAACAACAACTGACACAGATCCGGACATTGATATATTTAAGTTGACGTCCAGATTCCATGAAAGTACGCCGGCTCCTGCTACTGGGAAAGAACATATCTTTACTGACTTTGCTCCTTTAGCTGTTTTATCTTTATAAACAGCTCTTAAAAAATTTGTACCAAATTTACCATTCCCATTCGAATAATCAGGAGCAAAAACCCCTGTCGCTTTTGTTGAGACAGTCGCACCGACTTTTTGTTTTGTCTTAAAACCCACTTTTGCTGTTGCAGAATGTAATTTAAAATGACTATAATCATATTCACAGGTTGCTTTAATGTCACTAACTTCACCACTAGTATCTACCATAATATCAAAGTTTTTATCTTTGTAAACACTACCCTTAATTTTAAAGGATATTGAATTATCTGAGATTTCTCCCGATATTGTCATGCCTTCATAATTGAAACTTAATTTCCCAGATACTCCGGTTTGTTTAGCCAACATTTGTTCCTTACCTGTAACCAAGTCAGATATTTCATATACTTTTTTTCGACTATCCATAGTAGAGGCACTCTGTACCCAAGTAATTGGATTTCCATTACCATCAAGTACATTTAGTTCAGAAAGCTTCGGCTGATATGTACTTTGAACATGCAATTCTTCGAATACTTCTTCAGAATTAACCTCTTGATCTATATTTTTTATGATGGCATTTCCGTCTTTAAATGTAACATTTTCTACTTTACATGCTGTTTCCACCGGATTGCTATCTGTAGCCGGAATGATATATACATCACCCGGTTCCATACCTTCAACATATTCTTCCGGTATAACAACAGTATTATTTACTGCATCATACTGATAATCCTCCGGCTCAAATACCCCCTTGGATAAATCAATAACCCCTTCCTTTGCGGTGTAATCAACTTTTGTTTCTTCATAGGTTCTATCAGCCCATAGAAATACAGATTTTTCCAATGCAATTCTGGCTGTATTCGGATCTGCTATCGCGCCCGCTTCAAATTCCTCATTATCATGCAGAATAAATATTCCATTCTCAATCGCAATAACCACCTTTTCCGGTTCATCCACTTGTGATGGATTAGTTATTGACACCGTTCCATTTCCCGATAAATTGGCAGCATTTACCAATGTTATGGCAAGAAAATTATTCGTAACAGCTTCCTCTAAATCTATTTTCTCTTTATCTGTCTCAATGATATTCCATTCAACTGCTATCTGCACATCAGTAAAATAATCATTTTTCGCAGTAACATTCTTAAAATACGGTTCCTCCTGATTATAGGAGTACATTCCAAAGGCTTCGTTGACCATATGAAGCCATTCCCCAACATGTAAGGTAGCAGCATTATCTTCCTTTTTACATCCGCTCAATGAGCTGATGATTATCGATAAAATCAGCACCATACTTATAATCCGTTTCATCTTATTTACCCCCGTCATACCTACATAAATTAGTTCCGAACATTATAGCACCTATGAACCACCACGAGCTTTGAAGCATAGAATGGCGAGCAATATTCGATCCTATTGCTCGCCAGATATGTTGTTTATTTGAAAGCACTTGCATTTGTATTGATTGCTCTTTCTGTTGTTTCATAGCTTGTTACAGTATTGTCCAAAAATTTAGCGTATGCATCAACGATATTTTTATAGTTTGCAAATTTTGGATCCAGTGAATTAAATCTCTCTCTGATTGTATCAGAAGCATCACTTTGCCAGGATGAGGATAATGCATTCATCTCTGCTTTAATCTCGCTTAAAATTGTCTCGAGATTGGTATTTAGGCCACGAATTGTATTCGCCGTACTAGCTACTTGATCAAATGATATTGATAATCCCTCGATTGCCATTGTATGAATCCCCTCTCTATTAATTTGTTAATCTTCTTGCCTGGCTTGCTACTTCCTCTTGTGCACTGCGATAAGCTGCCGCACTTTTTCTAAGGAATTCTGCGTATTCTTTCATCAATGCTACCATCTTCTGAAAATCATCTTCAAATCCCTTGATTTGAGTTGTATACGCTTCGTTATCCTTACCTTGCCAAGCAGCTGCCATTCCCTCAACCTCACTAAATAATTGCTTATAGGTACGCTCATAATCTGCATAGTGCGTATCTATCTTACTTGCTGCCGCCTCCAGCTTTGCCGGATCTACTGTTATTGATCTCATAAAAATCCCCTTTCTTATTATATTATGATCAGCCTTGAACCATTTTTTAAATTAAGTTCGTTAACTGATTTTTTTAAATCCAAAACCTCACCACTACCATAATAACATAGAACCGAATCCTCCGCGGCCATAAAAAAACCCTTTTCTAACTCAGACATAACCGAAGAAATCATGGGTAAAATCTCATATACCATAGCCTCTTTTGGTAGAAAAACATCATAGGTTTTCTCTGCTGCAGGTACATATACTTCAATTAGAATTTTACTCATCATACTCGCTCCTATCCGGGTAAGTAACTAGTTTAACAAGTCGATACTTGCCCTTTTGTATGATATAACCAAACCCGTCCGGAATCTCCTGATACAGTTCATTTGCCACACGGTTGAGTCTGATCACAGTGCGGTCCATAATACCGTTTCCGACCCATATTCCATTTCCATTGATGCAATGCTTTTGATACCAGGCTGTATTCATCATCTTAGATAACTCAATCGAGGAGCAGGCTATAATAATATTAACATTGTAGATGGCTTCTCCTTTTTCAAGAAGTAGCTGTAGCTTTTCTTTTCCATCATCCGATAGTTTTGTGATCAAATCCGGTAACGAATTAATAATATAAAGCATCTTTGATGGTTCTTGTCCGGATAAGAATTTACCGTTATTATCTTTATAGCTATTGTTTCTGTCTGCAATTAAATAAAACATTTCTATTAATTGCTCTTCGAATTGTTCTGATATGATTTCATAACCGCATTTCTCGTCTGCTGTATAACCATTTTTCGTATCAAAAACTTTAACCTGTGCGAGCCCTCTTTGAGCTACCATCTGTGTTATTCCCTGAAGGATTCCTGAAACATCATCATCTCGCGATAATATTAATGACAGATAGGAATCAATAAAATTATAGCAGCCAGATTCTAAGCTTATTTTATCAATACCAACAGGCACCCGATCCAACATGTAATCCATTTCTTTGAATGTCTCAGAGGACAAATACTTCGGCATAACCGGAATCGGTTTCGCGACACCACCGATTCTCAGCTCCCCGGATTGGACAATTATTTTCTTAACTGCCGCATGAATCTCTTCATCGCCTTCCATGAAATGAGCAACCTGATATTCATACACTCTTTCCAGTTTAACGATACCTCGTCCCATCAGTTTTGAAGGTCGAACACCCTCTGTATTTCCGATTGCACTAATATAATCCGCCGGATCATTTTGCTGCAACGTTAAATGTTGTTTGAAATTCTGCAGAATTCGATAACGGACACCGTTTGTTGAGCTGGAGGATATCACAAAATAAATACCAAGTTTTACACCCTCTCTGGACAAATATGCGATTGCATCCTCTGCAAAATCATAGGCTTCCGTTAATGCAGTATAGTTATTAATCACAACCATTAAATTCGGCTTTGGCTCCTTTTCTGCTGCACAGTAAGATGAATACCCGCCTCCATATGCAGAGAACACTTTCTTTCTATCAGCCACTTCTTTCCTGAGCATTCGAAACAGGTTCAATATCTTCTCTTGATCCTCAGCAAGCATAACATCTCCAACTTGGGGAGCCTCATCAAAACATTTTAAGGTTTCTGCCATATCAATGATATAGAGATTAAGTTCCTCAGTAGAATAATCGTTGATAAGTCCGAGCAACATCGTCGTTAGGAATTGTGTTTTGCCACTTCCCACCGATCCATATAAAACCGCGTTCCCTTCTCTTGATATCGGTAATGTCAATATCGACTGCTTCTGATTAAACGGATCATCATATTCCCCGATTACGGGATTAATCTCAAAATCATTTTTACAATAATTATACTTCTTCTTTAACTTATCCACATAGATGACGGCTGGTATAGCATCCAACCATAGCCTTCTTATTGTAATTTGTTCCTCAGCTGCAAGGTCAGAAAGATACTTTAGAACTTGAGTGTTTTGCTTTTTGTCGCTTATGGAAACTACTTTTGATAATACAGGCTTTTGGGATTTTATCACTCTTCCAAGCGCATCAATTACTTCGATACTTTTATCTTTCTTATTCTCGACACGATCCGAAGGTATGTAAGGTGCCCCGCACCATGCTGATTGACCCAGATCAAAAAACTCATTGAAGCCGACTTGAAGGTAGAAACGCCCTGTATTGGATAGTTCGGCTGCATCCGGACGTTTTATCATATCCATAGAATCAGCTCGTTCCTGTACCTTAAGGCACACTTTAAACCGAGAATTACTCCAAATCTGATCATCTACCACGCCGGAGGGCTTTTGCGTTGCAAGAATTAAGTGAATTCCCAAGCTTCGACCAATACGGGCTGCACTAATCAACTGCTCCATGAATTCCGGCTGCTGTGTCTTTAATTCTGCAAACTCATCCGATATAATGAATAAATGAGGCAACGGCTCAGTAACAATTTTATCACGATAGAGCTTTTGGTATAAATAAATATCCATTGTACCCTCATTGGCAACTTTTCGAGCATCATTAAAGATGGCCTGCCTTCTTCTCAGCTCACTCTGAATGGAAATCAACGACCTCTTAATGGAAGCCCCATCTAAGTTTGTAATTGTTCCTGCGAGGTGGGGTAATCTGGCATATTCATTTTCAAAAGCACCGGTTAGTCCTCCACCCTTATAGTCAATCAAAATAAATGCCACCTCATTCGGGTGGTAATTCACCGCCAAGGAAAGAATAAAGGTAATAATAAATTCACTTTTACCTGACCCGGTCATACCGGCAATTAATCCATGAGGACCGTGAAACTTTTCATGAAGGTCCAAATAGAACAATCCCCCTGTAGTATCAACGCCGACCGGCGTCTGAATCGTCTTGGTTGGATTATTATCCCTCCATCTGGATAAGGCATTAAGATGTTCTACTTTACCTACTCGGAACATCTCCAAGAAAGAAAGCATATTAGGTAGTTTATAACTTGAAGCCAAATCCTCTACCTTTATATTAGAAAGGGTGAGGGCAATATCATTAATATCATTTCCTATAAATATGTCCGGCGTAAAATCGGTATGTACTCCGCTGATATCTTCCTTATCATATATCTTTGAGGTGTCCTTTTCCAATTCGATTACCGCGGAACATTCTTTCGGTAGGTTCTTTAGTTGATCGAATAAAGTTACCGTACTGAATCCGACCTCTGAAGCTTCATTGATTAACAACGAAGTAATTCCCGACTGGTTTGCCAGCTGCATGTCAGCCAGAAATACCACATAAAAAAATTCGAACGCACCCTTTCTGTTCTTATCCTCTTTTCTGGTTGTGATCTCTTTCTTCAGATGGGCGTAGAGCTCCTTAGCATCTTCTGCGTTACCAGCCAGATAGCGAACCTTATTATCTTTACTCCATACATGAGGGAGCCACTTTGTAAACTCCCATTGTTTCCTTTCTTGCTCTGATATAACAAAAACCATTTTAACCTGAGTATAACTATGTAACGCAGCTATTTGCGTAATGATACCGTTGGCAAACCTTAATACTTCACTTCTTTTTCCAATAATTCCGGTCACGTTATTTTCACAAAAGGAATATGAGATGGGAACATTCTCAATCGTCTTTGGTTCTTCCGCCAAACAATAAAGCTCCTCCAGCAAGTTGTCCTCATACATTGAAAACTTGCGATCCGGATACTTAATATTTGCTTTCAAGGACAGATTTCCTTTTCCTAATCGAACCGTAAGAAAGTCGTTGTGTTCCTGAAGTCGCTCCCATAAGGTTCTCTCCAAGCGATTAATCCTATTGACCGCCTGATCGATGGTTATATGATTCTCTTGTAGTATTTCAGCTTGATAGCTACTCTCTTTTTTTATCCTGTCACGGGTCTGGGCAAGGTATGCCAGATATGTGTCCTGTCGTTTCTTTTCATTTATATATTTATGTTTTTTTTCATAACGTTTGGTCAGAAGAGGCCATAAAACGGTTCCAATCAACATGCTAAAAGAAAGAACCAAGGTCGGCATTGCTTCCATCATGCTTTTTCCGTTATTTAATACATTAATTACAGAGAAAATACCTGTTGCCAGTGCTGCCGTTCCCATAGTAAGAGATGGTCCGATTACTAATGCGATCGGAATATCATCCATCTTCTCCGGAGCCGGAGGGGCATCAATAACAATATCTTTCACCTCAATATCCTTTTTAAACCTGGGAGAAATATAGTAAAACTCCTCCGATAGTTCAATATCCTCTTTATCCTCTTCCTCAAGTGTAGGATGAAACTCTGGGCTGTGATAAGCTTTCAAAAGGTTCATATTATGAGTAACCTTATCATCCGGATTATTAAATGCAAAAAAATCTTTCGCAAACAGAAGCTTTAGACCTAAAATATAAATGCAATCTCCCGGTTTAAGCTCTTTACTTTTAATTCGATAGCCATTTACAAAGGTTCCGTTCGCACTTGATAAATCCTCAATAAACCATTGATTATTCTTATAGCATAGCCGCGCATGCTTTGATGATACAAATTTGTTATTATAACAGATATCATTATTCTCTGCTCTTCCTATATATAAATCAGTATTATTGTTTACGACAAATTTAGTATAGAGCTTACGGTTTCGCGTTACCGGTTCAGTATATAGAATAGCATTTTCATTATTTTTTTTAATATTAATATTATAGATGTTGAGCTCTTCTAATAATACCGTTTTTAGAAGCTTATTATTCTCTGTTGAGATGACAGATGCATTCTGATTCGATTTTAAATACCAATGATTGTTTAAAGCTTCTATATTATTGAGATATTCGATTTCATCAGAAATGTTATACTGAGTCACCCAGTATTGTCCGCTTATTTTTTCCGGTAAGGTAAAGCTAAATATCCGATCCTTCTTTAGTAAAGTTATGATCAAATCTCCCACACCCCTATGTTTCAATTTTCTCTTACTGTATTACTTCACAATCCGGAACAGTTTTCTTAAATTCAGCAATCTGTTCATCCGATATATCAGTACCTGTTATCTCCAGCATTATCAAATCATCCAATCCATATAACGGTGTTAGATCCTTAACACTTGTTTCAGATAAATATAGTATCTGCAGTTTGCTGAAGTTACTTAGCACATTAATATCGGATAATTCTTTATTTTTGTCAATTCTGAGTTCTGTCAACGCGGTTAGATTTTGTAATGCGCTAATATCTTTAACTTGATTATCCGACAGTATTAATATGTCTAATGCAGCTAACTGACTTAAGGGACTTAAATCTGTAATCTGGTTAGCCGTTGCAGTAAAACAAGTAAGTTTGGTCATCTCCTTCAAGGCATTAATATCTCTAATATCATTGTTTTGGATATTAAGATAAGTCAAGCCAGTTGAATTAGATAACTCATCTATAGAGGTCAGGTCGTTGTATGAGACACTGAGCGAGGTGAGTTTTTCGATATCCACAATCTCAGACATATCCTTCCACCCCAAGTTATCACGCTCTAATGCATAATCAGGCAATTCTTCAGCTTCTTCAACCGGCTCCGGAGTACTTGTAATAACCGGTTCTTGATTATCCTCATTCGGCTCTGTTTTATTGTCGTTATATTGAACGATAACCGTCGTATCATCCTTCTCATTGCCTCTGCCATATAAAAATATGCATACAAATCCGATCACCAGAATAATAGGTGCAGCAACAAAGATCATCTTCTTTAAGCTAAAATGAAATCCCGGCTCTGGGACTAGATCAACCCTCTTAGCCATCTTTTGTGGATTGGGTCTCAATTTTCTATATTGATATTTCTTTTTTCTACTTTTTTGAGGTGTCTCAATTAAATTAGCATCATTTACGTGAATTGTGCCGGTATCTTCCTCCTCCTCAAGATCCCCTTCTATGGCCACTTGAATGGAATCATGATGTTCTAAAGCCTTCAAAAGCTCATCCGCAGACTTGTATCGATCCGCGGGATCAAATGCACAGGCTTTGAGCACAACCTTCGCCAACTCTTTCGTGGCAAGAATTGGACTTGGGAGCCTCTCACCGCTGAATCTGCGTCTCTTTCCTTCTTCAACCTCACTAAATTTTGGTACTGTCGATGATGAATTAGTAAAGGGCCCTTTCCGGTTATTCAGGAAGTAGTAAAGCACCATACCGAGAGAATAGATATCAACACGCTCATCATACGAGCTTCCGTTATAAACCTCAGGCGCCATATACCCGTAGGTACCTTTGATGGAAAGTCCATCCTGTATCCCCTCAAGCCGTCTTGATATACCAAAGTCACCCAACTTATAATCCCCATCTGAGGACACAAAGATATTCGCAGGCTTAATATCCCTGTGAATAATGTTTTTCTTATGGCAGACGATTAAGGCCTTACACAAGTCCTTTCCCAGATTCACCACATCGTCAACCGTAAATTGCTTTTGTAAGATATATTCGTTCAAGCTTTCCAACAGCTCCATACGAATTAATATGTAGAAACCTGTTCCTGTGGTCTTTTGAATAATTTTATGATCTTCGTAGCTGACAATATTGGTTCTGCCTTTTAATTCCGACATAATCTTAATTTCTTTGTAGATCACTTCTGTAATTTCACGAAAATACTGTGTAGCAGAAAGTTCATTCATACCATCGTACAATGCCTGTCTTTCCTCCGCAGCTGTTCGAGGTACTGAAATGATTTTTAAAGCACAGTAATATTTCTCGCCATATTCTTCACGATATATTTTATATACCGATCCATAGCTCCCTTCACCGATTAAGCTATCAATATACCATGAGTCCCAAAATGGCTCCAATCTACGCGGATCAAACTCGCTCATCTTAATCTTACCTCATTTACTTTTTGAATTTTTATTAACAATGCAGTAACGTTATCCTTCGAACCATTTCTCATCGCTAGTGCTACCAAATTGTCTGTAGTTTTCTTAAGATTATCCCGACGAAGAAATCTCAATTTTTTCACAATTTCTTTTTCGGATAGAACCTCGGTTAATCCATCGCTGCATAACAAGAATGTTTTATTATCATAATCCACAGTCATATGATATGGCTCAATAACAATTTCTTTTGGTGACATTCCTAAGTATTGCGTTAAAACATTATTTCCACTGCTTTTTTTACTCAGCTGCCATTCCGAATTAAGCCTCTCCTGAGTCCGGTTATGATCCTTTGATAACTGCGTCAATTTCCTATCTTTATATTGATACACTTTGCTATCACCTATATTGGCCACAAAAATCTTATCTTTATGAAAATAAATCAATGCCAAGGTACAACCAGATGCTTTTCCCTGTTCATGCATATTGTAAACCTCCTCATTCACCTTCAGAATAAGGTTGTTTAACCCTTCTTGAACCTCCTTGCTGCTTAATGCGTCCAGCTTACAATAATTACTACTTAATACATGGATCGCTAAATGGGAGGCTTCCTTGCCATTACTAAGACCTCCCATACCATCACTGATGGCAAATAATCCAGGTATTATACACTCACTATTTAATGATATATCATCCTCAACCATATTCATGCAATGACCATTCACGAAGAAATTATCTTCATTTTTACTACGAACTGTACCTTTGTTTGTGGTCACACCTATGTATATTTTATATCTCACAGCTTCCCCTCTTAACCAATCTCCATTATTCACTTCTGAAAGCATTGCATTACATTATTCACTTTCTTTTACAACCACAGTACAATATGCTTTCTTACCATTCTTTGATGACACAACAATTCTAGCTGTACCTACCTTTTTGGGGGTAATGATACCGCCATCAATCGACACGATTGAATTGTCTGTACTAGACCAGGTCAAGGTCTTATCCGTAGCATTGTCAGGTGTAACAACAGCCATTAAATCATTGACACTCTTTGTATTCCCTATATATATATTCAATGAACTCAACATACTAATGCTGTTCACATCGATACTCTCTTGTTTGGGCGCCTGTGTCGGAGAAGGTATTGGGGTGGCTTTGACAACTCGTTTCGCAACCACTTTAATAGTGCAAGAGACGTTAACACTTCCAATCTTAGCGGTTACCTTACATGTCCCTATACCTTGTGCTGTAACCTTTCCGTCAGAGGATACACTGGCCACTTTATTATCAGAGGAAGTCCACAATACCTTTTTATCAGAAGCATTTGAAGGAGAAATGGTGGCTGATAAAACAACTCTTTCACCTTCCGTCAACTCTGTATTGGTTTTATTTAATCGAATACTTTTAACTGCGATCCCTTTTACTGTTATCTTACAAGTCTTCTTTAACTTTCCTTCGTCCGTCAGCAGTGTAATGGTTGCTGTTCCTTTTTTTAAGGCAGTTATTTTCCCATCTGAAGACACCTTTGCTATTTTAGGATTGCTGGATGTATAGGAGTATTCCTCTATCGCATCCTTAGGTGTAATACTCGGTTTAATATAAAAGGTATCGCCAACTTGCAACGATTTGCTTTTTGGAATACTGATTTTAGTTATCATTTTAAACTTACCTGTGCTTATCGCATAGGTTCTTCCGGACTGTGTGATTTGAGATCCTTTGTTTATAACCAGATAATATTTTCCTGCTGCCAGCTTACCGGTATAGTCGTATTTTCTGGAATCACCACATATAAAGTCTTTCTTAATTATGTCTCCCTTACTATTTTTGAAGATTACATCCGTAGCCTCATCATTTTTACTGAAGACTGTAAATTTTAGCTGTTCTTTCTTTTTTAAATTAAAAACATAGTAATCTTCCACCTCATCAAAGGCAAGAACACCATGGTAATAATTATCGCCGGATAAGGTGATTGCACCGGATTCCGAATGGTTTAGCTTGCTTGATTCACAGGATTCTCTTTCAGTGAATTTTGTTGTAATATGAATCTTTCCATTCAATACTATAATGGGATTCGTCAGCTTAAGATAATATGTTCTGGGGCTGACCAGAACCTCATAGGTCATGGTCGTATAACCCTTCTCATCATTATATTCGCTACCAATGATAAGCGGATTATCGATATTGTAATCGGAATATAAGGAGGCACTAATTGCATCATTAACATAACAATTTATTGAAATAGTCAATTTTCCTATTTTGTCAGGCATAAAAATAAATGTATTTGACTTTCCATACTCCAAATAGCCATCTGCTGCTTTACCCAGTTTTACATTGACATCGCTCCACTTATTAACTGTATTGGCATAAGAGATGTTCGTAGCAAATTGGAGAATTGCTATTATAAATACTACACAAAAAATACTAAAAACTCTTTTCTTCATAATTAAGCCCCCGTAAAATATAAATTAAGAATGAATGCTTTACCAACAGACATCCTTTATACTGCTATGACGTGCTATTACTTCGCATCGCCAAATAATATTCATATTGTACCATTTCGTCAATTATTTATCAATAATAAATGAAACTTTTCGGGAATATTTCTCAAATAAAGGTAATAAATGCTACTGTCTATTTCCACTATCCGTAACCTCCTGCGTCTTCTCGTTGACTACCTTATATACCGTAATAATAATCACAAGTCCGATAGGGCCCAAAATAAATCCGATCACTGAAAAAAGCTTCAAGCCGATATACATAGCAATCAGTGTATAGAGCGGTTTAATCCCGATTCGATTACCGATCAGCTTCGGCTCCAATACCTCTCTTAGGATCTGGCAAATGAGATAAATGGTAATCAAAACTGCTGCCGAGAAGATATTTCCATTCATCAGCATGATGATTGCCCATGGAATAAATATCATACCGCTTCCGATCACCGGCAGGGCATCCATAAATGCAATTCCTATTCCAAGTAGAACCGCATAATCATTGTGTAGTAAGGTAAGGCCAAGGATGCAGAGCAGTGCCACCAGAATCATGATGATCAGCTGAGAACGCAGATATGCCGCTCCAGCTTCTGACAGCTTCCCGGTTATCCGATGAAAGTCTTTATATAGATTATGGTTTTCATATCTTTCTTGAAAACCGGGTAATTCCTTAACAATCAATACCGCTGAGACAAAGATAATTAAAAGCACGCCAAAGAAGGCTATGACTCCTACTGTAATTGATATGGTATGCTCCGTAATCTGAGGCATCAGGTTATTTTTTACCCGGTTCACCGTTCGCATCAGATTGTCATCCACCATTGTGCGAAGCGTTCCCTCATCCAGACCGAAGAGCTCATCACAGCCCTGGCAGATGCGATCCAGCTTATTTGCTATCATATTCAGATAGACCGGAAGATTTCTTATGAAAGCAAAGGCTTGTTTGATCAGTATATTAATCAAGAGACAGATACCGGTACCAAAGACAGCAAATAGCAGCAAAAGTGATAACGTTCCTCCCAGAATTCTCGGCAGACGAAAGCGATGATATAAAGATTCGGTTACCGGGCGTATAATCCAGGCAAGAAAATACGCGATTAAAAAAGGCAGCACTAAACCAAGCAGATATCGAAAACTCAGATACACTCCGATGCTGATCAGCAGCATAAGGATCGGACCTTTAATTCTCATCAGCTTCTCCCAGAATGTCTTCAAGAAAGTCACCTCCTTAAACAAAATGATTTAATCAAAGTGTTGGGCTACAGACACTTTGATACTTATCCATTCCGTCATGTTCCGGTATCACAGAACACACTGAATCAAAAAGAGAATTCATTCTAGAATGAATTCTCTTGTATTTATTGTCTGTCAAACAGCTACTTATATCCTTGGGGAATACATGTAAAAATAAAGCTAAAAATATCATACTTTGGAAAGTATATAAAGTTTATTTAACAGAATTTTATTATTTTATATTCTCAATGGGAACATAGGGTACTTCTGCCAGATAGGCCGCCTTAGCATAAGACAAACCTTCTTCAATATTATAATCGTCCCCTGTCTTCGTAACCTTAACGGTTGCATCGATTGTATAAAGACCTTTGGTATATTCCTCTACCAGATCGGAAAGTTCCTCCTTGTCCTCCTCTGAAATATCGGAAGCCTTGATAAGTCGTCTCGGAGATACCAGCATCTTTGTAGTCTCTTTTCCCGTCCTTGCATATTGCTCTTCATAAGCCTTCGCTTCCTTAAGAACAATCTCCGCAATCTTATCCGGAGTACAATAAGTGCTATCAATAATCAGATTATAATTGGAAAAATCCATATAGTTCAAATTATAGATGTCCTTATAACGAACCATCTCCGTCGCCGCACGTTCTGCCAGTAGTTTCTTTGCTTCCTCCAGGGAGGAGTACTTTTCTTCCGCTCCGCGTTGGTCGTTCAAGACACGCACCGCAGCCTCTTCCAGGCTTACCGACACAAATACCTTAAAGGAATGCTCTACAAAAAACCATGCAAGTCTCGAATCAAAGATGATGTTCTTATCCCTATTCTCTCTGGATATCTTGGCTGTCTCGTCATCAATCATCTTGTCGTACTTTTTATCCGAGCACATCAGCTGATTCAACTCAAGCGTCGTCATGTTCATCTGCCTTGCGAGCTCTCTCTGTACCTTACCGGTAGAATATATTTCAAATTGATGTATCTCATTTAACAGCTTGCATACAGTGGATTTACCACTACCCAGATTACCTGTCATCGTAATATGCATAAATCATACCTCTTTCTTATTATAAGCAATATAGAATTATTTCGATTATTACGTATTATAGCCGATAACAGGGAAAAAAACAACCATTAGAAGCATTCTGTGCTGAAATCGGTTAAGAACGAACATATACCGTATTACAGTAAGATAAGTCTTGCCTTCAGTCTTTCTGCCTCATCCTTGTCATGGGTGACAACAATTACAGTCTTTCCAATGGTATTCTCTAGAACATAATCCATAACCTTATTCTTAAGAGACTCATCCAAGCCTTTGAAGGGTTCATCCAGAATCAGAATATCGCTTTTCGCCAAAACCGCTCGTACTATGGCTACTCTTCTTCGCATACCTCCACTGAAATGGCGAACTTCTTTTTTGTCGTAATCCTCTATTCCAACCCGCTTTAGATCCTGCTGTATGCTTGATAACAGAACCGCTTTATCGCATACCAGCTTTACATTACTCACTGCATCCAGATGTTCTATCAGACGATCCTCTTGAAATACCGCAGCGATTTGCTTACCGCTTATTCCCCGAATCTCTCCGGAATCCGGCTTCATCAATCCCATCAAAAGGTTGAGAAGCGTCGTTTTTCCACAGCCGGAGGCTCCCATCAGGCAGCTTCGCTCACCCTCAGCAAAGGAAAGGTTTAGATCCGCAAAAACAATTTTTTCATGAAAGCGTTTTGATATATGGATTAATTCAATCCCCATCAGATCCCCCTTTCCGGGCGGAGCAATAATACAACCACTTTTTCAAATAATACACTGATCAATATAATTACAACTGTCCATGCCAAAAGCTCTTTGGTCATTAAGTATAACTTCGCTTCATATAGCTTAATTCCAATGGTCCCCGCGGGATGCCCGATTACCTCAGCTGCAATCCCTGCTTTCCAACAAAATCCAAGCCCTACCGTCACCGCAGTCAGGAAAAAAGGCTTTACAGAAGGAATATAGATCGCAATGGCCTTCTTCCATGGCCCAAGGCGAAAAACCTGCGCCATCTCTAGCAGCTTCTCATCCGTCGACTTCAGACCTTGCGCTACACTGGAATAGATCATCGGAAGCACCATCAGGAAGGAAATCAATACGGACAAATTCTTTGAGTTAATCCATACCAACGCAAGTATGATAAAAGAAGCAACCGGCATGGCCTTAATAATCCTCATCAAGGGAGAAATCAGCTCCTCGATTAGCCGTAAACGATATGCCAGAATCGCAAGCAACGTACCGGATAACAGTGCAGCAAGAAAGCCAATGATTATTCGAAGGGAGGAGAACAGTATTGTACTCCAGAAATCCAGGCTCCAAACTAGTACCAGCAATGTTTTCAGGACAGCAAAGGGCGATGCCAAGAAGAGCTCCTCCCCAATCCCGATACTCGCCAATTCCCATACGAATATCCAGAAGCACGCTGCAAACAGTTTATAGCCATATTTCTTTACGAAGTTACTCCTCGTAATTTTATCCTTCATTGCACTCACCCTCTGCGTTATGTATTGCTTTTATTCAATAGGACCTGCCTGGATTTGTTTACTGCTTCTGTATAAGACATTCGATCAACAGCTCACTCGGTTTCAAAATTATTATTGCATATAATAGAAGTCATCTGCCGGAAGGGTTCCGCCCACCGACTGAGGATTCTGGCTATAGAGAACGCTCAGATACCCGCTTACCTTCGCCTTCATATCCTCACCACGAAGCATTGTGATATTACAGTAAGGTAATGCCTTCTGTATTACAGCTGCCTTGAAGATATCGAACTTCTCAACAAGGGCAGACGCCTCCGGTATATTCTCATTTACATATGCAGTGGAGGCAGTATATTCCGTCAGAAACGCATCAAACGCTTCTTTATTCTTCTCTAGAAACTCACTTCTTACCACCACGACACCGGTTACCACACCGCTGCCATCCTCACTGATTGCCTCCCATTCCTTCGCTACATCAAGCGCAACCTTCACCTTGTCATTATTCATCATAACCGTTGTAACATAGGGCTGCGGAAGCATTGCTACTGCATTATCCGATTCGCTTAAAATTGCGGCCACCTCGGTTGCTTCCGTCTTATATTCGATGGTCACATCCTTCTCCGGGTCAATTCCATAAGCAGTCAACAGATAGTTCAAGGTAAATTGAGGTGTTGTCCCAAGACCGGTGGAATAGATTGTCTTTCCCTTCAGATCCTCAACCGTCTTTATACGATCCCCTGTCTCGACAATATACAGTACACCCAGTGTGTTAATTCCTGCCAGCTTAATCTGACCTTTCGTCTTATTATATAATACTGCTGCCAGATTACAAGGCACTGCCGCCACATCAAAATCACCCTTAACTAATCCTACGCTGATCTCATCTGCTGCACCTGCAATGGTAAATTCATAATTGTTTGCTGCTGTACCTGCTAAGTTATCCTCCATGATCTTTACCATACCGATTGCTGTGGGTCCCTTAAGTGCCGCAACCCTGATGTCCGTCTTTGTGACCGGTACTATCGTAGGGGTTGGAGCTTCCTCCTGAGTTACAGCCTTGGTGGGAGCAACCGTAGCAGTTGCTTCCGGTGTCACCTCTTGTCCGGAAGGCTCCGGGTTCTTGGCTGCACATGCTGTTAATGCAATTACACTGATCAGTAACATAATTATTAGACTCAATCTCTTCATAATAACCTCCATTTTCTTGTCTTCTGTTTTTGAGTTCATTTAAATTCTCCTATTGTATCTCTTATGTATAATCCAAAATCTTTACTTTTTGGAATACACTGTCTTTACGTTAACCCCTTTAATCATACCGAGCTTACCTGCCAGAGTACTGATAATATCCGCCTCCGCATTTACGACCACACTAATAATATTAATGTTCTTCTCCCGGTACGGAATACCCATCCTTCCGATAATATATTGACCGAATTCATGAAGCAATCCGTTGAGGCGCTCTACCGAGTCCATATCTTCTACAATAATTCCGATCAATGCGATTCTTGTTTCCATCTGATTACCTCCTAATAAAAAATCCCTATGCCAATAAGACATAGGGAATATGAATGTACCATATTGATCGCCTTCTTACCTGGAAGCACCAGCTGTCAGAACGATTTGTATCATATTATCCTATCCCTTTCCGTCAGAAATTCTTCCGGATTGGCTAAGCTCATAGTAGCACTTCGTTAATTAATTGTCAACTTTAATGTCCTATAGAGGAAGCAGCTAATCAAAGAAGGTAGCTTCCAAGCTTTTATAAGTCATGTATAAAAAGGGGCGTCCCCTGACGCCCCTGCACTAACACAAGTTCTTTCCTGATTTTGTACTCCCTGTTGCCAAGCTATCCAGTAGCTGTGTGAGCTCTGCAAATTTCTCACAATTCAGGCGGTAATGCATCCACTTTCCATCTCTTCTGCAATTCACAAGCCCTGCCTCACACAAGATTCTCATATGATGTGATAAGGTCGGCTGAGATATCTTTAGCAGCTCGAGGATATTACAAGCACACCTTTCTCCATCCTTAAGCTGATCCAAGATAACGAGGCGGTTCGGGTCGGACAAAGCCTTTAATTCTATTGCTCTCTGATAATATATCTCTCCCATTGCTCCCTCCAAAATAGCTAGACTTTAAACCGATAACCCACACCCCATATGGTTTCGATGTATTGTGGCTTTGATGTGTTGTACTCAATCTTCTCCCGGATCTTCTTAATGTGTACCGTAACCGTAGCGATATCGCCTACTGATTCCATATCCCAGATCTCCCGAAAGAGTTCATCCTTGGTGTATACCCGATTGGGATTCTGTGCTAAGAAGGTAAGAAGGTCGAATTCCTTGGTGGTGAATATTTTCTCCTCCCCATTCAAGAACACCCGTCGTGCTGTCTTATCTATCTTAAGTCCACGAATTTCAATCATTTCGTTTTCCTTCACACCGGAGCCGATCAATCTCTCATATCTGGCCAGATGGGCTTTTACTCTTGCCACAAGCTCACTGGGGCTGAAGGGCTTTGTCATATAATCATCCGCACCTAATCCAAGACCGCGAATTTTATCGATATCATCCCTCTTAGCAGATACCATAATAATCGGGATATTCTTAACTTCACGTATTTTTTTGCAAATTTCAAAACCATCCACTCCGGGTAACATAAGATCAAGAATTACTAAATCATAATCCGTAGTCAGAGCTCTTCTGACACCGACATCTCCACTGGTCTCGACCTCAACTTCAAATCCACTTAATTCAAGATAATCCTTCTCCAGTTCCGCTATTGCTACTTCATCTTCAACAATTAACAGTCTACTCATCGTTAAACTCCTTTCGATCAAGGTACCTTCTAAATAAAGTATAGCACGTATTCTTAAAAAATGAACCTTCTTTGCCTCATTTTATATTTCCTTCAATCTTTCGCAGGGTAAAGAGAATTGTAGTACCGATACCCATCTCACTGACAGCCCAGATTTTACCCGAATGATCCTCGATAATCTTCTTAGAGATCGCAAGCCCCAGACCACTGCCGCCCTTTTTTGAATTTCTGGAGGCATCTGCCCGATAGAAACGATCGAAAATATACGGTATATCAGGCTTCGGTATTCCGATTCCGTTGTCCTCAATCTCAATCTGAATATATGCACCAATATCATGCACTCGAAATTGCAGAACCCCTTTGGGTTTATCCATGTATTTCACTGCATTCCCAACGATATTATTGATGACACGTTTCAGCTGCTCGGCATCGGCGACCACCTTTACCTCATGGTTCAGTTCATTATAATATTGTATCTCAATATTCTTAACCTCCAGATCAAGACCGATTTCCTCGATACAGTCATCAAAGTACTCTCGAATACTGATTTCCTTGAAGGTATAGGGAATTGAGTTGCAGTCGATTTTCGTATAAAAAGCAAGCTCATCCACCAGAATTGCCATGTCATTTGCCTTACTCAGAATCGTCTGAATATATTTCTCCTGCTTCTCCGGTGATCCTGCCACACCGTCAATCAAGCCTTCCGCATAACCCTGGATGGCTGTCAGCGGTGTCTTTAGATCATGAGAAATATTACTGATCAGCTCCTTGATGTCCTCCTCATATTTGATACGGTTATCAATCAGCTCCTTCAATCGGATACGCATCTCCTCAAAGTCCTCACAGAGCTGCCCGATCTCATCCTCGGTATCGGACTGTACCGAATAATCAAGATCGCCATCCTTAATCTGGCTCATACCAATTCGCAGAACATTCAAGGGTCTCAGAATACCTCGATAGATCCAAAGCATTAAGATCAACGCGGTAAAAATCAAGATAAACAAAAAGGATATCATCGTCTGAGAAAGCAACGCTTTAATCTGGGGAACCAACGTATTCAAATCAGTAATAACAAATATGGTTCCTTCTGATCCGTCGGAAAAATAAAAATCCTGTGATTTCACCAGAAAGGGTTGCTTACCGCCGACATACATACCTCCATCGACATCCGTACTGTATTCACCGAATTTTTGCAAATAACTCCTAATATCCTTAAGCATAATATCGTTGCCTGAAAAAATAAACTTGTCCCCTTTTCGCACTGCGATAAAGGAGTATTTATCGATAAGCTCATTATTCAGATGAATAATAAATCTCTCATCCTCCAGCTTCTGAGGCTCCTTCAATGCAGCCAGCTTTATCTCATTATAGATTCCTCTCGTCAGTCGATTTAGGATTTGAACCGGATTCGAAATAATTTGAGCCGTATCAGCTTCAACATCATAGGATTCCTGTATTGAGTTTGTCTGCATGCTGATAATGGTACCGGCCGCTAAAGAAAGCAGCATAATCGGCATTGCAATCATGATAAAAAATGCAGTTAATAGTCTATCCTTGAGTCTCAAACAATCTCACCCATTCTTTCTAATATAGTTCATTATGTTCTTAGTATAGCATGTAAATTTTGAAAATGCACAGAAAATTACTCTAACCTTTCTAAAGATTCCATGAAATACGATTATTCAAAGCCTTAATCGCAAAATGAGTGCCATGGTTTTCGCGTCTGTTTCACCGAATGGGAAATCTCGCGTTGATCATGGCACTCTTAGTGTTTAATTATATTAACTATTATGCAAGATATTTCTTGAGATCTTCTGCTTTATCGCATCTCTCCCAAGGAAGATCCAAATCTAATCTTCCAAAATGTCCATAGGCTGCGGTCTGCTTATAGATCGGCTTACGCAGATCAAGCATCTTAATGATACCTGCAGGACGAAGATCAAAATGCTTGCGAATGATTGTTACTAATTCATCATCCGACAGCTTTCCTGTTCCGAAGGTGTCCAGCATGATTGAGGTAGGCTCTGCAACACCAATTGCATAGGATAACTGAATCTCACAGCGGTCCGCCAGTCCGGCGGCTACGAGATTCTTTGCTACGTAGCGGGCAGCATAGGATGCCGAACGGTCTACCTTGGTACAGTCCTTACCGGAGAAGGCACCGCCGCCATGTCTTGCATATCCACCGTAAGTATCTACAATAATCTTTCTACCGGTTAAACCACTGTCACCATTCGGTCCACCGATTACAAAGCGTCCGGTCGGATTAATGAAGAATTTTGTCTTCTCATCTACCAGTTCTTCCGGAAGAATCGGATCGAGAACAAACTTTTTAATATCCTTTCGAAGCTGTTCAATGGGTACCTCCTCATTATGCTGAGTGGATAACACGACCGCATTCAGGTGAATCGGCTTACCATTATCATCATACTCTACCGTAACCTGAGACTTACCATCGGGACGAAGATATTTCAGGGTTCCTTCTTTTCTGATCTTCGTTAGCTGCTTCGTCAGCTTGTGAGCGAGGGAAATTGGATAAGGCATATATTCTTCTGTCTCGTTGGTTGCAAAACCAAACATCATACCCTGGTCGCCGGCACCAATCTTTGCGAACTCCTCGTCCTCAGCGATATGCTCCTTCACTTCAAGTGCGGTATCCACACCCATTGCAATATCCTTGGACTGCTCATCAAGTGCCACGATCACACCACAGGTATTCGCATCAAACCCATATTCGGAATGATCATAACCAATTCCACGTATGGTGTCACGAACTATTTTCTGAATATCTACATAGCCTTCCGTTGTGATCTCACCCATTACTAAAACTAAACCGGTGGTAATTGCTGTCTCACATGCCACTCTACTCATTGGATCCTGTTCCAACAATGCATCCAGAACCGCATCTGAAATCTGATCACAGATCTTGTCCGGATGTCCTTCGGTTACTGATTCTGAAGTAAATAATCTCTTTTGCATAATAGCCTCCATTCTTAAAAAGGAAAAAAATAAGCCCGCAATATGCGGACTTGATACCAAAGTTAATCAAATCCTCTTATTGTTCGATTACTCGCTCAGGTTGGCACCTTCCAGTTATGGGGTTGCCGTGACTTCATAGAGCCTTTACTCTCCGTCACTCTGAATAAGAGAAATGTTATCATTCAATTTTTTTGTAGTCTTGTATGATTAGGATATAACGAAAGCTACAACTAGTCAAGGGTTTTTTTTGGAAATGGTAGCAATAAATGGTGTATTTTTCTCGAATTATGTCGTATGCTGCTTTTTTATTTGACTTTATGAAGCAATATTTCTATACTGAATATAGTACAAGTTTTTTTAATATAATGATGGACCGAAAGGAGACATAAACTCCGCGTTTCTTGCGGATCATACGAATGATGAAAAGCAGAAAAATTTCTTTGTCCCAGGCAGTACCCGGAATGGTGGCCGCTTCCGATTTGTTCTCAAAGGATGGGTTGCTTATCATGAATAAGGACACTATCCTGACCGATAAAATAATTACAAGACTAGAATTTTACTCTGTATTGGAACTAGACATCAACATAATCACCTCGACAGAAGATGCCACGGTTATATTGGCTTGTGATACCTATTATGAGAAGCTGCGAAAAAGTGAATCCTTTAAGGCCTTCCAGATGGCTTATCAACAAGCGATTGACGGGATAAAGCATTCCTTTGAGGATATTGTTACCCGTAAGAGTGCGGTTGATACTGACATTCTTTTGGCTGACGCCCGTAAGATCCTGAGTCAGAGCAGCTCCGGCATGGAAATCATTAATATGCTTCAATGCATCCGTAATTATGATGATGCCACCTTTGTACATTCCTTGAATGTTGCCTTAATCTGCAATATCATCGGAAAATGGCTTCATTTTACTCCGGAGGATTTGGATACCATCACACTCTGCGGACTGCTGCACGATATCGGTAAATTATTAATTCCCTCCGAGATCATTCTCAAACCGGCTAAGCTGACCAAGGAGGAATACACCAAGATAAAAACGCATTCCTATTTGGGATTCGAGCTCCTCAAAAATACAATGCTCGATTCCAGAGTTAAGAAGGCTGCTTTGTTGCATCATGAACGCTGTGACGGAAGCGGTTATCCCTTTGCTTACCAGAGTGATCGAATCGATTCCTTTTCTAAACTGGTCGCAATTGCCGATGTCTACGATGCCATGGCCAGCCCGAGAGTTTATCGCGGTCCGTTATCTCCTTTTGAGGTTATGTCTATCATTGAGTCCGAGGGTTATAAGAAATACGATCCTAAGTACTTAATTACCTTTATGCAGAGTATTGCAGAATCCTATATAAGGAATAACGTAAGACTTAGTAATAATCAGATTGGTGAAGTGGTGTTCATTAATCACTCCGAATTATCCCGTCCGGTTATTCGGGTAGATAATCAATTTATCGATTTATCCAAGCAAAGAAATATAAATATTGTCTCCTTAGCTTAAACATATCGAGTGGCGGTTACGGTCACACAAATAAGGCTATGTGAAATAATAATTCTTAATAAAATTATTATTTCACATAGCCTTCTATCGTCTGTCCAAATAAATATCAACCAACCTTAAGCTTAAACTTCTTAATTGCCTTCATATCGGTAGAATCTACCTTAATCATCGCTGCGCCAAGTTGCTGCATCTTATTCTCGAACTTCTCATATCCTCGTTCAATATATTCGATGTTCTCAACAATCGTGTAACCCTCTGCCATGAGTCCTGCCATTACAAGTGCAACCCCGCCACGAAGATCCGGAGCACAAACACTGGCACCGGTCAATCGGTCAACACCTTCAATAATTGCAGTATTACCCTCAACCTTGATGGATGCTCCCATACGTGTCAGCTCATCTACATATTTAAAACGATTCTCGAAAATACTCTCGGTTACAATACTGGTTCCTTTGGAGATCGCGAGCAACGTTGTCATCTGCGGTTGCATATCGGTAAGAAAGCCTGGATATACTAAGGTCTTAACATGGGAATTTCCTAATTTACCATCTGCTTTCACACGAACCATGTCATCAAACTCTTCGACCTGTGCACCAATTTCCAATAGCTTTGCAGTAAAGGCCTCTAAATGCTTCGGTATAACATTCTTAATCAGAATGTCTCCTTTGGTAGCTGCAGCAGCAAACATAAAGGTTCCTGCTTCAATCTGATCCGGAATGATGGAATATTCGCTTCCATGAAGCTTCGGAACACCTTTAATACGAATGATATCCGTACCGGCTCCTTTGATATTCGCACCCATACTGTTTAAGAAGTTTGCCACATCTACAACATGCGGCTCCTTCGCAGAGTTTTCCAGGATCGTAAGTCCGTCAGCCATAACGGCCGCCATCATAACATTAATGGTTGCACCGACACTGGAGCAGTCAAAATAAATATGCGCTCCCTTTAACTCCTCGGCATCCGCACAGATCAATCCGTGCTCAATTTTAACCTCTGCACCAAGAGCCTCAAAGCCCTTGATATGCTGTTCAATCGGTCGGCTTCCAATATTACAGCCTCCGGGTAAGGCTACCTTACCACCTTTGTACTTCCCAAGCAATGCACCTACCAGATAGTAGGAGGCTCTTATCTTTCTCACATAATCAAAATCTACATCAACGGTATTAATCTTACTTCCATTAATCGTAATGGTATTTCTGTTGATCCGGTTGACCTTGGCACCAATGTCTTCAATCGCCTGTAATAGAACGTCAATATCTTTTATGTCGGGTACATTTTCTATTTTAACAGTTTCGTCAGTCATAACAGCTGCAGCGATGATTCCCAAGGCTGCATTCTTATAACCACTGATTGTTACCTCACCAATGAGCGGCTTTCCGCCTTTCATAATATACTGCTCCATTGCACACCTCATATTTTATCGAACTTAAGTTTGTTAATTTTGCATATAAAATGCATGAATATTTTGTTAAATATTTATCGCCACTTTGATTATACCACAAAGTCTTGTTTTGTAAATTGTTTTTTCAAAAAAGCAAATTTACTTTTATTGCAGGATTCCCTATAAATATTCATTCCCATCATCCATCATACATCTTCCATACACCTCCAATCGAAGTAACCTTGCGTGTGCATTTCAAATTTCTATACTTATATTGTAAGACAGAAACGCACATATATTCCTAAAAAGCAATGATTATCTTAAGGAAAATACCCTTTAATTTACCTAAATCTCATGATTTTTACATTATTTTACACATTTTTTTCAAAATATTCCTAAGTAGTTGAAGTTTCATTATTTTATGCTATAATGTATTTAACAATGGGACTTTTGTAGCATTTACTTAAATTTTTTATATATAATGGAGATGAGTACTATGGCCAATAATTTTATCACAATTGAATCGGTAGAAGGCAGTGTAAAAAACCGCGTTAAACAAAGTTTAAAATTTAAAACCGGTAGCTTTGTTTGGAAAATCAAGTTTACTGCTCCCTTAAACCCTGCTACCGTGAATAACCGTAACCTCTACGTTACTTCCATGAATCTGACACCCTTGCCTACCAATATACGTTATGATTCTGTAGGTAATTGCATTGAGATTGAACCGTTGGCACCTTATGCAAAGAACGAATCCTACTTGCTTCACGTGACAACTAATGTAAAGTCGAAGAAGGGACAAAAGCTTCCGAATGATATTACAATCCAATTTAAGGTTTGATCATTAAGTCTTCCGAAAGTATCGTTAATACCTCTACGTCTCTAAGTCTGCCCTGCGAAGCAAGGCTTGATAATTGCTTTCCGGTTCGGATATCAGCTGCATCCATCGCTGACTGCATCAGATTATATATTTGCTCAAGATGCATATGCGGCTCAGATTGTTTTACAATCTGATTGATCTTATGAATCAAAATCGGTTCCGCTTTTTTATTGATTCGATAATCCTTTTGCCTCAGACACGCATAAGCAAACCCCACTAAATCATCCGTTGTATACCCCGGCAGATGAATCCGATTCTTAAATAAATCCATTAACTGCGGACACTCTCTAAACAGCTTGTTGATATTTTTCTTATTCTCTTCGAATATTACAGCAATATTTCCCTTTAGGATACGGCACAATTCCAGAAGACCATCTATGGTTTCTCTTTTAAGATCACTTGCATTTTCCACCACAAGACAGCAATCCTTCAGGGTATCTCTTTTTGTCATAATATCGATAGAATTCAATTTATCCGCTTTGATTTTAGCAATTCTAGAAGACTTAAGCTTCCCTGTCTTATAAAGAAACATCGTGATATCCTTTGCCAGTGTTGTCTTTCCGGATCCATCGGCTCCGGTTATCAGAAGCTGCACTGTCTTTGTATGTACGTCAAGAATTCCTTCCAGGCTCTTTACAAGCTGTTTTTTTATGGATTTGACATGTAAGAAATTTCCAAATATTTCTTCCGGATTTATCTCTAGCTCTCCGGCGATCTGCTTGAGCTTCTTATCCTCCTCGTCCATCTCCTCTTCTTCCAACAACTGATAGAGCGCTTCCTCGACCTCTTGCTCTGCTATCTCTCGCTCAGAGCTTGTATATTGCATGGGAAAAGGCTCCGGCTGCGATACATCCGCTTCTTCCTCCAATTGCTCACCCTCGCCAGGAATTTCTTCCTCTTCCGGATTTTCATCTACCATCGTTATTTCCCCGCCGTCTGCATGCTCTTCGGGGTCAAGATAATCCTCGGTCTCCGAATTATCTTCGCCCTCCTCAATAAGAATATCCTGAATATCCTTCTTAAGGTCATTCTCGAAGTCCTCTGCTTCCTCTTCGATACTGAAATCCGCTGATGTATAGGATTCCTCATCCTCCTCCATCGTATCTGACGACTTCAAGTCCTCTTCACCCTGCCGGATCTCCTCCGCATGTGCCAATCTTCCGGTATCCTCCATAGCACGGCGCTTCAGCTCTTCCATAATCATTTCCTTATCTGTCTCTCCCGAATAATAAGAGCGTAAAAGCTTTGCTTTCTCTACAAAGGTACCTTCCCCAAACCACAATATAATATCAGAGCATTCCTGAATACATTCTTTCTCCATTCCTGCCTTATAATAGGTCTTCGCCAGCTCGTAAGCCCACTTTTCCATATATTCAGTGTTCTTTAGCGTCACCAGGGTCTCAATCAGTGTCTCGTAAGCTTCCCCCTTCAATTTATCAATCTTATATTGAAAGATATACTTATAAAAATCCTTAGAAGCCAGCTTCTCATACTCCTTAAGGTATCGCTCGGCTTCCTCCGGCTTCTGGAGCTTGATATATAAATCAACCAGCTGAAACAAGGATTTTCTGGATTTGGTTTTTTCGTATATTCTAAGATAAAGCTGTACAGCTTCTTCATATCTTTCGTTTTCGGCATAGACCTCTGCTATTAAGCTAAGGTCAGACATGTTCTTAATTTTCTTGATATCCATTGTATCAAGAACCTTTTGAGCAGACGAGGAATCGCCCTCTTCCATACGTCTTCTCATCTCTTCTATCTTTACAATGTTTTCATAGCTACCCATGTTGAACCTCCTTTGTATTATTCATCCCTCAATACAACCGCTTCAGGTTTCTTCTCTTCTTATAATACTACCATTTGTCTCCTGTTTAGACAAGTATAAACAGCTGGAAGAAACAAAATAGGACAAGTGCTTGTTACTATTCTCACCTCAGTCAAAGATGATAATATGAGTCCGACCAATGTTTCCGAAATCGGAGACGCTTCCGCTTAGTTGCATTACGTAGCGGCACATAAGGTTCTAAATAACAGAACCTAAGTGCCGACGAATGCAAATACTTCGATTTGAAAATCATTGATCGAACTCATTTGACTATATTTCGTAATGAGGTGTGAACAGTAACAAGAGCGTTGGGGCTCATGAAAAGGGCTGTTTTAAGCTTATGCTTAAAGCAGCCCTATGTTACCATATATTTTAATGCTCTAATATATATATAAATGTTCTCATATGCCGGTGCTTAAAACTCTTTCACCGTCCACCTAGGTTCCTCTCCACTGTGTACAATGGTATCACCTCCTGATTACCTTAATCGCATCTTCTTTATCTCTCTTTTGTGTATCATTATTATAAGATTAAGTGAATCAGTTGTCAATATGTTTGCAGTTAATTTATAAATTTTTAATATATATTTCGTCAATTCATTGTGCATTGCATTAATTGTGTGTTAAATATATATATTTTATCAAATCGCCACAATATCAGTACATGCTTCCCTACAGATCACGGTAATAAACCATGGTATCCGCCAACTCCTTCGGAATCTCTATGTTTTCCTTTTGAAGCAGACGTAGCCTTCCCTCTAACTCGCGAACCTTTTTTTGCTTATCACGATAGTAACGAGCCATTGCCTCTTCAAACAGCGGTTGCATCTTAATCTGCTCCCGAATCTCTTTCGCAAAGGGGCAATAGGTTGCCATCATCTCTCTTACCGGCTTGTTCAGCTTAATGGCTCCCATCGCTTCATAACTGATCCATAACTCATAATCAATCACAAAAATCTCACGGCTGCTGTTGCGACCTTTTTGAATCTGCGCTTTTATCTTCTCTTTCTTCTCCTCGGATAATTCCTTGTTTTTACGATAAAATTGAAGATAATCGCTATACTCTGAGGTAAGAGATTTATTCTGGATATCATTCCAAGCAACTCCTTCTATCGTACGGCACAATTCCCAACGGAATCTTCCCAGAAGTCGAATTAATAGGAGCCCAAGGTTGATCTCCGTGAAGATGGGTAGAAGGAAACGACCGCTGGCATCTCTCTTCTTCCCGGCAATTTCCTGCCACATAACGCCGTTATTTCCTACATTCGGCAGTAAAATCACATCCGGGAAGACCCGCTTAACTACATACTCCTTAACGATATTCTTGCTTGAGAAGATGACCTCCCGATCAAATACCGAATAATCGACTCGCATGATTTGTGCAATAACTTCATTGACTCGTTGAGTGGTTAACAGTAGTCTCTCAATTCCGTTTGCCCATTGATCCTTATGCAGGAAGGGTACAAAGCTGGATATCTGACCGTTTGTGGTACGGTTATTGTAACGGAACATATTCAATATCTCATACTGCAGCTTCTTCATCGGATCCGTAAGACACTTTGCTGCTTCCTTCTCCGTCAGTTGATTTTGTTTACGAAGACCGGCAAGATGCTCCGGATATTCTAAGTCAAACTCGTTTTTCGAGGGCTCTTTCTTTCCCTCGTAAATCATAGTAAGCCACGCCTTGATATCATAGACTTTACATAATCCCGTCTGTTCTTCCTCGTCCTTCAAAAAATATAAGGATAACATCTGATCGTTTGTCAGCAAACGTTCATCCGCAAAACCATACTTAAGGAACAAATCGATCAGTCTTGGAGGATTCTTTTCCTGATATGCACGAAGAAATACCGGAAGATAGATCTCATAATGATTCTCCGCTAATTTCTTTCTCAGATTTCTAGTGTTATCATCGGAGGAAAACTTGTCCTTCATATGGACAAAATCCTGCATAGCAGTCTGCATCTCCTCGGCTCTGTTCTCGCTAATCCCTGCATATTCCAGTATCTTAGCAAAGGAATTCTTCATTGCCTCCATAGCCTCTTTGGTGTCCTCTCCCGAGTATTTTAGACGGGATGCACTGCTGACGCTTTCTTCGTTATTGCTGGTAAGAAGCAGATGATATACCTCTTCCATCTTCTTTCGGTTCACCTTATATTTAATTGACAACATACGCTCTGCAAAGGTCTCTGCCTGATTCACCTGTTCGATAATGTCGTCCATCATCTCCATAACTTCATTACTGGTGCCGCTGGAATTATCAAGTGAGATAGAGAATTTTGCAATCAGATGGAACAGACAGGTCTCTGTATCATCTACCAGGCAATCGGCCATAGCAACAAAATCCTCTGCCATTTCCTTTAATGCCTCAATCTGTTGATTTACTACATTCACCTGGTCTTCAATCTGATACAGGGTTATTGCATTCCCATAAGAATAAAATGTTTTTACCGCTTCGATCGGTAAGCTCTTGCATTCTATATAATAATTAATGCGGTCCATCAGCAGCTCAAGATCACTATCCATGAGCTCTAATTTATTGATTCGCTCGGAGACCGGCGGCTTTAAGCCATTACGCTTAGCCATTGAACGATATTTGTTATGATATTCTATCAAAAATTGATATAGTGTGGATCTACATTTGATCATACCATGATAAATCAAATCAAACTCATAAATCATCTTATAAAAGGAGGCAACCATAAAGCCATGATAATCCTTATTCACACTTAATATGGTCTCCAGTTCTTCTACCCTGTTAATCGGAAATACATAAAGGAGCAGATCATCCAACGCCGTATAGGTGCTGAGGTATTTGCCATGATATAGATCATTAATTCCCAGAAAAGAGCCTGAACCAACAATGATCTTAGCTCCCGTGTTTTGTATCATAACCCGCCCTTTAACAATCATTCCTACGCTGAATACAGGCCCCTCCTGGGTATAGATTACGCTACCCTTTGAGAATTGATTTACCGCATTCGGATTCATCTTCCATTCCATAATTACACCGCCTAATCAACGACATTTAATAACAGTATACCACTATTATATACTAAATTAACCGATTCACAAAGCAGAATGTAATCAATAACTGCCTTTTTAGTACAAAATACTTATGGTTAAGAATATATCCCTTTAGAGCCCACAAAAAAAAGAAAGCCTGTTATACAAGCTTTCCTTACTATATTTTAATCCGTGCGCTCTGCTTCGAATGCTTACCATAAGCGTTACCCTTACAGTTAACTCGGTCCAGGCAGCCTTACGGCACACAAGAGATTCTGCTTAGTGCTGCTTCATTCCTGACCTGACACGGTTCACAGATTCCTGTTGCGTAAGACCCAAACGTCAACATCACTTATAAGGGGCTGCCTTACAGTAAGTCACCCTAGGCAGAACATCACCCCTGCTGTAGCGGATTGCAGGTACAGGGCACCGCTATCTCCCCGGCTGCACGGAAACTTTCTGACTATTGGATATATCTTTCCTATATCATAAAAAAGCTGTATGCCAAGTATAATGCATACCACCAGGATTGTCAACCCTAAAACTCTTCCTTTTTGTGGTCGTTTTCCCTCTGTTTTTCTTGCTTATTACGTATTCTCAGCTGCCCGAAGAAGTCCTGTAGCACCTTGGTACATTCCTTCTCGAGGACACCTGTCTCCAAT